>DATJUA010000028.1:0-92298 GCA_035502815.1 Solirubrobacteraceae bacterium
TAACGGGCGGCGAAGTCGTGAGATGGGACTCGGACCGCGTTCCTACATACTGCGGCCATGACGTTTCGCTCCATGCCCAAGCGTGAAACCACGCTGGCGCGGGGCCAAGTCCCGCCGGTGGACCGCGCGACCATCCACCCCCACCACGATGCGACGCCCGGCCCCTTCTACTACCAGCGTTACGCCCATCCGGTCGGACTGGAGGCCGAGCGGCTGGTGGGCGAGCTCGACGGCGGCCACGCGCTCCTGTTTCCCTCGGGCTCCGCGGCCACGACCGTGCTGATGCTCGCGCTGCTCAAGCCAGGCGCGACAGTGGCCGTCGCTGACGGCGGGTATTGGGGGACCGTCGCCCTGCTTCAGGGCGAGCTCGCACGCTGGGGGTTGAACTTCGAGGCGTTCGACCAGACGGGGGAGCCGCCCAACGCCGATCTGGTCTGGCTCGAACCGTGCGCCAACCCGATGATGACGTTTCCCGACCTCAATGCTGCGATCGCCCAGGCGCACGCCGCGGGCGCCCTCGTGGTGGTCGACAACACGGTGCTCAGCCCCATCCTGCTGCGCCCGCTCGACCACGGCGCCGACTTCGTGCTGCACAGCGCGAGCAAGATCCTCGCCGGTCATCACGATGCACTGCTGGGGGTCGTAACGTCGGCGCGGGCCGAGGACCACGAGCGTCTGGCCTCCTTCCGGTCGGCCTCGGGGGTCGCGGCCGCCCCGGATCCGGCGTGGCTGCTGCTGCGCGGGATGAAGACGCTCGGACTCCGGGTGGCGCGCGAATCGGCTAGCGCGCTCGAGCTGGCTCGCCGGTTGGCTGCCCATCCGGCCGTCCTGCGCGTCCGCTACCCGGGTCTTGACCCGGACCCGGTGGCGGCGAGCTACGTCGATTCGTTCGGCCCGCTCCTCTCGTTCGACGTGGTCGACCAGGCGGCCGCCACTCGCGTGGAGCGGGCGCTCGAGCTGATCGAGAACGCGACCAGCCTGGGCGGAGTCGCCTCGACGCTCGAGGCACGGGCGCGCTGGGAGCCGTCCCGGGTGCCGCCCGGCCTGCTGAGGCTGAGCGTTGGTCTGGAGGACGTGGAGGACCTGTGGGCGGACCTGGCGCGGGCGCTCGATGCGGGCGCGGATGGGTAGGGTGCGGGGCACATGAAGATCGTCTACACCCTCACCGACGAGGCGCCGGCGCTCGCCACGCACTCGCTCCTGCCGATCATCCGTGGCTTTGCCGGCGCGGCCGGCATCGAGATCGAGACGAGCGACATCTCGCTCGCCGGACGGATCCTGGCCCAATTTTCCGATCGGCTCGAAAACGGCCAGGGCGTCCCCGACGCGCTCGGCGACCTCGGCGAACTGGCACGCACGCCCGAGGCCAACATCATCAAGCTCCCGAACATCAGCGCCTCGGTGCCCCAGCTCAAGGCGGCCATCGAGGAGCTCCAGCAGGAGGGGTACGACGTGCCCGACTACCCCGACGCGCCGGGCGACGACGAGCAGCGCGAGATCCGCGGCCGGTACGACAGGGTCAAGGGGAGCGCGGTCAATCCGGTACTCCGCCAAGGGAACTCGGACCGCCGGGCGCCCGCCTCGGTCAAGGACTACGCGCGCCGGCATCCCCATTCGATGGGCGAGTGGTCCTCCCAGTCGCGCTCGCATGTCGCGACGATGAGCGAGCACGACTTCCGCGCCACCGAGCGCTCGCGCACCGTCACGCGTGAGGGCACCGTCAGGATCGAGCACGTCGACCGGGACGGCAGCGTGACCGTGCTCAAGGAGAAGACGTCGCTGAAGGCGGGGGAGATCATCGACGCCGCGGTCATGCGCCGGGCCGCGCTCGAGGAGTTCCTGGTCGAGCAGCTGGCCGACGCGAAGGACCGGGGGGTCCTCTTCTCCGTGCACCTGAAGACGACGATGATGCGCGTCTCGGACCCGATCATCTTCGGGTACGTCGTGCGGGCGTACTTCGCCCAGTTGTTCGAGGCGCACGGGGATGCCCTGAAGTCGGTCGGGGTGAACCCCAACGACGGGCTGGCCGCGCTGCTCAAGGCGATCGCGTCGCTTCCCGACGATCGGCGCCAGGCCGTGCAGAGCGCGATCGACGCCGCGTTCCAGACCGGTCCGCCGCTCGCGATGGTCGACTCCGACCGCGGGATCACCAACCTCCACGTGCCCAGCGATGTGATCATCGACGCGTCGATGCCGGCAGCGATCCGAGCCTCGGGCCAGATGTGGAACGCTCGCGGCGAGCACCAGGACGCCAAGTTCGTCATCCCCGACCACTCCTACGCTGCCCTATACGCGGCCGCCGTCGATCACTGTCGCGAGCACGGCGCGTTCGACCCGGCCACGATGGGCTCGACGCCGAACATCGGCCTGATGGCGCAGTCGGCCGAGGAGTACGGCTCGCACGACAAGACGTTCGAGGTCGAGGCGGCCGGGACGGTACGGGTCGTCGACGACCAGGGCGAGACGCTGCTCGAACACGAGGTCGACGCGGGCGATATCTGGCGCATGTGTCAGACCAAAGACCTCCCGATCCAGGATTGGGTGCGATTGGCCGTCGCGCGCGCGCGTGAAACAGGCACCCCCGCTGTGTTCTGGCTCGACGAGACTCGTGCCCACGACGCCGAGGTACTGGCCAAGGTGCGCCCGGCACTCGAGGAGCTGGGCACCGACGGAGTCCAGATCGAGATCCTCGACGTCACGGAGGCGGCCCGGTTCACGCTCGACCGGGCGCGCGCGGGCCAGGACACGATTTCGGTGACCGGCAACGTGCTACGCGACTACCTGACCGATCTGTTTCCGATCCTCGAACTTGGGACGAGCGCCAAGATGCTCTCGATCGTTCCGCTGATGGCGGGCGGTGGCCTGTTCGAGACGGGGGCAGGCGGCTCGGCTCCCCGTCACGTGCAGCAGTTCCTCGAGGAGAACCACCTGCGCTGGGACTCTCTCGGGGAGTTCCTTGCCCTCGGCCCGTCGCTTGAGCTGCTGGCCGACAAGGAAGACAATCCGCGCGCGAAGCTGCTGGCCGAGACGCTCGATCGCGCCATTGGCCGGGTACTCGAAGAGGACCGCTCGCCGAAGCGCGCGGTAGAAGAGCTCGACAACCGGGGCAGCCATTTCTATCTCGCGCTCTACTGGGCCCAGGAGCTGGCCGACCAGGCGCAGGACGCCGAGCTGGCCGAGCGGTTTGCGTCCCTGGCCGACTTGCTGAGCGAGAACGAGGAGCGGATCGTCGAGGAGCTGAGCGCGGTGCAAGGCTCGGAGGTCGAGATCGGCGGCTACTACCGCCCCGACGACGACGAGGTCACCGAAGCGATGCGTCCGAGCGCCACGCTGAACGAGGCGATCGATTCGCTGGTCTCAGGGCTTAAGACCTGAGTCCGCCGGCGCGGGCGGCTTGCGTTCCTGCAAGAGCTTCTTGAACTCGGGGTGCACCGCGGCCAGGCGGAGCCGTCGCGGGCCTCCCGTCACGTTGAAGAAGGCGCGCAGGTGCGGCTTGTCCACGACAACCACAGCCTTTGACCCGCCGGCGGCGCGCACGATGGCCTTGGCCACGTATTCGGGCGTCATCGCCTTTTCCGGGGTTTGCCCGCCGGTCGGGCCCCACTCATGCTCCTCGGTGAGCTGGTCGGTCCGGACGTCGCCGGGGCAGACCGCGCAGGCGTGGACGCCGCTGCCGGCCAGCTCGTGGTAGAGGACCTCGGCCAGGCCGACCATCGCCCACTTGCTCGTGCAATAGGACGCGTAGCTCGGGCCGCCGATCAGCCCGAACTCTGAGGCGACGAGGACGATGTGTCCGCGCCCGCGCTGGCGCATCCCGGGCAGAACACGCTGGCTGAGCCACAAAGCCGCGCCCGCGTGCAGCCGGTAGGTGCGCTCGAAGTCCTCCACGCTCACGTCCTCGACGAAGTCCCGGCGCAGCAGCCCGGCACAGCTCACGAGCACCTCGACCGGCCCCAGGGCGCCCTCGACCTCATCGACCGCGCGCCGGCACTCGGCCGGATCGGTGAGGTCCGCCGCCACGGCGTGCGTGCGGCCGGAGATCGCGCGAGCCGCCTCCTCGACGCCTGCCTGGCTGGTGGCGACCAGCCCCACGGACGCGCCCCGGTCGGCGAACCGGCGTGCCGTGGCCAGCCCGATTCCCCGCGAGGCGCCGGTCACGAGCACGGTCTGTCCGGCATAGGAGCCCGGCATGTGGTCGCAGATCCTATTGGCTGCGCGCGCCCGTCAGCTCCTAGGTCTCGGCGCTTTGGCGGGCCAACTCCGCCAGCGCCCGCACCAGCGGCGTCGCGGCTCCTTCGGGCCAAACCAGCTCGAGCACGGCGGGCCGGGCGTCGACGAGTGGGATCGCCCTGATCCCAAGGTGGGCGTAAGGCACCGCCACGATCTCGGGCACGGTGGTGACCGCCCGGCCCGAGCTGATGATCCAGGCAACCTCCTCCGGCGTCTTGGCGTCGTCGTCGGTGCGGCGAGCCGGCGCGCCGCGGTAGGCATCCAGGCCCCAGTTGCCGAGCCACGCCGGATCGCATCCGACGATGCCGGGGAACGTCTCATCGAATAGATCCTGCACGCTTAGTTCGCGGCGGTTCGCGAGCGGGTGGTTCTCGGCCACGACCGCCACTATCGGGCTGGTGCGGATCGCCTGGCGCGCCAAGCCGGGGATGGACGGGGCGAACCAGATCAGCGCGACATCGGCGTCGCCCAGCCACGACCGGGCGTTTTCCGATGGGTATCCGAGCTCCCGCCACTCGATCGTGACCGCGGGGTACGCGACGCTGAAGCTCGGAAACAGGTCGCCCGCGAGCATCGGCGGAGTCATGCTGACGAATCCAGCCCGCAGTCGACCGCCCTGCTGGTCGGCCCAGGCGCGCGCGGTCGCGCTGGCGTCCTCGATCGCCGCCAGCGTCGCCTGCGCCTTCTCCAGGAACGCGGCCCCGGCTGGGGTCACCGTCACCCCGCGGGGGTGGCGCTCGAGCAGCTTCACGCCGACCTGGGTCTCGAGCCGCGCGATCGCCTGGGAGAGCGCCGGCTGGGCCAGCTGCAGTAGCTGCGCGGCGCGCGTCATCTGACCCTCCTGTGCGACGGTCACGAAATAGCGCAGCTGCCTGAGGTCGAGCTCGCTCAGCTACCCGCCTCTACCTTCCGGGCATCACTTGATGCCATAAGCGCTGGTTATACCAGTCGCCCATGAACGTATTTGACTCCCGTTCGGAGCTCTGGAACTATCGCCCGCGGTAAGACCAACGGTATCGGGGGCACGCATTGGGACCGGATCAGTGGCGCGTGCGGGCCGTGTGAGCGCCGAGGGGCGGCGCAAGCACGGCCGGCGCGCGCTCTGATCCGCGTGCGACTGGCTACCAGGCCTGAGTGCGTGCGCAGTTGGGGCAGTCGACCGAGGTTGTGACGAGCGCCTCAAAGGCATACCCGCACTCGCAGGTGTACAGCGCGCGATCCTCGGTGGGGCCGCCGTGGCGGCGCTCACGCAATGAGCCCTCGGGCTCGATGGCGCCCGTCGGCCGCTCCCCGTCGTGGGCTATTTGAAGCTGGTCGGCGGCGCCCGACGGCGGCGCCATGGCACGCCCCCGACGGCGCAAGCCGGTGCCTCGTTCTCGTTGCTTGGATCTGACCAACATTTCTATCTACCTATAACGCTCGGACGGGCAATTGGTTTCTCGCTTGGAAAGGACAACTTCGCATCCCGCTAATACGACGTTAATCGGCAGATACGTCCTCGCAGTGAGCCGGAGATAGATCGACCGGCTTGGTGTGGGAGAATCACGCGCAGTGGATCCAAGCCGTAAGCGCGCCATCCGGCTCACGGTCGCCTTGACCGCCGCCGTGCTGCTGGCCGGGGCACTCGTCTACGTCAGCTTTGCGGCCGGCAACAAGGAGTTCACCGCCTCCCAGTTGCTGGCCTACGGCAAGCCGGGCCAGACCTATGAACTGGCCGGAACCGTCCTCGACGGCTCGGTGCGGCGTTCCGGCGCGACGCTGTACTTCTCGATCCGCGACCCCAAGAAGGACCTCGCCGTGCCGGTCACCTACACGGGGATCGTCCCGGATCCGTTCGCCGCCGGACGGGCCGTGATGGTGGCCGTGCGCGAGAATGGGACGAAGTACATCGGCCAGGCAAACTCGCTCACGACGAAGTGCCCGTCGAAGTACCAGGCGGCGGCCGCCTCATAAGGATGCCGGGTGGGAATGACGATGGTCGGCGGCGCCTGACGGCGGCGCCTTGTTCGGAGGCCGTGACGTGGCGCTGATCGGACGCGCGCTCCTCATCCTGTGCCTCGCGGTGGCTGTGTACGGCATCGGCGCCTCGATCTACGGCGCCCGGCGCGGGCGGCGGGACTGGGTCGACTCGGGTCGCCGGGCCGTGTACGCGCTGGCGGCGATGGCCACGCTGGCCTTCGCGATCCTCGAGGACGCGTTCTACCGCAACGATTTCTCGTTCAACGTCGTGGCCGAGCACTCCTCGACGACGACGCCGACCTTCTACAAGCTGGCCGCGGCGTGGTCCTCGCAGGAGGGGTCGCTGCTCTTGTGGGTGTTCCTGCTCTCGCTCTGGTCGAGCCTGATTCTGTTCCTGGTCCGCCGGCGGGCGCGTGAGATCACCGCCTACGCGACCGCCGTGCTGCTCGGCTTCATGGCCTTCTTCACGTCGCTGGCGGCCTTCTGGGCCAACCCGTTTGCCACCACCTCCAACCCGCCGTCGGAGGGCGCCGGGCTCGACCCGCTGCTCCTGCACCCGAGCATGATGATCCACCCGCCGATGTTGTACTCGGGATACACGCTGCTCACCGTCCCGTTCGCGTTCGCGGTCGGCGCGCTGGTGACGGGGAGGCTTGGCGCGGAGTGGATCTCGCTCACCCGCCGATTCGCGCTCGCCGCCTGGCTGTTTCTCGGCATCGGCATCCTGCTCGGGGCGCGCTGGTCCTACACCGAGCTCGGCTGGGGCGGCTACTGGGCCTGGGATCCGGTTGAGAACGCCGCGCTGATGCCGTGGCTGTGCATCACGGCGTTCATCCACTCGGTCATGATCCAGGAGAAACGCGGGATGCTGAAGGTCTGGAACGTCTCGCTCGTGCTGGGCGCCGGCTTCCTGTCGATTCTCGGCACCTTCCTGGTCCGCTCGGGCGTCCTGGACTCGATCCACGCCTTCGGGGCGTCAACGCTAGGGGTTCCGTTCGTGATCCTGCTCGCGGTCATGGCGATCGGCTCGATCTGGCTGATTCTGCGGCGGCGCGAGCAGTTGCGCTCGGACGCTCGCCTGGACTCGCTACTTTCGCGCGAGGCCGCGTTCCTGTTCCAGAACATGGTCCTGGTGGCGATGGTGTTCGTGATCTTCTGGGTCACGTTCTTCCCGCTGATCTCGCAGGCGCTGACCGGGACCAAGGTGTCGGTTGGTCCGCCCGCCTTCCGGCCGTTCGTCGTACCGCTGGCGCTGATCCTCGTGCTGCTGTCGGGTATCGGGCCGATCATCGCGTGGCGCCGCGTGACAGCGGCCAACCTGAGGCGCAACTTCACGCTGCCCGTGCTGGGAGGGCTCGCGGTCTTCGTCTGGCTCCTGCTGGTGCCTGGCGGTCCGAGCTCGCGGCCGTTCGCGCTGATCATGTTCGCGCTGGCCGCCTTCGTGCTGGTTTCGGTCTTCCAGGAGCTGTGGCGCGGTACCGCGGCTCGCCGGGCCATGACCCACGACATGATTCCGGTGGCGTTCGTCGGGCTCGTCCGCCGCAACCGCCGTCGCTACGGCGGCTACATCGTCCACGCGGGCCTCGCCGTGATGCTCGTCGGGGTCGCCGCATCCTCGTCGTTCCAGCACTCCACCGATGTACTGCTCACTCCCGGACAGAAGGCGAGCGTCGACGGCTACACGATCCGGTACGTGCGGCCCACCGAGTCGGTCTCCTCCCAGAAGATCACCTTCGGCGCCGTGCTCGACGTGACCAAGGGTGGCAAGCAGGTCACCACGGTCACCACGACCCGCGGCTTTTATCCCTCCGACAACCCGACCGATGGCCTGGTCGGACGGTTCTTCGATACCTCGAACTCGGATAGCCAAGTCGGTCTGGACGCCGGCCTGCGGCGGGACATCTGGACCGTGATCAACGCCGATCCCACGCCGCTGGCCCCGCTCATCAACAAGGCCAACTCGCTGTTCGCGTCCTACGCCCCGGAAGTGATGACCAAGGCGGCCAAGCTGCCGCCGGCCCAGGAGCAGGAGGCGCTGGACACGCTGTGGGGCGAGCGCGACCTGGCCGTGAGCGAGATCGCCCGCCGGTTCGTCACCCACCCCTGGCCGACCGAGTTCCTGTTCATCGTCGACCCGCTCGTGACCTGGCTGTGGCTGGGTGCGTTGATCATCGCCGGGGGTGGGCTGATCGCGTTGTGGCCGGTGCCGTCGCTGGCGCGCCGGCGCTCGACGGCGCCGCAGGCGACTCGGTCGGCGACGTCGACCGGCGTGCCCGTCCGCGAGCCTGTCTGATGCGAGCAACGGAGGCGGCATGGGCAATTACCTGATCGTGCTCGTGATCCTGGCGGCCGTGGTGGTGTTCGTCTCGGCGCCGATGCGGCGGGCCGTCGTGGGCGGCCACTCCTCCGAGGGCGGGGCCGGGTCCGGGAGTGGTTCGCTGGTCGAGGCTTCCGAGGTCAATCTGGAGGAGCTCGAGGCGGCGCGCGAGGCCAAGTACCGGGAGCTGCGCGACGCCGAGCTTGACCATCGCACGGGCAAGCTCTCGGACGAGGACTACGAGGCGCTCGACCGCACCCTGCGCGGCGAGGCGATCGAGATCCTGCGCGGGCTCGACCGCGAGCATGCGCGGATCGAGTCGCCGGACTCGGACGCCTAGCAGTCGCCGCTCCGGGTCACCTGAGCTACCATCGGGAGCGTATGGAAACGATTCTTGGCGTCCTCCAGGTGTTCATCTGCGTCGTGATGGTGTTCCTGATCCTCATGCACTCGGGCAAGGACTCCGGCCTGTCGGGCGCGTTCGGGGTCGGGACCGGCGCCGGCCCGCTCGGGGGCGGCTCGCTCGTGGAGCGCAACCTGAACCGCTGGACGATCGGGTTCGCGATCGCGTTCGTGATCAACACGATCGTCCTGATCAAGATCTCTTAGCTGGGGCCGCCTTTGGCGGCATCCGTGGGGCCAACGAGGGCCCGTCCGGACCGGACGGGCCGCCGCTGCACGAGACTCGCCAGTCCCGGCGGCAGCCGGCCGTCGGTGGCCAGCCACCCACCGGCCAGGATCAGCAGCAGGCCGGCCACCGCGCCGGCGCCCGGATGCTCGCCGAGCACGAGTACGCCGAGCGTGACCGCCACCACCGGGTTGACGTAGGTGATCACGGTGGCGCGGCTCGTGCCGGCCTCGCCGATCAAGATCGCGTAGATGACGAATCCGGTGGCGGTGCACAGCAGCCCGAGCACTACGACCGCGCCGATCGCCCCGGTGGACGGGACGTGGCGTGGCGTGTCGAGCGCCGCCCAGGGCAGCAGCACCGCCGACGCGAGCGCGAGGCTCGCTCCCATCGTGGCGCGGGGATCGAGGCCGGAGAGGCGATGCTTGATCAGCATCGGGCCGATTGCGTATCCGGTGGCGGTGAGCATGATCGCCCCGATCCCGAGCAGCTCGCCCGAGTGCCCAGCGACGTCCAGTCCGACGAGCGCGATCACTCCGCCGAATCCGATCGCCAGGCCGAGCGCGCGGATCGGGGTCGGACGCTCGGAGTGATCGAAGCGCATGGCCAGAATCGCACCGATCAGCGGCACGGCCGCGACCATGATCGCCGCGAGCGATGAGGGAACCCGTTCCTCGCCGATCGCGAGCATCGGGAACGGGATCACGATCTCGGCGATCGCGAAGGCGAGCAGCCAGCGCCACCGGTGCAGCACGCTGCGCAGCGTGCCGGCGCGCCAGGCCAGGGCCAGCAGCACGAGCGCGCCGAGCGTGACCCGTCCCCACGCGAGGTCCGGCGCGGTCACTCCGTGGTCGACCGCGATCTTGATGAACAGGTATGGGACGCCCCAGATGAGCGAGGACGCGGCGAAGGCCAGCCAGGCGCGACGGGTCATCGCCCGAGAGTCTCGCAGGCTTCTGGTGCCGGTCGGTGGCGCCCGGCGGCGGTGCCTGACGGCGGCGCGTTAGCTAACGCTCGTCCAGCTGATCGACCAGCCGCAACAGGTCAAGCGGGCTGAACGGCTTGGTCAGGAACAGGTCCGCGCCGGCCTCCTCGGCCTCGGACTCGACGCTGTCGCCATGCGCCGCGGTCAGCATCACGATCGTCAGGTCGCGAGTCGCGTCGTCCTGACGCAACTGCCGGCAAGCGTCGATCCCGTTCAGCCGAGGCATGTCGACGTCGAGGAACACCAGCGAAGGTCTTTCGCGCCGGGCAACCTCGAGCGCCTCGACCCCGTCGCCCGCCTCGTGCAGCTCGAACTCCGAGACATCCTCGAGCGTGGTGGCGATCAGCTTGCGGATGAACTGATCGTCGTCGACGATCAGGACCCCATGGGTCATCGGATCTCGGCGGCGATCCGTTCGAACACCTGGTCGTCGATCGAATCGAACGCCTCAACCACGCGTGGATCGAACTGGGAGCCGCTCTCGGAGTCGATCATCGCCCGCGCGTAGCGCAGAGAGCAGGCGGGGCGGTATGGGCGGTCCGTGGTGAGCGCGTCGAGCACGTCGGCCACCGAGAACACGCGGGCCGCGAGCGGAATCTGATCGTGGCCGAGGCGATCGGGATAGCCGGCCCCGTCCCAGCGTTCGTGGTGCGAGCGAACGACGTCGGCGGCCTCGCCGAGGAACTCGATGCCCTGCACGATCTCGGCCCCGATCACGGGGTGGCGCGACATCAGCGCGCGTTCGGCGTCGTCCAGAGCGCTCGGCTTGTAGAGGATTGCGTCGGGAATGGCAACTTTTCCTACGTCGTGTAGTAGGAAGCCGAACTCGAGCTCGGGAGTGAGCACCAGCTCGGTCGGGAACTTGCGCGCGATCTCCAGCCCGTAGGCGGCGACTCGCTCGGCGTGCTTGCCCGTGTAGGCATCTCGTGCCTCGACGGCGTTGGACAGCGCGCGCACGGTTGCCATGTAGGAGCGGCGCAGCTCCTGAGCGCGGGCCCGTTCCTGCTTGAACGTTTCCCGGAGGTCCGCGGCGTAACGCTGGAGCTGCAGCTCCTTATCCGCGGCTTCGCGCTCGCGACGGCGCAGCTCCGCGCGAACTCGCACGAGCTCGTCGATCAGACCAATCTCGCTCTGGACCGCCATCTTAGGCTCAGAGTATCCGCATGAGCGCGCGCCGGGTCCACACGTACCTTCCTGCCGAGGAATAGGTACCCGTGTTGTCACGAAACCTACCGCTCGCCTCTGAGGGCGGCAAGCACCGCGGAGGCCGCGTACTCGGTGGGCACCACCTCCATCCCGAGCTTGTCGACGCCCGGCGGGGTTGGGGTATCGCCATCCGAGATGAGGATCACGGCGCGGCGGACGCGCCGGCCGCGCAGATCGAGGGCCTGGATCGCCATCTGGGGGTTTCGGATCCCGACATCGATCAGCGCCACCTCGAAGCGCCGCTCGCGACACACCCTGGCGGCGGCGGCACCGGAGTGCTCCCACTGGAACTCGATGCCCAGATCATCGAGGGCCGGCTCGAGCACGTTCTGCAAGTCCTCGCGTCCCACCACGAGCACGCGCGAGCGTCCGGCGCTGACCGCCGCCCCAAGCACCGAGCGCAGCTCGTCGGCGTCGATCGGCTTGGCCACGACCCACTCGCCGGCGAGTTCCTGGCGTCCCGAGAAGACCGATACGAACACGATCGGGATGCTGGCCAGATCGGCCTCCGAGCGGATCTGCGCCAGCACGTCGAAGCCATCCATCCCCGGCATCAAGATGTCGAGCGTGACCGCGTCGTAGTGCTCTGAGTGCAGCCGCTCGAGCGCCTCCTCACCGCTTACCGCGACCGTCGCCTGCACGTCGAGGGCGGCGAGCTGGCTCGCGATCAGTTCGGCGATCTCGCGCTCATCGTCGACCACCAGCACGCTGCGCCCGCGAATCGACGCGAGCGCGGCCGGCGAGTCGAGCCCGGTCACGGCCGCGGGGAGCCGCACGCGAAATATGGTGCCGCGTCCCGGCTCCGAGTCGACGCTGATCTGTCCGAAGTGCAGGTCGACGAGCGACTTGACGATCGACAGCCCGAGGCCGGTCCCCGGATTCGACGAACTCCGGTTCCCCGCCCGGTAGAAGCGGTCGAAGATGTGCGCGAGCTCCTCTTGGTTCATCCCCACGCCGGAGTCCTCGACCACGATCTCGACCCAGGCCCGATCTGGCTCGACGCCGACGTGGATCGTCCCGCCCTCGGGGGTGTATAGGTGGGCGTTGGTCAGCAGGTTGGCCACGATTTGACGCACTCTCCCGGGGTCGGCCAGGGCCGGCGGCAATACCGGGGCGGCATAAGAGGTCAGGCGTTGACCCTTGCCTGCCATGCGCGGGGTGATCAGCTCCACCACCTCCTGCACGACCTCCCCGACATCGATCGGCCGCCGGTTGATCTCGACGTGGTCGGCCTCGATCCGGGCCACGTCGAGCAGGTCGTTGACGAGCTCGACGAGCCGGTCGGTGGACTTGAGGATGATCTCGACGAACTCGCGCTGGCGGTCAGACATCTCGTCCGAGGAGCGCTCGAGCAGCTCGACGAATCCCTTGATCGAGGTCAACGGACTGCGCAGCTCGTGTGAGGCGGTGGCCACGAACTCGCTCTTGGCGCGTTCCAGGCGGGCGCGCTCGCTCATGTCGCGCACCGTCCAGACCAGGCCCGCGCGCTGATCGCCCAGGTGGGCGGCGGTCACCGCCAGCGTGCGGTCGCGGTGCTCCACCAGCGTCTCGCCGGCGAGCGCCTGGTCGAGCTCGGGCAGCGGACTGTCTGGCGCGTCCACCAGGCCACCCACGACCAGCTCGGGGACGAGCTCGCCGGCCCGCGGGTTCACCGCCGCGATCAGGTTGGACCCCGGCTCGGTGACGATCAAAGCATCGCCCAGGCTTTCGATGGTCGCCGCCAGGCGCCGGCGCTCCTCCTCGATCCGGCGCTGCGCTGCGGCGAGGTCCTCGCCCATGTCGTTGAACGCGCCGGCCAGGTCCTGGAGCTCGCGCGGTCCGGACGGCTCCACGCGCTGCTCGAGCTTGCCCTCGGCCAGGCTGTGGGTGGCCTGAACCAGGTCGTCGAGTGGGCGGCGCATGGCCCGGACCATCACGGTGATCAGCGCGAGCGCTCCCCCGAGTGCGAGCACGCCCGCGACGATCACGAGCAGCAGCGCACGGCGGGAGTCGGCGCGAGCCTCGCTGCGCGCGGTCGCCTGCCGAGCCGCCTGGCGCGCCTGAAGCTGGGTGGCCAGCGCGCGCGCCCGGGCCAGCGGGCCGTTCAGGGCGGTGTCGAGCTGCCCGGTGCTCGCGAGATCACGAGCGGTTTGCGTGGCCGCGATCTGCTCGCCGACGAGCCGCTCGCTGACCGGATCGCCGCGCGCCAGTGAGGCCGCGGTCGCCGCAGCGGCGTCGTACTGCGCGGCGGCCTGGCGTCGGGCCGCGGGCGCGCCCGGGCCCCGCGCGTCGCGGAGCACCTCCTCCTCGGCGATTCCCGCGGCAGCCAGGTTCGCCCCCGCGGTGGCCAGCGAGGAGGTATTGATGAGTCGGTTCTCATAGGTTTGGCGAGCGTTGTACAGGCTCGCGATACCGAGCGCGGCGACGATCGCGAGCGCGAGCGTCATCGCGACGAGCGCGAGGCGCAGCGAGCGGGCGATGGAAAGGCGCTGCATAGCGAGGCGTTTGGGTTGCGGGGACCCGGCGGTGATCGTACCCGTGGGCTCGGGCGACCGAACTGGGTGGCGATTGCATTTCTGCGGGTACCATGCGCGCCATGACCCTTGCCCGGATGTGGAGGCGTCAGCTGTTCGCGGCCTCGAGCGCGGCCCTGATCGTCCCGTCCACGATGATTGCCGCCTTGGTGGCGCTCGCGCTCGGCGGCGGATTCAGCCAGCTCGGCGTGCTCGGCCAGGTATTCGCCGGACCACCCGCGCCCAGCGTCGGCCCGCTCGCACAGACCGGCGCGGCGGCGCGCGCGGGCGGCGCTGCGGCGCTGCCTCGAATCCCGGTTGCGGTCGCCCAGTCCGTCGTGAACCGGCCGGCGCCTGGTGGCAATAGTGGTCGGGTCGGCGGCCGCGCGGCGCCGGTGGCCACGGCCCCGCGCACGGGGGTTGGCTCGACCGGCGGCACGATCGCACCGGGCGGCGGGGTGACTCGGCCGATCACGCAGGCGCCAACCCCGCCATCGCCGCGGCCGACTCCGGTCTCGGTGTCCCCCAACCCTGCGCCGTCGCCGAGCCCGGGGCCATCGCCTGGCCCCGCTCCCTCGCCGCATCCGACCCCGGTCGACACCGTGGTCAAGACGGTTACCTCGGTCACCTCCCAGGTTCCGGGTCCGCTCGGGTCGACGGCCACCGGCGCGGTGAACGCCGCGGGCAGCGCGGCCGACAACCTGCTGCCGGAGCTTCCTTAGGATCCGGTCAGGCGGCGGAAGCGAGTACCCGGGCGTGGCGGGGGCGCAGCTCGTGACACGGAGCGAGGTCGGCGACCGGGAGCCGCACGCTGAACACCGAGCCCGTGCCCGGGCTTGAAACAACCTCGATCGAGCCGCCCATCGCCTCGACCAGCGCCTTGCACACGACTAGGCCGAGCCCGTTGCCCTCGACCCCGCGCAGCGCCGCGCCGAGCCGCTCGAACGGCGTGAACAGTCGTTTGAGCTGGTCGGCGGTCATGCC
Source organism: Solirubrobacteraceae bacterium (assembly GCA_035502815.1). Lineage (GTDB taxonomy): Bacteria > Actinomycetota > Thermoleophilia > Solirubrobacterales > Solirubrobacteraceae > Palsa-465. The sequence goes on from DATJUA010000028.1 coordinate 14,802, forward strand.
GACGCCGGTGTCGGTCACGTCGATGCGGACGCGCTCGTCGCCGTCGCGGGAGACGCGGAGGGTAATCGAGCCGCCCGCGCGGTTGTAGTTGATCGCGTTGGAGATCAGGTTCAGAAGCACCTGCTTGAGCCGGCGCTGATCTGCCAGGGCCCACACCGGCTCATCGCCCGTCTCGACGCTCAGCCTGAGCGACTTCTCAGCCGCGAGCGGGCCGCACAGCATCGCCGCTTGGGCCACCTCGTGGCGCGCCTCGACCGGTCGGCTACACAGCTCGAGGTTGCCGCCCGCCGCGCGCGAGAGGTCGAGCAGGTCCTCGACCAGGGCGAGCAGGTGGCGCCCACCCGCGAGAATCTGCTCCACGCTGTGGCGCTGGGACTCGCTCAGCTCCTCGAGGGCCAGCAGCTGACCGAAGGCCAGGATCGCGTTGAGCGGGTTGCGGAACTCGTGGCTGACCTGGGAAAGGGCCTCGTCGGAAGAGAACACGCTCTCTTATCGTCGTACTTCGCCGAAACCCTTAGCGGTAGTCCGCCGGGTGCGGTTCCGGGGGAACTACTGAGTCGCTAAGCGGCGCCCAGTCCCTTGTCCTCCGCCGCCTTGTAGGCGATTTGGAGGAAATCGGACACGGTCAGCGCGGTCAGCGTCGAGGCGGCCATCCGGGTCACGCGGGGCGCGAAGATCAGGCCGACGTGGAAGGCGCCGGCGGCCCACAGGCCGAGGCAGTAGGGGCAGATGAGCAGCTCGCCGATCGCGCCCCGGACCTCGCCGTTGCGCGATCGCTCCTGCACCTCGGCCGGTCCACCGCGCCCCTGGTACTCGGTGAACGGTGCCCGCGCGAAGCTCGTGACCTTGTCCTTGGCCACCAGCCGCGAGAGCTTGTGGCTCGCGGTTCCGATCAGCATCAGGTCCTGGGGCGAGACGCGCTCGGGGAGCCGGCGGCGGCGCTTGGCGGCGTACAGGGCGCCGGCGAAGCCGGCGTTGAACAGCGCGGTCAGGCCGGCGTACATGCGGAAGGGCGGCCGCTGCTGTGGTTCGGCATAGCCCTCGAATGCCCGGCGGGCCTCGTGGGTCAGGTCATCGACGCTCATTGGTTGAGCGCTACCCGAGCCGATGGCCCGGAAACGCTCGGACATCCGATGAGGAGAGGGTACGAGCGTCGCGTGTACGGGCAGAGATATCGATGGGCTGGATAGGTGCCCTCGAAGGTAAGGAAAACAGAAGAATCCCCCCGCAAATGGAGGCAAACAGGAACCCTTTCCGCGGGAGTGGGGTCTTATCTGTTGGAAGTGTCGAAACCGGCGGAATTGGTTCGACATCCGTCGAACAATTCGCTACAATTCGCTCTGGATCGAACTATGGATGACAAGAGGACTCAATTGGAAAATTCTGAAATGGACCGTCGGACTGCGGCGTCGCGGCCCGACAAGCACGAAACCGCTCAGCGCGTTCGGTCTGGCCAGACCAAGCGCACCGCGGCGACGGGCAACCGGCGTCAGGTCAGGCGCCGGCGTACCCACGCGGGCGCGCAGGTGGACACCGGAGCCGAGCTGCGCACGGCGATCGATGACGACCGTGGTACCGGCGTCCCCGATTCGCTCGAGCTGTTCCTTCGGCGAGCCCGGCTGCATCCGCTGCTCACCGCGGCGGAGGAGATCGAGCTGGCCAAGCGGATCGAGCGCGGTGACCTCGAGGCCAAGGAAAGGATGATCAACGCGAACCTGCGGCTTGTCGTGTCACAGGCACGGCGCTACCAGGGTCACGGCCTGCCCATGGAAGACCTGGTCCAGGAGGGAATGCTGGGCCTGATTCGCGCGGTCGAGAAGTTTGACTGGCGGCGCGGATTCAAGTTCTCCACCTACGGCACGCTGTGGATCCGGCAGGCGATTCAGCGCGGGCTCCAGAACCACGGGCGCACGATTCGAGTGCCGGTGCACGTCTCCCAGCGCCAGGTCAAGGTGCGCAAGGTCGAGTCCGAGCTCAGCACCAAGCTGGGCCGCGAGCCGACCGATGAGGAGATTGCCGCGGTGACCGAGATCCCGCTCGAGGAGATCGCGGAACTGCGTGAACTCAGCCGGGCGATGACCAGCCTTGATCAGCCGGTGAGCGAGGACGGCGAGACCGCGCTGGGCGACCTGCTGGCCTCGGAGCGCCCCGAGCCGCTCGAGGAAGTAGCCGACACCGAGCGTGACCAGAAGGTCAACGAGGCGGTCGGACGGCTTCCGGCAGCGGAGCGGAGCGTGATCGAGCTGCGGTTCGGCCTGGCCGGCGCGGAGCCCAAGACGCTTCGGCAGGCGGGTTCCGAGCTCGGGATCACCGCCGAGCGGGCGCGTCAGCTCGAGGAGCAGGGCCTGCGGCGACTGGCCGCAACCGCTGAGCTTGCGGGGCTGAGCGAGGCCGCCTAAACGGCACGAGCCTCAGCTAGAGCTCATCTAGCGATAAGAACGTCACACGGCGCGCGTGCGCACACCCGAGCGGGTAGTGAGTACGCGCGCCACGGCGTTAAGGGGCTGACCGCTCTCGGGTCGATGACGATCAGCGCGGCGCGCGTTTCCTCGGCGACGTCGATGATCGCGTCGGCCGTGTCGCCGGGGGCAAGATGGGGGGTCACGTCGATTCCGTCGCGGCGCAGATCGGCTGCGGCCGACGACAGACGCTCGTCGAGTTCCTGGCGGTTGGAGAGCAGCGGCCAGTAGGTCTCGACCAGGTGCACGTGCGCGCGCCGGGCGCCGGCCAGGCCGCCGGCCACGCTGACCGCGGGCGCCTCACCACCGGCGGCGTACACGTGCGCGACGATCACGTTCGCCGGCTCGGCGGTCGGATCGGTCCGGCGGTAGGCGAAGTCGGCCACCAGTCGCCACATGCTGACCGCGGGGACGAACAGGCCGCGGGCGGCACCCTTGAGCGCGAGCCTCAGTTGAGGGCTGGGCTGCTCGGCCGCGGGCAACGCGATGTCGAGCTCGACCTGCGGGCCGAGCCTGCGCTCCTGGGTCTCACCCAGGCGCTCGAGCAGGCGCAACGCGTCGATGTTCTCAGCGAGCAGGAGCGCCGTAAATCGCTCGATGCCTTCTTCGCGGGCCCGGTCGACGAGCCGATCAAGCAGCGCCGTGGCGACGCCGCGCCCCTGCCAGTCGTCGGCGACGACGATCGCGCACTCGGCGACGGCGTCGTCCGCGCGCACGAAGCGCGCTACGCCGATGCAGTCGTTGGCATCGGGGTCGAGCGCGATCAGCGCCTCGTGGTCGTGGTGATCGACGGCGGTCAGATAGGACAGCTGGCGGTCGCTGAGACCCGTGATCGGCGCCTGGAAGCGCATGTACCGGGCGCGCTCGGACAGCCGCTCGAAGCCCGAGCGGAGCAAGTCCCGGTCCTCGGCCGTGATTGGCCGGATCAGCACCGAGGACCCGTCGCGCAGCACGGTGGACTCGGCGTCGCCGCGGGTCAAGGCGCGCCGAGGGGTGCTCCGGCGGTCGCCTGATCGGCGGCGTGCGCGTGGCCGGCGATCGCCTCGATCAGTTGCGGCCAGGCCGCCTCGGGAAGGTCGTGGCCCATGCCTTCTACGGTCATCATGCGCGCGCCGGGAATTGCCTTGGCCGTGGCAATGCCGCCCGACCGCGCCACCATGCGGTCGTTGGAGCCGTGGATGACCAGCGTCGGCGTGGCGATCGTGCGGAGCTCCCCCGTTCGGTCACCGGAGGCGATGATCGCTCCGAGCTGACGGCCCGGCCCGGCCGGATCGTGCCCGCGGTCGTAGCTGCGGGCCACCATGTGGCGCACACGGTCCTTGTCAAACGGGAGTCCGCGCGAACCGATCGCCTCGAAGACACCGGTCGTGTGCTGGATATAGCCGGCGCGGTCGCTTGGAGCGGCACGCAGGAGGTAGCGATAGATGCCGAATGCCGGCTGGCCCCTCCAGCGGTTGCCCGTGTTCGACATGATCGAGACGAGCGAGCGGACGGCGTCCGGCCGGCGGGCCGCGAGGGTCTGGGCGATCATCCCGCCCATCGAGGCTCCGACCACGTGCGCCGGCGAGATTTGTAGCTTCGTCAGCAGCCCCGCGGCATCGCTGGCCATGTCGGTGAGCGTGTAGAGCACCGGGTCGATCTTCCGCGTCAGCAGCTGGCGGGGCGTGGGCGGGGCGCCGTGGATGCGAGTGGAGCGCCCGATGTCGCGATTGTCGAAGCGGACCACCTGGAATCCACGCTCGCCCAGCTGCGCGCAGAACTCGTCAGGCCAGCCGATCATCTGGGTGCCGAGGCCCATGATCAGCAGCAGCGGCGGATCGGCCTCGTTACCGAACCGCTCGTAGCACAGGGTGATGCCCCCGCCGATGTCGCAGAATGATTCATGTGGGTCGGCGGCGCCTGACGGCGGCGCCTTAGGCTCAGCCACTGCTTCGGATCTTGTCGGGCTTGGCTGTCTGATGCGCGGCGCTCTGGGGTCTCAGTTCTTCGAGGGCGTCGCCCGCCCAGCCCATTAGCGACCACACGTCGGGGACCTGCTCGCGGTCGGCCACGATCCCGAAGTTCAGGTTGCCGCAGTAGCTCATGACCGTGATGTTGAGCCCCATCCCGTCGGTGATCACCGAGATCGGATAGTGGGCCTCCATCCGCGCCCCGGCCTGGTAGAGCGGGACCTGCGGTCCGGGCACGTTCGAGACGACCAGGTTCCAAGCCGGATGACTGGCCCGGCTCGCGCCGAGCGAGAAGGTGAGGCGGGCCGCGCGGGAGAACAGCGCCGGCGGGATGAACTGGTTGGCGTCCTGGAGCAGCTCGGCCGGAAGGGCGCGATGGCGCTCTTTCATCTCGCTCAGCGACTCATGGGTCTGCTCGAGTCGGGCGATTGGATCCTCGATCTCGGTGTGAAGCGGTGCCGTCATGAGCAAGATGCGATTGCCATACGTACCCTGCTCTTCCTCGCGGCGCACCGAGACGGGGATCTGCGCGACGAGCGGCTCGTCGGGCAGCTCGTCGTGCTCGACCAGCCACCGCCGGACCGCTCCGGCGCAGATCGCCACTATCACGTCGTTGACCGTGCAGCCATAGTGGTCCTTGATCGCCTTGACCTCGTCGAGCGAGAGCTGCCCGAAGGCGTAGCGCCGGTGGGCCGAGACGCGGCCGTTGAACGACGTCCGCGGGGGCTCGAGGTCGAGCCGGCCGACGACGGTGTCGACCCCGAGGGCACGTTGGGCCCCGGCGATCAGGCGCCCCGTTGCCTTCACCCCCGGGATCGCGGCGAACGACTGGACCTCGGCCAGGTTGGGCAGCGCGCGCGGCGCGGCGCGGAGCACCCGCAAGGGGTACTTCGGCACCCCGAGCAGCCCGCGAGCGAGCATCTGCAGGTCGTTAGGCTTCGCGTCGGCCGGCGGCATGTCGGCGGGCGGCGGAGACTCGGGCCCCTCCGGGGAGATGTCGAACAGCGCACCCATGATCTCGGCCCCCGATATGCCGTCGATCACGGCGTGGTGGATCTTGCTCATCACCCCGACCCGACCACGGGGTAGGCCGTGGATCAGGTAGATCTCCCACAGAGGGCGTGATCGGTCGAGCGGGCGAGCGTAGATGCGGGCGACCTGCTCGGCCAGCTGGGCGTCGGTCCCCGGGGGAGCCAGGGCGATCTCGCGGACATGGAACTCGAGGTCGAAGTCGGGGTCGTCGATCCAGTATCCGTAGTCGAGATTGAAGGGAACCTCGGTCAGTCGCCACCGCAGTGGCGGCACGAGCGGGAGGCGCTCGGCGATCAGGTTCTGCAGGTTGGGCAGGGTGAGTTCCCCGCTCGGCGCGGTCGAGGGGTCCAGCACCGACAGGGACCCGACATGCCCGTAGTTGCGCGAGTCCTCGAGGGCGAGAAACTGCTGGTCGAGTGCGGTCAACTGGCGCATTTAGCCCCCATAGAGAGACTCGAAGACTTCTGCGTACTGCTCGCTGACGACGTTGCGCTTGAGCTTCAGCGTTGGCGTGAGGGCGCCGGACTCCTGGGTCAGGTCGTGGTCGAGCAGCGCGAACTTCTTGATCTGCCCGACCTTCGCGTACTTGGCGTTGGCGCGGTCGAGCTCGGCCTGGATCAGCTCGCGGATTTCCTCTTGCTCGACAAGCTCAGCCATGTCCTCCGGCAGGTTCTTCTCCCTGGCCCAGGGGACGATCGTCTCGGGGTCGAGCGTGATCAGCGCCACCGGGTAGGGGCGCCGGTCGCCGTACATGACGGCCTGGGAGATCCAGCGCGATTGCTTGAGGTCGTTCTCGAGGTTGGCCGGCGTGAGGTTCTTGCCCCCGGCGGTGATGATGATGTCCTTCTTGCGGCCGGTGATCGACAGGTAGCCGTCCTCGTCGAGCGAGCCAAGGTCGCCCGTCATCAGCCAGCCGTCGTCGGTGAACGTGTCCTTGGTCGCCTCCGGGTTGCGCCAGTACTCGCGGAAAACATTTGGGCCCTTGGTCAGGATCTCGCCGTCGTCGGCGATCTTGAACTCGACGCCGGGCATGGCCCGGCCGACCGTGCCGAACTTGATGCTCTCGAGCGTGTTGACCGATCCGACGGCGGTCGTCTCGGTCATGCCCCAGCCCTCGAGCACCGGTACGCCGCATGCGTAGAAGAACTCGAGGATCTCCTTGGCGATCGGTGCCGCGCCTGAAACCGCCTTGCTCAGGTGGTTGCCGAACAGCCCGCGGACCTTGCTGTACAGCGCTTCCTCGGCTTTGTCGAATGGGGCCTGGAGCTCGTTCGGGACGTCTTTGTTTTGGTCTTGCAACCGGCGGACCTCGAGCCCCAGCTCGACCGCTCCGCGCAGTTGGTCGGGGTCGTCGGCCATCGCCTGGGCCAGCGCGTAGATCTTCTCGAAGATGCGCGGGACCGACGGCATGTACGTGGCCTCCACCTGCTGGAGCTCGGCGACGATCTGCTGGGGATCGCCGCCGAAGTACACGATTCCGGTGCCCACGTCGAACGACGCGAGCTGCACCGTCAAGGCAAACGCGTGGGCGAGCGGCAGGTACAGATAGGTCATCTCGCCCTCGGTGATGAAATCGATCTCCTCGACCATCAGACCCACCGAGGCGCAGTTGCCGTGGCTGAGCACGACGCCCTTGGGGGCGCCGGTCGTACCCGAGGTGTAGATGATCGTGTACGGGTCCTCGGGGGAGACCGCCTCGCACCGGCGCTCGAGCTCCGCGCGATCGCCGTCTTTCTTCCGGAGTTCGTCGATCGTGAGGTCGTCGCCTTCGATCAGCACGACGTGCTCGAGATGCTCGAGATTGCCGCGGACCTGCTCGATCTTGGCTTGTTGCCCGGCGTCCTCGCAGATGACGATCTTGGCGTCGGAGTTCCCCGCCACCCACTCGCACTCCTCGGGGGAGTTGGTCGGGTAGATAGGGACGACGATCCCGCCCGCCCGGGAGATGGCGAGGCTCGAGAAGGTCCATTCGGGGCGCGTGTTCGCGAGCAGCGCAACCCGGTCGCCGGCCTGTAGGCCCAGGTCGACCAGCCCGAGCGCGATCTCGTCGACGATCTGGCCGACCTCGGCGAAGCTCTTGTCCTGCCATTCGTCGTTTTCGCGGTGGCGGATCGCGGTCCGATCGCCGAACCGTTCCGCCGCGCTCGCTGCCGCCCGCGCGATCGTCTTATCGCTCGCCTGTACTGACTCTGTAGCCATATCTCTCTCCTCCTGGTTCTCCGGTCCTACCCTAGTGTCGAGCGTTCCAGCGGGCCATCTTCAAGAACAACTCGGGCGGCTCGAGGCGGGGCAGGTCGGGATCGAACTCCCGATAAAGGGTGGCGACATTGGCCGCGATCCGCTCCGGATCGCCCCAATCGCGGAAGTCCGCGAGGTCGATGTCGTCGGCTGCCGCCTCGTCGTCGAGGCCGGCCTCGAAGCGACTCCTCGCCTCGTCGCGGACGTACGCGAGGTAGCGCTGCACGTCGCGGACGCCCGAGTCGTCGGTCACCGGGCCGTGGCCGGGGACGATTGTCCTCGCGTTGAGCTCGAGGATTCGGTCGCACGCCGTCAGCCAATTTGACACGGGACCCGCCCACATCAGCGGGGTGCCGTCGATGAACAGGATGTCTCCGGTGAAGACGGCGTTCGCGTCCGGAACGTAGGCGATCGCGTCGCCGACCGTGTGCGCCGGCCCGACCTCGATCAGCTGCACCGTACGGTCTCCCACGGTGAGATCCCGGCGCCCTTCGAACGCCTCCGTGGGCAGCCGTTCGTTTACCGACGCGAAGTCGAAGTGCGCGTACTTCGTTTGAGCGAAGGCGGCCCATTCGGGGCCGAGGTCGACCTCGTTGAACAGGATGTGGGCGGCCTGCGGTGGTGAGGCTCGCATGAGGTCAAGCGCGCCGGCGGTGGCCAAGATCGGGATCCCGTTCGGAAGCAATTCGTTGCCGAACCAGTGGTCGCCGTTGCCGTGCGTGTTGAACGCCTGCCGGATCGGGTGCTGATTCGTGAGCGGCCGCATCGCGTCGAGCATGTCGCGCGTCAGGTTCAGGTCGAACAGCGTGTCGACGAGCAGGGAGGTGCCCTCGGAAGTGATCAGGCCGGCGTTACTCCAGCCCCAACCGCCGTCGGGCTGAAGATAGGCGTACAGCCCGTCGCCCAGTTCGTGTAGGCCTTTCCTGTAGGCGATCCGGGCCATCTAGAACTCGGGCTCGGCGCGGAGCCCTACGTAGTTCTCGGCCAGGCTGCGTGCCGCGGCCTCGGATCGTGCAACGTACTCGAGGCGGGCCAGCTGCATCCGGCGCTGGAACGGGCCGCCGCCGAGGTCGTGGAGCATCTGGGTCATGTAGTTGGAGAAGTCCTGCGCCCGCCAGACCCGGCGCAGGGCCGCCGGCGTGTATCCGTCGGCGCGGTCGCTGTTGTTTTGGGTGATCAGGTCACTGAGCGCCGGCGCGAGAAGTCGCACGTCGTTGACGGCTAGGTTGAGGCCCTTGGCGCCGGTGGGCGGAACGATGTGGGCCGAGTCGCCGGCCAGGAACAGGCGGCCGTGCTGCATCGGCTCGGCGACATAGGAGCGCATCGGGGTGATGCCCTTGTCGAAGATGTTGCCCTCGTTGACATTGCCCAGCCGCGTTTGGAGCTCGCTCCAGATGCGATCGTCGGGCCAGTTGTCGATGTCGTCGTCCGCTTGCACCTGGAGGTACAGGCGGCTGATCTTCTGCGAGCGCATCGTGTACAGGGCGAAGCCGTCCGCGTGCCAGGCGTAGATCAGCTCCTCGGTGGCGGGGGGCGCCTCGGCCAGGATCCCGAGCCAGCCGAACGGGTAGGTGTAGTCGTACTCGGTGATGTGCTGCGAGATCGTCGGGCGGCTGACGCCGTGGAAGCCGTCGCAGCCCGCGACCGCATCACACGTGAGCTCGTGAGCTTGGCCGCCGTGCTCGTAGGTGATTTTCGGGTGATCGCTGTCGATGTCGTGCAGCTGGACGTCTTTGACCTCGAATTTCACTTCGACGCCACCGTCAAGGAGAGCGTTCGTCAGGTCCTTGACGACCTCTTGCTGGCCGTAGATCGTGATGTGGCGGCCGGTGAGGCCGGCCATGTCGACGTAGTGGTTCTCGTCGCGGTAGCGCAGGTAGATGCCGTTGTGCCGGAGGCCTTCGCGGTCCAGGCGCTCGGCGACGTCGAGCTCGTGCAGTAGGTCGACGGTGTTCTGCTCGAGCAGCCCCGCCCGCACCCGCTTCTCGACGTACGCGCGGTCGCGGTTTTCCAGCACGACCGTGTCGATCCCGGCTTTGTGCAGGAGCATCGCCAGCGTAAGTCCGGCCGGGCCGGCGCCGACGATGCCTATCTGGGTGCGCACGGGCGCGAGTCTATGGGGCGGGGTCTGAGTTCGGCTCGGTCACGACGATCACCTCGAGCCGGCGCGGGCCGTGGACGCCCTTGACCCGGACCATCTCGATATCGACCGTGGCCGAGGGTCCGGAGATGAACGTCAGCGGTCGGGTCGGGTCGTCCTTCAGTTTGGCGATCGCCTCGGGGACGCAGGACACGAGCTGGTCTTTCCTGACGATGCAGAGGTGGTAGTCGGGGAGGAGGGTGAGTGCCCTTCGCCCCATCCCGGGGCCGCCGTCGAGGACGATCGTGCCCGTCTGCGCGATGGCCAGCGCGCAGGTCGTGATCACGCCGTCGGATCCGTCCAGGTCGCGGGGGTCGAGGGGCGGGTCGTCGCGTAGCTGGCGTTCGACCCAGTCGTCCGGGATGCCTGTCGGCGTGACGATCTTGCGGTCGCCCAGGATCGTGCGGACCGTTTGGTCGAGGTCATTGGGGGCGACGAGGTGGGTGGTTGCTTCGTAGTGGGCGAGACGGTCGAAGAAGGTGTCGATTCCGTCGTCGGTGGCGGTCCGGTATTGGCGCGGTACCTCGCTCATCTCTGATCTTGAGGTCGCGGTTCGTACGCGGCCGAGGATCTCGTCGCGCGCGCTCAACGCTTGCTCCACCAGGTTCGGAACGGCTCGTCCGGGGGGTCGGGCAGGTCTCGCGTCCTGGTCCAGTTCGACAGCGGGGGCGGCGCGGCGTGGCGGACGCAGCGCATGAGCTTGGCGGCCTTCAGTGCCGCGCTCCAGCGCCGGCGGCCGCTCATCGCTTGTGCCGCTGTATTGAATGCCGCGTCCTGGGCTTTGTGGCGCTTCGCCTTGACCGCGTCGTGTCTGAGCTTGACGAGCACGGTCGGGATGTCGATCGCGACCGGGCACACCTCGTAACAGGCCCCGCACAGGCTCGACGCGAACGGGAGCTCGGAGGCGTGCTCGACGCCGACCATGAGCGGGGTGAGGATCGCGCCGATCGGTCCCGGATACGTCGCGCCGTACGCCTGGCCGCCGGTCCGCTCGTACACCGGGCACACGTTCAGGCAGGCGGCGCAGCGGATGCATCTGAGTGCCTGTCTCCCGATGTGGTCTTGGAGTGCCTTGGTCCGACCGTTGTCGAGCAGGACGATGTGGACGTTGTCCGGGCCGTCGCCTGGCGTGACCCCGGTCCAGATCGAGTTGTACGGGTTCATGCGCTCGCCGGTGGCGGAGCGGGGGAGGAGCTGGAGGAACACCTCGAGGTCCTGGAAGGTGGGGATGAGCTTCTCGATTCCCACTACGGAGATGAGCGTCTCGGGGAGCGTCAGGCACATGCGGCCGTTGCCCTCGGACTCGGCTATGAGCAGCCCGCCCGTCTCGGCGATCGCGAAGTTGGCACCGCTGATCGCAGTTTTCGTGGTTAGGAAGAGGCGTCTGAGGTGTTTGCGTGCGGTCTCGGCGAGGGCGTGCGGGTCGTCGGTTAGGTCCCGTGGCGCGTCCGGGATGTGATCGAGGAAGATCCGGCGGATCTCGGCCCGGTTCTTGTGCAGGGCGGGAACGACGATGTGGCTTGGCCGGTCGTGGGCGAGCTGAAGGATCATCTCGGCGAAGTCGGTCTCGTGGGCGCTGATCCCGCCGGCTTTCAGGGCTTCGACGAGGCCGATCTCCTGGGTGACCATCGACTTGACCTTGATCGCCTCGGTGTCGCCGGTTTGTCTGACGAGCCCGGTGACGATCGCGTTGGCTTCGGTCGCGTCACGCGCCCAGTGGACGTGTGCCCCGTGGTCGGTTGCGTTTCGTTCGAACTGCTCGAGGTAGGTGTCGAGGTGGGCGAGCGTCTCGTCCTTGATGGCCGCGCCGGCAGCTCTCAGTTGCTGCCAGTCGGGAGTCTCCGCCACCAGGCCGGCCCGGCGTTCCCTGATCGTGGCGGTCGCCTTGCGGACGTTGCGCCGGAGCTGTGAGTTCTCGACCGCCTTCGCCGCGTTCTTTGGGAAGGGCGGGTCGTCGCTCCAGATCAGCTCGCCGGTCGAGTTCATGAGGTGGTCTCGCGGTCCGGGGTGGTCTCGCGGTCCGGGGTGGTCTCGCGGTCCGTGCAAGCCAGGATCTCGGCCAGGTGGAGGGTCCGGATCCCGGCGCGGTTGCGTTCCAGCCCGCCGCCGATGTGCATGAGGCAGGAGCGGTCGCCGGCGCACAGGACCTCGGCGCCGGTCTCGATCACCGACTCCATCTTGTCGGCCAGCATGGCGGCGGACACGTCCGGGTTCTTGATCGAGAAGGTGCCACCGAAGCCGCAGCATTCGTCTTGCCTTGGAAGCGCGACCAGGTCGATCCCGCGGACGTTTTGCAGAAGACGGAGCGGGCGATCGCCGACCTTGAGCATCCGGATCGAATGGCAGGTCGGGTGGTAGGTGACGCGGTGGGGGAAGTAGGCGCCGACGTCCTCGGTCTGGAGGACGTCGGTGATGAACTGCGACAGCTCGTAGGTCTTGCCGGCCGCGTGTTCGGCCTTCTTCGCCAGGGCTTCGTCATTGGCGTCTCTGGCGATCATCACGTGCTGATGGCGGATCGCGCCGGCGCACGATCCGGACGGGACGACGATCGCGTCGTAGTCCGCGAACGTGTCAACGTAACGTCGGACGAGTTGCGGCTCGAAGTAGCCGCTGTTGGCGTGCATCTGTCCGCAGCACGTCTGCTCGAGCGGGAATTCGACCCGCTGGCCGAGCCGCTCGAGAAGCTGCACGGTCGCCTTGCCGGCGTCGGGAAAGAGCGCGTCGACCAGACAGGTGGCGAAGAGCGCTACGCGCACCGTTGCATCATGCCCGGTGGCGCCCGGTGGCGCCCGGTGGCGCCCGGTGGCGCCCCGTGGCGCCCCGTTCGACACGGCTCGGTGCCAACTTTGCAACAAATTGCCTGCATTTGGCCGTGTTCGGTCGTACCGGGTGGACACTGCGCCCATGTCTCGCCATCCGACCCCGAATCCGACCCCCAGTCCGACCCAGAATCCGGCCCCGACCCCGGCCCCGACCCCGACCCCGGATAACTTCTCACTCGCCCCGCCCGCACCGGTGAATGCCGTTCCACCCGGCCCTGGTACGGACAATGTCTCGCTTGTCCCGCGAAAGAGCGCGAGTGAGCCGTTGTCCGGCAGAAAACCGCGGGGTGACCTGGCGGCGTCGCGGATCGCCAGCCGTCAGAAGACTCTCTTGACGACCGAGCAGCTCTTAGCGTGTGAGTTGAGTCAGGACGCCGTCGAATACCGGCTCGAGAGGGGGCGCCTGCACGCGGTCTTCCGCGGCGTCTACTCGGTGGGCTGCGGAGAGCTCCCGCCGCTCGCGCTCGAGCTCGCGGGGTTGCTGGCCTGCGGTGAACGCACGTTCATCAGCCACCGGTCGGCAGCCTTCGTCTGGGGACTGACAGAGAATCCGCCGCCGGAGGTCGAGGTCTCGGTCGTGGGGCGCTGTTGCAAGCCGCGGACCGGACTGCTCGTACATCGGATCCAGTCGATCGACCCGCGCGAGGTCACCCGGCACGAGGGCCTCTGGCTGAGCTCGCCGGCGCGGGCATGCCTCGAGGTCGCCGCAATCTCGCTGTCTGACCTTCCGGGGATGATCGACGCGGGCCTCGGTAACCGGCGCTTGAAGAAGCGAGACCTGGAGGCGGTGGTCAGCCGTCATCGCGGAGAGCGCGGTGTCGGGCGGCTGGCGGCGATTCTCGGCGACGAGTCTGCGATGACGATCACCCGCTCACGAGCGGAGAAGGCAATGCTCAAGCTGATCCGCGACTCGGGCTTACCTGTACCGGAAGTGAACGCCCCACTCGGGCCGTACAGGCCGGACTTCATGTGGCGAGCCCATCGTCTGATCTTGGAACTGGACAGCTACGGCTTCCACGGCGGGCCCGGTGGCTTCCAGAACGACCGTGACAAGGACCTGTTCTACCGGGCCGCCGGGTTCGACGTTCTTCGTCTCACGCGCGCGCACGTCATACACAAGCCGGCGTTCGTCCTGGTCACGGTGGCCAGGGCGCTCGCGCTGCGCGACCCTGGGTAGCTCAGGCGGCCTGGGCGGCGGCGGAGTTGCCCGCGCTCCGCCGCTCGAGCTCGGCCCGCACAACCGGCGCCACTTCAGTCCCGAACAGCTCGATCGACCGCATGACGTCGGCGTGTGCCACCGCGCCCACGCTCATCTGCCCGATGTAGCGCTGATTGCCGAACAGCTCGTGCTCGAACAGGATCTTCTCGGCCACCTGGCTCGGGGAGCCCGCGGCCAGGGCGCCGCGGGGGGAGCGAAGCGCGTCGTACTCGGGACGCCCCGAGGGCGGCCAGCCGCGCTCACGGCCGATACGGTTCATCATCGCCAGATACGAGCTGGCGAACGCCCCGTCCGCCGCTTGCGAGGTCTCACCGACAAAGGCGTGCGTGTTGATCGCCACCTTCGCCTCGGCCAGATCGTGCCCGGCGGCTTCGAAGGCCTGCCGGTAGAGCTCGACCAGCGGCACGAAGCGTTCCGGCTGACCGCCGATGATCGCGAGCGTCAACGGGAGCCCGAGGGCGCCGGCGCGAATCACCGACTGGGGGGTTCCGCCGACCGCCACCCACACGGGCAGCGGATCCTGAACCGGTCGCGGCCACACGCCGGCATCGTTCAGCGGCGCGCGGTGCTTGCCCGACCAGGTGACGTGCGTCGACTCCCGGATTCCTAGGAGAAGCTCGAGCTTCTCGGCGAACAGCTCGTCGTAGTCGTCGAGGTCGTATCCGAACAGCGGGAAGGACTCGATGAACGATCCCCGTCCCGCCATGATCTCCGCACGTCCACCTGAGATCAGGTCGAGTTCCGCGAACTGCTGGAAAACCCGCACGGGATCGGCGGAGCTCAGCACCGTGACCGCGCTCGACAACCGAATCTTCTCCGTCCGGGCCGCGATCGCCGCCAGCGCGACGGCCGGCGAGGAGACGACGAAGTCTGGCCGGTGGTGTTCCCCCACGGCGAACACTTCGAGGCCCAGCTGATCGGCCAGCTCGGCCTCCTCGAGCAGCTCGCGCATGCGTTGCTCCGGACTGACGCCCGAGGCGAGGTCCGCAAAGGTGGCAAGTCCAAGTTCCATGCCACTCAGCATAGCAGGTAGTTGTTGGCACAACTATCTCCGCGCGGCGAGTGGGGTGAGCGGACGGTGCGGGTGCGGGCGGGGGACGCCTACTCCGTCAGCGGAGGGTCGCGGAGGTTCGAGTTGATCTGCCGCGAAAGCGCCTCGGAGGCCGCGCGCTGCGCGAGGCGTCGCTGCTCCTCGTCCTCGCGGCCGACCAACGCGGTCTCGTACGCGTCCGCGGCGATCTCGTAGCGCTCGTGCTCGCGGGCAGTGGTGAGTGCGGCCTCCCGTCGCAGGGTCTCGGCGCGCTCGGTGACGCTCGCGGCGGGCTCGTCGGCGGAGTGGACCTCGCGATGGACGAGCTCGCGGACGAAGGTGAAGTGCTGTTTGCCGGCGTCGACGGGACGGAAGCGCGTGGACACGATTGCGATCGAGCCGTCGTCCTGAACCTCGGTGCTGACCTCGACATGCGTGTAGGGCTCGATCGACGCGAGCCATTGCTGGCGCCGGTCGACCACCTCCGCGTTGCTGCGTCCCTCGAGTGAGTTGGCGGTCAGCTCCGCCACATGGACCCAGCCCCAGTGCGTGGATATGAGCAGCGCGCCGAGCACGACGGCGACGATCGGCGCCGCGTCGATGCCGCTCGTTATCGCGTCGACCACGCCGAGCAGGACGAGCAGTACGCCGATCACGAGCGAGGCTGCGGTGAGTGTGGCGCCGGCGCCAACAATCCCGCCATGCGCGCGGCTGCGGGGAATCAGCTCCGGCTGACCGAGGGCGGCCGGCAGCTTGTCCAGATCGTCGCCCAGAAGTCGCTCGTCAGGCTCATATCCGACGAACTCGGCGGGATTGGACGGCTCGCTCATACGGGGTGAAGGTACTCCTCCATTCGACGCCTTCGGGGTGCTTAACTTCCGTTCGCCAAACAATGCGCCGGTCGGGATCGCCGGGCGCGGGAGTCCCAGCCCTGGAAAGGGGGGCGCTTATGCCAATCTTCTTCTTCACCGTCGAGCAGCAGGAGCGGGCGATCGTCGAGCGGTTCGGCAAGTTCGTGCGGGTCGGTGGTCCGGGGCTTCAGACCAAGACGCCGTTTGTCGAGCGCGTGGCCGGCCGGATGAGCTTGCAGGTCGAGCAGCTGAACGCGGAGATCGAGACCAAGACCAAGGACAACGTGTTTGTCCACGTCAAGCTCGCCGTCCAATACAAGGTCGGGGCGTCCGATCAGCAGGTCCAGGACGCCTACTACAAGCTCGACGACCCCGAGGTCCAGATGCAGTCCTACGCATTCGACGTGGTTCGCTCACACATCCCGAGCATGGACCTGGACGAGGCGTACGCCGACGCCGACACGATCGCGCGTCACATCCAGGACACCCTGCACCGGCAGATGGCCGACTACGGCTACGAGATCGTCAAGGCGCTGGTCACGAACATCGAGCCGGATCAGCGGGTCAAGGACGCGATGAACAACATCAACGCGTCGCAGCGCAACCAGATCGCCGCGGCGGCTCAGGGCGACGCACAGAAGACGCTGGCGGTCAAGAAGGCCGAGGGCGAGCGCGAGACGATGCGCCTCCAGGGCGAGGGGGTCGCCGCCGAGCGCAAGGCGATCGCTGAAGGACTCCACGAGTCGCTCGAGATCATCGCCCAGCACGGGCTCGATCCGCGCGAGGCAATGGCGCTGGTCGCCCTCACCCAATACACGGACATGATTCGAGCGCTGGGCGAGGCAGCCCAGACCAACACGATCCTGCTGCCGCACTCCCCAAGCGCGGTGGGCGACCTGATGGCGCAGATCCGCGACGGAATCCTGGTCGGCGATCTGGCCGCCGAGAACGCGACGGGCAACGCTAATAGTGGGGCGCTCCCGCCGGGACGACGTCCCGACCCGTCACAGTAGTCAAGACCGTCGCGAAGAGGAGCAAAATCCCTGGAAACCCAGGTTTTTTGCCAGGTAAGGCCGGGCCCGCTCAAAGTAAGGCCACGGACCCGCGATGAGGCTGCGAATTGCCGATGAAGCACGGCCCGGCTTAGCCCAGACTGGTTCCTACCGGAGCCCGAAAGGGCGAGGACATCGAAAGGAGCCAACGTGTTGACATCGGCGACATCCCGGACCAAGCACGCGGTAAGGCGGCTGAAGCGGCTGTGGAGCGAGCTCGACTACGCCCAGCGGCGTTCATTCGAGCTCCAGACGGGAGTACCGGCCGGCACGGGGCGGCGCACGCCGATTAGTCGTAGCGTCGACGAGCTCGAGCGGCTGTATGCCGCCTGACCGGCAGCGGCGGCCGTGATCACCGCTTCGCGGGGCCGAGCGCTCCAACTGCCCTAACGGGCGCTCGGCCTCGCGGTCGGACCGCACAATCGGCGGTGCGACCAGCACCCGCTGCGACTGGCGACGACCCCGCGGCGGCATCCCTCTCCTCGGTCCACTACCGGCCACACAGAGCCCCCGACTGGGGCCATGGACTCGCGCCGGACGAGGGGATAAGATCGCCGACGCTAGAAGGGATCTCTGAGGAGGGTCGATGGCAAACGTAGCTACGCCGCCGGGCGATACATCGACGGTGGTTCTTGACGCCGAGGGGCTGGATCGAGGAGTCGGTTTCCTCGGGCTCCTATGGGCGTCTGAGACATCAATCATTGGGTCGGGATGGCTCTTCGGAGCGCTGACCGCCGCCACGATCGCGGGACCGGCCGCGATCATCGGCTGGGTCCTTGGGTCGGTGATCATCTTGATCCTGGCCCTGGTCCACGCCGAGCTGGGCGGGCTGTTCCCGGTCAGCGGTGGCACCAGCCGCTTCCCGCACTACGCGTTCGGCAGCTTCGCCGGCGCGACCTTCGGGTGGGCCTCATACCTGCAGGCCGCCAGCGTCGCGCCGATCGAGGTGCTGGCCGCCGTCCAGTACCTGTCCACCGCGCACTGGGCCCGGAACTTCTTCCACGCCAGCTCCTCCGCGGGCAGCGCCGGCGGAACGCTACACGGGTGGGGCTATCTGGCCGCCGCGGTCCTGTTGCTCCTGTTCGTGATCATCAACATGTGGGGCATCCGCTATTTCGCGCGGATCAACAACGCGATCACCACCTGGAAAGTGGTGATTCCGGTGGTCACGATCCTGATCTTCCTGATCGGGCACTTCCACGGCTCGAACTTCGGCTCTGCCGGCGGTGGCTTCTTCCCCAAGACCGGCGCGTTCAAGGCCATCCTGCTCACCCTCCCGGCCGGGATCATCTTCTCGCTGCTGGGCTTCGAGCAGGCCGTACAGCTCGGCGGCGAGTCAGCGAACCCGGGCCGCGACCTTCCCCGCGCGGTGATCCTGTCGATCCTGATCGGGGCGGCGGTCTATCTTCTCATCCAGATCGCCTTCATCGGCGGGCTTAACCCGGCGGTGCTGCATGCGAATGGCGGGTGGCTCGGACTCGCCACGCCGAAGACGGCGCAAGGCATGCAGCTCTCGGCCGGTCCCTTCTTCACGCTGGCCAGCATCGCCGGGATCTCCTGGCTGGCGACCGTGCTGAGGATCGACGCGGTCGTCTCCCCAGGCGGTACGGGGCTCATGTACGAGACCGCCTCCGCCCGCCTGTCGTTCGGGTTGAGCAAGAACGGCTTCGTCCCGACCGCCTTCGAGAGGGTCAGCGCCTCGCGCGTACCCGTGTTCGGCGTGATCATCGCGACTCTGGTCGGGGTCCTGTTCCTGCTCCCGTTCCCGAGCTGGGCCAAGCTGGTCGGCATCGTGACGAGCGCTTCGGTGTTCATGTACGCGGGAGCGCCGGTCGCGCTCGGCGCCATGCGCAAGCAGAAGCCCGACCTGCCGCGGACCTACCGACTCCCGATAGCCGGGTTCCTGGCGCCGCTTGCCTTTGCCGGCGCAGGCTGGGTGATCCTGTTCTCGGGGTGGCAGACCTACAGCACGTTGGTCGTGGCCCTGCTGCTGGGGTACTTGCTGATCTGGCTCTCCTACGCGTTCCACCTCAACCCGAACGCCCCCCGCATGGACTGGGAGGCTGGGCCGTGGATCATCGTGTGGATCGTCGGCATGGGCGTGATCACCTACATCAGTCCGTTCGACCCCGGTGGAATCATCGGGGGCATCGGGTTCTTCAAGCACGTCCTCGACCAGGGCGGCACCGATCCACTCTCGATGGGTCCGAACGCCTCGGTCTACTGGTCGATCGTGATCTCGGGTGTGTTCAGCACGATCATCTACTACTGGGCCGTGGCCAGCCGCCTGGCCCCGGCCAAGGTCGACGAGTACGTGCGCGACGTCTATCCGCCGCCGACGGCGGAATAGGCCTGCCGGCACGAACCTGACAAAGGGCGCCTGATCAGGCGAGCGAGCCTGATCAGGCCGCCCACGGGCGAAGTTGCCGCGCGGCCTGGGCGGCGCGGACGGACAGGGGCTCGCTGCTACGCACGTTGTAGAGCGGGCCCGTTCCGTCCGTGAGCAGGAGCAAAGCCTGCGCCACGCCGTGGGCCGCCACCGGCCCCGGATCGTCGAGCGTGTCGGCGAGCTCGGTCAGCGCATCGCTGGCCACCTTGACGGCACTCGCATTCGGCGTCACGCGACCGAGGCTGGGGCGCCGGTGGTCATCGGCCTCGCGGACGATCCGGCGCAGGGCACCGGCGATCGACCAGCGGCGATCGGGTTCGGTCAGCCGGTGTGCGCGCAGCGCGAGCGGGGCGTTCGTCTCGGGTGAGACGCCGTCGGCCAGCGCGCGATCAAGCTGACGGGCCCGCCAGCGCGCCACCAGGCGATCGCGGAGCCGAGCTCTCTCGGCGACCACCTGGCCGGGACCGCCCGAGGCGAGTAGCACGGTTGCAGAGTGGATACGGAACCCAGCGCTCATGACCAACAAACACCTTACGCTGGTCATGATGACCTGTCAAGCGATTTTGCTGGTCACGCGACTAGAATCGAGCCGATGAGTGCCGTTCCGTCCTGGTTTCCGGGCAGCGAGCAGAAACCCGCGCCGATGCCGCTGCTGATCGTGCAGGGGTTCGTCAATACGCTCGACCTCGAGGAGGGAACCGATGCGCTGGTCGACCCCGACGGCGCTCGAGGTTGGCTGGTTGACGCCCGCCTGCTCGACCCAGCCGCGCAGCTGGCCTCATCTGACCTCGAGCTCGCGCGCGAGGTGCGCGAGAGCATTCGCTGGCTGTTAGAGCGCGACCACGACGACCCGCACGCCAGCGCACAGCGTCTGCTGCCGCTTCGCAACGTGACCGATGCACACCGAGCGCGCCTGACGGTGAGCGACAGTGGGGCAATCGAGCTCGCCGGCGCCCGACATCAGGATCTCGCCGATGGCCTGTTCGAGCTTCTGCTCATCGTTCGCCGGGCACAGGAAGATGGGAGCTGGGAGCGCCTGAAGGTGTGCGCAAACCCGGACTGCCGGTGGGCTTTCTTTGACCGGTCACGCAACCAGCAGGGAAGCTGGTGCGAGATGGCGGTGTGCGGCAACCGCGAGAAGAACCGCCAGTTGCGCGCGCGCCGTCGCTGAGCCGCGGGTGACGGAGCGCGGAGGGAGGATCTGATCGGTGGCGCCGGGGCGCGCCGGGGGGAGTCGACCGGCGCGCCCCTAGAGCCTCGGAGGTGGAAGTGCCCCCGAACTACCGCGTGTGGATCAGTGCCACACCCAACGAGCTAGGTGGATGACCCACGACACGGTCTGTCCGCCCGTCGGCGTCGCCGTCACGGTGACAGGCAGCAGATGGAACGTGCTATTGGACCCGAGTTCGGTCTGACCTGTGGAGTCCAGCACCATGTTCTGGAAACCGCCACTGTCGGCCGGGATCGAGTAATCGCGCTGCGCGATCGTCGTCCCGTCGTGAGACATGGTGAGGTGACCGGTGCACTCGCTCGTACCGTGGAAGCAGCCGAGCTCGACGCCGACTACCCAGCCGGGTGAGACGAAACCTTCGTGACCGAGCACGACGGCCTGGCTGGGTGCTGTCGTCGTCGTGGTGAGCGTCTCGTCGGCCCCGTAAGTGGTGCCGGCCGAGCTCTGGGCCACGAGCTGGTAGTGGTAAGTGGTGTTCGGGGTCAGGCCGAGGATCGCCGTGTGCACCGCGACGGGCGTTGACCCGGACCCGACGCTGGCCGGGGTCGTCTGGGTTCCGTATGTCGTGCTCGTCCCGTACTGGAAGTAGTACGTGGTCGCTTGACCATTCGGATTGACCGTGCCGGTCAGAGTGGCGCTCGACTGAGCGACGCTGGATGCGGTGCCGGTCGTGGTAGCCGGCGGACTGGCAGCGGCCGAAGCCGGTGCTGGACTGCCGGCGGACGAGATAGCGACCGCGAGCACGCCGCAGGCAACCAACACGATTGCCGCGACGACGCGCATTCTGCGCATGCTGCCTCCCTTCGTGTCTGTTCAGTACAACACCTAACAGGGAGGGGAGGTGAGAGTTGCGAAGAAGACGGTAAGAGTCTTAGGTGAACCGCGTGGTGAACGTTTGATTGCTGACACTCAGCATCACGCGGCGCGCCCGGTGGGGGCGGTGGCGTCGGTGGGAGCGGTGGCGTCGGTCGGAGCGGTTTGGTTGATGGGGGCGGTGGCGTCGGTGGGAGCGGTTGGATTGATGGGAGCGGTGGCGTCGGCGGGGGCGGCGGCCATCGTGCCGCCGGAGGACTTGATTGCCAGCAGCGGGATCGAGACGTGCGCGATCGGCCCGATCCCCAACGCATACACGACGGTGCCGATCCCCACCGTCCCGCCGAGCAACCAACCGGTCAAGAGGACCGTGAGCTCGATGCAGGTGCGCACCACGCGGATCGAGTGACCGCGAGCGGCCAGGCCGAGCATCAGGCCGTCGCGCGGGCCGGGGCCCAGGCGGGCACCGATGTAGGCGCCGGTGGCGATTCCGTTCAGGAGAACTCCCGAGACCATCACTGCGTAGCGCGCAGCCAGGCCGTGCACGCTAGGTACGGTGGCGAGCACGACGTCGATCACGAGCCCGACGACGACGACGTTGCTGAGCGTGCCGAACCCGGGGCGCTGGCGAAGCGGGAACCACAGCAGCAGGACGGCGACGCCGACGATGATGGCCCACGTGCCCACGCCGAGGCCGATCCGCCGCGAGAGACCCTGGTGGAACACGTCCCACGGATCGACGCCGAGGCCGGCGAGCAGCAACATCGACGAGCTCACTCCGTACAGCACGAGCCCGGTGTAGAGCTGGACCAGGCGGCGTACGCGTGGTGGACGCATCCGAGACATCGGATCAGTCTGGCAGACAATGGCCTGCGCATTCGCGGGCCAATTTGCTAGAAGTGGTACGTGGCAATCGTTCCGGCTCAGCGAATCGTCGAGTTGCTCGGCCCCTGGCGGCGGGAAGGCGTCAGTCGTGAGCGCCTCGCGAGCGCCATCCGAGCGCTCGTGCTCGACGGCCGTCTCGCCGTGGAGAGCCGGCTGCCCGCCGAGCGGACGCTAGCCGCGGCGCTTGGGGTGAGCCGTGCCACCGTCACGGGCGGGTACGACGAGTTGCGCGAGCAGGGCTACATCGAGAGTCGCCAGGGCGCCGGGAGCTGGGTGACCCTGCCCGGCGGGCATCGGGCGGCTCCCTCCGACGCGATTGTCGGCAGCCCAGGGCTCGATCTGCGGATCTCCGCGATGCCCGCCCCGGCGGTGCTGGAAGAACTGTTCGTGGAGACCGCTCGCGAGCTGCCGCGCTGGTTGGACCATCACGGCTACGACCCGTTGGGGCTGCCGCCGCTACGCCGCGCGATCGCGCGGCGCTTCGAGCTGCGCGGGCTGCCCACGCGTCCCGAACAGATCCTGGTCACGAATGGAGCGCTGCACGCGCTCGACCTGGCGATCCGGGCGGCGCTGCCGCGTGGCCGGCGGGTCCTTGTCGAGCTCCCGAGCTATCCGGCGGCGCTCGACGCGC
The DNA here is from genome assembly GCA_035502815.1 of Solirubrobacteraceae bacterium. Classification (GTDB taxonomy): domain Bacteria; phylum Actinomycetota; class Thermoleophilia; order Solirubrobacterales; family Solirubrobacteraceae; genus Palsa-465. The sequence goes on from DATJUA010000028.1 coordinate 37,543, forward strand.
TCCGCGGGGCGGGGGCGCGTCTGATTCCCGCGCCGCTGGGGGAGCACGGATGGGACGTGGAGGCGCTCGAAGCTACGGTTCGGGACCAGCCGCCGGCGCTGGCCTACCTGATCCCCGACTTCCACAACCCGACGGGCCTGGTGATGGGCCAGGACGCCCGCCGGCGCGCAGTGCACGCCCTCGAGCACGCCGGCGCGACGACCGTGGTCGACGAGACCTTCGTCGAGCTCAACCTGGATGGAGTGGCCTTGCCGACGCCGGCGGGCGCCTTCGGGGGCGAAGGGACGATCACGATCGGCTCGCTGAGTAAGGCCGTCTGGGGCGGGCTGCGGGTAGGGTGGGCGCGCGCCGATCCCGCTCTGATTCACCGCATGGTTACCGCGCGCGCGGCCATCGACCTGGCCAGCCCGCTGTTCGAGCAGCTCGTGGCCACGAGAACGCTCGCGCGCCTGGACGAGATCCTCGCCGAGCGAAGGGGCGCCATCCGGATCCGGAGGGCCGCCCTGACGCACGCCCTGAACGAGCATCTGCCGGCCTGGCGCTACGCGTCGCCGGCCGGCGGGCTGTTCGTGTGGGCGCAGCTGCCCGGACCGATCAGTACGAGCCTCGCGCTTGAGGCGGCCCGTCACGACCTGCACCTCAGCCCGGGTCCCCGGTTCGCGGCCGCGGGGCTGCTCGAGCGCCACCTGCGCCTGCCGTTCACACTCGCGCCGGCGCAGCTGACGCGCGCGGTCGAGATCCTCGCCGGACTGACGCCGGTGAGCGCCGGCGAGCGGGCCTCTGGGAGCCTGGCCTACGTGGCGTAGGCGCCGCTCAGCGAGCCGCCGTCCTCCAACCCTCGGCGTACGTCATCCGCGCCGGCTCGGAGTACGGCACCGGGCTGACGATTGCGCGCACCTCGATCTGGCGGTGAGGGTGATCGACCGTCGTCTTGCGCGTGCCGCCGCCCGGCTCACCCCATACAACCGTCACCTCACTTCCGATCTCCACGGCCGGGTCGACGGTAGCCAGCGACAGCGCGCGCTTCTCATTTGCGCTGTAGCCCGTGAACATCGAGTAGCCCACGACGTTGCCGTCGGAGTCGAGCACCGAGTCGAAGTTAGACGAGCCGTAGTTGGCGATCGGCAGGTCGAAGAACTGGTAGGGCTCCTCCAGCGAGTCGACGACGGAGCCGAGGATCCTCACGAGGTCCTCGTCGGCCCACGCGAGCGTCACCTTCTTGCGCTGGACTTCGGGTTCGATCTGCTCAAGTGCGTCGCGGCCGATGAAGTCGTGGTCGAACTTGACGAACTGGCCGTACCCGAGCTCCCACGGATTCACGTAGTAATCCTCGATGCTGCCCGACACGAAGCTGCCGGCGAGTGCGTTGGTCGCCTCGTAGCCGGCCGCGGGCAGCCACTCGCGGTAGGCCCGTAGGTCCTCACCCGTGTAGATGGCGGGAAGCGGCGAGGGAATCCATCCCGACTCGAGCGTGTTCGATGCGTAAGCACGGGCGCCGCATGGCTCGAGCCCAAACTCCTTGCCGGCCTCGAGGATCGTCCCGCGCACCTCGTCGTAGGTCTCGTACGGGCCCCACAGCTCGAGCCCCGGCTCGCCGGCCATCCCGTGCCGGAGCGTGCGCACTCGCTGACCGGCCACGTTCATCTCGGCCATCCGGAAGAACTTGAGCTGCTCGACCGGCCCGCCGTTGACCTTCTCGATCACCTGCCAGGCGTTCGGGCCCTGGATCTGGAACCGCCAGACCGTTCGGGTGACCGCCTTGCCATACGGGCGGGACGGCGAGCGGTTGTCGTACTCGAAGTCGAGCTTGTACCCGCCAGTCTCGGCGTGATACTGGAGCCAGTTGGCCGCCGGGTTGCGCCCAACCCACACGAACTCCTCCTCCCCGAGGTGGAAGAGGATGCCGTCGCCGATCACGTGCCCCGCGGGCGTGCAGGGGACGAACTGCTTGGCCATGTTGACCGGAAAGTTGGCGACGCTGTTGATCCCCGTGTCGGAGACGAGCTTGAGCGCGTCGGGCCCCCTGAACCAGAAATTCACCATGTGATGTGACTGATCGAACAGCACGGCGGTTTCACGCCACGCCTTCTGCTCGTGACGCCAGTTGGTGAACTCGTATGGCACGACCGGATAGATGTAGGCGCCGATCTGCGAGTTGCGCAGGAGCTCGACGACGTCACCCGATTGATCCAGCACCTCTTGAAGGTTGCTTGCAGCCATGCTCTCTCCTCACTTAAACGTATTGTCAGTCATCAGCCACTGAACTCGCCGTCCTTGGCCTGGTGATCACGGCCCAGGAACGTGTTGGCCCAGGCACTCGTGTGGGCCAGCGCGTTGTCCTTGAGCACCACCGGGTTGCTCAGCATCTCTTCTTCCTCGCCGTAGGCCTTCAGGCGTTCATACGCCTGTGACCAGATGCACTCCGAGTCATACACCTCACACAGTCCATCGCGCGTGCCCCCGCACGGGCCGTTTCGCTGGTTCTTGGCGCATATGGACTCCGGGCACACGTACGCGATCTCGGGCAACGAACAGTCACCGCAATCGCGGCACTTGAACATCGGCACCTTCGCGGCCTGCTCGAGCAGGTGGGCGGCCTGGCCGACCGGCTTTGGGGCGGCGTCGACCTTCTCGTAAAACGACTGCGCCCGGCCGTAGAGGGGTCCGCCGGGATCAAACACGGTCTGGTGAACCCGGCGGCTGAACCGGTAGCTGATCGGAACGGGCAGATCGGTGCGCCGTCTGCGCCGCGACTGTACGTAATCGCGATTGAGCTGCTCCGAGGACAGGCCGGTGTCCGGATCGGGTTCGAACAGGTAGAACTCGCCGGCGCGACCGAACCGGAGCTCGCGCGAGAGCTCGCGCCAGTCCGAGCCTGCATACCCGTGGGCGCGGTCGAGGATCTCGAAGAACGTCTCCGCCGTCGCGTGCCCCCCGAGATACGCGCCGTTGAATCCCAGTCCGCGCGCGACCGTTAGCTGCTTGGCGGCGAGGTCGAGGAAGAAGGCGCGGCCCTTGTCCGGGCTGGCGCCCTGTCGCTCAGCCAGGGCGAGCAGATCGTCGGTCACGATTACGCCGGGAATCCGGCCGGCGTGGAACGCACGCGCGGCGGGCCGGGAGAGCAGGAAGACGTTGGCCAGGCTGCGCACCGGCAGCTGCTCGCGCGCGATGTAGCGGACCAGCTCGTCGTCCTTGCGCGCGTTGTAGCCGATCTGGTTGATCACGAAGCGAGCGCCGGTCCTGGCCTTCTTGGTCAGCTTCTGGTACTGGGGGACCACCTCGCGCTCGTGCAGCTTGTGGTTGGTCACGACGCAACCCAGGAAGAAGTTGGTCTGCTCCAGCTGCTCGTCGGTGCGCGCCACACGCAGGCCCGCGTTCATGTCGCTGTACAGCTTGAGCAGGCCGACCGAGTCGATGTCGAACACCGGCGCCGCGGCGCCTCCGTAGCCATCGAGCGGGTAGTCGCCGGACAGGCAGAGTACGTTGTTGAACCCCTCGGAGGCAAGCTTCCAGCCCCTGCTTTCGAGTGCGTTGCGGTTCCAGTCCTTGCAGGCCAGGTGGATGATCACCTCCTGACCGCGTGCGAGGAGGTCGGTACCGAGCGTGTCGGGCGCCAGCATGGCGTGCCCGCCCGGGTTATCGGTGATCGACAGGACGTCGATGCGCGGGTCGGCGGCCAGCGCGCGTGCCTTCTCGACGAGAGCCCGGCTGCGCTCGGTCGTGACGAGCCCCCGGGCCGTGACCAGCTCAACCGCGATCGCAAATGAGCCGGGCGCCTGCAGGGAGTCCCGGAACGGAGTCGACGTCAAATCATTCCGCCCTCATAACTTCGTGGCCAGCCTAGGGGCGGCCGGGGGTGACCGCAACGGTTCCTTCCGCTGAGCGGAAGGAAGCGCCACAATGTTCGCTCTGGGAACAGTTCGCCACCAGATCGACCCCCGATCGGTCACCCGACGCGCGTTCGGCGTGCTCGAGACCTTCACACCCGAGCACCCCGCCCTGACCCTGTCGGAGATCAGCCGCCGGGCCGGGCTTCCGCTTACCACGACCCACCGCCTCGTGCGGGACCTGTGCGCGTTGCAAGCGCTCGAGCGGGATGGCGATGGCCGCTACCGCGTCGGCCTGCGTTTGTGGGAGATCTCCTCGCTGGCCCCGCGCGGCGTTCCCCTGCGCGAGGCGGCGCTGCCGTTCCTCGAGGATCTGTACGAGGTGACCCACGAGAACGTTCAGCTCGGCGTCCGGGAAGGCCACGAGGTCGTCTACATCGAGCGGATCGCGGGCCGTCGAGCGGTGGGGGTCCTGACGCGGGTGGGCGGCCGCTTCCCTCTCCACGCCTCGGGCAACGGACTGGTCCTGCTGGCGCACGCGCCCGAGCCCGTGCAGCGCGAGGTGCTCGCGGGTCCACTGCAGCGGTTCACCGAGCACACCGTGACCGACCCCGGGCGTCTACGGCGCATGCTCGCCCAGATCCGCCGGGACGGGTTCGCCGTCTCGGATCGCCAGGTGACAGTGGACGCGCTGTCGGTGGCCGCGCCGATCGTCGACGCGCGGGACGAGGTGATCGCGTCGCTGTCGATCGTCAGCCGCGCCGGCGCCACTGCGGCGGAGCGGCTGGCCCCGGTGGTGCGCGCGGCCGCGCTGGGTACCTCGCGCACGCTGTCGGCGCGGCGCCTTAGTCGGATGGTCGGCGGCGCCTGACGGCGGCGCCTTAGTCGGATGGTCGGCGGCCCCTGACGGCGGCGCCCTAGCGGAGACGGTCAGCGCCGCCTGGGCGAGTAGGCAAGCCGCCAACTTGCATACAGTTTAGTCATCTGTCTATACTCCGCCCGGCAGCGGCGCCGACAGCCGCGTGCGAATCCGGCCAAGGAGCAGACATGAAGCTGGTGACCTACAACGATGGGCGCGTCGGGCAGCTGGTCGATGACCAGGTGCTCGAGCTCGACGTCCCGGATATGCGCCGGTACTTCGAGCTCGGTGGTCAGGTGGCGCAGACTGGTCGGGTGACGCCCCTCGAGGAGGTGACCCTGCGCGCCCCAATCATTCCCAAGAAGTTCTTCCACACCTCGGGCAACTTCCGCGAGCACCACGAGGAGTCGACCCGCGTCAACTGGTCGCATCCGGTGCTTCCCTGGATCGTGTTCTTCCAGAATGTCGACGCGATCGTCGGGCCGGACGATGCGATCGTGTACCCGGAGGCAATGACCAACGAGCTCGACTACGAGCTCGAGCTCGCGGTGGTGATCGGAAAGACGGGGAAGTTCTTCTCGCCGGAGGAGGCCGAGGAGTACATCGCCGGCTACGTCGTGTTCAACGACATCACCGCCCGCGACATCCAACGCGAGGAGATGAAGTCGGGCGTGTTCTGCCTTTCCAAGAGCATCGACACGTTCTGCCCGCTCGGTCCGTGGATCGTGACGCCCGATGAGGTCGGCGATCCGCACGAGCTCGGGATGGAGCTGCGGGTAAACGGCCAGCCCCGCCAGCAGTCGCACATGAGCCGCATGTCGGTGAGCGTGCCCGAGCTGATCAGCCACTACTCATCGATGGGCTTCAGTGCCGGCGACATCATCTCGACCGGCACCGTGTCCGGCGTGGCCGGCTTCAGCGAGGACGCCGCCTCGCTCTATCTCCGGCCGGGCGACGTGATCGAGGCGGAGATCGAGCGGGTCGGCGTGCTACGCAATCCGGTCATCTCGTGGGCCGAAGGTCATCCCGAGCCCGCGTCGGCGCAGGCGGCGGCGCCGGCGGTCTGACCCCTAGCCGTCAACGTCGGGCGTGCCGTAGGCGTACCAGGTGGGGGGGAACACCGTTCCCCACCCGATCCCGCGGCGACGCTCGGCGGCGGTCCAGATCCGTGTCGGCGGATCGGGATCCAGGACCAGATCGGCGCCCGTGCTGATCTCGATCCGGTTGCCTCCCGGCTCGAAGCCGTAGAGGAAGAAGCTCCGGCCGATCGTGTGCTGGGCCGGAGGCACCTCGATGCGCACGCCGTGGTCGGCGAAAATGTCCGCGGCCCGGAGCACCTCCTCGCGCGTGTCCACCCAGAACGCCACATGGTGAAGACGTCCGTGCGCCGCGGAGCGGTCCCGGGTAAAGACGAGCTCCAGGGGCCGCTGACCTGCCGACAACCAGGCTGCGCTAGTCAAGCCGTCGTCGTCGCGCACCTCGTCGTAGAGCGAGAAGCCCAGTTGTCGCCAGGCGAAGTCGACCGCCGGCGCGACGTCCGCGGCCAGCAGGTTGACGTGATCCAGGCGCCGTACTGCCACGCCGGGGCCCCCGCGCCGGCCGAGACGGTCGCGCGGAAGCGGCGGGTCGCCCGGTTCGGGCTCCTGCCGCTCGGTCTCCCAGTAGAGCTCGACGGCATGGCCGCCCGGCGACGTGAAGCGGAAGGCAGGCCCGTGACCGATCTCATCCTCGATCCAGACCCCGGTCACACCGGCCGCTTGGAGCGCCGCGACCCGGCGGTCCAGGGCCGCGGCGCTGGCCGCGCGCAGCCCGACATGACCCACGCCGGCGTCGCGGGATGCTGTCAGCTTGAGTCCATAGCGCTCGTATTCGGACTCGCCGCGCAGGTACACGCTGTCGCCGGCGCGGTGAGCCTCGCGGAGACCGAGGACGTCGACGAAGCAGCGCAGGCTGTCCTCCGGACGCGGCGTGAGCAGCTCCACGTGGCCCAGATGGGCTACCTCAGAGGCCGCCGGCGAGCGCCCCGAAGGGAAGTCGGCCGTCATCGCGTTCATGTGAGCAATGGATACACTCTACAGTTGTGGATGCAGGAATTGTGCGGGCTGAGCGAGCATCGGCGAGCGCGTGAGCGACTGGATCGTGAGTACCGATCTGGGGCGCTTGCGTGGCACGCGCACGCCGGCCGGTGCGGGCATATGTCGCGGCATCCGGTTCGCCGCTTCACCCGGCGGTGCCGGTAGGTGGGCGCCGCCCGCGCCACCCTCCCCCTGGACGGGGGAGCGGGACGCCAGGTCGCCGAGCCCGATCTGCCCGCAGCCCGCGCGACCGTTCTCGGAGTGGGCGCACGGCCCGCTGCCCGCGGCGGGCGAGGATTGCCTGAGCGCCAACGTGTTCTCGCCTCCCGGAGATGGCCCCCATCCGGTTCTACTGTTCCTGCACGGCGGCGGCTGGGCCCTCGGGTGGGGGAGCAACCCGCTGCTCGAGGGCGAGCACTTGGCGCAGCGGCTGGACGCGGTGATCGTGACGATCAACTACCGACTCGGATCGCTCGGATGGCTGTGGCACCCGGACCTGGCCGGCGAGTCCGGCGAGCCGGCCGGCAACTGGGGGCTGCTCGACCAGCTCGCGGCGCTTCGCTGGGTGGCCCGGCACATCGCGGCCTTCGGGGGCGATCCGGCCCGGGTGACGCTCGCCGGCGAGTCGGCCGGCGCGGGCAGCGTCCTGCACCTGCTCTGCGCGCCGCAGGCCGACGGCCTGTTCACCCGCGCGATCGCCCAGTCCCCGCCGCTGCACGAACTGGTCGTCGACGCCGAGCTCGGCCGACGGTGGAGCGAGGCACTGTGCATCCACCTGGGCGCGTACGACGGCGTCCGCGCCTGTCTGCCCGCCCTGCGCGAACTGCCATCGGAAGCGATCGTCGCCGCTCACGAGGAGCTCCTGACGAGGCCCGAATTTCGCGGCACGCGCGGAGGCGCGATGCCGATCGTCGATCCCGGCAGCCTGCCTGTCGACCCGGCGCAGGCAGCGACCACCAGGCCGGAGGTTCCCGTCCTCATCGGCACCAACTCCGCGGAGGGCACGTTCTTCTTCCGGGCCGGAGGCCGGCGGGTCGACCCCGAGGAGCCGCGGCTGGAAGAGATGGTCGGGCACCTGACCGGCTCGGACGACCCAGGCCGGCTGATCGCCGCCGAGCGCGAGCGCGCCGCCGAAGACGGACGCCTGCCCACTGCGAACGACGTCCTGTGCGCGATCGTCACCGAGGCGTGGTTCGCCGGGCCCGCGCGCCGGTGGAGCGCGGCGCGGGCGGCCGCCGGCGCGGTCGTCCACCGCTACCTGATCGACCATCCCGCCGCCGAGGACGATCTGGGCGCGACGCACTCGATCGACGTGCCCCTGCTGTTCGAGACCTGGCGCGACGGCGGGGTCGCGGCGCGCCTCGCGGGACAAGGAGAAGACACCGCGGCGGTGTCGGAGGCGATGAGTGCCGACTGGCGACGCTTCGTCCACGGTGAGCGGATGGAGTGGTCGGCGCTGCCGGCGGACGGACGGGGGGCAAGCATCGCCGTGTACGGCGGCGCCGGGGGCCGGGCAGCGCGAGCGGCGTGAGTCGGCCAACTCGCCTCATCGGCGTCGAGGAGCACTTCCTGCTCCCCGAACTGGCGGTCGCGGCGCAGCGCTACCTACGCAGTGAGGCGGCCGACGGCAGTGGCTGGCGCGAGGCGGGCGCGGCCCTCGAGGACGACGATCGCGAACGCCGCGGAGCGCTCGCCCTGGAGCTCGGAGCCGGCCGGATCGCGGCGATGGACGCGGCCGGGATCGATGTGCAGCTCCTGCTGGTGTCGACCGTGGCCAACCTTCAGATGCTCGATCCGGCCGAGGGAACGGCGCTCGCCCGGGTGGCGAACGATGGCCTGGCGCAGGCAGTGCGGGAGCACCCGGACCGGCTCGCGGGGCTGGCCTGTATCGCGCCCCAGGATCCCGACGGGGCGGCCGCCGAGCTCGAGCGCGCGGTCGGCCGGCTCGGGCTGCGCGGCGTCGTCATCAACTCGCACGCTCGCGGTGAGTACCTCGACGATCCGCGCTTCGAGCCGATCTTCGCAGCCGCCGAGGCGATCGCCGCGCCGATCTACCTGCATCCGGCGCTCCTCCCCGCCGGGGCCGTGGACCCTTACCTCGAATATGGGCTGATGGCGGCCATGTGGGGCTACGCGGCCGACGCGAGTCTCCACGCGCTGCGCATCATCCTGGCCGGGACGTTCGATCGGCATCCCGGCCTGCAGATCGTTCTCGGGCATCTCGGCGAACACATCCCGTTCTCGCTTTCACGCTTGGACGCCCACCACGTCCAGACGCGGGCCAAGACGACGCCCTATCTCCAGCGTTCGCCGAGCGAGTACTTCAAGGAGCACTTCTTGCTCTCGACGAGCGGGATGAATCACGCCCCCGCCTCGATCCGGTTCTGTCTGGACGTGATGGGAGTCGAGCGGATCATGTTCGCGGCCGACTACCCGTTCGAGGATCTCGAGGGCGAGGTGGCGGCCTTCGACAGTGCGCCACTGACGCAGATCGAGCGGGCGTCAGTTGCCCACCGCAACGCCGAGCGGGTGTTCAGGCTCTGACCGCTCGCGGCCCGGGCGCGATCCGGTGCTGCCACTCGGAAAACGGCGCCGCGCCCGCGGTGATCTCCTCGGACCTCGCCGCATGACGCGCGGCCGTATCCAGGATCTCGAGCGCGTGCGTTCGCTTCTCGGTCATGCTGATCACCGACTTCTCGAGCCCCTCGGGCGGGAACACCACTCGGACGCCGGTCCCGTCCACCTCGAGCCGGCCGGCCGCGCCGCAGCTAGCGCATTCCACGGCGTCTCCTCGCACGTCGATCATGTTGAGATGACACAGCGGGCATAGGCCGGGCTCGCCTCGGTACTCGACCTCGTCGTAGCTGCGCCCGAGCTGCTCGGCGACGTTGCGCCCGAGCCGGCGCGCCCGTTCGAGGGCGGCGGGATCGAGCACGACGGAGGCGGGTGTGCCCGCCCCGGAGACGCACATCTGGTCGACGATGCCGTCACGCATCGAGAAGGCCAGGGAGTGCATCTCGGGCAGGGCCAGCGCGTTCCACTGTGAGGTCAGCGCGCCCCCGACGGCGATGAAGGCGACCACCCGATCGCGCAGCGCGCGCTCGTCCGGGCGAAACGGAACCGGGATCGGTTCGCCCGCCCGCTCGCGCTCCATCAACAGCTCGATGAAGCCCACGTCGGCATGCGGTCCGAACACTCGGTCGGCGATCAGCCGCAACTTGCCCGGGATCATGCGCGAATAGATCGGCGCGCTGTAGATGATCCCGTCGGCGGCCATCACCTGCTCCCAGAACCACGGCGAGTCGTCGTCGACCTCCCCGAACATCGGGCCGCTGGCGATGTGCAGATCGTCCAGACACAGCCAGCTGGCCTCGTGGCCGAGCGCCTCGCCTTCCATCAGCGCCGCCTTGAGCAGGATCTCCGCGCTGCCGCCCGCGGCGCCGGCGGATACTCCGAGTAGCTTCATGGTCATCCCTCCGGCATCAGGTAGCTGAGGAAACGTCCTTCGGGGTCGTGCTCGGCCCGCAGCGCCTCAAGCCGGGCCGCGTTCTCGTCGGAAAGGAACCGGGCGGGTCGAGCGTGCAGGTTCTCGTCGGCCAGCTGGATGCCCAGCGACAGCGGCTCGAGGTTGCGCATCTGCTCCACCGGCCAGGCCAGCATCGCCTCGTCCTGCGCTGGGTCCATCCACCCGGCGAATGCCGCCAGGTACAGCGGACCCTGGACCGAGATGGCGGCGTCGGGCAACTCCTGCTCGCGCCACGCGTACCAGAACACGTGCGACGCGCCGGAGGGGATCGTGTCGAACAGTTCGGCGACGGCGGGCACGAGCTGGTCGGGCCCGGCGTCCGTCCACATGCCGTCGGCGGACCAGCGGAATCCCTCCGGCTCGACCGAGTCGGGTCCGTCGTAGAGCTCGACAAACGACCGCTTACGAGCCGGCATCGCTTCGAAGGCCCGGTCTCGGACCGGGCAGCCGTCGAGCAGGGCGAGAGCCGCTTGGGCCTCGCCGTCGGTGTCCGACATAACCGAGCACATGATCACGAGCGCCGGCGCGCCGTCGATCACCTCGCCGCCGGGACCGCGCGGGGTGGTGGCCATGATCGCGAACTCGAGTTCGTCGGGAAAGGTCGGCTCCGCCTCCAAGGCCCAGGTCAGGACCTCGTCGCGGAGCTCCATCGGGTAGACGTGGTGAGCCTCCCAGATCGCGGCCGGACGCGGGTGACAGCGCAGATGGAAGCGCGTGACGATGCCGAAGTAGCCCGCCCCGGAGCCGCGCGCCGCCCACAGCCAGTCCTGGTTGTGATGCCGGTCGGCGTGGATTAGCTCGCCGGCGGCGGTAACCACCTCGACGCCGACCACGCTCAGACAAGCCGGACCGATCACGCGCGAGAGCCAACCCCACCCTCCCTGGAGCAGGAACCCGCCGAGTCCGACCGTCGGACAGTGACCAGACGGGAAGAACAGGCCGTGCTCGGCGAGCAGGCCGTTGAGGTCGCGTCCCTTGCACCCCGGCTCCACTGCCGCGACGCCGGTGCTCGCGTCGAACTCGATTCTCGTCATGCCACTCAGGTCGACGAGCAGTGCGCCGTCCCGCACGCTCGAAGCCGTCCAGCTGTGACCGCCCGACCGGGCCTTGACTCGCAGCCCTCGCTCGCGCGCGTACCGCACCGCCTCGAGTACATCCTCGGTGCTGCGGGCCAGGACGATCGCCTCCGGATAGCGCTCAGGCTTGTATTCGTTCCAGACGGCGGCGCGCCTCGCCTGCTCGTAGCCGTCCTCGCCGCGCTCGAGCAGCACCGCGCCGCTGGACAAGGGTGACTCGTTCATGTCTTGCCTGGCTCCTGTGTCGCGTAAAATACAGAAGGCACAACTGTATGCAATCGAGTGTTCGCGCGACAGTAGCTTCTAGAATCGGGCGACGGCAAAGGGCCCGCGAGGCGAGGGAAGGGAAGGCTGAGTGAGCGAGCAGGAACGGGAGGGCAAGGGAGCGCCCGCGCATGAGCGACGAACACATCGCTCAGCTTGAGGCTTCAATCGCACAGATGGCCTACTTCGCCCAGGTGAGAGACATGCGGCGATGGCTCGTCCCTCATGCCGCCTATCACCGCCAGCGGACGATTCTTGCTCGGCCGGCTGGCCGCGGATCGCCTGCCGCGGCATCAGCATGAGTGCGCGGGCCGAGCATGTGCGGTGGCCTGCCCCGGAGCACGAGCTCGATCGACGGTGGCGCGAGCTCCGGGTCCACATGGCGAAGCAGGGGGTTGACGTGCTGCTCGTGCACAACCACGTCGACAGCCTCGGGGGTTACGTCAAATACTTCTGCGACCTGTCAGCGTCCGGGGGCTATCCGCTGAGCGTGATCTTCCCGGCCAATGGCCCGATGACGCTCGTCATGCACGGGCCACAGGGTCACCAGCGCGCCGTGTCTCCGACCGAAGATCCGTCGCTGTACGGCGTTGAGCGAATCGTGACCACGTGGAGCTTCTCGTCGGCGGCGTATACCTCCGAGTACGACGCCGAGCAGGTCGGTCGCATCCTGCGCGACTACGCCGGCGGACGCATCGGGCTCGTCGGTCTGGCCCAGATGCCCTATCCGATGATCACGTATCTCAAGGCCGCACTACCGGCCGCGACGTTTCTCGACGGCGCCGACATCGTCGACCCGGTCAAGGCCATCAAGTCCGACTACGAGCGCGAGGCGGTCGCGCGCAGCGTCGCACTCCAGGTCGCCGCGTTCGAGGCGGCGCTCGACGCGATCGAGCCCGGTCGCTCGGAGTGGGACGTCGCCGCCGCCGCGCTGCGCGTGGCACGGGACGGGGGCACCGAGCACGGTCCGATCCTCGTCGGCTCGGCGCCTGCCGGGCAGCCGGGCATCTTCAAACCGCCGCGGAGCCAGACCCGTGTGCTGCAGGAGGGCGATCGAGTGACGATCCTGGTCGAGCCGGCTGGTCCGGACGGGATGTACACCGAGCTTGGCCGAACGATCGTGATCGGGCGGGCCGACGACGAACTGCTGGCCGAGCACGAGTTCGCCGTCCGGGCCTGGCGCCATTGCGCCGCCGCCATCCGCCCGGGCGCGAGCGCGCGTGCGGTGGCGGCCGACTACAACGCGTTCATGCGGGATCACGGCCGTCCCGAGGAGGAGCGGGTGCATTGCCACGGCCAGGGCTATGACATCGTCGAGCGGCCCTTGGTGCGCGATGACGAGACCATGCGGCTGGACGACGGGATGCTGCTCGCGCTGCACCCGATGTACGTCCAGGGCGACACGGTCTACTGGGTGTGCGACAACGTGTTCGTCCAGGACGGGGGCGTCTCGGAGCCGCTGCATGGGGTCGAGCAGAAGGTGTTCGAGCTCTGAGCCCAGGCTGCGAGGGCGGACGGTCCACCACGATGCGCGCGCTGGTTCCGTTGGTCGAAGGCGTCGAGCTGATCGGGCCGCTACCCGCCGGCGTGCGCGTCGACGTGTGGGACGCCAGCGGAGATCCGCCCGGCGGGGGCGACGGCGTCGAGGTGTGGGTGCCGCCATTCCCGCCGATCGATGACTACGAGACGCCCCTGAGCAAGCTCCCCCAGCTGCGCGTCGTGCAGATGCTCACGGCCGGGTATGACCATATCCGCCCGTACGTCCCGGATGAGGTCACCTTGTGTAACGCGGGTAGCGTGCACGACGGTCCGGCGGCCGAGTGGGTCCTCTCCGCCCTGCTGGCGGTCGTCCGGCGGCTGCCCATTTACGTCGAGGAGCAGCGCAGCGGCTCGGTGATGCGCAAGGAAAGCGACACGCTGATCGGCAAGACGGTCCTGATCCTCGGCTACGGCGGGATCGGTCAGGCCGTCGAGCGCCGGCTGGCCGGGTTCGAGGTGAAGGTGATCCGCGTGGCGAGCCGTGCGCGCGAGGGCGTGCACGGCCCCGAGGACCTGCCCGACCTTCTCCCCCGGGCAGATGTCGTCGTGCTGGCGCTGCCGCTTAGCGACCGGACGCGCGACCTGGTCGACGCCGAGTTCCTGGCCTGCCTACCGGATGGGGCGATCGTGGTCAACGCGTCCCGCGGCCCGGTCGTCGACCAGGAAGCCCTTCAGGCGGAGCTCGAGCGCGAGCGGCTGCGGGCGGCGCTCGACGTCACGACACCCGACCCGCTCCAGGCCGAGCATCCGATCCGGTTTCTTCGAAACGTGCTGTATACACCGCACGTCGCCGGGGCGACGAGGCTCGTACTGCCTCGGGCATTCGGCCTGGTGGGCGACCAGATCCGCCGGTGCCACGGTCGCGAGCCGCTGACCAACGTCGTCGCCGGGCCGGTCGATCCCGGGCGCGCGCCGGCGCCTCGGGTGGACGCCGAATGAGTGCCGGGTTAAGAATGCGCTTTCCAGACTTGCATACACTCTTGATAAGTGTGTAGACTCGCGGCGGTGGTGCTCAGTTGTCGCACCACTGCGACTGCACGACCTTCGGGCGCGCGCCTGGAGAGACGAGAGGCGAGGCAATGACGTCACACTTGAGGAGGAGAGGCGCCCTATTGGGCGCTTGCGCGGTTGCCGCGATCGGCGCCGCCGCATGCGGAAGCAGCTCGAGCAGCAGCTCGACCGCGAGCTCCGGCAGCACGGCGACGCCGGCCGCGAACACGTCGTCGACGACGTCGGCGAGCAGCGGGAGCACCAGCAGTGCCGCCCTGGGAACGCCGAACCCAGCCAAGGGCAGCCCGGTGGTGTTCGGGATGATCAACATCGAGACCAACCCGGGTGTCGACTTCCCCGAGATCCGCGAGGCGGCGCAGGCGACCATCGCGTACGTCAACGCGTATCGCGGTGGGCTCGACGGACACCCGATCCAGCTCGATTTCTGCGCTACCGACGGTTCACCGGCGACATCCAGCTCGTGCGCCAACAAGCTGATCGCCGATCATCCGGTCGCGATCATGGGCGCGAGCGACCTGGCGGGCGCCGATACGCTCCCGATCTACAAGAAGGCGGGACTGGCCCTCATCGGCGGCATGGACCTGACACCGGCGGAATCCTCGGCGCCCAACTCGGTGATCTTCAACGACATCGCGCAAAGCGGCAACTCCGACATCGGCGTGTACGCGGTGAAGAACCTGGGCGCCAAGAAGGTGTCGGTGATCGCGGTCGGCGACACGCAGGGCATCTTCCAGGCCAAGAACTACGAGGTGCCGAGCGTCCAGCAATCGGGCGGGACGGCCAAGCTTTACTCGCTCCCGCCATCGGTCGCGGACGCCTCGTCGGTCGTGGCCAGCGCGCTGGGCAACAGCCCCGACGCGATCCTGCTCGAGAGCCCGTCCCAGTGCGTCTCGATCCTGACCGCGCTCAAGAGTCTCGGGAACTCCAAGCCGATCCTGTCGATCGACCCGTGCTCGGCGCCCAGCGTGATCAAGGCCGCGGCCGGCGGCGCCAACGGCATGTACTGGTTCGAGCCCTACCAGGACCTGTTCGCGGCCAACCAGACGCCGGACGTGGTTCTGACCAAGGCGATCCTGGCCAAGTACGCGCCGGCCAAGATCGTGATCGACTCACCGGCCCTTGGGGGTGTGAGTACCGTCATGGACATCTGGCAGGCGTTCCACACCACCCCGGTGAGCAAGTTGAACTCGGCCTACATGCTCAAGGTGCTGAAGACGGGCACCCACCCGGCCTTCCTGAGCACGACGTATGACTGCAACGGCCAGGCCATCGTCAAGGAGCCGGCGATCTGCTCGGCGAACGAGTATCTGTACCAGGTCAAGGGCACCACACCCACGCTGATTCAGAGCGACTACACGGCCGGCGCCAACATCGGGCCATAGCCACCAACGATTCGGCCCCTCTCCTCTCGTGAAGTGAGGGGAGGGGCCGGGCAGGCCGGCCTTCAGTCAAGTGTCTAGTTACATCCTGTTCCTTCTCCTCGGCCTTGGCTCCGGCGCGGTATATGCCGTGCTTGGGCTGGGGCTCGTCCTCAAGTACCGCAGCGCCGGCGTCGTCGATTTCGCTCACGGCGCCGTCGCGATGTTCTGCGCGTACGTGTACATCGAACTGCGGTCCAACGGAGAGCTGCAGTTCCCCTGGATCCTGATCCCGCATCAGGTGAGAGTGGCCTCCAGCAACGGCATGGCCGTGCTGCCGTCGATCCTGATCACGCTCGTCTACTCCGCGATCCTCGGGCTGATCTTCTATCTGCTCGTCTACCGGCCCTTACGCCGGGCGCCGGCGCTCGCGCGGGTGGGGGCGTCGATCGGGGTGATGCTCGGCCTGCAGGCGATCGCGGTTCTCAACTACTCGACGTTCGCGCTCAGTTCGCCGCCGATCCTGCCCGATACGCCGCTGCACATCGCGGGGCTGTTCGTGCCCAGCGATCGGCTGTATCTCGCCGGACTCACGGTGCTGGTCGGGATCGTGCTGGCGGCGGTTTATCGCTTCACGCGATTTGGCCTGATCACCCGCGCCGCCGTCGAGAACGAGCGCGGTGCCGCGATGCTCGGGCACTCGGCGAGCCGGATCGCGGCCTACAACTGGGTGCTGGCCACCGTGCTGGCGGCAGCGGCCGGCATCCTGATCCTCCCGATCACGACGCTGAACCCGGGCGTCTACACGCTGTTCATCGTGCCCGCGCTGGGCGCGGCGCTGCTGGGCCGGTTCTCGTCGTTCAGCGTCACGGTGATCGCCGGGCTGGTGCTCGGGATGCTCCAGTCGGAGCTCACCAAGCTCCAGACCGTCTGGACCTGGCTGCCCCAGCAGGGCCTTCAGGACGGGCTGCCGTTCGTCTTCATCATGATCGCGATGATCGTGCTGGCCAAGCGCCTGACGGCGCGCGGCGCGATCACCGATGTTCACAACCCTGCCGTGGGCCGGCCCAGCCGGCCTGCGCTCACGACCGCCGCCTCGATGGTCATCGGGATCATCGCGGTCGTGCTGGTCAGCTCTGAGTACAAGTCGGCGATCATCTCGTCAGCGATCACCGCCTGCATCTGCTTCTCGGTGGTGGTCATCACGGGCTACGTGGGCCAGATCTCGCTGGCGCAAAACGCGCTGGCCGGGATCAGCGCATTCATGCTCAGCCACATCGCGCAGAGCCTCGGGATCGGCTTCCCGTTAGGCCTGATCCTGGCCGCACTGTGCTCGGTGCTGGTCGGGCTCGTGATCGGGCTGCCGGCGGTGCGGGTGCGGGGGGTGAACCTGGCCGTCACCACCCTGGCCACCGCCGCGGCGCTCGACGCCCTGGTGTTCAACAACACGTGGTTCAGTGGCGGTTACGTGGGCCGCCACGTCGGCGGCCCGACCCTGCTCGGGCTCAACCTCGCGATCGTCGGCGCCGGTCGTACCTACCCGCGGGTGGCCTTCTGCATCTTCATCGTGATCATGGTGGCGCTGGTCGGTTTCTTCGTGGCCCGGTTGCGCAACGGCCGCATGGGCCGGATCTTCCTCGCCGTCCGTTCCAACGAGCGCGCGGCCGCCTCAATCGGCGTCGACGTGGCCCGCACCAAGCTCGTCGCCTTCGCGATCGCCGCCTTCATCGCCGGGATCGGAGGCGGTCTGCTCGCCTATCAGGAACAGAACATCAACCCCGACGCGTTCACGCTGTGGACGTCGCTGATCATCCTCGCGATCACGTACGTCGGCGGCGTCGGCCGGATCACCGGCGCGGTGGCCGCCGGTGCGCTGCTCGCTTCCAACGGCCTCGTTCCGACGCTGCTCAACAACGTCTTCAATTTCAACCAGTACCAGCTCGTCATTGCCGGCGTGCTGCTGACCATCACCGCGGTGGCCAACCCCGACGGGATGACCAAGGAGATGGGGGCGGGCCTAACCAAGCTCCGCCTGAAGATCGTGGATGCGGTGCGCGGTGAGGGGCAGGCCGCTGCGGTCGGCGTCAGCGAGACGCCGCCCGCCCCGGCGCCGAAGGAGATGGTCGGGCGATGAGCGCGTCCGTCCCGGCGCCGGCGGCCCCGGAAACCACCGCGGCGCCGATCCTCGAAGCGCAGCAGCTGCGCGTCCAGTACGGCAACGTGATCGCGGTCAACGACATCAGCTTCACGGTCGCCCGGGGGTGGGTGACCGGGCTGATCGGGCCCAACGGCGCCGGCAAGACGACCTTGGTCGACGCGCTAACCGGCTACACCCGGGCGAGCCGGGGCACGATGCACTTCGAGGGGTACGACATCACCGGCGCTCGCCCCCACCAGCTCGCGCGGCGCGGGCTCGTGCGCACGTTCCAGTCGGTCGAGTTGTTCAACGACCTCACGGTGCGGGAGAACATGCTCGTCGCGGCCGAGCCTCCGGGCATGCTGTCGGCGCTGGGCCAGGTATTCGCGCCGGCGCGCCGCGCGGCGCAGGAGGCGGCAGAGTGGGCGCTGTCCCTGACCGAGCTCGAGGACGTTGCCGACCGCTTCCCGACTGAGCTTTCGCACGGACAGCGCAAGCTGGTCGGCGTGGGACGCGCGCTGGCCCGGCGTCCCTCACTGCTGCTGCTCGACGAGCCGGCGGCCGGCCTCGACACCGAGGAGACGCGCGCGCTGGGCGAGCGCCTGCGCACGCTGCCTGAGAAGGGCGTCACCGTGCTTCTGATCGACCACGACATGGGTCTCGTTCTGAGCATCTGCGCGCGTGTGATGGTGCTCGACTTCGGCAATCTGATCGCGGAGGGCACCGCCGCCGAGATACGTGCCAATCCGGCGGTAATCGAGGCGTATCTCGGCACCGAGCGGGGAGAGTCGTGAGCGCAGACCGGTCCGGCGACCCGCTGCTCAGCGTCCAGAACCTGCACGCCGGTTATCTCGGCATTCCGGCCGTGCGGCGGCTGTCGCTGACGGTCGGGCCGGGCGAGGTCGTGGCTCTGCTCGGCCCCAACGGCGCCGGCAAGACGACCACGCTGTCGACGATCGCGGGACTCCTGGCGCCAATCTCCGGCTCGGTCCGCCTGGGCGGACAGGAGATCGGCGGCCAGCCGACCTACCGTCTCGCGCGCCTGGGGGTCTCGCTCGTTCCGGAGGACCGAGCCTTGTTCGGCGGTCTCACGGTACGCGAGAACCTGCGCGTCGCTCGCAGCGATCGGCGGCTTGCCGTGGATGACCTGCTCGAGGTGTTGCCCGAGCTCGAGAAGTGCCTGGGCCGGAAGGCGTCTGTGCTGTCGGGGGGCGAGCAGCAGATGCTCGCGGTCGGTCGCGCGCTGGTCAGCCGTCCGCGGCTACTGCTCGTCGACGAGATGAGCCTCGGGCTGGCTCCGGTGATCGTCGAGCGGCTGCTCCCGGTGCTGCGACGGATCGCCGAGGAGCTTGGTTCGGGCGTGCTGTTCGTCGAACAGCACATCTCGCTCGCGCTCGAGTTGGCCGACCGCGCCTACGTCCTCAACCACGGGGATCTCGTGCTCGAGGGGCCCGCCGAGAAGCTCCGGCGCAATCGCGAGCTCGTCGAGGCGAGCTACCTCGGCGAGTCGACCATCGACGAGTTGAGCAGCGCCGCGGCGCCGCCCGCATGAGCATCGCCGAGCTGAGCGCCGCGCCGTCGCGCTCCAGGCGGCGGTCATTACCGCGCTGACGATCAGCGCCGACGCGGGGCTCGTCCTGCGCTAGATGCCGTCGCTGGTCGTCGACATGCACGCGCACGTGCTCGACTCGCACGCGTTACAGGTGGCAGGCCCGCATGGGGCGGCGTCCGGTTTCGGGGCGCGGCCGAGCATCCCGCCGCCCGGTTCGCGGTTCGCCGAGCTCAACGATCTGATGCTCAATGCGCAGCGTCAGGTGGCGGCCATGGACGAGCGCGGCGTCGACGTCTCGCTGATCTCGGCGATCCTGGCCGTGACGCCGACGGGTTGGGCGACCCGCGCCGTCGCGCTCGAGCTGAACCGTCGCTACAACGACCTGATCGCCGAGGCGGTCCGCGCGTTCCCGTCACGCCTGGTCGGGTCGTTTACGGTGCCGCTGCAGGACCTCGAGCTTGCCTGGGGTGAGCTCAGCCGTGCGTGTGATGAGCTCGAGCTGCGGGTCATCCAGCTGCCGGCGAGCATCGGCGGGATATACCTCGGCGAGCCGCCGCTGCGTGCTCTGTGGGACGAGATCGCGCGGCGTGACCTGCTCGTGTTCATCCATCCCGACGGGGTTCGTGACCCATGGTTTCAGCGCTACTCGCTGTGGAACTCCGTGGGCCAGCCGATCGAGGAGGCCAAGGTGCTCTCCTCTCTGATCTACGAGGGCGTGCTCGAGGACCTGCCGGGCCTGCGGATCGTCGTCTCCCATGGAGGGGGTTATCTACCGCACTATTACGGTCGCCTGGACCGCAACGTCCACAACATGCCGGACAGCGCGGTCCACATCTCGCAACCCCCGAGTGCCTACCTCAAACGGCTCTACTACGACACGTGCGTGTACGAGCCCTCGACCCTGACCGCGCTCGTGGCGCAGGTCGGCGCTGAGCGTCTGGTCATGGGGAGCGACTGGCCGGTGGGGGAGGCCGATCCGATCGGGTTCGTGAACCGCTGCCCGGCGCTCGACGAGAACGCCCGGCGCGCCGTGCTCGGGGGGACGGCGGCGGGGCTACTCGGGCTCCGCACCTGACCCGGGGATGAGTCCGGGAAAAGACCCCCCGGCGGGACTACAGCCTCTGGCGCAGCAGCTCGAGCGTGCCCGACCATGCCCGCTCGGCGGCGTCGTGGTTGTAGGCGGGCCGGTCGGGCATCGTGTAGCCGTGGTCGGCGCCGGGCAGCACCTCGATGCGGTGCTGGATGCCGTGCTCCTCGAGCTGCTCTCGCAGCGGCGGGATGCTCGAGACCGGAGTGACGCGGTCGGCCTCGCCGAAGCCGAGGTAGAGCGCGCCGGCGACGCGGTCCACCGCCAGGTGTGGCGAGTCCGGCCGGTCGGTGACCAGACGCGACGGGTGCAGCAGCGACGCGGCCGGCACGTCCGTGCCGAATGCCTCAGCGGCTCGTAGCCCGAACCGTCCGCCCATGCAAAAGCCGACGCAGCCCCAGGGCCCAGTCGGGCGGCTCGATAGCGCCTCGAGCATCAGCCGCGTGTCCTCGAGCACATCGTCGTCGTGCACCCGGGACACTAGATCCCGCATCCGCTCCAGTTGCGCCGGGTCACCTGTAGCGAGCCCCTCCGAACTCGGTCGCTCGCTCGGATCGAAGGGGTAGTAGAGATCGGGAAGTAACGCGGTGTAGCCGGCGCCGACCAGACGCTCGGCGTGCTCGTGCAGGGCGGGACGGATCCCGGGAGCGTCCATGTACAGGACGACGACCGACGAGGGCCGGTTGCCGTCTGGCCGGTGGACGTGCACGGGCATCGTGCCGCGCGGGGTGCTGACGTCGATCGTCTCGCTGCTCATGTCGCTCCTTCAGGTCGTCGCGTTCGTCACGAGACGACCTGCGCCCGACGCAGCGTGCTCGCCCGCGAGCCGGCCGAACACGATCGCGTCGGTCAGTCCGCCGCCGTGCTCGGTCAAGTGTCCCCAAATCGAGCCGGCGGCGCCGGCCGCGAACAGTCCGGGAATCGGCTCGCCGCCGGGGCGCAGGACGCGCGCGACGGCGTCGCGCCGGGGGCCACCCGAGGCCGTCGCCACTCCCGGCGTCATCGCGACGGCATACAGCGGTGGCAGCAGCGGCACAAGCGTGTCCGGGTCGCGGCCGAACTCGTAGTCAACCCGCCGGCTCACCGCCCCGGCGTAGCCGGCGAGCGTGTCCTTCAAGATGGTCGGGTCGAGTCCGGTGGCGGCGGCAAGCTCGTCCGAGTCCGAGCCTCGCGTGATCCATCCCGCGGCGACCTCGGCCGAGTTGTCGGGACTCCAGACGTAGCCGTTGGGGCTGCCCACGATTCCGTGCAGCGGCCCGGCCAGTCGCGCGGCCTCGTCGAAGACGATCCAACCCGGCATCCGCGGGCGGTTTGCGCGGCGCGGCAGATACGCGGTGAGTGAGCGCACGCGGTCGTGCACCTCCCACCCGGTCTCGTCGGCGAACCGGCGTCCGTCGCCGTCGAGGAAGATGAAGCTGGGAGCGTGGACGTCGAGCGTGAAGCCGGCCGGGTAGTCGGGGTGGACGAACGACAACCAGCCGAAGAAGGCGCTCATGTGCCAGAGCGACGCGCCGGCGCTTCCGGCCAGGCGAAGCGTGTCGCCCGTGTTGCCCGGGTGGCCGACCGACACGAGCGGGAGCGAGAGGTAGGCATCGCGCAGCTCGGGGTCGGCTTCGAAGCCGCCGCTGGCCAGGACGACGCCGCCGTGCGCCGTCACGGCTTGACGCTCGCCCCCGCGTTCGAGCACGGCGCCACTCACCCGCTCGCCCTCGAGGACGAGGTCGACGACGGGCGTATCGAGCGCCACTCGGATCCCGCGCTCGCGCACCGCGGCGTCGAGCACGCGCCACAGCGCGGGACCGGGACGCTCACCCGGCCTTGGCACGATCTGGCGGTAGTGGACGTGGCCGGCGCCCGGGAAGTGTGGCCACGACGGCAGCATGCCGCCGAACGCGTCGAGGTCCACGGGCGCGGCGGCGCCACCCAGCTCACGGATGAACTCGGGAACCTGCGGCAGGCCGCGCGCGTAGGCCTCGAGCACCGAGCGGTCGGTCTTGCCGAAGCAGAGCGCGTCGAGGTGCTCGACGGCGTGCGGGCCGTCGACCTCGAACAGGAACCCGCCGGAATGGACGCAGTTGCCTCCGCCGGCCGGCGTCTTCTCGATCACCGCCACCGACGCGCCTGCGTCGTGGGCGGCGATCGCGGCGGTGGCGCCGGCCGCGCCGTAGCCGACGACGAGGACGTCAACCTCGCTGGGCGGATTCATGCCGGCGGCTCGGTCAGGATCCGGTGCGGCTCGGATCCGTCCCAATCGTGTGACGCTTCCCGGACCATCGCGTAGAAGCCCTCGATTTCCTCGCGCCGCTGGAGCACCTCGATCGGATGGCCGAACAGCTCGCCGCCGTCAAACCAGACGGCTGACACGGGCCCGGTCTTGCCGGTGTGAAAGACGGTGAGGCCGCTGGCCTGGAGCCGGGCGACCTCGTCCTGGAGCGAGTCGGCCAGCCAGCCGACGTGGCCGATGCCCGCGCCGGGGTGGGGGAACGCGTCGCCGAGTTCCGCCGGCTGCGCGTCGTGGACATGGGTCAGCTCGACCATGATCGAACCCCACTGTCCGAAGGCGGAGGAGTGGTCGTAGACGGCCGGCTTGCCCCGGTACGTGACCTCTTCGAATATCAGGTGCTCGATGGCGAAGAACGGGCCGGCGCCCGTCGTGGCCGAGAATCGTTCGACGCCGTTTCGCAGATCGCCCACCACGTAGCCGATGTGGTGGTGTGAGGACGGCACGGTCGATACTGTAGACGAAATGCCATTCTGTATGCAACTATACGTGTAGTATGCGGACGCGGTTCGATCACGTCGGCCTGTCGGTCGCCGACCTCGAGGCGGCCGAGCGGTTTTACACGTCTGCCTTCGGGTTCGAGCGCCAGCTCGTGTTCGAGCTCTCGCCGCACCCGATTCGCGGCATGATGATGACCCATCCGTCGGGGTGCCGGTTCGAGCTGTTCGAGCACGCGGCGTCGGCGCCGGGTCTGGAGGCCGCCGGGCCGATCGAGGCGCACGCCACCCGCGGCTACAACCATTTCGCCCTGTCCGCGCCCGATATCGACGCGTTGTTCGCTGCCGCGCTGGCCGCCGGGGCGCGGCCGGTCATCCAGCCCCGCCCGTCGCCCGAGCCGGGTGTCCGCTTCGCCTTCGTGGCCGACCCCGAGGGCAACCTTGTCGAGCTGGTCGAGAAAGGCGAGGGCTGATGGGACGGCTCGACGGCAAAGTCGCGCTGATCACGGGTACGGCCGGAGGCCAGGGGGCGGCCGCGGCCCGGCTGTTCGCGGCCGAGGGCGCCACCGTGGTCGGGTGCGACATCGACGAGCCCCGGGCCCGCGCGGTCGCTTCTGAGATCATTGGCGCGGGCGGCTCGATGAGCGCGGACGCGCCCGTCGACCTGTCGGACCCGGACGCGGCCGCGGCCTGGGTCGACGCTGCGGCGGCTCGCGGGGGCGGGATCGACGTGCTCTACAACAACGCATCGGCGCCGCGGGTCGGACCGTTCACCCAGATGACCTGGGACGACTGGCGGTTCACGATGCGCAACGAGCTCGACCTGATCTTCGCCGTCACGAGCGCCGCGTGGCGGCACCTGGTGGCCCGCGGGGGCGGGGTGATCATCAACACCGCATCGGTGTCCGCCTACCGCGGTGCAACCTTCATCGAGCAGGCGGGCCACGGCGCGGCCAAGGGCGGCGTGCTGGCGATCACCCGCCACCTGGCGGCGTCGGGCGCGCGACACGGGATTCGCGCCAACTCGATCAGCCCCGGACTGACCATCACCCCGCAGATCGAGCCGTTTCTCGACGAGCCGGGCCACCCCGTGCACGAGATGCTCCGGACGCACCCCCTCGGGCGGCTGGGTCAGCCCGAAGACGTCGCGCGCGTGGCGCTGTTCCTCGCCTCCGACGATGCCTCGTACCTGAACGCGATCGACATCATCGTCGACGGCGGTCAATCGGTGATCTCGTGAATATGTATCCGGCCAGGAGCCGGTGGAAGGAGAGACCATGCCGTACCGAGTCGACAGCCTCAAGGCGCCGCCGTCAGGCGCCGCCGCTCAGTCATCGCCCCTGCGCGAGCTTCCGGGCGAAGCCGTGCCCTACTCGCTCGCCGACGGCGACGGGCGCGCCCACCTCCTCCTGGGCCAGGTCGGCCGCGCCCTGGCCGGGGCGGACGAGACCGCGAACGCAATGTCGGTGATGACCGCGCTCGGCCCGGCCGGGCGGCCGATCCCGATGCACTACCACGAGAAGGAGCACGACTACTTCCTGTGCGTGCGCGGCCGGATCCAGGTGTGGGCCGACGGAGAGAGCCGCATCCTGAACCCGGGCGACGTCGCCAGCGTGCCGGCCGGGGTCGTCCACGCCTACCAGTTCCACTCGCACTACAGCCAGTTCATGGGACCGATCGCTCCGGCCGGGTGGGACCGCTTCTTCGACTTCACCGGCACCCCGTACGCCGGCCCGGCCTACCCGCAGGTCGATCCCAGTCCGCCGCCGTTCGAGAAGTTCGGCGCCGCCGAAGGGAAGTTCGCGATGAAGTACCTCCCCGAGGCGCCCTACCCGGAGGCGAGCACCGGTCCGGACGATGCGCTGCCGGGCAAGCCAGTCGCCTACTTCCTGCGCGCCGGCGAGGGGCCGCGGCACACGCTGTTCGGCCAGGTCGCCTTCCAGGTGCTGACCGGGGCCGAGTCCGGAGGGGCGCTTGGGATGACAGTGACCGAGGGAGCCCGCGGAACCACGGTGCCGGCACACGCGCACGAACGGACCTATGAAGGCGTCTATGTGCTCGACGGCCGGCTGAAGGTGACGGCCGACGGCGAGGAGCACGTCCTCACCCGAGGTGACTTCGTGAGCCTCCCCTATGGGGTCGAGCACGCGCTGGCCTGCGAGGCGCACCTCACGCGGTTCGTCAGCCTGTACGGCCCGGCCGGCCCGGAGCGCCTGTACGAGCTCGCCGGAGAGGTCGCCGAGCAGGCCATCTTCCCCGAGACGCCGGGGCCGGTCGATGAGCATCGCCTCGAGACGGCCGCGGCCGAGCTCGACACCGCCTTCGTGAGGTGAGCCGATGAAGGTGCTGATCGCCGGTGGCGGGATCGCGGGGTTGACGCTCGCGCACGGACTGCGGCGCGCGGACATCGAGTGCGAGGTGTTCGAGCGCGCGCCCGCCGCCGGGGCGCCCACCGGTTACCGGCTGACGCTCGACGCTGACGGCGGGGCAGCGCTCGAGGCCTGCCTGACGCCCGAGCTCTACGAGTGCTACGTGAACGCGTCGCATCGGACGCCAACGCGGCCGGACGTGGCGGTGGTGATCGACAGCCAGTGCCGCGAGCTGACAAACATGCCCCACATCGGGCCGCCCAACCAGGGCGAGTTCCCTCACACGGCGATCGACCGGGCGACGTTCCGGGCGATCCTGTCCTCGGGCCTCGACGGCGCGGTCCACTACGAGGCCGTGGTCGCCGGGTTTGACGCGGGCGAGGGCAGCGTCACGTTGCGCCTGGCCGACGGCCGCAGCGTCACCGGTGACATGGTGGTCGGCGCCGACGGCGTCGGGTCGCCGGTCCGCCGCCAGCTCATGCCCGGGGTGCAGATCGTGCCGGCTCCCGTGGGCGCGCTGGGCCTGTTTGGCCGCTCGCCCTTGACCGACGACGTCCTGGCCGACCTGCCCGACGTGCTCTCGGCCGCGTTCGTCATCGCCCGGGATGACCGCGGCGTGATGCTTTCGCTCGGGCAGTGCGTGCCGCGAGCGCTCGGTCCTGGCGTCGCGCTCCCGTACATGATGCTCTCGGGTGGTGTGTCGCCGGGGACTGTGGTTCCCGAGCCCGGCAGGTGGTCGGACCGCACGCCGGCAGCGATGCTCGATGCGATGCGCGAGGGTGTGGCCGATTGGCATCCCGCGATTTGCGGGCTGGTTGACCGCATCGACCCGAGCACCCTGTTCTCGCATCCGTTCCGTCGGCTCGATCCCACCCCGGCGTGGCCGTCTTCGCGCGTGACGCTGGTGGGCGACGCAATCACCGCGATGCTGCCCACGCTCGGCAAGGGCGCGAACATGGCGATGCGCAACGCCGGCGTGCTGCGCGAGCAGCTCGCGTCGGCGAACCGCGGCGAGCGGTCGCTGCTCGATGCGATCGGCGCCTACGAGGAGGACATGCGCCAGGCCACATACCCGCTGATGGAGCTGGCATCCGAC
The DNA here is from genome assembly GCA_035502815.1 of Solirubrobacteraceae bacterium. Classification (GTDB taxonomy): domain Bacteria; phylum Actinomycetota; class Thermoleophilia; order Solirubrobacterales; family Solirubrobacteraceae; genus Palsa-465. The sequence continues at coordinate 64,037 of DATJUA010000028.1, forward strand.
CACGGCCGGTTCGGCGGCGGCGGGCTGCGGGGCGACGCGCAGGCCTCGGCGCGCGAGGTCACGGCGTGAGGGTGCTCGGGCTCTCCGCGGGCAACCCCGACGGCAGCGCCGAGATCCTCCTGAAGCTGGCGCTGCAGGCGGCCGAGGCCGAGGGAGCGGAGGTCGCGCTGGTTCGGCTGCACGACCTGAAGTTGCCCACGCGGCCGGCCGGGCCCGGGGAATCCTTGGACGGTGACGACGGACCCTGGTTGTGGGATCAGCTGATGGAGTCAGACGGCCTGATCGTCTCGACGCCCATTTACTCGCGGACGATCGCGGGCATCCTCAAGCTTGTGGCCGACCGGCTGGCCGGGCCCGCCGCCGACGTCGCGTTTGCCGAGAACTATCGGCGTCTGCTCGAAGCCGGCGAAACACCGGCGGTGGTGTTCCCCTACGACGAGCGCGTGTTTCGCCCGCGGGTGGCGGGGTTCATCGCCGTCGGCGGATCGCTGACCAGCCAGTGGAAGTCGCTGACGCTGCCGCTCATGCACCAGATGACGTTCTCCGTTCACATCGCCGTGGCCGACCAACTGCTCGTGGGCGGCGCCGGGATGCCGCGGGCCGTCGTCCTCGACGCGCGCGCGCTGACGGGTGCGGCCCGGGTCGGCCGGAGCGTGGGCGAGCAGCTCGGGCTGGCCTATGACGAAGTGTCATACCGCGGCGAGCCGGGACTGTGCCCGCTCTGCCATCTATCGATCGTGGCGGTGAACGGCGAGGAGGTCGAGTGCGCGACGTGCGGCGCCGGCGGCCGGCTGGTGGTGTCCGAGCGCGGGTCGCCGGTGGTTCAGTTCGATCCAGCGGGACTGGCACGCTCGGTGAAGACGCTCGAGGAAAAGCGCGCGCACTTCGCCGAGGTCCAGGAGACCGCGTCGGTCCAGGGATCGATGGCGGCGGAGATCGACCGGCGCGCGGCCATGTACGCGGAGTTCGACCGGCGGATAAGACCGACCTTGGTCGGCGGCGCCTGACGGCGGCGGATAAGACTGACTTTGGTCGGCGGCGCCTGACGGCGCCTTGGCGCCTCACTCGAAGCGCCGCGCGATCGCATACCGGAACACGTTGCGCATCGAGACGGTCCCGTCGGGGCTGGTGAACGGGGCTACCGCTGCTTCCAGCGCAGCGCGGGCGGCGCCCTCGCCGGCGGCTTCGATCGCCATCGCGCCGCCACCGGAGGCGAGCACTGCGCGGACGGCCTCCTCAGCGTTGTCGTGGGCCCAGGCCAGCGCCACCTCACCGCTGTGCACCGGCTCGAGCGAGGGTTGCGCCAGCAGAGCCTCCAGGCCGCCCGGCTTCGACAGCTCGTAGGGAAGATGGCGCGCGGCGCTGTTTGCCCGCAGCGGCTCGAGCGCGAGGTGCAGCGCGGTCGACTCGTTGCGCTCGGGCTCGGCGAACGTCGTCGCCACCACGAGGCCTCCCGGCTTGACGACACGCGCGGCTTCGCGGACCGCCTGGGAGGGATCGTCGGCGAACTGGAAGGCGTTGAAGCCGACCGCGATGTCGAAGGTGCCGTTCTCGAACGGCAGCGCGTCCATTCCCCCGACGACGAAGCGGCCCTCGGGCACGCGCTCGCGCCCGATCTCGATCAGCTCCGGGGTGACGTCGATTCCGGTCGGGATCGCCCCGAGCGCGGCGGCCATGCGGGCCGCGTATCCGGACCCACAGCCGATGTCGAGTATCCGGATGTCCGCTCCGACGTCGAGCCTGCGGAGCACCTCGGCGAAGAGCGGCTCGTTCGAAGGCTCGGCCAGCTCTGCCCAGTCGCGCGGGCGCCTTCCCCAGTGTTCGGCGGCGGTCACTTTCGAGAAAGAAGTATACAGTTACTTATTCTGTATACTTCACCGGCGCCGTGGTGCCCGTGACCGATGACATCTCACTCGACGACGCCCGGCGCCTGATCGCGCGCGCGGTCGACAAGGCGGCGCAGGTCGGCGCGCGCGGCGCGTTCGCGGTCGTCGGGGCCAGCGGCGTGGCCGTCTCGGGCTCGCGCATGGATCGGGGCGGCGCCGGCGGAATGGCGCGCGCCCGCTCGAAGGCGTGGATCTCGGCCACCCAGCAGATCCCGAGCGCGGAGCACCATGTGCGGATGGCGACGCTGCCCGCGCCGATCGCCGTCGGCTTCGTCGCTTGCTCGCCCGAGGCTGTGTTTCCCGGCGCGGGTGGAATGCCGATCTTCGATGCAAATGATCCCGCCCACCCCGTGATCGGCGGGTTCAGCGCGTCAGGCGCGACCGTCGGCCCGTTCGTCGACATCCCGGGCGTCGACCGGCGCATGCTGATCGCCGAGGGCAGGCCGGCCAATTCGGAAGACCTGATCGTCCTGTGGGCAATGGGTCTTCCGTATCGGGGGCAGCACGGCGATGACGAGAAACGCTGGCTGGACGCGTTCGGGGAGCTACCCGACGAGCCGGGCCTCGGCTACAGCGAGCCACCGCCCGCGAGCCTGCCCGAGCGCGAATGGGCGCTGGGCCTCGCCGACCGCGCCATCGGTGAAGCCCGAGCCCGCGGGGTCCGCGTCGCGCTCGCCGTCGTCGACGTCCGCGGTGAGCCGATTCAGCAGGACACGATGGAGGGGGCGCCCACCGCCGCGCCGTTCATCGCCGAGGCCGTGGCCGCCGGGGCCGCCACGTTCCAGCTCCCCAGCGGGGAGATCGATCCGGCCCTGACCTCGGTGCTCCCGTACCGGGTGCTCGCGGTGCCGGGGGGTGTGCCGGTGCGCGACGGCGACCGCGTCACCGCCGGCCTCGGAATTGCCGGGCCCGCCGCCGGGCTCTGTCAGGAGATAGCGGAGGCGGCGCTGGCGTGAGGATCTGCATCGTCGGCTGCGGCGCGATCGGCGGACTGTACGCGGCTCACCTGGCCCAGCTGCCCGAGCTCGAAGTCTGGGCCTACGACGCGTCCGCCGCACAGGTCGAGGCGATCAATCGCGATCGACTGCGCGTGACGGGTCACGTATCCCTCGCCGCCCGCGTCCGGGCCACGCTCGACGCGAGCGAGATTCCGGCGTGCGAGCTTGGGATCGTCGCGGTCAAGGGCACGTTCACCGAGGAGGCGATCGCTGCGTGCGCGGCGTCCTTCGCGCACGGCGCTGTGTGCAGCGTGCAGAACGGGATCGGCAACGAGGAAGTGATCGCCGAGCACGTCACGCGTGTGATGCGGGGCGTGACACTGCCCGCGGCGCACCTGGCCGCGCCAGGGGTGATTCACATGGACGGACCCGGCGCGACGTGGATCGGGCCGTTCGAACCCCGGCCCGCCCGGATGGACGAGGTGGAGCGGCTCGGCTCTCTGCTGAACGCGAGCGGCCTGGAGACGCGCGCCGTGGCCGACGCGCGGGGGGCGCAGTGGACCAAGCTCCTGTTCAACTGTGCGACCAACCCGCTGTGCGCGCTGACCGGTCTGACGCACGGTGAGTTGTGCGAGCTGCCGGCGACGCGGCGCGTCGTCGGCGAGCTGCTCCGGGAGGGTCGCGCCGTGGCCGACGCCTTGGCGATCGCGTTCGAGGAGGATCCCGAGGTGCTCGTTGACCGGCTCGGTCGCGCGAACTACGACCACAAGCCGAGCATGCTCCAGGACGTGCAGGCCCACCGGCCCACCGAGATCGGCACGCTCAACGAGGCCCTGGTGGCGCGGGCGCGGGCCTGCGGCGTGCCGGCGCCGGTCAACGCCGCGGTCGCCGACCTGATCCGAGGGGTCGAGCAGAGTTGGAGCTCAAGGCCCGATGACCGGTAGCGCCGCGACCAGGCCGATCGCGGTGCGTGCCGGTGGCCACAGCATGCCGGGCCACAGGACTTGCGACCAGAACGTGGCGCACAACTGTAGACGAATTGGCAAACTGTATGCAATAATCCGCCGCGAGTCATGAACGACGTCGCGCGCAAGATCGACTGGTCAGAGCAGGAGTTCACCGAGGTGCGTCCCGACATCTACGGGGCGACCATCCACACGCCGCAGCTCACCGCGACCCTCTACCGCTACGGCGCAGGGTCGAGCTGGGAGGAGCACCAGCACCCCCAGGACCAGATCACCACGGTGCTCGAGGGATCGATCGACTTCCTCGTCGACGGCCGGGCCGTCCGCCTCGAGGCCGGGCAGCTGGCCGCCCTTCCGGGCGGGACACCGCACTCGGCGAGCGTGCCCGAGGGCGGCGCGGTCACGCTGAACGTGTTCACGCACCGTGACAGGCCGCCCGATGCCTGATTGGCTCGGGCTGGGCGGACAGCGCGTCGTCGTGGCAGGTGGCGCCGGCACGATCGGGAGCGCGCTGGTGGCCGGCTTCCTGCAGGCGGGGGCGAGCGTCGGCGTGATCGACCTCGACGTCTCCGGGCTTCATGATGGCGTGAGCGCGAGCGTGCGGGCCGACCTTGGCGACCCGGACTCGGCGCGCGTCTCGGTCAACGACATGCGCGAGCGGTTGGGCGGACTCGACGTGCTCATCCACTGCGTTGGGATCAACGACCGCAAGCCGATCGAGACCTACAGCGCGTCCGAGTGGGACCGGATCATCGACGTCAATCTGACCAGTGCGTTCCACGTCGCGGCGGAGGCCGCGGTGGCGATGCGCGCGCAGCGCCGCGGGCGCATCGTCCTCTTCTCCTCGGTGGCCGGTCGCAGCGGGCACAAGCTGCACGGCCCGTATGCCGCGAGCAAGGGCGCGATCAACCAGCTCATGCGGGTGATCGCGCACGAGTACGCGATCCACGGGGTGACGGCCAATGCGGTCGCGCCGGGTTATATGGACACCGAGCTGACGCGCCGTTACCTGAGCGACAATCCAGAGAAGCGGGAGGCGCTCATCGAGCTGATCCCGGCCGGCCGCTTCGGATCGCTTCAGGAAGTGGTCGATCCGGTGCTGTTCCTGTGCTCTCCGCGCGCGAGCTTCATCACCGGACAGGTCCTGTACATCGACGGCGGACGCACGATCGTCTAGAAATCAGGGGTACGTAAACCACATGCTGAGAAGGTTCGAGGGACGAAGCTTCATGGTGACCGGTGCCGGAACCGGTTTCGGCGCCGCGCTGGCCCTGCGCGCGGCGAGCGAGGGCGCGGCCCGCGTGCTCGTCCACTACCGCAACTCGAGCGAGGGCGCTGAGCGCACCGCTGACCGCGTGCGGGACGCGGGGGCCGAGGCACTGATCGTCCAGGGCGACATCACCTCGTGGACCGACATCCAGCGGATGGCTGCGTGGGCGTTCGACGAAGGTCGCGGGGTGGACGTACTCGTCAACAACGTCGGCGACATGGCCTCGGGACAGGCGTCATGGAAGGAGGTCACCGAGGAGGCGATCGACCACGTGCTGGCCGTGGACATCAAAGGGACGATGCTCATGGTGCACGAGTTTGGCCAGCGGATGGTCGAGCAGGGTGGTGGCTCGATCGTCAACGTCGGCTCCACGGTGATCGTTCGGGGCAGTCCCCGTGCGCCCCAGTACGCGGCCGGCAAGTACGGGCTGATCGGTATCACCAAGTCTTACGCCAAGGCGCTGGCGCCGTCGGTACGCGTGAACACATTCGCGCCGGGGTTCATGGAGACCGAGGCGCTGCTGGCCCGGCCGGAGTGGCTGGCCGGCCGGCGCGACGCGGTGCTGGCCGGGACCCCGGCCGGCCGGATCCCGGGTCCGGAGGAGATGACCGGCGCCGCGCTCTTCCTCGCCAGCGACGAGGCGCACCACATCACGGGCTCCTACATGGTCGCGGACGGCGGCTACAGCATGCTGGGGGCATGAACCGGAGGCGACCGATGAACGAGAACGGTCAGAACACCGAAGACGTATACGAACGCGTCCGCAACGCGATCCTGGACGGCGGCCTGGCCCCGGGGGCGGTGATGTCGCAGGTGGCCCTGGCCGAGGAGCTCGGCATCAGCCGCACGCCGCTGCGGGAGGCTCTCAGGATGCTTCAGGGCGAGGGGTTGGTCGAGGCCGAGCCCAACCGCCGCGTACGGGTGGCGCCGATGTCGACCGCCGACCTCGAGCAGCTGTACGTGATGCGGGTGACGCTCGAGGCCGAGGCGCTCCGCCTGTCGGTGGCGCAGATGACGCAGGACGACCTCGCGCGCCTGGAGGGGCACATGGCCGAGATGGCCCACTACGCGAGCATCAAGGACTATCGGCGCTGGGTCGTCCCGCACAGCCAGTTCCACCGCGCGCTAACCGGGCCCGCCGGACAGCGCGTCAACGACATGCTGGGCCAGCTGTTCGATCACGCCGAGCGCTACCGGCGGCTGCACATCGGGCACGGTCCGACCGCGTGGGCGACCACGAGCCACCGTGAGATCCTCGACGCGGTCAAGGCCGGGGATCGCGACGTGAGCGCCGGCTTGCTGGCCGCACATCTCGCCCGCACGGGTCTGGAGGTCTCGGAGCTACTCGACCCGGCGTATCGGCCGGAGCTGCTCGAGCAGGCCGTGACCGACGCGGGCGGCGAGCCGCCCCGGGCAACCGGTTCTCGCCGCCGGACACGGGCCAGACCACCGTCCACGTGAACCTTTCACGCGGCGCGTCCGATCGCGCCGTCCCAGGCGAAGTCGGCGATCAGCTCGGCGAGCGCGTCGGGCTGATCGATCATCGAGAACGTGCGCGCGTCCTCGATCAGCTTGAGTCGTGAGTTACGGAGCGCATCGGCGAGCCGGTGCGCGTCCTCAATGGGGAAGAACTCGTCGCCCCTGGACCACGCGATCAGCGACGGCTTGGTGAACCGGGGCAGCCGGGCGCTCGCCTTGATCATCGTCTCGCGCTGGAGCGACGCGGTGAAGCGACGAAGATCCGAGGCGCTGCTGGGCGCGGCGATTGAGGCGGGGCAGCTTCGGCGCCAGCCGCTGCGCCCGCTCGCGATCGTGCTGCTCGGCGCACTCGAGGAAGCGGCCATGTACCTGGCCGGCGCTGATGACCCGAAGCGCGCGCGGGAGGAGGTCCGGGCCGTGATCCGCGACCTGATCGACGGCCTGCTGGTCGGGAACCCGCGGCAACCCGGCTAGACGCCGGGCCGCCGCGGTAAAGCGCCCCCGACTGCGGCTGGTTCAGGCGCGATTGGCGCGCGTGGCCAGCAGCTCCTGGGCCGCGGCCTGGGCGCCGTTAGCCGACGCTCCGTCGCTCTTGCCCAGTCCCGCGGCGACGCGCGCCCCGAGCTGGGCGTCGACGTTTGACCAGTAGGCGATCACGCGCCACTGGATCTCGTCGGTGACCTCGTTCGACGCGTGGCCGACGATGTTCGAGACCAGGTGGTCGCGATCGGTCTCGCTCATCACCTCGTTGACGAGCGCCCGGGGCTGGACGAAGTCGTCGTCCTCCGCGTGCTTCTCGTAGGCGTAGCGGCCGAGCTCGGCCCCCGGCACCTGCCAGGTGACCTCGTGCCCGAGATCGGTGTCGGCCTGTGGACCGCCGTAGCTGTTGGGCGCGTACACGGGCTGGTCGCCGTTGTGGTGGTAGGTCATGAACCCGTCCTTGTTGTAGGAATGGACGGGGGAGTGCGGCCGGTTGATCGGCAGCTGCTCGTAGTTGGGGCCGACTCGATGCAGATGGGTGTCGTGGTAGGAGAAGATCCGGCCCATCAGCATCTTGTCCGGGCTCAGGCCGATGCCCGGCACGAGGTTGGACGGGTTGAAGCTGGCCTGCTCGACCTCGGCGAAGAAGTTCTCGGGGTTGCGGTCAAGCACGAGCCGGCCGACCTTGATCCGCGGATAGTCCGACTGCGGCCACACCTTGGTCAGGTCGAACGGGTTGAAGCGGTAGTCGGCGGCCTCGTCGAACGGCATGACCTGGACCTCGAGGCTCCACTCGGGGTGGTTGCCCGAGTCGATCGCCTCGCGCAGGTCGCGACGGTGGTAGTCGGGGTCCTCGGACACCATCGCGCCGGCCTCGGCGTCGGTGAAGTTCTCGATCCCCTGGACCGTCCGGACGTGGTACTTGATCCAGAACCGCTCGCCGCCGGCGTTCAGCCACGAGAACGTGTGGCTCGAGTAGCCGTGCATGTTGCGCAGCGTGCGCGGCGTGCCGCGGTCGGACATGAGGATCGTCACCTGGTGGGCCGACTCGGGCGAGAGCGTCCAGAAGTCCCATTGCATGTCGTTGGAGCGCATACCGGTGTCGGGCAAGCGCTTCTGGGAGTGGATGAAGTCCTGGAACTTCGAGGCGTCGCGAACGAAGAACACCGGCGTGTTGTTGCCGACCAGGTCGTAGTTGCCCTGCTCGGTGTAGAACTTGATCGCGAAGCCGCGGGGGTCGCGCACGGTGTCGGCCGAGCCAAGCTCGCCGGCGACGGTCGAGAAGCGCAGGAACAGCGGCGTACGCCGGCCGGGCTGGAACAGGTCGGCCTTCGTGTACTGGCTGACGTCTTCGGACACCTCGAGGAAGCCGTGCGCGCCGGAGCCCTTGGCGTGGACGACGCGCTCGGGGACGCGCTCGCGGTTGAAGTGCTGCATCTTCTGCACGACGTAGTGGTCATGCAGGACGGTCGGTCCGCCGGGTCCGACGGTGAGCGAGAACTCGTCGCTCGGCGCGGGGATTCCCGAGTCGGTCGTGGTGGGCGGCGGGGTGCGGCGGGCGTCGTCAGACATAGGGGCTCCTTCGCGTTCTCGGGACAAGAACGGATCCTACCCGTTTCTGGAATCAATCAAATATTGGTTCACATCCGATTTACACCGGTATAGTGCGTCGTTCGTGGGGATCGAGGTCGAGCATCTGCCGGACGAGCTGCGCACGCGCGGGTTGCGCGTGACCGCTCCCCGCCTGGCCGTTTACCGGGCCGTGGCTGAGACGCCGGGTCACCCGGGGGTGGACGTGATCGCGACGAGGGCGCGCGCGCTGATCGGGACGCTGTCGACCCAGGCGGTGTACGACGCCCTGAACGCGCTGAGCGCGGCCGGGCTGCTGCGCCGCATCGAGCCCGCCGGTAGCCCGGCCAGGTTCGAGACGCGGGTCGGGGACAACCACCACCACGTGGTCTGTCGAGTGTGCGGCGCCGCGCAGGACGTCGACTGCGTCGTGGGGAAGGAGCCGTGCCTTACGCCGAGCGACGCCGGCGGGTTCCTCGTCGACGAGGCCGAGGTCACGTTCTGGGGCGTGTGCCCCGAGTGCCAGGCCGCGGCCGCAGCCGGATAACGGCCGGATAACGTCGCACTCACGACCGCCGGCGCGGCGGGTGCGCCGCTATCCGCACCAGAGCCGGGTGAACCGGCTCTTCACCGGTCCGTGGGTCGGTGAGTGAGAAGTTGTTCGGAATCCCGGAGGGGGTGGCGGTGCGGAGCGGCTCTCTGTCAGGATCCGCTGGACACCGATCGCGGCGCGCCTGGCGCCGCAGCGACACCCGGAGGCCCGATGAGCACGCGTGCAATCCCGAGCGTTCGTCCGTTACGAGAGCGGCCGGCCTGGAAAGCGCTCGAGACCCACTACGAAGAGGTGAGCGTCAAGCACCTGCGCGAGCTGTTCGCCACCGACGAGACGCGCGGCGAGCGGATGGTGGCGGAGGGCGCCGGCCTGTTCCTCGACTATTCCAAGAACCGGATCACCGATGAGACGATCCCACTGCTGGTCGGGCTGGCCGAGCAGTCCGGACTGGCGGAGCGGATCGAGGCGATGTTCACCGGCGAGCACATCAACGTGTCCGAGAATCGGGCCGTTCTGCACGTCGCGCTGCGCATGCCGAAGAGCGCTTCGCTGATCGTCGACGGGGTGGACGTGGTCAAGCAGGTGCACGAGGTGCTCGACCGTATGTCGGCCTTCTCGGACAGCGTGCGCTCGGGTGAGTGGCGCGGCCACACGGACCGGCCGATCCGAAACGTGATCAACATCGGGATCGGCGGCTCGGATCTCGGCCCGGTGATGGCCTACGAGGCCCTGCGCCACTACTCCGAGCGTGAGATGACCTTCCGGTTCGTCTCGAACGTCGACTCGACCGACCTGGTCGAGGCGACGCGCGACCTCGACCCCGCGGAGACTCTCTTCATCATCTCCTCCAAGACGTTCACCACGCTCGAGACGATGACCAACGCCCACTCGGCGCGGGAGTGGGCGCTGGCCGGGCTCGGCGACGAGCGCGCGATCGCCAAGCACTTCGTCGCGGTGTCGACGAACGCCGAGAAGGTCAAGGAGTTCGGGATCGACACGGCCAACATGTTCGAGTTTTGGGACTGGGTCGGCGGCCGCTATTCGATGGACTCGGCGATCGGCCTCTCGACCATGCTCGCGATCGGCCCCGAGCGATTCAAAGAGATGCTGGCCGGCTTCCACGCCGTCGACGAGCACTTCCGCCACACGCCGTTGGCCCAGAACCTGCCGGCGCTGATGGGACTGCTCGCGGTCTGGTACGGGGACTTCTTCGACGCCCAGACCTACGGCGTGATGCCCTACGAGCAGTACCTCAAGCGCTTCCCGGCCTATCTCCAGCAGTTGACGATGGAGTCAAACGGCAAGCACGTGACGCTCGACGGCCGCCACGTCGACTATCAGACCGGCGCGGTGTTCTGGGGCGAGCCGGGCACCAACGGCCAGCACAGCTTCTACCAGCTGATCCACCAGGGGACGAAGCTGATCCCGCTGGACCTGATCGGGTTCGCCAAGACGCTCAACCCGCTGGGGGACCATCACGACCTGCTGATGTCAAACGTGTTCGCCCAGGCCGAGGCGCTCGCGTTCGGCAAGACCGAAGAGCAGGTGCGCGCCGAGGGGACGGCGGATGCGATCGTGCCGCACCGGGTGATGGAGGGTAACCGCCCGACCAACGTGATCCTCGTCGAGACGCTCACGCCGCACACACTGGGAAGCCTGGTGGCGCTCTATGAGCACAGCGTGTTCACCCAGGGCGTGGTGTGGGACGTCGACTCCTTCGATCAGTGGGGAGTTGAGCTGGGCAAGGCGCTGGCCGTGGCGATCATCCCCGAGCTGGAGAGTCCCACCGAACCTGAGCTGCACCACGACAGCTCCACGAACGCGCTGATCCGCCGCTATCGCGCGATGCGCTGACGCGGTTCCAACCTCGAGACCCAGGAGAGCGAATCACATGCCGACGGATAAGCCGATGCAGTTGGGAATGGTCGGACTGGGGCGGATGGGTGCGGGCATCGTCCGCCGGCTGACGCACGACGGGCACCACTGCGTCGGGTACGACGTGAACCCAGACGCGGTCAAGACGCTCGAGGGGGAGGGGATCGGCGGCGCCAACTCGCTCAAGGAGTTCGCCGCCAAGCTCGAGAAGCCACGCACGGCCTGGGTGATGGTGCCCGCCGGCGAGATCACGAGCCAGACGATCAGGAACGTGGCCGAGGTGTTCGAGGCCGGCGACGTGATCATCGACGGGGGTAACACGCACTACCACGACGACATTCGCCACGCGAAGGAGCTGCGCGAGAAGGGCATCCACCACGTCGACGTCGGCACCAGCGGTGGCGTCTACGGTCTCGAACGCGGCTTCTGCCTGATGATCGGCGGAGAGGACGACGTGGTGGAGCGGCTCTACCCGCTGTTCGGCTCGATCGCCCCGGGGGTGGGGGAGGCTCCGCGCACGCCGGGGCGGACCGGGGATCCGAGCCCGTCCGAGTCGGGCTTCCTGCACTGCGGACCCAACGGCGCCGGCCACTTCGTGAAGATGGTCCACAACGGGATCGAGTACGGGATCATGGCCGCGTACGCCGAGGGGCTGAACATCCTGCACGGCGCCGACGCCGGCAAAGAGGTGATGAAGGGCGACGCCGAGACGGCGCCAATGGAGAATCCCGAGTACTACCAGTACGACATCAACACGGTCGAGGTGAGCGAGGTGTGGCGGCGCGGGAGCGTGATCAGCTCGTGGCTGCTCGACCTGACGGCGCAAGCGCTCCTGGAATCGCCCAAGCTCGATGATTTCTCGGGCCGCGTGTCGGATTCGGGGGAGGGCCGCTGGACGTCGATCGCGGCCATCGACGAGGGCGTGCCGGCGCCGGTGCTGACGACGGCGCTGTACTCGCGGTTTGCCTCGCGCGGGCTCGACAACTACGCCAACCGGGTTCTCTCCGCCATGCGATACATGTTCGGCGGTCACAAAGAGAAGGCGGCAAGCTGACCGAAAGCGAGCAGATCGAGCGCGAGAAGCGCCTCGCCGCGGAGGCCGCCGCCGAGCTCGTGGAGGACGGCATGATGGTCGGGTTGGGGACCGGCTCGACCGCCGCCTACCTGCTCGCGCCCCTCGCCGCGCGCAAGCTCGACATCCGGTGCGTGGCCACCTCGCCGGGGACCTCCCAGGCGGCCCAGGCGCTCGGTATCGAGGTGGTCTCGTTCGCCGGGCTCGAGGCGCCGGCACGGCTGGACATCACGATCGACGGCGCCGATCAGGTCGACCCGTCAGGCTGGCTGGTCAAGGGCGGCGGCGGCGCCCACACGCGCGAGAAGGCGGTAGCCGCGACGGCCGATCGCTTCATCGTGATCGTGTCCGCGAACAAGATGGTCGGTCGATTGAGTCCGCCAATCCCGGTCGAGCTGGCCGAGTTCGGGCTGGCCGGAACGCTCGCCCGGCTCAAGGACGTGACGCTCCGCGGAACAACGCACAGCCCCGATGGTGGCGTGATCGCCGACTACACGGGGGCGTTCGAGGATCCGGCGACGCTCTCGGCGTGGCTGTCGGAGATGCCTGGTGTCGTCGAGCACGGGCTGTTCCCCCCGGAGATGGTGGCCGAGGTCTTGGTCGGGCGCGGGGACGGGGTGCAGCGGATCCCGGTTGCGCGCAGCGAAGAGAGGGGGTGACGGTCATGCGGAGTCGTTGAGCGACGCCGATCTCCGTCGCCCCGTGCGGGCGGCAAGCACACGCCCTGTTCTCTTCGCGAAAAGGAGCCACCCGATGGCAGAAGTTGTTACGAGCGACCTCGAGTCCGTCCTGGCGGCGGTCGGGTCGGTCGCCCAGGACCGGATCGCGCCGGCCGCCGCCGGCGTCGACCGGGAGCTGCGGTTCCCGCAGGAGGGCCTCGACGCCCTAGCCCAGGCCGGCGCGCTCGGCCTTCTGGTTTCACCCGAGCACGGCGGCGCCGGCGGGGGACTGACCGCCCTGGCGCAGGCGTGCGAGACGATCGGTGGCGCGTGCGCGTCCACCGGCATGGTGTTCCTGATGCACTGCGTCGCCGCGGCCACGGTGGCGGGCGGCGGCGGCGCGGGCGCATTGCTCGAGCGGCTGGCTGGCGGGTCACTTGGAACGCTTGCGTTCAGCGAGCGAGGCACCGGCGCGCACTTCTACGCGCCTGAGCTCGCGGTGCAACGGCGCAACGGTGACATCCGCCTGACGGGGCGCAAGTCGTTCGTGACCTCGGCCGGACACGCCGCCGTGATGCTGGTGTTGGTCCAGAGCGAAGGAGAGGGCCTGGACTGCTACGCCGTCGATAGAACCGCGCCGGGGGTCAGCTTCGAGGGCCGGTGGGAGGGCCTCGGAATGCGCGGCAACTCGAGCGTCGCGGTCGAGTTCGACGCCGTCGCACTCGAGTCCGACGCGCTGATCGGCGAGCCTGGGACGGGCGCCGAGCTCGTGTTCGGCGTGGTCGCGCCGACGTTTCTCGTCGGTCTGGCCGCGGTCAACGTCGGGATCGCTCAGGCAGCGGTATCGGCCGCCATCGAGCACGTGCGCTCACGCCGCTACGCCGATGGCGGCGCGCTGGCCGAAGTCCAGGCGATCCAGCAGGGCGTGGCCGACGCCGATCTGCAGACGCGGTCGGCCCGCTCGCTGCTGCGCGAGGCAGCCCGCCTCGGCGACGCGGGTGATGAAGGGGCGCTGGTGTCGCTGATGGAGGCCAAGGTGCTGTGCACCGACACCGCGGCTCGCGTCACGCAGGCCGCGCTCGAGCTGTGCGGCGGCCAGGCGTACACGCCGTCGCTGCCGATCGAGCGTCATCTGCGCGACGCACGTGCGGGTGCCGTGATGGCGCCGACCAACGGGGTGCTGCGCACGTGGGCGGGCAAGGCTCTGCTGGGGCTTCAGGTCCCATGAGCGGCGCCGAGCTGAGGCTGGGGGCGGTCTCCTACCACCCCCGCGTGGTCACGGTCTGGGAGCGGTTCCGGACCTACTTTGTCGACCACGGCCTGCCCACCGACTACATCCTGTACTCGAACTACGAACGGCTGGTCGACGCGGTATTGAGCGGCGCGGTCGACATCGGTTGGAACACGAACACGGCGTTCGTGCGGCTCGACCACGAGGCCGGCGGGCGGACGCGCATCCTTGGCATGCGTGACGTCGACCTCGACTGGTCGACCGTGCTGGTGACGCGAAACGACCGGCCGTTCGAGGTCGTGGGCGATCTGGCCGGTCGGGTGCTCGCCCTCGGCAGCCGTGACTCGGGCCACGCGGCGATCCTGCCGCTGCACTATCTCGCGCGAGAGGGCTTCGACGCCGCGACTCAGTGCGAGCTGCTGCGGTTCGACACCGACATCGGCAAGCACGGCGACACGGGCGATTCGGAGCTGCACGTCGTCCGGGCGGTGGCAGAAGGCAGGGCCGACGCGGGGGTGCTGTCGGCGGCGTACTTCAGCGCGTTCAGGGCCGACGGCGTCGCCGACGTGGCCGAGCTAAAGGTGAGCTGGCGAAGCGAGCCGTACTACCACTGCAACTTCACCGTGCTCGACACGTTCGATCGCGAGCTCGGTGAGCGGTGGTCGCAGGCGCTGCTGGCCATGGATTACGACGACGAGAGCCTACGCCCGGCCATGGAGCTCGAGGGGGTGCGCGTCTGGCATCCGGGCGGAGCGTCCGGATATGCGTCGCTGCGCAGCGCGATGCGGGAGCAGGGATTGCTGTCGTGAGCCGCGGCGGCTACCGCCCCGATCATCGCCTCGACGCCGAACATCTCGAGCTCGGAGGCGGGCTCGAGGTGCTGTTGGCGGCGTCCCTCGAGCGAGTGCCGGCCGGGGGCGTGCTGGAGGTCCGCACGCCCTCGCGCGCGGTCGCGCTCGAGCTACCGGGCTGGGCGCGGCTGTCCGGGCACGAGGTGGTGGGGGAGGCGTCAGCTGGCGACGTGACGGTCGTGCAGATCCGGCGTGGTCCCACGACCCGGGTGCTGGCCGCGCCGTTGCCCGAGCGGGGCCAGCCACCACCGCTGCGTGCCGGCGGTGAGCTGCACACGGCGGACTGGCGAGGGGGAGAGCCGCCGCCCGGGACGGCCGATCCGGACGCTGGCTTCGCGCCGCTCGGCGCGATCCCCGAGGCGCGGACGTCCGGCTACCGGTGGCGCCTCAGCGATCCGGACGAGCTGTGGGCCGACGACATCGGCGAGCTCGTCGAGCAGGCCTCGGCCCAGCAGTGGGACGCCTCGCGCGAGATTCCCTGGGGCGCCGCGCGCGACCTGGACGACACCACCGAGCGAGCGGTGGCCCAGGTGATGACGTTCCTGGCCCAGAACGAGTACGCCGCGCTGTACGTCCCGGCGCGGTTCCTACCCGGGGTCAACCCGCAGCTCGCCGAGCTCGTGCTCTGGCTCTCGAGCCATGTCCACGACGAGGCGCGCCACATCGAGGTGTTCACCAAGCGGGCGCTGGCCGGCGGCCTGCGCGGCTACGCGCTGGCGTCGACGGAGCTCTCGCTCAGCACTCTGCTCGATGAGCACGACTTCACCAACTCCTCGCTGCTGCTCAACGTGCTCGGTGAGGGAACCTTTCTCGACCTGCTGCGGTTCATCGAGCTGCACGCGCCGGACGGCGCGACGGCCGCGGCGGCTCGATTGGCCCACCGGGACGAGCGCCGGCACGTTCACTTCGGCGTGTCCCACATCCGGCGGGCGCTCGCAGCAAACCCCGACATCGAGCCGGCGCTCGTGGCGGCCGTGGAGGCGCGCGCGGCGAAGCTGGTAAGCCTGTCCGGGTTGTCCCCGGTGGTGATCGAGGCGCTGACCGTGATGGCCAGCCGGTCGCTGGCACCGGCGGAGCTGTCGGACGCGGCGGCCGACGTTCGGTCCCTGATGGCGACCATGCAGCGAAACCGGGTTCGGCGGCTGACAGCGTGCGGGTTCAGCCCTCGAACGTCTCGCCACCTATCGGATCTGCACTCCCCGAACCTGATGTGAGGATCGCCCGGAATGGGGTTTTTTCGGCGGCGCCTGACGGCGGCACCTTAGACCGGAGCGCCCTCGGCGAAGCTGTAGGGCGGCCACGGCCCCGTACACGTGAGCTCGACCTCGTCGAGGTGATCCTTTAGCTGCGCCACCAGGGCCACGAACTCGCTCACCCGATCGCACTCCACCAGATAGGCGTACGCCACCGGCAGGTCCGATGCTGGGGCCATCGTGCGCAGGCTCGAGACGGCCATCGCACTGAGCGGATCGAGCTCGCTGGCGACCCGGCGCGCGCTCTGGCGAAGCTCGAATCGCGCGCGCAGGTAATCCGTGCCGGACGGCGGCCGGTCGCCGGGCTTTTCCTCGGCACCTCGGCGCCAGGTGGCGCGCAGCGCCAGCTCGACCGCTCCGCGCACCCGGCGCAGCCTCGAGAGCAGATCGCTGTGGCGCCGGCGCAGAAGCGCCCGCGCGGCCCTCTCGTCGGCGAGCACTCGACCGAACCGTGCAGGCAGGATCACGTCGTGCTCCATCAGCCGCCTTACGGCCAGCTCGTAGTCGCGCATTCGGTTGTTGCTCGCGGGTCCGGAATCGGCGCCACCGTGGTCGCTGACGATGGCGGCGAGCTGCCCTTCCACGACCGTGTGGAGTGGCTCGTTGTCGAGCCCGATGCCGGACAGCGGGGCGGCGGCCGCTTCGGCCACGCCATAGAGCAGGAGGTTCACCGCCGCGCCAACCCGCGTAGTGCGGAGACCGGATGGCCGAGCACCTCCCGAAGCTCGCCGCGAGCAGACTTACGCTGGCTGCGCTTCAAGCGCTGCTCAGCCATCAACGGTCTCCTGCGCCGGTGCGCATCGTCCGGTCCACGCTGGCTCATGACCAGCCTCTCTCGGGCGATGCTTCCTCCCTCACCTGGCGCTCCCCCTCCTCCAGGGTCGGCGACGACACGACGCCGAACACGGGCGCAAGGGGGAAGGTGATCAGTGCTGTGAGCGGGCCCATCTACAGCAAGCTTTACCTCAGAGCTACCCGTCGCCTTTAGCGCGGCCAACCAATCTGGACGAATGTTCTACCCGCGGTCGCGGCTTAGACGGCAGCCGAACGCCAGCTGTCTGGGGCGTAGGACTGGCGCACGACCTCGACGTAGGGCACGGGGCTGACGACGCCGCGAATCTCGCGCTGGACGTGCGGCTCGACGGTCGGCTTGGCCGTTCCGCCGTCCTCCTCGCCCCACACGAGCGTCACTTCGGTCCCCGGCTTGGCGTGGGCGGCGTCGAGGACCGCCAGCGTCAGCATCTTGGCCTCGTTGTAGCTGTACCCGAACCAGGTCGAGACTCCGACCGCGTCTCCATTCACGATCACGCGGTCGAATGGATGCATGCTGTAGACGGCGGAAGGCCAGTCGATGAACTTGGCCCGATCGGTCTTCTGGAACATGGTCGCGATCGTGTCCGCCACGTCCTCGTCGTCGAGAGCCAGCGTCACCTTGTGCCGGTGCTCGTCGTCGACCGTGCGCTCGAGCGCGTCGCGGCCGATGAAATCGTGGTCGAACTTGATCAGGTGGCCGTATCCCAGATCCCACGGTGTGAAGTAGTAGTCCTCGATGTTGGCTGAAACGAAGCTTCCGCCGATCGAGGCGGAGCCCTCGTACCCGTTGGCCGGAAGCCATTCGCGGTAGGGACGAAGCTCCTCGCCCGTGTAGACGGCGGGCAGGGGCGAGGGGATCCAGCCCGACTCGAGCGCGTTCGACGAGTACGCCCGGCCGCCCACTTGACGCAGCCCGAACTGCTCGCCGGCGGCGATGATCGCCTCGCGCACCTCCTCGCCCTGCTCCCATGGCCCGAACAGCTCCCAGCCAGGTTGACCGGCCATTCCGTGACGCAGCGCGCGCACGTCGTGGCCGGCGATCTGCACCCCGGTCAGGTTGAAGAACTTGAGGTCGGGCGGAGTACGGCCAAGCAGGCGGGCGATCACGTCCATGGCGTTGGGTCCCTGAACCTGGAAGCGGAACGACTTGCGGCGTCCATCCGTGCGCAGTGCCGAGCGCTGATCTAGCTCCACCTCGACGTCATAGTCACCTGTCTGCGCGTGGTACGTGACCCAGTTCAGGACCGGTGCGCGTCCGACCAGGTTGAACTCGTTCTCGGCGAGGTGGAACAGGATCACGTCGCCGATCACGTATCCCTCTGGAGTGCATGGCACGAACTGCTTGGCCTTGTCGACCGCGAAGCTCGCGAACGAATTGACGCCCAGGTGGGAGAGAAGCGCCAGCGCGTCGGGGCCCTTCACCGCGAGGTCGGCCATGTGGTAGGACTGGTTGAACAGCACGCACGTGTGCTGCCATGCCCACTGCTCGTCGCGCCAGTTGGTGTACTCGGCCGGCACGCCCGGGTAGACGTTTGGCCCGACCTGGGCGTTTCGCAGCATGTCGACGGTCGAGGGGATGCTCCGGAGCAGCTCCTCGAGGTTGGTGTGACTCATGACTCTCCTCCTGTGGACGTCGACTCGAGTGGCTGGGCGGACCCACCCCCGAGATAGGCGGCGATCACTCGCTCATCCTGGCGCACGACCTCGGGCGGCCCCTCGGCGATGACGCGGCCGAACTCGAGCACCACCACGCGGTCGCAGATGCTGAGCACGAGGCCCATGTCGTGGTCGATCAGAAGCGTCGTCTGCCCGCTGTCGGCGAGCTCGCGCAGGCTACGGCCGAGCTCCTCGCTTTCCCGGGCGTCGAGGCCCGCGGCCGGCTCGTCCAGGCAGAGAAGGCGCGGACGCCCAGCCAGCGCCCGCGCGACGCCGACGAGCTTGCGGGCGCCCTCGGTCAGCTGGTCTGGCATGGCGGGAGCGGCCCAGGCCAGGTCGACGAGACCGAGTATCTGTTCGGCAAATTGGGCTTTGTCGGCGGCGCCTGACGGCGGCGACTTGGCGTCTCCCCGTGCCGCCACGGTCACGTTCTCGCCCACCTCGAGGTCGTCGAACAGGTCGGTGTTCTGCCACGTCCGCGACAGGCCGCGCCGAGCCCGCTCGAACGCCGCCATGCGCCCGATGTCCTGGTCGTCGAGCTTGACGGCGCCGGTGAACGGGACGAATCCGGTGATCGCGTCGATCAGCGTGGTCTTGCCGGCGCCGTTGGGCCCGATCAGTCCCACCAGCTCGCCTTCGCGGACCTCGAGACCCACGTCGCTGAGCGCATGAACGCCGCCGAACGTCACCGACAGGTCGCGAACCGCGAGGACCGGCGCGCGATCACCGTCAGGACGGGGTTGCTCGGCCCCACGGACGTCGAGCGCAGCGAGACCCGTCGAAACCGGCGCGGCCGTTCGCTCCGGAGGGTGGACCGCGGGCCGCTTATGCGTCCGCTTGTAGAACGCGCCCGCCACGCCCTCGGGGTTCTGGATCAGCGTGACGATCAGGATCGCCCCGCCGAACAGCAAAAACCAGTTGCCGTTGATCCCGAACCACTTGTCGAGCGCGTAGGGGAACAGCGCCTGGGTGGAGATCAGGCCGGCGAAAACGGCGCCCGAGATGAGCGTGATGCCGCCCGCGTAGGCGAATGCGATCAGGCTGAGCGCGGTGAACGGGTCGAACCGGTCGGCGCTGACCGACCCGAAGTTGTACGCGTACAGCGCGCCGGCCAGCCCGGCGATCACCGCGGCGATGCCGAACGCGATCAGCTTGACGACACGCGGATCGATCGCCGCCGCCGCAGCCGCACGCTCGTTTGAGCGCACGGCGAGCATCCGCCGGCCGAGGTCTCCGCGCCGGATCCACGCCACCACCAGGCACAGGGCAACGGTTACGGCGAGGGCCACCCACCCGAACACCGGGCTCGGCAGGTTGCCGTCGAGGCCCCGGAAGGGTGCGTGCGGTCCGAGGTCTAGCCCGAACAGGTGCGGCTCGGGCACGGGCGAGCCGGTCTGGCCGCCGCCCCAGGTCGGATTCAGGAACCCGAAGTTGGTGATCGCGACGACGGCGGCGAGCGTGACCACGGCAAGGCTCACCCCGCGCACGCGCAGCGCCGAGACCGCCGTGGCCATGCCAAGCACGAGTGCCGCCCCCGCGCCCAGGATGGCGGCGACGGGGAAGCCGATGCCGGCGTTGACCGCCAGGTGGGAGATCGTGAATCCCGCGACGCCGGCCAGCGTGAGCTGCACGATCGAGATCTGGCCCACGTATCCGGTGATGACGACCAGCGACAGCGCCATCACGGTCCCGATCAGGGTGTTGATCAGCGCCTCGCGGAAGTCGTACGGCAGCACGACGAGCGCCACCGCGCACACCGCGGTGAGAATCGGCACGCTCACCATCAGGCGTTGTGGTCGTGGAGCCTCAGGGAGCCGTCGCTCGACGAGGTCGCCACGGCGCGGCAGCCGGGCACCCCGTTGGAACATCACGCCGACGATGATCAGGAAGGTGACCAGCTCGGCCACGCCTGGGATCGCGACGCCACCCGAGGTGGGGAACCACGACAGGTTCGACACGTACTCGATCAGCGAGTCGATGATCCCGAGTCCAATTCCGGCCGCGCACGCGACGCCGAACGAGGTGAAGCGGGCGATCAGCGCGGCGGCGAGCGCGGGCACGATCTGGAGCGGCAGCGTCTCGGTGTCGAGCTGGGTGATCGACGCGGCCAGGATCCCGATCCCGCCGGCGATGACCGAGGCGATCAGCGTGTTCACCATCGAGAGCGCGTTGGGAGAGAGGCCGCCGAGCATCGCGATCACCTCGTTCTCCGAGGCGGCCCGCGTGGCCAGGCCAAAGCGCGTGAATCGATAAAGCGCCCACAGTGCGACGGTGAGCAGGATCACGATTCCGGTCAGGATGAAGCGGTCGATCGGGATCACCGCGCCGAGCAGGTGCACGATGTTCTGCGGCAGCACATTCGGCTCAGGTTGTTCGGAGCTACCAAACGCGAGCAGCATCGACGCCTGGAGGACGAGCAGGACGCCGAGCGTGCAAACGAGCTTGGCCAGCGGTGAGGCCGTGCGAAGCGGCCGGAACGCGACGAGCTCGGTCGCCGCGCCGGCCGCCAGCACGATCACCAGGCTGGCCACCAGGGCCGGCCCGGTCGACCAGTGCAGCAGGTCGACCCGCAGCGCCCAGAACGCGTAGCCGGCGAACATGGCGAACCCGCCGGTGGCCAGGGTAATGACGCCCGAGCCGCGGTAGGTGAGCACAACGCCGAGTGCAATCCCGGCGATCAGCGCGCCCGAGCCGAGCCCAAGCAGCGCGTACAGCAGTACCTGTGTCACCTACCCGGCTGTCATCGGGTGCAGTGGCTCATGACGGTGGCTGCAACCAACCCGCGGCTTTCACGAACACGTGCTTGCCCTTGTACAGGAAGAACTGCGTGCGGTCGTTGCACACCGCCGGCGCACTCGGGTACTTGCCGCAATCGAGCGACGGTGCGCCGAGGGCGACCGGACCCGTGAATGCCTTGGCCTTGGCCAGCACCGCCGACGGGGTGATGTGCCCGTAGCCGAGCTGGTTGAGGAACCGCGCCGTCGTGAGCACCTGCCCGAACGAGACGATGTTCCACGGATCGGGCGCTTCGGCTGTCTCGCCGTACTCAGCGGTCACCTTCTCGTAGGCGGGCATGCCGGGATCGGTCGGGTCTCCGAACAGCGAGCTGGCGATCGCGTACGTCCAGATCGGGTAGTCGCCGCCAAGTCCGGCCGCGACCTGACTGTTCAGGCACAGCGGCGCCGAGACGATCTTCTTGGCGTCGGTGATTCCGAGCTGGATGAGCCCCTTGGCCAGGTCCACGCAGCCGGCGGCCTCGGTGTACGGGATCACCATGTCCGCGGTCGAGGCGCCGGCGCTGGTGAGCGGCCCGATCAGGTCGGTCTCGTTCGGGTCGTAGGCGACGCTTTTGACCTTGACCCCGGCGGCCTTGAGAGCGGTGTCAATCGCGGCCGCGCCGTCGGTGATCCCCGCGATGTCGGGATAGATGAGCGCGGCGGTCTTGGCATGCAGGACCTGGGAGGCATAGGTGCCGAACGGGCCGAGCACGTGGGTGACGTCACCGAACAGGATCACCGCGTTTGACTTCACGGAGTCGATCGGGGTCACTGACACGCCGACGATCACGGGCTTCGCGGTCCCGATCGTCGAGTACAGCGACTGAATGCCGATCGCCACGGCGCCCTCGTCGATCACCGACACCTGCTTGTCGGCCAGGAACTCCTGACCGCACGTCGTGCCCTCCTCCTCGGCCGAGGTGATGAAGCAGGTCTTGAGCGCGAGCGGATGGCCGTCGATTCCGCCCAGCTGATCGTTGATGTACTTGACCGCGAGCTCGGCTCCGTTGGTGGCGAGCGGACCGATCACCTGCTGGCCGCCCTGCTGGTTGACCCAGCCGATGTAAACCGGCGGCAGCGACGAGTTCGCCTTTCCGGCCTTGCCATCGACATAGGTCAGGTAGTTGGTCACCGACGCGGTGCCGGCTCCGCCCGAGCTGCTGGTGGCGGGCGGGGGAGTGCTGGTTGTGCTGGAGCTCGCGCTCGCGCTACTTGAACTGGAGCTGCTTTTGCTGCTGCCGCAGCCGGCGGCGACGATCGCGGTGGCGAGGAGCGCCACCACGGTGAGCCACCCTGTACGCACCTGCTTACTCACCTTCTCCTCCTCTGTGAAATGTGATGCGCCTCGCGAGCTTGTCCGTCTCTGGATCGGTTACACCGTCGCTGTCGCGCGGTGGGCGGGGTGGGTGGGGTTCCACAATGCCCGGGAGGCGAGGCGGGCGCCCTCCGCTAGCGCCTCGAGCTTCGCCCACTGGATCTCGGGGTGGACTCTCTGGATGAATGCTCCCTGCGCAAACCCGCAGTCGGTTCCGGCGAGCACGTTGTCGCGTCCCACGACATTCGCCAGCCGGACGAGTCGCTGGGCGACCAGCTCCGGGTGCTCGACGACGTTGGTGTGATGGGTGACGACGCCCGGGATCAGCTTCTTGCCCTCGGGTAGCGACACCTCCTCCCACACCTGCCACTCGTGCTCGTGCCGCGGGTTTGCCTGCTCCATCGCGTAGGTGCCGGCATTGACGGCCAGGATCAGGTCGACGACGTCCTTGAGCGGCGGGTCGAACGCGTGCGGCCCATGCCAGCTGCCCCAGCACACGTGGTAGCGGATGCGCTCCTCGGGGAGTCCCTCGAGCGCGTGGTTCAGCGCCCGGACGCGCAGGTCGGCCCAGCGGCGGTAGTCGTCCCACGACTCGCCGCGCGACATCATCGTGTCGGCTTCGTGCATCAACACCGCGTCGTCGACCTGGACGAGCAGCCCCGCGTCGACGATCCCCCGGTACTCCTCGCGCAGGGCCTCGGCCAGCGCGAACACGAACCCCTCGTCACTGGCGTAGTACTCGTTCTGCAGCCAGTACGCGCTCGCCGGCGCGACCACGGGAAGGAACGCGTCAACGACGTCAAGTCCGTCCAGGGCCGCCTTGAAGTTGGCGATGTCGCGGTCGAGCGCCTTCCGGTCGTAGGTGAGCGGACCCGTACACACCCAGGCCACGCCTTGCTGCGCGCCGTCGGCGTCGTCGTCGGGCAGGAAGTTCGATGAGGCGCCGCTGCTCTCGCGCACGGCGGCCTCGTCAAGCGCATCGAGCGCGGCATACGCGCCCGGGAACGTCTGCCGGTCGCGGCTCGGGGGCAGCATGCTGGCGCCGTCGAGCTTGGTCGGGCGGACCTCCAGTCCGCTGACCCGCTCGTATAGATAGGTGATCCAGCTGGCCTTGCCCATCTCGCCGTCGTCGGGGACGTCGATCCCCACCTCGACCTGGTGGCGCACGACGTCGTCGACGGCCTCGCGCAGAGTCCGCTGATAGTCGTCCTCGTCGATCTCCTGACCCCGTTCCTTGGCCGCGAGAAAATCAAGCAACTCGGGTGGCCGGATCAGGCTACCGGTGTGCGTGGCAAGGATTCGGTCCATGTCCACTCCTCCCTGGCATGGGCTCGGTTTTGTGCCGATGCTATGGCTGACCCCGTGCGTCCCGCGGGCGCGTGACTAGATCAGTGCGCGGGTGGGCAAATGCTTGGACAAGGGTGTGCACTGTGCGACAAATCGCCTGCGTTAGGGGTGCGTCAAGCTTTCTCGACAGTTCCGCGGGGCGTCGCTAGAGTGGCCGTCCTTGGCAACGGGCCAGGGAGGGAGAGGCTGCTTTGGTAGCAGGAGACGTCTGCACACGATGACGGTGCTGATCGACACCAACGCGGTAGCGGCGCCGCACCGAGTCGAGTTCTGGGCCAGGTCCTCCTGCGACGCTTACCACCCGTTGCACATCGGGACCGACGCGACGGACCGGTTCTGGGCCAGGATGTGGGCGGATCGGCTGGGCCCGATCGGCATCTACCGGATCGCCGCCGGACCCAACACGATGCGCAGAACGCCCAAGGACATCAGCGCCGGCGATCCCGAGTGTCTGCACGTCCAGATCGTCCTGCGCGGGCGCCTGCACGGCGCCCAGCAGCACCGGGCCAGCGTGCTCGGCCCGGGGGACATCACCAGCTACGACACCTCCTATCCGGCCATCTTCCGCGCCGACGGCCCGTTTGACCTGCTGGTGATCCGCCTGCCCAAGGTCACGCTCGGCAAGCACGCGGAGAAGGTCTCGCGCCTGACCGCGGTCCGGATCCCCGGTGAGGCCGGACTGCCCCGGCTGGCCGCCCGCTTCTGCTCGGAGGCGGCTGCGGGCCTGGCCGATGGGAGCATCGCCCGCGAGGACACCGGGCTCGCGGAGCACGTGATCGACCTGGTGCGCCGGCTGTACGTCGATCTGGATGCGTCGCGTCCCCCGCGGCCGCGGTCGACCGCCGAGCTCCTGATTCACGCCCAGGCGTACATCGAGGCCAAGCTGGGGGATCCGGCGCTGAACCCCGAGGAACTGGCACGGGCCTGTTTCATCTCCACTCGGTACCTGCACCGCGTGTTCGAGACCGAGGGCTTGAGCGTGTGCGACTTCATCCGCTCCGCTCGGCTCGAGCGCTGCCGGCGCGATCTGATCGACCCTGCCTTCGCCGATCAGCCGATCTCGTCGATCGCGAGCCGATGGGGTCTGTCGAGCCCGCCCCATTTCAGCCGCCTGTTCCGCAAGGCGTACGGCTGCTCACCCCGCCAGTTCCGGCGCAACGCGGCACCGGCGGCCGAGGCCGACGGAATGCTCGAGCGGGCCTGGGCGCGGCCCCCGGCCTCGTGGCCGCTGGACGGTGGCGAGCCGTGGGGCCCCGCCGAGTGACCAACACCAACACCCACAACGACTCCGGCGCCGGTGCCGGCCTCGGCCCTGCCGCCGCGCCGGCGCTCGCGCTCGACCGGCTGAGCGCCGGGTACGACCGCGCCGCGGTGCTGCGCGACCTTAGTCTGACCGTCCACCCCAGTGAGGTCGTCGCGTTGATCGGGGCCAACGGCGCCGGCAAGACCACGACGCTGCGGACCATCTCGGGGCTGGTCAAGCCGATGGGCGGCATCGTGCGCCTGGACGGGGACGACCTGGCCGGCGTGTCTCCGACGGCACGCGTGCGTCGGGGGATCGTGCAGGTCCCCCAGGGTCGAGGGATCTTCTTCGGGCTCACCGTGAGTGAGCACCTGCGATTGGACGGAATGCGCGATCGCGCCGCTCAGGAGGTGGCGTTCGAGCACTTCCCGGCGCTCCGGGATCTGGCTTCGCGCCGCGCTGGCTTGCTGTCCGGCGGCGAGCAACAGATGCTCGCGATCGCGCGGGCGCTGTGCCGGCGCCCGCGGGTGCTCCTCCTCGACGAGCTCAGTCTGGGCCTGGCGCCGGTCATCGTCGAGCGGCTGCTGCCGGTGGTGCGGGAGTTCGCCTCGACGCACGGCACCGCGGTGCTGCTGGTCGAGCAGCACGTCAACCTCGCGCTCGAGATCGCCGATCGCGGCTACGTGCTCTCGCACGGCGAGCTGGTGGCAACGGACACCGCCGAGCGCCTGCGCGCGGACAGCGCCCTGCTCACCGCGAGCTACCTGGGGGAGCGGCGGGCCTAGGCCGGTCTGGTCGCGAACCGGCCCGGCGTGTTTGGGACGCCCCGGAGTCGCATTAGTCGCTAATATAAGCGCCTCATGCAGAAGGCCGGGGTGGACCGACGCAGCAGCCAGCTGGATGAGATCGCGGAGGCGCTGCCTCAGCGCAGCGCCGAGCTGTCACGGCTGTTCCTGACCCGAACCAGCGTGTGCGTGTCGCGCACGGAGGTCGGCGTG
The DNA here is from genome assembly GCA_035502815.1 of Solirubrobacteraceae bacterium. Lineage (GTDB taxonomy): Bacteria > Actinomycetota > Thermoleophilia > Solirubrobacterales > Solirubrobacteraceae > Palsa-465. The sequence goes on from DATJUA010000028.1 coordinate 90,267, forward strand.
CTCCGCAATCTTCGTGGCGGACCCCGTCGAATCACCGAGCTCGCGGCGGACGAGCATGTGACGCAGCCCGCGATCACGCTTCTGGTCAACCGGCTGGCGGAGCGCGGTTGGGTCGAGCGCGTGCCCGACCCGACAGATCGCCGCGCCGTGCTGGTCAGCCTTACGGCGGCGGGCGAGGAGGCGTTCGAGCGGCTGCGCGCCGAGTATCGGGCCTTGCTGCACGAGGAGATGGCGGCGCTCGAGGATGAAGAGGTCGACACGCTGGCCGCGGCGGTGGCCGTACTCGACAAGCTGATCGGGCGGCTCGCACGGTGAGCGGGACGGCCGAGACACGCGGCAACGGTCACGGGCCGGCGGCCAGCGCGGGGCAGGCGGCGCACGGAGACAACTACAAGTGGATCGCGCTGTCGAACACCACGCTCGGGATCTTGATGGCGGTGATCAACCAGTCGATCGTGATCATCGCGCTGCCGGCGATCTTCCGTGGCATCCATCTCAATCCGCTCACCCCGTCGAACACGAGCTACCTGCTGTGGATGCTGCTTGGGTTCATGGTGGTGCTGGCGGTGCTGGTGGTGAGCCTGGGCCGGGTCGGCGACATGTTCGGGCGCGTCCGCATGTACAACCTCGGCTTCGCGGTATTCACGATCGGATCGATCCTGCTGTCGGTGACGTGGCTGACCGGGTCGAGCGGCGCGATGTGGCTGATCGTGATGCGTGTCGTGCAGGGGATCGGCGCCGCGTTCCTGTTCGCCAACTCCTCGGCGATCCTGACGGACGCGTTCCCGGCCGATCAGCGTGGCCTGGCACTGGGGATCAACATGGTCGCCGCGATCGCTGGATCGTTCATCGGGCTGGTGCTCGGCGGCGTGCTCGCGCCGGTGGCTTGGCGGCTGATATTCCTCGTGTCGGTGCCGTTCGGGGTGTTCGGCACCGTTTGGGCCTATCTCAAGCTGGAGGAGCGCGGCGTACGGACGCCCGCGAAGATCGACTGGCTGGGCAACATCACTTTCGGCGCCGGGCTGATCGCCGTGCTGGTCGGGATCACCTACGGGATCCTGCCCTACGGCGGCCACACGATGGGCTGGACGGCCCCCGGCGTGCTCGGTGCGCTGGGTGGAGGGTTCGTGCTGCTCGTGCTGTTCGTGTTCATCGAGCGCCGTGTCGAGGCGCCGATGTTCCGCCTTCACCTGTTCAGCATCCGCGCCTTCAGCGGCGGGAGCATCGCCACGTTCCTGGCCGCGCTGTCGCGCGGTGGCCTGATGTTCATGCTGATCCTCTGGCTCCAGGGCATCTGGTTGCCCGAGCACGGCTACAGCTTCTCCGACACGCCGTTGTACGCCGGCATCTACATGCTGCCGCTGTCGGCCGGCTTCCTCGTCGTCGGACCCTTCGCCGGGCGGCTCGCCGACCACTTCGGCGCGCGCCCGTTCGCCACCGGCGGCATGATCCTGTCCGCGATCGGCTTCCTGCTCCTGATCGCGCTCCCGGTCAGCTTCACCTACTGGGAGTTCGGCCTCGTGATCTTCCTGATCGGCTCCGCCATGGGGCTGTTCGCCGCGCCCAACCAGACCGGCATCATGAACAGCCTGCCGCCAGACTCCAGAGGGTCGGGCGCCGGCATGGCCGCGACCTTCCAGAACGCAGCCTCGGTGCTCTCGATTGGGGTGTTCTTCAGCCTGGTCATCATCGGGCTGTCCTCGACGCTCCCCGGCGTCCTGTACCACGGGCTCACCGCCCACGGCGTGCCGCAGGCGACCGCGACCCAGGTCTCGCACCTGCCGCCGGTCGGGAGCCTGTTCGCCTCGTTCCTTGGCTACAACCCGATGGGCACGCTGCTCGCCTCCGAGCTTCCGCACCTGCCGCACGCCACCGCGGCGTACCTGACCGGCCACCGCTTCTTCCCGACGCTCGTCTCCCAGCCGTTCGGGAGCGGCATCCACACCGTGTTCTACTTCGCGTCCGGCTGCTGCCTGGTGGCGGCGATCGCCTCCTGGATGCGCGGCGGCAAGTACTACCACCAGGACGAGCC
>DATJUA010000029.1:0-16486 GCA_035502815.1 Solirubrobacteraceae bacterium
CGCATGAGCGCCACGAGCTCGCCCCGCTGGCGCTCGGACAGACCGCCGACCGTCTTGCTCGGCGAGATCTTGCACTGGCCCAGGATCTTGTTCACCTTCACCCGGCCGTACTTCGGAACGGCGAGCAGGAGGTCGAACACCTTGGCCGTAGCCAGGTAGTCGGGCGGCTCGAGCAGGAGCCGGTCGATGGGCTGGCGACCGGCCTTGAGATCGCGCTTGAGTTGCGCCCGGCGAGTGCGGATGTCATTGGCCCGAGCCAGCGCCTCCATACGCTGCACCAACGAGCGTTCTGGGGCGGCGGTGGGCTTGGAGGGCGATTCGGTGACCGGCGGCATGGGCGGCGACTATACATCTTGGGCACACCCGATCAAGGCAAATGGCCCCAATTCGACTCGACCTCAAGCTGAGCTAGAGCATTGTCGAGGATGGTTCGGGTAATTACCTGAGTTTGCAGGGGGTTTTGCAACTCATTGCAAAATGGTCACATCCGTCGTGGAGGATCGCCCGGCGCTGCGCCTCGGAGCCTCTACGCGGTGCTGTTTGCGAGCAGTTCAGCCAGGCTGCCGGCGACTCGCTGCCCCGCCGCGGGATCGCGGAAGCTCTCGGTGCCGACGGCGACGAGACTTGCGCCGGCGTGCAGCAGATCGAGCGCGTCCGCGCCCCGCTGGACGCCGCCCATGCCGACGATCGGGATCTCGACCGCCGCAGCCACGGCGTGTATCTGCGCCAGCGCGACTGCGCGGACGGCCGGTCCCGATACGCCGCCGGTGACTCCGCCCAGCCACGGCTCGCGGGTTCGCGGGTCGAGCGCCATTCCGCGCAGCGTGTTGATCAGCGATACGGCGTCGGCCCCGTACTCCTGCGCCGCCCGGGCAACCGCCGGGACGTCGGTGGCGTTGGGCGTGAGCTTCACGATCAGCGGCTTGTCGGTCAGTGGTCTGACCCGCTCGAGCAGGCGCGCCACCTCTCCGGGGTCCGCGCCGATCGTGAGGCCCGTCTCGACATTCGGGCAGGAGACGTTCAGCTCGAGCGCGCTCACCTCCTCGCGCTCGGAGAAGGCATGGACTAGCCGCGCCACCTCGTCGCGGCTGAAGCCCATCACGTTGACGATCAGTGGGACCGGCAGCTCCGCGAGCTCCGGCAGATCGTGCTCGAGGTAGCCGGCCAGGCCCTTGTTGGGCAGGCCGATCGAGTTGATCAGCCCACCGGCCAGCTCCCATAGCCGCGGCGGCGGGTTGCCCTGGCGCGGCTCGAGCGTCACCGTCTTGGAGACGAATGCGGCGAACGGGAAGCGCTCGATCAGCTCATCGCCGAAGGCTCGGCGCGCGGCGATCGCGTCGAACGTGCCCGACCCGTTGATGATCGGGTGGGCCAGCTCGAGGCCGCAGAAGGAGACGCTCAATGTCCGGCCCCGGCGACTGCGGCCGTCTCGAGCCTGCGCGCATCAAGGACCGGACCGTCCAGGCACAGCCTGACGTAGCCGTCCGTGGTCGGCACCACGCACCCGAAGCACGCCCCGAACCCGCACGCCATGCCCGACTCGAGCGCGAGCTGGGCCGGGACGTCACGATCGACGCACATCGCCCGCACTGCTTCGAGCATCGCCGGGGGACCGCAGGCGTAGACCTCGAGCTCCTCGCCTCGCGCGTCAAGCTCCTCTTCGAGCAGCTCGGTAACCAGGCCGTGGTGGCCAACGCTGCCGTCGTCGGTGGCGATCGCGGCGCCGGTCAACAGCGCGGCGCCTCGAGCGTGGGCAGCGTCGCGGAAGCCGAGGAGCAGCGGTGTCGGGACATCGAGCTCGTCCTGCCAGATCGCAAGCGGGGCGATCCCGACCCCACCGCCGACGAGCAGCGCCTCGCGGTTCTCGCGCGGCGGCGCGAAGCCATTGCCGAGCGGCCCGACGAGCAGAAGCTCCGCGCCCGGTCCGAGCTCGCACAGTCGCTTGGTCCCCGGTCCGACGTCCTCGATCAGGAAGTCCAGCTCGCGGCCGCGTACTCGCAACACGCTGAAGGCGCGGGGCAGAAACGGTCGCTCGCCCTCTCCCCCGCCCCAGCGTTCGGCGCTGGCCAGCATGTAGAACTGACCGGCCCGGGGCGTCGGGCCGGCGGCGTCGTGACAGCGGATGACGACGTAGGCGCCGTGGCGCGTGTGAGCGGTGACGGTCGCGGCGCGACGGCCGAAAGGCGCGATCGTGCGGCTCATCCGCCGGCGGGCACGCGCTCGTGCGGCGCGTGGATCTCCTGGAGCGAGAGCACGTCCGGCTCGCCGCGGCGGGCGGCGGCGATCGCCCGGGCGGCCGCCATCCCGCCGGCCATCGTCGTGATGCACGGAATCCCGCGCGCGATCGCGGCCGCACGGATCTCATAACCATCGGCGCGGGCACCGGTGCCAATCGGCGTGTTGATCACCAGGTCGACCTCCCCGCGCTCGATCCAGTCGACCACGTGGGGCGACCCCTCGCCGATCTTGTTGATCGTCTCGGCCGGGATGCCCATCTTCCGGATCGCCTGGGCCGTCCCGCGGGTGGCGACGATCTCGAAGCCGAGGTCGTGGAGGATGGTGGCGACACCCGTGGCGGCCGGCTTGTCGCCGTCGGCGACCGTGATGAAGACCCGGCCCGCGTTGGGAAGCTGGGCGCCGGCGGCCGCCTGGGCCTTGGCAAACGCCGTCGGGAAGTCGTGCGCGATCCCCATCACCTCGCCGGTCGAGCGCATCTCGGGGCCGAGCAGCGAGTCCGCGCCGGCGAACCGGTCGAACGGCAGCACGACCTCCTTCACGCACACGTGGCCATTGGTCGTGTCCGCGGGGAGGTTCAGGTCGGCCAGGCGCTCGCCGAGCAGGATCCGGCAGGCCAGCTTGGCCACCGGCAACCCGATCGCCTTGGAGACGAACGGCACCGTGCGCGAGGCGCGCGGGTTGGCCTCGATCACGTACAGGACGTCACCGTGGATCGCGAACTGCACGTTGAGCAGCCCGACCACGCCGAGCGCCTTGGCGATCCCCTCGGCCTGGGATCGCAGCTGCGAGAGCATGTCACCTCCGAGGGTGTGCGGCGGCAGCGCGCAGGCCGAGTCGCCCGAGTGGACCCCGGCCTCCTCGACGTGCTGCATGACGCCCGCGATCCACACGTCCTCGCCGTCGCACAGCGCGTCGACGTCGACCTCGATCGAGTCCTCGAGGAAGCGGTCGAGGTAGATCAGGGATGAATGGGACCCACCCACCCTCACGCGCTCGAGGTAGTCGCGCAGACCATCGACGCTGTAGACGATCTCCATGGCGCGCCCGCCGAGCACGTAGCTGGGCCGGACGAGCAGAGGGAAGCCGACGCGCTCGGCGCGGGTGAGCGCGTCCAGCGTCGAGGTGGCGGACGCGTACGGCGGCGCCTTGAAGCCAAGCCGGTCGAGCAGCGCGCCGAAGCGCGACCGGTCCTCGGCGAGATCGATCGCCTCGACGCTCGTTCCGAGGATCGGGACGCCCGCCGCTTCCAGGCCGGCGGCCAGCTTCAGCGGCGTCTGCCCGCCGAACTGGACGACGACGCCCTCGGGCCGCTCGACCTCGCACACCGCAAGCACGTCCTCGAGCGTCAACGGCTCGAAGTACAGCCGGTCGGAGGTGTCGTAGTCGGTCGAGACCGTCTCGGGGTTGCAGTTGATCATCACCGCATCGCGGTTTTGCTCGCGGATCGTCTGCGCCGCGTGCACGCAGCAGTAGTCGAACTCGATCCCCTGACCGATCCGGTTCGGGCCAGACCCGAGGATCACCACGCTCGGGCGCTCGCCCCGGTCGACCTCGGTGTGGTCGCGACCGTGGCGCTCCCAGGCGGAATAGAAGTACGGGGTGCGGGCGGCGAACTCGGCCGCGCACGTGTCGACCGACTTGTAGGTGCGCTCGCCGTCGAATGGCCCTACAGGCTCCGCGACGAGCTCGGACAGCTCGCGCAGGAACCACCAGTCGATGTCGGTGCGGCGCTGGATCTCGTCGACCTGAAGGCCACGGCGCAGCGCCTCGAGGAGATGATCGAAGCGCTCCGCCCCGGGAGACTCGAGCGCGGTGAGCAGCGCCTCGTCATCCGCAGGAGGCCGGGGCGTCGAGTCGAGCTCGCGAGACCGCAGCGCCTTGGCGAACGCCTGCTTGAACGTCCGCCCGATCGCCATCGCCTCGCCGACCGACTTCATGTGGGTGGTCAGGCCGGCCTCGGCGCCGGGGAACTTCTCGAACGCGAACCGCGGCCATTTGACCACGCAGTAGTCGATCGCGGGCTCGAAGCTCGCCGGCGTGGCCCGGGTGATGTCGTTGGGGATCTCCTGGAGCGTGTAGCCGACGGCCAGGCGCGCCGCGATCTTGGCGATCGGGAACCCCGTCGCCTTGCTGGCCAGCGCGCTCGAGCGGGACACGCGCGGGTTCATCTCGATCACGACGATCTCGTCGGTGGCGCGGTTGACCGCGAACTGCACGTTCGACCCCCCCGTCTCGACCCCGACCGCGCGGATGGCGGCGATCGCCTGGTCGCGCAGGCGCTGGTACTGCTTGTCGGTGAGCGTCTGCTGGGGCGCGACGCACACGCTGTCGCCCGTGTGGACGCCCATCGGATCGAGGTTCTCGATCGAGCAGACGATCACCACGTTGTCGGCCCGGTCGCGCATGACCTCGAGCTCGAACTCGCCCCAGCCGAGCACCGATTCCTCGAGCAGGACCTGCGTGATCGGCGATGCGCTCAGGCCGCGACCCACTACGTGGTCGAGGTCATGTTCGCTGCGTACGACGCCCCCGCCCTTGCCCCCGAGCGTAAAAGCCGGCCGCACGATGAAGGGCAGGCCGATCTGCTCGACGGCGGCACGCGCGTCCTCGACGGTGTGGGCGATCGCGCTCCGCGGCACGCGCAGTCCGGCGCCGCGCATCGTGTCGCGGAAGATCTCGCGGTCCTCGGCGCGCTCGATCGCGTCGTAGTCGGCGCCGATCAGCTCGACGCCGTTGCGCTCGAGCGTGCCGTCCTCGTGCAGCGTCTTGGCCAGGTTGAGCGCGGTCTGCCCACCCAGCGTCGGGAGCAGCGCGTCGGGCCGCTCGCGCTCGATCACCTGCCGCACCGGCCCCGGCAGGAGCGGTTCGACGTAGGTGGTCGTGGCCACCTCGGGATCGGTCATGATCGTGGCCGGGTTGGAGTTGACCAGCACAACCTCGTAGCCCTCTTGCATCAGCACACGGCAGGCCTGCGTACCCGAGTAGTCAAACTCGGCCGCCTGGCCGATCACGATCGGACCCGACCCGATCAGCAGGATCTTCTGGAGGTCGTCCCTACGCGGCATGGCGAATCTCCTCGACGAACCGGTCGAACAGGTACAGCGCGTCATTGGGCCCCGGGCCCGCCTCGGGGTGGTACTGGACCGTCGCCCCCTGGACGTCCCTGAGCACGAGCCCCTCGACCGTGCGGTCGTACAGGTTGATGTGGCTCAGCTCGGCGGCGCCGAAGTCGGTCTCCCAGCGGACGGCCTCGTCGCGGTCGATCGTCTTGGCCCCGTTCGGGCCGAGAACCGCGAAGCCGTGGTTCTGGCTCGTGATCTCGACGACCCCGGTGGTCAGGTCCTTGACCGGATGGTTGGCGCCGTGGTGGCCGAACGGCAGCTTGTACGTGTCGAGGCCGACGGCGCGGCAGAGCAGCTGATGGCCGAGGCAGATCCCGTACACCGGTCGCGTGCCGACCAGCTCTCGGATCGTCTGCACGATGTAGTCGAGCGCCCCCGGGTCGCCGGGTCCGTTGGCCAGGAAGATCGCGTCGGGATCGTCGGCCAGGAGCTCCTGCGCGGTCGCGGTGGGCGGGTGGAGCTCGACGGTCGCGCCGCGCTCCACGAGGTTGCGGACGATCGAGCGCTTGACGCCGGTGTCGACCATCGCGATCCGCACCGTGCCGTCGCCCACGATCCGCTTCTGTCCGGGCGTCACGTCTCCAACCAGGTCGCGGCCGGCCATGTCCGGCTCGGCGGCGATCAGCTCGCGCGCGTGCGCCTCGTTCAGCGCGGCGGGGAACACGCCGCCGCGCATTGCCCCACGGTCGCGAATGTGGCGCACGAGGGCCCGCGTGTCGACGTCGGTGATGGCCGAAATGCCCTGGCCGGCCAGCCAGCTGAGCCAGCCCGCGGTCGCGCTCGGCGCGTCGTCCCGATCGACCGCCGCCCGCATGATCGCTGCGCGCGCGTGCACGCGGGCTGACTCCATCGCCTGCTCAGACACCCCGTAGTTGCCGATCTGGGGATAGGTGAAGGTGATCAGCTGCCCGGCGTAGCTCGGGTCGGTCATCGCCTCCTGGTAGCCCGACATCGAGGTCGTGAAGACGATCTCCCCGACAGCATGGCCGGGGGCGGCACACGCGAGGCCGTCGAAACGAGCGCCGTCCTCGAGCAGGACGTAGGCGGTGGGCTCGCTCACCGGGTCGTCAAGTGGTCGGCGGCGCCTGACAGCGGCGTCTTGGCCAGCGCCTCGGCGAACGTCCGCGACGTATACGCCACCGTCCCGGCGGCCACCGTCAGCAGGACTTTGCCGTGCAGCGTCCGCCCGTGGAAGCAGGAGTTCGCCGAGCGGCTCATGTAGCCCTCCGCCCCCACTTCAAAGCGCGCGTCGAGGTCGACGAGACACAGGTTGGCCAGGCGGCTGGGCGCAATCGGCGCAACTGGCAGCCCGTACAGCGCGGCCCCTGCGGTCATCCGCTCGATCACGGTGTCGAGGGCAAGCTCACCCGTCATGACCAGCTCGGTGAACAGCGCCGCAAACGCCGTCTCGAGCCCCGTGGTCCCCATCGGCGCCTGCTCGAATGGGACCTCCTTCTCGTGTCCGGCGTGCGGCGCGTGGTCGGTGGCCACGCAGTCGATCACCCCGGCCTTGAGGGCCTCGACGAGCGCCCGCCGGTCGCTCTCGGCGCGCAGCGGCGGATTCATCTTGAAGCGACTGTCGAGCGTCCTGACGATGTCGTCGGTGAGCGTCAGGTGGTGGGGACAGACCTCGCCGCTCACGCTCGCGCCGGCTCGCTTGGCCTGCGCGAGCGCCTGGACCGACTCGACGCACGAGAGGTGCTGGAAGTGCACCCGCGCGCCTTCGTAGGCGGCCAGCGCGGCGTCGCGTGCGACCATCGTGGACTCCGACAGCGACGGGATACCGGCGATGCCCAGACGTGCGGAAACCGCGCCCTCGTGCATCGCGCCGTCGCGCGAGAGCTCCGGGTCCTCCTCGTGCAGCGAGATCACACCGCCGCACAGCCGCTGATACTGAAGGGCCTTGCGCAGGACGCCGGCCGAGACGACCGGCTTGCCGTCGTCGGTGAAGCCGAGCGCCCCGGCGTCGCGCAGCTCGGCCATCTCGGTCAGCTCGTCGCCGTCCAGCCCTCTCGTGATTGACGCGAGGAACCCGACGGGCACGCGCGCCTGGCGCCTGGCGGTTTCCACCAGCGAGCGCAGAACCGGCGCCTCGTCGACGACGGGATCGGTGTTGGGCATCGCGATCACGGCGCAGAAGCCACCCGCCGCCGCCGCCGCGGTTCCCGTGTCGATGCTCTCCTTGTACTCCTGGCCGGGTGTGCGCAGGTGCACGTGCGGATCGACGAAGCCGGGGAACAGGTGCTTGCCCGCGGCCTCGATCGTCTCGCCGCCCTCCGGTGCCGGGAGCGACCCGGGGGAGCCGAGCTCGGCGATGCAACCGGCGCGGATCAGCACGTCGTGCGGCTCGTCGAGGCCGGCGCGCGGGTCGAGCACGTATGCGCCGCGGATCAGCAGCTCGGCGGGCCTGCCCGCGCGGTGAAAGAGTCGCTCTGAGCTCATCTACGCCACCGCCGCCAGGCTCGTGCTGCCCACCAGCAGCTCGTACAGAACGGCCATCCGAACCGCGACTCCCGCCCTGACCTGGGCCCCGATCAGCGCCTGGGGCGAGTCGATCGCCTCGCCCGACAGCTCGACTCCGCGGTTGACCGGCCCCGGATGCATCAGCAGCTGGCCGGGGAGCAGCCGCTCAGGGGTGATCTGGTAGCGCGCCGCGTACTCGCGTAGAGAGGGCACGAACGAGTCGCGCATCCGCTCCTGCTGCATGCGCAACACGTACACCACGTCTGCCTCACCCAGGCGTTCGAGCGTGGTCGCCGCCCGGCAGCCGAGGGCCTCGATCTCGCGCGGGATCAGCGTGGGCGGCCCGCACACGGTGACGGTGGCGCCCATGCGGGTGAAGGCCAGGATGTCCGAGCGCGCGACGCGCGAGTGCAGCAGGTCGCCGACGATCCAGATGTTCGTCCCGTCGAGGGCGCCGAGCCGGCGCCGCAGCGTGAACACATCGAGCAACGCCTGCGTGGGATGCTCGTGCTTGCCGTCGCCGGCGTTGATGACCGCCGCCGGCGTCCACCGCGCGACCAGCCCGGCGGCGCCGGCGTACGGGGAGCGGATCACGATCGCCGCCGGGTCATAAGCCGACAGCGTCTGCACCGTGTCCTTGAGCGACTCGCCCTTGTCGACGCTCGAGCCCTGGGAGCGAATCGACACCACGTCGGCGCTCAGGCGCTTGGCCGCGAGCTCGAAGCTCGAGCTCGTCCTGGTGCTCGACTCGTAGAAGAGATTGACGATCGTCCGGCCGCGCAGGGCGGGGACCTTCTTGATCTCGCGGCCCGACACCTCGTCGAAGGACTCGGCCCGGTCGAGGATCCGCTCGATCGACGCCCGGTCCAGATCGTCGATCGAGAGCAGGTGTGGTCCGATCCGGCTCACGCCAGTCGGGGGGTTGGGGGTGGCTGGGTGGGTGATAAGTCCGATTCGATCTTCACCTCGTCCTCGCCGTCGATCTCATCGACGCACACGTACACGCGTTCCTCCTGGGATGTCGGGATGTTCTTGCCGACGTAGTCGGGGCGGATGGGAAGCTCGCGGTGGCCACGGTCGACCAGCACCGCCAGCTGCACCCGCGCCGGCCGGCCGTAGTCGAACACCTCGTCGATCGCCGCCCGAACGGTGCGCCCGGTGTACAGCACGTCGTCGACGATCACGATCGTGCGGTGATCGACCGGAAACTCCAGATGCGTCGCGAGCACGACCGGCGCGCTCGGTCGGATCGAATAGTCGTCTCGGTAGAAGGAGATGTCGAGGTCACCGAGCGGTACCGCGGGCTCGAGCAGTTCGCTGGTCAGCGCCTGGAGCCTCCGAGCCAGCACGGCCCCCCGCCGGTGTATGCCGACCAGCGCGACCGCGCCGTCCGGGTTCTTCTCGGCTATCTCGTGAGCGATCCGCACGAGCGTGCGGCGCATGTCATCGCGGTCGAGCACGACCGTTCCCATCTTTACCGCGCTCCTTCCTGGCCTCTCGGGACCTGGTTAAAGGGGCCGACACTGATCAGGTTAACAGGAGCTCCGGCGGTCGCAGCCGCTCCGATTCCGCAGCCTGGCTGAGAAACCGGAAAATACGGCGGGTTTCTCAGCCACCCTCGCCCGGGCGCGGGTGGTTATGGCCGACGACGACGGCGGTAGAGGACGTGGGGCAGCCCGGCGTGGATGATGTCGCGCTCGTACTCGAATCCCGCCTTCTCCATCACGCGCCGAGACGCCACGTTCTCGGGCTGCGTGAACGCGATGATCTCGAGCAGGTCCAGCTGCTCGAACCCGACGTCGACGCAGGCATGGGCGAGTTCGGTGGCCAGTCCCTGACCCCAGCGCTCGGGCACGATCGCCCAGCCCGCCTCAACGTCGTTGAGGCCCGAGGTGTACGTGTGCTGAAGCCCGCCCCGCCCGACCATCTCGCCCGTCTGGCGATCGCGCAGCAGCCACATCCCGAAGCCGTGGCGGTCCCAGTGGTCGACCTTCGCCGCGAGTCCGTCGAGGATCTCGGCCTCGGTCGGCGAGCTCCGCCGAGGCCACAGCGTGGCGGACACGCGCGAGTCGAGCAGCAGCCGCAAGTGATCGGGGGCCTGGTCGAATTGCGCCCGTTCGCACAGCATCCGGGCCGTCTCGAATCGCTCGATCGTGCCGGTGCTCATGCCGTGGCCTCCCCCACCGGCTCGCTGTCCTCCGCCTCGGTCTCGGACCGTTCCCGGTCGTCCCACCTGATCAGCTCCGGCTCGCCGCGCTCGGGGAACGGGACTTCGATCGTGTCGAAGTCGCGCGGGAGCACGGTGCTCGGAAAGATCGAGCGCGCCTCGTCGCGCAGCACCCCGACGGGGTAGCGGGTCGACAGGTGCACGAGCGCCAGTGTCGTCACCCCCGCCTCTCGCGCCAGCGTCGCCGCCTGGGCGGCGGTCGAGTGGCCCGTCTCGGCGGCGCGCTCGCGCTCCTCCTCGGAGAAGGTCGCCTCGTGGAGCAGGAGGTCGGCCTCGTGGCTGGCGACGGCCATGGTCTCGCACGGGGAGGTGTCGCCCGAAATCACCACCTTGCGTCCAGGGCGCGGCGGGCCCAGCACCTGCTCGGGACTTACGCCGCGCACCGTCTCCCCGCGTTGCAGCTGACCGAACTCCGGGCCCGGGACGAGACCGAGCGCGGTGGCGGCCTCGGGATCGAACTCGCCGGGACGGGGCTCTTCGTACAGAACGTAGCCGAACGCGTTCGAGACCCGGTGCGCCACCGGCACCGGCGCGATCTTGTATCCGTCGCGCTCGAGCACGTCGCCCGGCGCGAGCTCAACCAGCTCGAGGTCGAAGCGCACCCGCCCCGCCACCCGCATGGCCAGCGTGATCAGCTCGCGCAGGCCCGGCGGTCCGTGAATGGCCAGCGGACGCTCGCGCGCGCGCAGATCGAAGGTCTTCAGCAGTCCCGGCAGACCGAGCCAGTGGTCGGCGTGGTAATGGGTCAGGAACACCTCGGTCAGCTCTGCCAGGCCGACCGACTGCACGAGCTGGCGCTGCGTTCCCTCGCCACAGTCGAACAGGATGCGGTCGCCCCCGCGGCGCACGAGCACGGCCGGCAGGCCGCGGCGCGCGGTCGGGATCGAGCCGCCGGTGCCCGCGAAGAAAACCGAGAGGTCCATCCGGTCCAGTCTGTCAGCCGACGGCGATCAGCTCGAAACCGACCCGCCCGTCCTGCACCGTCGCGATTCCCATCGTGTGGCGAAGCGCGCGCCGGCGCTCGGTGGGACTCCCGGGGTTGAAGATCTGAAACCCGTCCTGCCCCTGCTCGTGCAGCGGCAGGTGCGAGTGGCCGAAGATGACCGCGTCGGCGCCGGGAAACCGCCTGCGCAGACGCGCCAGCCGCCCGCGGGCCGGACCCGCGTCGTGCACCACCGCGATCGTCACCCCGCCGGCATCGATCGCAGCGCTCTCCGGCAGCGCGGCACGGACCTCGGCGGCGTCGACGTTGCCGTGGACGGCCACGACGGGTCCGTAGCCCTCCAGCTCGTGCAGAACGGACAGCGTGCTCAGGTCGCCGGCGTGCACGATCAAGTCCGTCGCCCTCAGACGCGCCACGCAATCCTCGGGAAGCCGCCGGCTGGCACGCGGCAGGTGCGTGTCCGAGATGACGGCGATCTGCATGTAAGCTCCTCCTGGCCCGTGGGCTCCGGCCCACCCCCATGCGCCAGTAGCTCAGGGGATAGAGCGTTCGCCTCCGGAGCGAAAGGTCGCAGGTTCAAATCCTGCCTGGCGCGTCACGACTTCGCCGCAAGTCGTCCGTGGGCCAGCGCGGCCATATCCACCTGATCAAGGGAGTTCACGACGATGTCGGCTCCGGCGGCCGCCAGCAGTTCGGCGTCGTCCTTGCGAGCGATGCCGATCGCGCCCATCCCGCCGGCCTTGGCCGCCTGCACGCCGGCGGCGGCATCCTCCATCACGATCGCGTGTTCGGGCTCGACGCCGAGCTCGTGCGCCGCCGTGAGGAACATCTCGGGGTCGGGCTTGCCATGCGCGAAGTCCCTCCCCGAGACGTTGACGTCGAAGTAGTCCAGCAGCGTCAGCCCGGGGGCAAGCGTCTCGGACGAGATGCCCTGCTCCTGGGCGAATGAGTCGAGCCGGATCTGGCGCAGGAACAGGTCGGCGTTCTTCGACGACGACGCGGCGGCGACGCGCAGCCCGGCGTCCTTGACCGCGATGATGAAACGCAGCGCGTCCGGGTAGGCGGTGAAGTCGCCGGCCTCGATCAGCCGTACGACCATCTCCTGCTTGCGTTCGGCGTATTCGAATAGCCGGTGCTCTTCCTCGTCATCCGGGATGTGGAAATACTCGAGCGCGGCGCGGGCGCCGGCCAGGCGCGGCTTACCGGATAGCTGCTCGTCGTAGACGCGCGCGGTGAACGCCTCTGGGGACCAGGTGGTGCGGTCGCGGATGTCGCTCCAGTCGGACTCGAGCAGCTCGCGCAAGGAGTCACGCCACGCCTTCTCGTGCGGCGAATCGACGAGTACACCGTCGACGTCGAAGATCGCTGCCTGCAAGCCGGTGGCGGGGGCGGTCACGAGCCGCTCCGCTGCCCACTGGCCGCGACCGGCGCGGATAGGTGGAAGGTCTCGGTGTCACCCGGGCAGAGCTCGCGGACCTCCTCACCGACGCCCACCCGGATGGGGCCGCCCGCGCCCTCACGGTGGACGGTGATCGCGAGTCGCTCGTGGTCGAGCGTGAGCTGGAGCGGCGTGCGCTGAAACTGCATGCGAAAAGCCACCTGTTCGAGCGTTGCGGGCAGCCTGGGCTGGAAGCGCAGGACGCCGTCACGGATTTCAGTGCCAGGGTAGGCGCGCTGCATCAGGTCCACGGTCCCCGACATGACACCCATGTGAATCCCTTCGCGGGTTGTTCCCCCCTGGATGTCCTCGACGTCGCTGCGGAGCGCCACGAGGAACCGCTCCCACGAGTTGTCGGGGTCGAGCGGGGCGAGGACTCCCGCGAACGTGACGAAGCTGAGCGTCGAGCCGTGCGATGTCCGCTGGTCGTAGTAGGCGATATTGCGACTGGCCGTGTCGGGCCGGTACTCGTAGCCGAGCCGGCCGAACAGCTCCCGGATCCCGGCCGGCGCGAACAGGTAGAACAACATCACGGCGTCGGCCTGCTTGGAGACCTTGTACCGGTTGGGGTCGTCCCCTTCGGCCCGCAGGATCCGGTCAAGCCGCTGGATGTTCCCGTAGCGCTTCCGGTAGGCGGCCCAGTCGAGCTCGTCGAGCTCCTCGTAGCCTTCGAACTGGCTGATGATCCCGTCGTCGTGGAACGGGACGAACATCCGCCGGCTCATCTCTTGCCACAGGCTCAACTCCTGCTGTGAGATTTCGAGCCTCGAGCGCAAGGCATCCGCACGGCTGTCCGGCAGCCGCTCGAGCACTTCGCCGGCCAGACCGCACAGCCAGGCCACCATCACGTTCGTGTACGCGTTATTGCGCAGTCCACCCTGATCGGCACCCGGGTACTTCTCGTGGAACTCGTCGGGTCCCATCACCCCGTGGATTTCATAGCGGCCGCGCTGCGGATTGAAGTGCGCAATCGACGCCCAGAACCGCGCGATCTCGAGCATCATCTCCGCCCCGTAGTCGCGCAAGAACGCAAGGTCACCCGTGGACTGAAAGTAGTGCCAGATGTTGTAGAAGATCGCCGCGTTCACGTGGCGCTGGTTGTGGCTGAGGTCCGGCTCCCAGCGCCCCGATAGGGGGTTGAGGTGGACTCGCTGGGTCTCCTCGGTGCCCTCGCTGCCGCTCTGCCATGGAAACATCGCGCCGGCAAAGCCAGCCTCGCGCGCCGCCGCGCGCGCTTCCTCCAGACGGCGATAGCGGTACATCATCAGGCCGCGCGTCACCTCGGGCAGGCGGAGGCTCAGGAACGGATAGACGTAGAGCTCATCCCAGAACACGTGACCCCGGTACGCCTCGCCGTTCAGCCCCCGCGCGGGCACGCCGGCGTCGACGTCAACCGTGTGGCGGGAGCACACCTGCAGGACGTGACACACGTGGACCCGGAGCAGGTGCTGCACCTCGTCGTCGCAGCACGCTTGCACATCGCATACCCGCCACAGCTCCTCCCAGGCGCCGACGTGGCGCGCCAGCGCGGGGGCAAAGTCCGGCTGCCGCAGCGCCGCCCGGCCAGCGTTACTCAGCGTGTCGCTGGTGGCGGGGTCGCGCGACGTCGCGAGCGCGACCATCTTCTCGATCCGCACGGGAGTCCCCTGCGTGACCTCGAAGCCGATGCTCTGCTGAACGTAGTCCTCGGTCTGAAACAGACGGCGCTCCACGTCGATCGGCTCCTCCGCGGCCAAGACTCGCGTGCGGGCGGCCTGACTGATGTACGTGTTGGACTGTCGCGTCCGCACCTTCAGCGCGATCACCTCCGGCCCGAACGTCCGCGGCGAGACCGGATCCAGATGCCGCCCCTCGAGTTCCAGGTAACGGGCCACACCGCGATTCGTGATCCTGCCGTCGATCGCGGAGATCACCTCGACCCGGCCCGACCAGTTCTCGGCCGTGAGCGTCCACTCGATTCCAGCCCGGCTCGGATGCGCCATGCTCACGAATCGCCGGCTGCGCAGACTCGTCTCACGCCCCTCGCCATCGCGGAAGCGCAGTGACCGCGTCATCACCGCGCCCCGCAGATCAAGCTCGTGACGAAAGTCGAGCAGCTCGACCTCGGCCAACCGAACCGCGTCTCCCCCGTCGATCCTCAGCTTGAGCACCAGCCAGTTGGGCAGGTTGACCAGATCCTCGTTGAGCACCGGCACGCCGCCCAGGATCGTCGTCTCGCGGTTGTAGACGCCGTGCGCGTAAGTCCCGGGGTAATGCACGCCGTCGGCGTTCTCCCACTCGGCCGCGCCACGGGCGCAGAAGCGGCCGTTCCCCGTCGACGTCAGCACCTCGCGCAAGCCCTCCGCGTCGGGATCGTAGCCCTCGTAGCCGAGCACAAACGGGTCCACCATGGCTCCTGGTTTCGGTCTTTGGACTAGCTCGAGCCCCAACCCTCGCAGCGACCGAAATGCCTGTCAACCACGGTAACGCCCGCGCCGGGCTGGGCGAAGTGACGAGGTCGGCGGGTGCTCCGCAGCCGGACTCAGTCGTCGAGCTTGTCGCGCTCGAGCCGTTCCTCCGGATAGTTCTCGATGTCCTGGTCCGGGTGCGGCTCGCTGGTGCTGGTGGCGCCGGTCGGAGTGTGTGACTCCTCACCCAGCGGCTCGTCGTCAGGCGCGGGATCGCGCGGATCGGGCCGCCGGTCGTAGGGGTCCGGCCACTCGGTGGGGTCCGGATCGTCCGCGGGATTGTTCAGCTCGTGATGAGGATCGTGATCGTCCGGCGGAGGCGGTGTGTTTCGTACGTCGCGTTCCATGAAAGCTCCTGATGTCTGACGTCTGTCGGCAGCTCCGTATGACCATAGAGGCGTGGCCCGTCGGGATGCTGACCTTATTCGGCGTAACCGTCCCCGGGCCGGGGTATAGCGAAGGCAATGAAGCTGCTCGTCCTGACCAGCGAGCCAATCACCGCCCAGCAGCTACGCGGCGCCCTGAGGTCGGATATCGAACCCTCCGAGGCGGAGGTGATGCTCGTCGCACCCGCGTTCGCGGAAAGCGCGGTGCGGTTCTGGATGTCCGACGCGGACGACGCGATCGCCCGCGCCGACGACGTCTGGCGCGAGAGCGTCAAGCGGCTCGACGAAGCCGGTATCCCGGCCACCGGCGACACCGGCGAGGCCGATCCGCACACGGCGATCGAGGACGCGCTCAAGACGTTTGACGCCGAACGGATCGTGGTCTTCTCCCACGAGGGCGAGGACCAGCGCTACCGCGAGGACCTCGACCGGGCCGAGCTGGCCGAGCGCTTCGGCCTGCCGGTAGATCAAGCCGCAGTGTAAGGAGCAGCGCCTAGCCGGCGCATCACCAGTTTGGCGTTGGCGGGCGCGAATCCCCGCCAGTCGTTGTTGAAGTACGCGTACACCGCCTCCCGCCGGCGCCACTGGGCGATCCGGCGCGCCCAGGTCTCGATCTCCGTCGCGGAGTAGTTCCCGGCGCGACCCCGTGAGCCGTAGTGGAAGCGCACGAAGCGCCAGTCCGCCGTGGCCTCGAGCGATTGAAACGGCCGCGACGGGTGATCGCCGATCGTGAGCGCCACGCCGTGCGCTCGCAACGCATCCATCACCTCGGGCACGAACCAGCTCTCGTGCCGGAATTCGATCGTGTGCAGGGCGGTCGGGACCGAATCGATCAGCTCGAGCCAGCCGGCGAGCCGTGCGTCGTCGCGGTGGAAGTTCTCCGGGAGCTGCCACAGCACCGGCCCGAGCCGTCCCGCCTGCACCATTGGTTCGAGCGGCGCGTAGAAGCGCGCGATCCCCTGGCGGATGTCAACCAGGCGCTTGACATGCGTCAGATAACGGCTCGCCTTGACCGCGAACAGGAATCCCGCCGGCGTCTGCTCTATCCACGCCGCCACCGCGTCCCGGCGCGCCAGGCGGTAGAAGGTCGAGTTGACCTCGACCGTGTCGAAGTGCTCGGCGTAGATCTGGAGCCAGCGCCGCTTGGCCGCCTTCTCCGGGTACAGACGACCCCGCCAGTCGTCGTACATCCAGCCCGAACAGCCGATGCGTACCGGCTTCA
>DATJUA010000030.1:0-64302 GCA_035502815.1 Solirubrobacteraceae bacterium
GCCGTGGCCGGGGAATCCCTTCTCGCCGACCAGCTTCTGGAACGCCCCACTCGCCGCGGAAGCCCGGGTCTCCCCCCACTCCCGCGCGTATGTGAAAGAGCTCGTACGGCAAGTCGACACTTACGGGCCATGGCTGAACACCACCTCCTACAGCGTCCCCGTATACATCGTCGCCGCCAACCAAGCCACCCAACACGTCACCCTCGACACCTGGGGACCAGACCTCCAAGCCGCCTTCGACGCCGTCCCCATCCCAGCCAACGCCCAAGCCGCCGCCGGAACCGACGAACACATGGTCGTCTGGCAACCCTCCACCGACAAGATGTGGGAGTTCTGGCAAATGCACAAAGAACCCGACGGCTGGCACGCCCGCTGGGGCGGCGAAATGAACAACGTCTCCACCAACCCCGGCTACTTCACCCACACCGGCCAAACCAACAACTGGGGCGCCACCGCCACCGGCCTCCCCCTCCTCGGCGGACTGATCACCCAAGCCGACCTCCAACGCGGCTACATCAACCACGCCCTCGCCATCAGCCTCGTCGAAACCGCACCCGCCATCTGGTCATGGCCCGCCCAACGCACCGACGGCGGCTACTTCACCCCCGGCATCACCCCCATCCCCGAAGGCACCCGCTTCCGCCTGAACCCCAACCTCAACATCTCAAGCCTCCACCTCCCCACCCTCGACCGCGAAATCGCCGAAGCCGCCCAAACCTACGGCATCGTCGTCCGCGACAAAGCCGGCGCCGTCAGCTTCTACGGACAAGACCCAGTCAACCTCCCCACCAACCCCTGGCCCCAAGAACTCGACAACGACTACCCCAACACCTACCTCTCCTGGTTCCCCTGGAACCAACTCCAAGCGCTGCGGTCCGCTCAGTCCTGCTGTTGGCAGCGCTAAGTCGCCGCTGAGCAAGCGATTACTGCCGTAATCGGGTCGACTCCTGCACAAATATCAATCGCCGCGGCGGCCATCCCCCCGGACGGGGTACTCGATTGCACAATGAGCTCGAATCTGACATCGGCGATCTTGGGCTCGCGTCTGATGAGGGTCATCGCGGCGTGGGCTGCTGCGGCCGCAGGGTCGCTCGGCTTCGTCACGTCGAGCGGAGCGATGCCGGCCTCTCCCCTCGTCTCTAGCCACGTTCTCCCCCCGTGCGCCGGAGCAGCCGCGACCGCGACGGGCTCGTCACTGGCGGCGGTGGCAGGGCGAGCCACCACCTTGGAAGGGGCGGTTCGGCTCGGCACTGGGCCCAGCGGCTGGATCCTCCAAGCCCCGCTCGGCCCCACTGCCAGCTACGTCAGCCAGTCGTTCCCTCGATCGACAGGGGTCAGCGTCGAATTCTGCCTGCGGGCCCCGCGTGGAGCCGAGACGACGCTGGTTCGTCTTGAACCCGGCGGGATTTCGCTCGGGCTTCGCCGTGGTCAGCTCCAGCTCCAGAGCGCACGACCCGGCAAGCTCCACGGTGTCGCCCACCGTGTGACGGTGACCGGCCATGCCACTGTGGTCGAGCTTGCCGTCGCGGGCCAGAAGGTCAATGTCTACGCCGGAAGGCAACCCCAGGAATCATTCGTAGGTAAGGGCATTGCTCCGAGCCTCGTCGAGCTCGGCAGTCTCGTTCGGACGCGCAGAAGCTCGATCAACCTCGCCAGCGTAACTGTCACGACCTCATCAGGACAGGTGATCCCAGCGCCCCGGTCAGTCGCCGCCTCGTCGCCCTCCGCTCCGTCGAGATCGTCCACCCAGGGGACGAGCGCTGGAACCACGGCGCCTTCGACCCTGGCCCCGGGCCCGCCGACGGCCGTGTCGCCGACAGCTGGGTCCTCCGCGGGCGCTTCGACCTCAACCGGTGCTACCGGGGGGACCGGCAGCGGCGGGGGCGGAGTTTCCGGGGCGGCGTGGCCGGGGAATCCCTTCTCGCCGACCAGCTTCTGGAACGCCCCACTCGCGGCCCTGGCCCCGCTCGATCCTGACTCGCAGGCCTACGTGAACGAGCTTGTGCGACAGGTCACAACCTACGGTCCGTGGATGAACACCACCTCCTACAGCGTCCCGGTCTACGTCGTGCCTGACAACGAACCGGTTCAGCACGTCACGCTCGATACCTGGGGACCGGACCTCCAGCAAGCGTTCGACGCCGTGCCGATCCCCGCCGGCGCCAAAGCCGCCGCCGGGTCTGATGAGCACATGGTCGTCTGGCAACCCTCGACCAACACGATGTGGGAGTTCTGGCAAATGCACCAGGAGTCCGATGGGTGGCACGCCGAATGGGGTGGCGAGATGGATGACGTCTCGACCGACCCCGGCTACTTCACCCACACGGGCCAAACCACGAACTGGGGCGCCACCGCCACCGGCCTGCCCCTCCTCGGCGGACTTGTCACCGAAGCCGACCTCCAACGTGGCTACATCAACCATGCCCTCGCGATCAGCCTGGTGGAGACGGCGCGTGGTTGCTGGTCCTGGCCCGCGCAGCGGAGCGACGGCAGCAACTCGACCCCCGGCATCACGCCGATCCCCGAGGGAACGCGCTTCCGTCTGGATCCGACGCTCAATATTGCCAGCCTGGATTTGCCGCCGATCGATCGGATGCTCGCCCAAGCCGCCCAGACCTACGGCATGGTCGTCCGCGACCAAGCGGGTTCCGTTTCGTTTTATGGACAGGACCCGGTCAGCCTGCCTAGCAACCCGTGGCCGGCTGCCTTCGGCAATCAGTATCCGAACCAGGTGCTTGCGCTCTTTCCCTGGAGTGACCTCCAAGCCCTCCAGACCCAGCAATCCTGCTCCTCCAGTTCGTAGGCAGCCTTCGGCTCGGGGTAATGGCGACAGCGACCCGGCCGGACTTACCGAGGAGAGTCCGGCCAGGTGGCGCCGACTAGACTGGCCCGATGTTCGCTGTACTGGTACCCGTCGGACCGGGGCAGCAGGAAGTCGATCGTCTCCGCGACACCCTCGACAGCCTGCGCGCGTTCGAGGACAGCGACGAGGTCAATCTCCTGCTGGTCGACGACAACGACGTGCCGCGCGATCTCGCGAGTGCGGCCGGCGATTGGGCATCGTGTGAAGTACTGCGGACGCCGCTGTGGCGCGACGGCACACCCGACCCGTATAGCGCGATGGTCGCGGGCACGATCGAGGGAATGCGTGCGGCGGCCCGCCGTGAGCCCGAGTTTCTCCTGAAGCTCGACACGGACGCGCTCATCATCGGTCCGGTTGCAGACAAGCTGCGCGCGGCGTTATCCGAGGACGGGGTCGGGTTGGTTGGGTCCTACACCCACACCTGCAGCGGCGCGCGGCGCGACTGGACCGAATGGGAAACGAAGCTCCGCCGGGCCGGACGGCCAATCGTCCCCGGTCTGGGGCACACGCTGCGCTTTCGTTCTCTGCGGGACGCCGGCACGGTCCGGCGCCTCATCAGGAGTGCCGCTGGCCATGGCTACGAGTGGGGCGCCAACTGCCTCGGCGGTGCTTACGCGGCCGGACCTCAATTGCTGAACCGACGCGATCTTCTCCACTGGCAGCCATGGGTGGGGACGTGGGTGTCCGAGGACGTCGTCGTCGGACTCCTCGCGTCCGCGGGTGGTCTCAGCATGCGCGGAAGTGTCGACCCTGGCGACGCGTTCGCGATCGCCTGGCGGTACCTCCCGTACCCGCCCGAGCGGCTGATCGATCAGGGCTACAGCGTGATCCACTCGGTGCGGGACCAGGCGTACGGGGACGAGCGCGAGCTCCGCGCCTACTTCCGCTCGCGCCGACACGCCGCCCCCTCGCAATAGCCGTCCAAGCCGGCTCTTTCCCGGACGGACGCCAACTCCTCAGTCTTCAGACCTCGGCTCCCCCGTCGGTCGCTCGAACACCCTCAGGATTCCCGCAGCCTGATCCTGAACCGTCCACCGCCGCATCACTCGAGCCCGCCCGGCACGCCCGCGCCGCACGCGCTCGGCGTCGTCGCCCAGCGCGGCTGCGATGGCGTCTGCAAGCTGGCCCGGCGAGCGTGGATCGACGAGCCACCCAACCTCTTCATCGACCGTCTCGGGGATGCCGGCGACCCGAGTGGAGATGACGGGAACCGACCGCGCCATCGCCTCCCTGATCACGACCGGAAGCGCGTCGCAGTCACCGTTCCGCGCTGGCTGGGAGGCGAGACAGAACACCTTGGCCCGCTCGATCAGCTCCAGCGTAGCGTGATGACTGTTGGCCCCGGCCAGGATCACGTTGCACTGGAGCCCGAGCTCCGCGATCAGGC
This sequence comes from Solirubrobacteraceae bacterium, assembly GCA_035502815.1. GTDB lineage: Bacteria > Actinomycetota > Thermoleophilia > Solirubrobacterales > Solirubrobacteraceae > Palsa-465. Next base: position 4,251 of record DATJUA010000030.1, read on the forward strand.
TATCCAGCCTGTCCCGTTCCGGTCCCTCCCCGACGATCGTCGCCCGGAGGTCCGGCAGCCGCTCACGCACCAGCGCCAGCGCCCGGATTAGCGAGTCGAATCCCTTCTTCTCTACCAGGCGTCCGACCGAGACGATATCCGTGCCCATCGCGGCCCCATCACCGGTTGACCGAGCCGGCACCTCCACCCCGCATGGCACAACGTCCACGTCACCGGCCCCGATGGTTGACACCCCCATCCCGTTGAGCAGCCCGACATTGAAGTTGCAGACCGTGACGACACGATCGAAATGCTCCAAGCGGGTGCGCAGCACCGGTGCGTTCGCGACGTAGATGTCGTTGGCGTGGACCGTTACGGATGCCGGAACATCGAGTAGACGCGAAAGGTATACCGCTGGAGATGCGGTGTCCCAGGCGAAATGCGTGTGACACGCATGCGGCCGGCCCGCGCTGCGCAACCTTCGCGCCTCGGTGGGCAGTCGTTGCAGGGCCAGACGCCAATACTCCCGTAACCTCGCCACCGCGAATAGGTACCTACGGTAGGAACGTGGGTGGCGCACGGCGAACCAGATGTGATCTAAGGTCGCACGACGGAGCCCCGGGCGTCCTAAGAACCGAAAGTCGCCTGCCCAGCCGCGATCGATGTGGGCGCTGTCGCCCTCTTCGATGCTGACCACGTCCACAGTGGCACCCAGCTCGCGGAGTCCATGCACTTCATTTCTGACGAACGTCTGGGAGAGCGTCGGATACTGAAAGAGGACATAAAGCAAAGAGATCGTGCCGCTTGTGACTTGCTCTGGCATGACGACCGCAATGCTATCTTCGACCCCGATGCCCGATCTGACTGCAACGCATTCTGCTAGCCCGTCGGGCACCCAGCACGGGGTGCTTTCGCGCCTCGTCTGCTCAGCGTTGTGACTGAGCCCGACCAGACCACGGAAGCGGAGCATCCTGCTCTCGCTCGCCTTGCGCGCGGGGTCACGCTCGCTGAGGGTGCCCGTCGAGGCGGGGCCTGGATGGCCGCATCCAGCGTTGGCACGCAGGTTTTCCAGTTCGCCGTCTCGATCGTCATGGCAAGGCTGCTGTTTCCCAGCCAGTTCGGCGAGGCCGCGCTCGTCTACTCGATCGCCGGGTTTGCAAATATCTTCACTGACCTGGGCCTTGGCGCCGCGGTCGTGCACGCCCCGCGTGTCACCGAGGAGTTGCTGTCGAGCGCATTCTGGCTAAATGCCCTGACCGGCGTTGCGCTCACGCTGTTCATCTCCGCGCTCGCCGTCCCACTGTCCCTGGTCTACGGGCAGCCCCAGCTGGTCGGGCTGATCATCGTGGTGAGCCTGAACTTCGCCCTGTCGTGCGGCGTCGTGCAGCTGGCGCTGCTCGAACGTAGCTTCAATTTCCGCCGGATCGCAATTGTCGAAACAGGATCGGCCATCATCGCGACGATCGCGGCACCAGTTTGCGCGCTGGCCGGCCTCGGTGTCTACAGCCTGGCCGTAGGTCCGCTGATCGGGACCGTCGTGCTCTCGCTCTGGCTGTGGGCGAGCGCACGATGGATGCCCAGGCGCTGGATCAACCGAGCCTCCGTCCGCGAACTCTGGAGCTTTTCGAGAGGGCTCGTTGGCTTCAACTCCATCAACTACTGGTCTCGTAACCTCGACAACATCCTCCTTGGAGGAAGGGTTTCGTCGGCGAGCCTTGGTGAATACAACCGCGCCTACAACCTGATGATGATTCCTGTGGGGCAAATGGGAGCTGTGCTCCTGCGTGTGCTCTACCCCGCCCTTGCCCGCATGCAGGACGACCCAAGGCGGCTCGGAAGAGCCTGGAGTCGCGCCGTGGCCGCTGCCACCGGCTCGATCACGCTGCCGCTGACGGTCACGCTCGCGGCGACGGCTCCGGCGCTGATCAAGGTCCTCTACGGCTCACGATGGGCCGGCGTCAGTCCCCTGCTCGAGCTTCTGTCGCTTGCCGCGGTTCCCCAGATCCTCGGTGCAGCCACCGGTGGGCCTTACCGCGCGGCGGGGCGCACCGGTCTGCTGTTCAAGCTGGGGCTCGTTTCGACCACCATCACGGTGTTGGCCATCGTTGCGGGCTTGCCGTGGGGAACCCGGGGCGTGGCGACGGCGATCCTGATCAAGTCCTGGATCTGCTTGCCGATCGTCGTCGCCCCCCTCGCCCGCATCCTTCAGCTTCCTCTGAGGAAGTTGCTGGGGCCCGCGATTGCCGGCTGGGGCCCGGGCCTGGCGATCGCTGCCGGCGAACTCTCGGTCCGATTCCTCATGCCGGTTTCGATGCCGGCGTGGCAGGTCCTCAGCTTGCAACTGTGCGCGGGCGGCATCCTGTATCTGGCGGCGATGTCGCGATCGAACGACGAGATCGCGGTCGCTGCCAGGTCAAGGCTCCGGCACCTGGCGACGCTGAGGCTAAGGCACCGACTCAGACCTGGCGGCGTCCAGTGACTCGGGTCAGCTTCTGGCCTGAGCCGTTCGTTCCGGGGCCGGACCCCGGCTTGCGACGGAGAGGGCCTGCGCCAGCAGATCTGCGGTAGCCAGCGCCGACCGCCGCTCCGCGTCGACCATCGCCCGGAGCGGACCGGAGATGGCGGGAAGCTCGTCGATAAACCGTTCGACGTCCTCACTCAGGGAGGGACCGACGAGCTCCTCGAAGTCGCGGACCCACTCGGCCATGCCCAGGCGTCCGAACAGCTCGCGTGTCTTCGATTCGTAGGCGATCGGGAACACCGGCACACCGGCGACCAGCGCAAGGATCGCCATGTGCATCCTTGTGGCCACGACGAGATCGAATCTGCCCAACGTGTCCAGGAGTTCCGGCGGGCTTCGAAACGCACGGTCGACCTGAACCGACCCACGAACGCGTGGATCGAGCTCCTCCGCGATCGTGGTGGCGACGGCGGAGTCATCCGTCCAGTATTCCGGCGCCCCCTGGCAGGTCGAGAGAAACGTGACCTCAGCCCCGCGATTGCTCACGAGCCCCTCGACGAGCCCCTTAATCGAGGCACGGTAACGAGTGTTGGTCACACCGGCATCGCCGCTGGCGTAGGGCCAGTCGCGCACGGACACCGCAACGCGAAGGCGATGGCCCGTGCGGGCCGGCCGCCGGGCGGTCAGTGCAAATGCACCATCGGCGACCACCTGAACGTGATCTCCGGGAATGCCGAGATCGATCAGGTGCCGGCGAGAAAGCTCATCACGCAAGAGCACCAGGCGCGCACGGGACGCGATCGTACGGACCGTGCGGCGGTGTCTGCGCTCCGTGAACGGTCCAAGCGACTGAGTGAACAGCACCAGCGGGCGCCGCATCGCAAGGGCCACCTCGAGCTCGAGGAGCCTCCCGGCGATCGGGTAGCGCTCCACGAGATAGGTCCCTCCCGTGCTGACCACCGCGGTGCTCCAGCTGAACACCTCGAGGGCCGAGCGCTGCTCCGAGTTCAGCCAGAGTCGGGCCAGGCTGGCCATCCCACGGCCCATGCACCACGCCCCCGCCAGGAGTCGAGCGCGCTGCAACTCTGCCACGACCCGGCCGAGGATCGGGATGCTCGGGGCGCGCCCCAGGGTCGCATCGAGCCGCCGCGTGGTCGGGAGCTGCGGATACCGCCCCGCCACGGCCTCCGGTTGGTCGTCGACCACAATCACGTCTATCCGGGGCCCAATCGCGGCACGCAATCGATCGAGAAGTCCGTATAGGATCGCCGCATCGCCTCCGTTGAGCACCACGCAGTTGGTGACCAGCACCCTCGGCTCGGCCGTCACAGTTCGCCCCTCACACGCTGGCGACAATCGTGTAGTTCTTCGGGTGACCCACACTGGTTATCCGGCGGCGAAGATCGGCCCTGGCCGCAAGCGCACTCAGCCCGAGCAGCAGAGATCCGGCAGGAGCCAAACGTGACCGCGCGAGCGCGTGCGCGGCGACCTCGAGCTCGTAGCTGACGGTGCCGAGGTATCCCTCGAGCCAGTCGATCTCCAGGTCCTTGAATCCGGACTCCTCGAACAGTCGTCGCAATCCGAACTGCGTATAGCGATAGAAGTCGTAGGGTCGCTCGTGCTCCTCGTAGAACAGCGGGGCGCTCGCCCAGAGCCGTCCGCCCGGCTTCAGCACTCGGCGCAGCTCCGCGAGGACTAGCAGCGGGGATGGCAAATGCTCGAGCACCTGACTTAGAAAAACGAGGTCGTAACGACCGTCCTCGACGGGGATCGACGACAGGTCGCATACATAGTGGTTTCCCGAGTAGTCCTTGCCCGGCACCTGTTCGAAATCGGCGGCTTCGTAGCGAGCGTGCGCGAAGTGTTCCCTATAGGGACCTTGACCGGCTCCTGCGTCGAGCACGACCGCGCCCTCCCGGACGGAGGCGGCGGCGCGCCGCGCAAAGGCTTCGAGATACACGCGACTCGAGTTCACTTCGTCACCCGCGATGTACGATTAGATGCGCTCGCCGCGTCTCCACCGTCAGGTCGCCGTGGGCACCCAAGAGCTCGTTGGTCGCGTCTCGAGCACCGCCCCAATCGTAGTAATCGTCGACGATCAGCCGGCCTCCCACCGCGAGGTGCGGGTAGATCCGCTCCAAGCACAGTTTTACTGGCTCGTACCAGTCGCAGTCGACATGAGCGAGCGCCACCGGCCCCGACGGGTGGAGCGTTTCGTCGAACAGACCCTTGTGAAGCCGGACGCGCGGCCCGACGGGCGCACCAAACCGGTCAAGGGTGCGAGCGACGTGCTCATATAGATCCGGGCGATAGCCGTAGTACTTGTCGCCTTCGATCCCCCGCGACTGACCGGAGACAATCGTCTGATAGCGCTCGTGAACTTCGGGCGGGTCCTTGTCGGTCGGTGGCGGGATCATGCCGAATACGTCGTAACCATCGAAGCAGCGGCCCTGCGCGGAGGCCCCTCTGGCCAGCAGCACCGCGCTGCCCCCCAAGGCGACTCCGCATTCGAGGAAGTCGCCGGGTACGCCTGCTCGCTGAGCAGCGCGAATGGCACGCTCCACCTGCAGCAGCTTCACCGGGACGAGATACGTCAGGCGTTCTCTGCGCACCTGACGTGCGGCCGAGCTGAGACGCCGCTGCACCAGGTGGTGGTGGACGCGGCTAAGAGCACGCTCAATCATCTCAGGCCGATCCTAGCCCGAACCGTCCGGGCCATAGCGCCCGGCGGCCCGGGCCGTGTGAGCGCCCGGTAAGCCTCGCTCGTCGTCTCGTGCAGTAACTCTTACCAGCTGCTACCTTCGGCGCATGGCCTTCACGCGAGTACGCGACCTGGCCGGGCGTGCCTATGATCGCGCGTTCCCGCCCTCCAAGGGGGAACACGAGACGCGGTATTGGCGTGGACGTGTCCGCGAGGAGGGCACGCTTGGCAACGCGCATTACCAAGGGGTGTTCACCACTCACTTCGACCTGGGCGCCGACTTCTTCGCCGGCAGGCGTGTCCTGGATATCGGATGCGGGCCGCGCGGGAGCCTGGAGTGGGCGCACATGGCGGCGGAGCGAGTCGGGTTGGACCCGCTGACTGACACCTACCGTGAGTTTGGCATCGATCGGCACAAGATGAGATATGTAACAGCTCCCGCAGAGAAGATGCCGTTTGAGGCAAGTTCGTTCGATGTCGTGACGTGTCTGAACGCATTGGATCACGTCGATGATTTAGAGGACACGATCGCCGAGCTGACCCGTGTCGCTGCCGACGGCGCCACGCTGCTCGTCATGGTCGAGACCGGACACCCGGCGACGTCGACCGAGCCGCAGGAGTTGACGTGGGACATTCTCGATAGGTTCGTCGAGTGGGACGTGACTTGGACCCGCCGGAACGGCGTCCGCGACGATCATCAGCTATATCAGAGCATCGACGAGGACATTCCATACCGTACGGGCCCGGGTCTGCTGCGCGCACGCCTCGTGCGAAAGTCCCGCTGACGGATTTCACGTCTACGCTCCTCACGAGTCAGACCGGGAGGCGCGCGAGGTCAGACCCGGTCGGCTCGACGTCAGGCGGGGTCGTCTTCGCGGCGGCTTCACTGGGTTCGGTCTCCCGTGGCGTCCGCTCCCAACCCGATGGTCCGCCGGATGCCAGCGAACGCGCGAGGCCAGCCAGACGATGGAGCACGAATCGTGGCGCGGTCAGCAGCGCTTGCCACACCGAGCGCGGCGCGTTCACCGCAGCCAGCCCGCCGGCGACGTAGGCAACCTGCGCCAGAACAGCGCTGGCCCCCACACGAGCGAGCATCCGGGCTCCGGCGATCCGGCCGGCGGCCAGCGCGGCGAGGTTGATACCTAGCAGCACCGATTGGGGCGGCAACACCGGCTCGAGCGCCGCCTCGAGCGCCGTGAGGTCGCGGGTGCGCAGCCCACGCCCCACGACCCTGGGCGTCAAGCCGGTGGCGAGACTTTCCCGGCCGCTGTCCCAGCGCCTCATCTGTGCCTGAGCACCGGTCGCGGTGGTCGGGGCGGCCGATCGTATCTGCGCTTCCGGGGCGAAGTCGACCCGGGCGCCGTCGAGGACCCAGCGCAGGTGCTGCTCGCGATCCTCGGCATGAGAGAACGCGCGCCAGGGCGAACGGAGCAGAAGGCTGCGTGAGAACGCCATGCCGGTTCCCAGCAGTCCGCTCGACAGTCCCAAGCGTTGGCGGCCGAGGGGACGAACGACGTTGAACAATGCAAACCCTGCCCAGCGCAACGCGGCCGACGGCGAGGCGTTTGGATTGGAGATCAGATACGGAGCCTGTACAGCCTCCGCACCCGCCCGCAGTCTGGCCGCGAGCGCGGCCAGCAGGTTCGAGGAGACCTCGCAGTCCGCGTCGATAACGCATACGGCTTGCACCGAGGGGTCCTCGAGCACGCGCGAGAAGGCCCACTCCAGGGCATATCCCTTGCCACGGCGATCCGGCTCTTCGCGCTCCCAGACGTCGATCCCGGCCGCTCGCACGACTGGGGCAGTACGGTCGGTGCAGTTGTCGGCCACGACCACGATCCGACGGTTCTCGGCGGGATAACTGCTCGCCTCGATCGATCGCAGCGTCTCGATGATCTGGGTCTCTTCGTTGTGGGCCGGGACCACCACCAGAACCCGCAGGGCGGCGTACGGCTCCGGCGTGCGCCGCTTTCGGCCCCAGACCACTGCGGCGAGCAGCCCGAGCAAATGAACGTCGGAGAGCGCCCCGACCGCGGCGCACGGCCATCCAATGGCCTTGGCTGTTTGCTTGAGAAGCGGCATCGAATGCGCGCGGGTCAACACGACGATGTCGAGTTCACGCGTGCCGAGCGAAGCATCTGGGCTAGGCGTGGTCCGACAACTGCCTGGTCGTAGTTGGCCACGATCGACGCCCGAGCCGCCGATCCGAGCTCGGCCCGGCGCGCGACAGCCTCCGAGAGCGCTTCGGCCAAGCGCCTCGGATCGCCGACTGGGACGAGGATTCCGGTGCGTCCGCGCTCAATCACCTCGGCGATGGCGGGTATGTCGCTACCGACCACCGGCGTTCCGCAGCTCATCGCCTCGAGCAGGACCATCGGCAAGCCCTCATACGCGGAGGGCAGCGCGACCACGCTTGCGCTCCGGTAGAGATCTCGCAGCTTGGTGCCTTCAGAGACGAAGCCGAGGTACTCCACACGGCCCTGGAGTCCAAGCTCCTCGCTCAGCCGCTCGAGGGTCGGTCGATCCGGACCGTTGCCCGCGATTCGCAGTCGCCACGTGTCGGGGAGGAGGGCAACGGCACGCATCACGTCAGAGAGCCGTTTTTGCGCGTTGTGCAGTCTCCCCACACAGAGGACGACCGGCTCCAACCGGCGCAACTCCTCTGAATCCGGATGAAAAAATTCGATATCGACCGCGTTGGGGATCCGTCGCGCCTGGCCGCCGTAGCGTCCGACTTTCGCCGCCTCGCGTTCGGTCTGCACTACGACGCCGGAGGTCCGCCGGAAGGACCCCCGCTTGAACATCTTGATCTCGTGTCGGTCTGGCAGGCCCTGATCAACCGTGACCACCGGGATGCTCAACGTTCGTACCAGCACGTCGAGGCGGGCAGTCCAATACTCCTGCACGCAGAGCACGTCGATCCGATCCTCGAGCAGGGCTCCGCGCAGCGCCGGCAGCATGGCCGCCGTGTTGGCAAGTTGCCCAACGTAGCGCCCCACCGGGCTGCGCTCGAGCCACGTGAACCGGGTCCACGGAGCGGCGATGGAGGTCAGCGGCAGAAACCGAACCCGGTACCCGTCACTCGTGGCTGCGTGTTCGCCGGCAAGCGTCGTAGCTATATAGAGGCTAGTGTCGACGCCCGTCTCGGTCAGCATGCGACACCAGTCCCAGGACCAGTCGTTGCGATATCCGTCCAGGTACTGGCGACGGGTCAGCCCGAGGTCGTTGCCGTAGAACGCTTCGAAGTGGCTAGTGCTCAGAAGCACCGCGACGCGCAGTCGATCCGCCATCGGATTGATGCTAGATACTGCCGAACTGGTGGCCTGGGGAGGGGCGCCGAGCGTCACTTGAGACATCAAGGCCGTTGCCAAGGCACGATGGCGCCGGCCGGATGGATTGCCAACGTCAGGATGCCAGGTCCCTCGGGCGCCGAAGGAGACGAAGCCGGAGCGCGTTCACCAGGAGCCAGAGGTATGTCGACCCCGCCACGAGGTACCGGCGAGCCAGCCGTCGGGGCTCGATCGCCAGACGGAACGCCCACTCGAGTCCCAGCCTTCGGAGCGCACGAGGGGCACGTGGGCGCACACCTGCCAAAACCTCGATGGCGGCCCCGCAACATATGATCGGTCCCGCCACCAATTCATTCAACTCGTGAGCGAGAATCTCCTGCTGGGGCGCTCCGATGCCGAGCAGGGTCAGGTCCGGTGAGGCGTCGGCGACCCGCTGGGCCAGCCGTGAACGCCGCTCGCGGCTGTCCCATCCGGGGCCCAGCCCGTCCACGAGAACAACGTCGTTGTGCAGACGGGCGCGGTCGGCTAGCCGCGCCGCCGCGTCGGCCGGTCCGCCCAGGATGGCCACCTTGAATCCTGGCTCCCCGTCGACCAGTCGCTGCACCAAATCGATTCCGGCAACACGCCCCGGAAGCGGCTGCCTCAAGATGCGGGACGCCGCAACGATCGGCCATCCGTCGGCGAGTTGCAGATCTGCGCGCTCTATCGCCTCTCGAGCTTCTGGCGAGGTCTGGACCAGATGCAGGTGATTTATGTTCGGAGTGACCACGACGGCCCGCTTTCGAGCCCGTGCCTGAGCGCTGATCCACTCGACCGCCGCTTCCAGCTGGAGCCCCGTGAGGTAGAGCCCCTGGAATTCGAACTTCGTCAGCGATTCCGGCGCCGCCCGCGATGCGGGATCGTTCACAGGTTCCACAACTTGTGTCATATGGCTCGCATTACCTTTTCTGGTGTGTTGAAATGTCTACGGACGTCGCGGGGCGGGTAAGGCAAAATGGTGCCTACGCTTATGACTGTGCGACCACGACGCGAACGGGTACTAGGCTTCGCGGGCCTGGGTCTTGGTTTCCTGGTCCTTGCCGCGGCGCTGATCTTCGCCTTGGGAGGTAGTTCGGCTCCTACCCACCACCCCAGACGACCGAACCACCCATCCGTCGGACCCGCCGTTGGTGACACGCCCTTCGCAGCCGATTCGATTTGGAATGCACCGTTGCGGGCCGACACGCCTGTGGCGGCAAATTCCACCGCGCTGGTCGCCGAGCTCGAGAGTCAGGTGTCGCATTTCGGCACCTGGATCAACACCGATTCGTACAGCACGCCGATTTACACGGTCCCGGCCTCGCAGCGGCGCCTCCCAGTGACGCTCGACATGCCCTCGACCAATCCGTCTACCGCTGAGCTGGCGGCGGCGTTCCGGGCTGGCGTCCCGATTCCCCCCGGCGCCCGCCCGGCGCCCGGCACCGACGCTGACATGGTCGTTTGGCAACCGTCTACCGACACCATGTGGGAGATGTGGAACACCCGTCTCGTCGGTAATACGTGGCATGCCCGATGGGGCGGGAGGATGGACGACGTCTCCAAGAATCCCGGGTACTTCACGAATCCCCCCAATTGGGGAATCGCTGCCACGAGCCTCGCGCTGCTCGGAGGAACCATGCGCATCTCCGAATTGCGCTCCGGCCACATCGACCACGCGCTCGCGATCTCGATTCCCGAGGCGCGGACCGACGCATTCGCCTGGCCGGCCCAACGGACGGACGGCAAACTGGACAGCCCGAATGCCATCCCCGAGGGCACCCGGTTCAGGATCAACCCGCAGGTTGATCTGAACAAGTTGAAGTTGCCACCGCTTACCCTCATGATCGCCGAGGCCGCCCAGCGCTACGGGCTGTTCGTCCGCGACCAGAGTGGGGCGGTGTGCTTCTACGGCGAGCAGGTCACGCAATCGGGTTCCAGCCCGTACACCGGAGCCGGCGGGATCTTCAGCGGGCTGAGCCCCCAACAGATCACGGCAGCATTCCCGTGGCGTGACCTCGAGGTTGTTAGCTCTCCGGTTCACTCCTCCGAGTAGACCTTCGGTGGCCTGGGCCACCGTTACATCCCTCGCCGCGCCAGCACGTACGGAATGGTCTCGAGGAGGATCTTGACGTCGCCCCACAGCGACCAGTTCGCGACGTAGAGGTAATCGATCCTCATCATGTCGTCGAGCGGGATCCGGGCGGACCCGAGCACCTGCCATGGGCCCGTCACTCCAGGCTGCAGCCGCAGCCGGTGTCGGAACCAACCAACTACCTTGGCGTCCTCGTCCTCGACCAGCGGGCGAGGACCCACCAGGCTCATGTCTCCGCGGACGACGTTCCAGAGTTGGGGCAGTTCGTCTAGCGAGGTCCGGCGCAGAAACCGCCCCACCCGCGTGATCCGCGGGTCATCAGCGATCTTGAACAGTCCAACCGCCTCGTTTCGGGCCGTTAGCCCTGCTTTCTGTGCCTCGGCCCCCTGAACCATGGTTCGAAACTTCAGAATCTCGAATCGACGCCCGTCGCGTCCCATGCGAACCTGCCGAAACAGCACAGGACCGCGGGTGTCCAGTTTGATGAGGGCGGCCAGGGCTGCGGTAACCGGCGCGAGCATCACCAAGCCGGCCAGCGCTCCCGTCACATCGAGTGTGCGTTTGATCGCGCGCGCCGATCGGGACAAATCCAGATGCGGGAGTCCCAGCATGCTCATCCCGCCGACGCTTTCGAGCTCCGCCGAAGCGCCGACGATTTCTCCCAGGAAGGGCACCAGCGTGACTCGCACGCCGATCTCCTTCGCAGTGTGGACGAGCGAGAGGACGTGACCCGTGTCCGCCGAACGCGGTGCTACGAGCAGTCGATCGATCGATTCGGCGTCTACTACGTCCGCTAGGGCGCTAGCCTCGCACAAGTCCACGAACGTTCTCTGCTCGGCCGCGGCGTTTTCGCACGGGATCGACGCCACCACGCGAGCACCGTGAGCCGCCGCGCCGAGGGCACGCATGAGACGCTCCGCCGCTCCGGTCTCTCCCACAACGAGGCATCGTTCCGGCGAGAGGACGCGCCGGGTAATGGCTCGCGCGGCGACGCGCAGGCTGATAGAGATAGCGAAGAACGCCAGCAGTAAGGTCATTACGTGAGCGCCGCTCAGCCCCGCCGCGATCGTGGCGTGCCGCGTGACCCACACCGCCAACGCATAAAGCGTCGCGAGCTGGAACAGCGCCGGCGCATCGTCGAGGGTGCTCCGGCGCAGCCGGACCTCGTCACGGTGATAGAGGCCAAGGACTCGCGCTAGGAGCACCAGGAACGGGATCAAGGCCAGGCTCTCTGGACTGAGCACAGCCGTACCCGGAAACGTCACATCCAGCACGAGCAGGGCGAGTGCCGCAGCGAGCGCATCAGCAGCCACTAGAGCGAATCGCATTCGGGACGCACGACGCAGAGCTGATCGCCGGAGGGGCATCCCGACGAGTGGCAACCGCAGAAAAGCACCGCGTCGGCGCGTCCGAGCGTGGGCACGGTCGCTCTCCACCTCTGCGCAGCCAGCATGCCGGCGCTGAGCGGCCTCGGCTCGTCGCGTGTTCACGCGTTGCTTACGCTGCCACTGGTCGATCAACAGGGTCTCGTATCAGTCACCATCATTTACACAGCGAGTCAATGGTCTTGAACACGCTCCCGCGGCGTGCGTTGCGCTTCGCGGCGCCTCTATCGAAGGTAAGACACAAGCCGAGTTGCGTCTTGGGACATATGTCTAGAAATCGTGCGACCGCAGTGTCGGCGAAACACTCCGCACGGACAATTCATTAGGGACACGCGTCCATGCGAACGACCAATCGGCGCCTTACAGCCCACCGTCAACTGGAGTTGACATCATTAGTACACCGCCCCAACCCCGCTATTGCTACTAGTTGCTCTACCCCGGTGGCTCGAACGAAATGAAGCATAGCGGGCGCGATGTAACCTCCACGTGAACCCAGTCATTCTCCGAGAATGTAGAAGCTTTGGCGGTCACCCTGCATCGAAGCAAATGTTGTGACGTACGTCACGAAACTCCAAACGGGTCATAAATCGCGCACGATTCCTCACCTTTCTAACCGTTCTTACGCTTCATGCCAATTCGCACATGAATGGATACGGGCGACCGGCCGATGCGGCTCTGCAAGCGACGCCTTTTTGGTGCAAGCAATCCGTTTGCTTGCCTTGGCGTGTGGGTACCCCGGCAGGGACGAGGGCGAAAAGCAAGTCCCAGCCAGCGTGCGTTCGTCTTCGTGGGGATATCGAAGCGCGCGTGTGCACGACTTGGCCCGCGTTCTGACGGTCGATGTTACCTCCACCCCCGAACCTGAATCCGGTCAGATGGAATCGCAACAGCTACTGCACCACGCAATCGACGAGGCGCTAGAGGCGGATTTTCCCGCGCGACCAGACCGCGCCGCGGCGATCAGAGAACTCGAGACCCCGCCCCAATCCGGGGCTTCTCCGGCCAACCGGTCCGGCACTCCTCCGGCCACGCTCTCGCGGGACGCACGCTACCGGCGCCTCCTCGTGGCCGCCGACGCGACCGCCGCCGCCGTGGGCATTCCCGCCGCCGCCGCCATTGGAAAGAGCACCCATGTGACGCTGCGCAGCGTCGTGCTGCTGGCCCTGGCGCCGGTCGTGGCGAAGGTCATCGGCCTCTACGACCGCGACCCGGCGCGCTTGCGGAAGTCCACCCTGGACGAGTTGCCGGCGCTGCTGCAACTGGCGGCGCTTCTGTCTTTCATCACCCTAGCCCTGAGCCCCATCCTGCTGGACGGGATCCTCGGCCCGCGCGAAGCCATTGCTCTGTGCCTTGTTCTGTTCGCTGCCGCAACGGGTAGTCGCACGGCAGCGCGGTGGATCGGAACGACGCTATCTCCACCCGAACGCTGCCTGTTCATCGGGCCTAAGGAAGAGGCCATGCGCTTCCGCGACAAGCTGGAGCATGAGCATGCTGCCAACGCCAGGCTAGTGGCCCAGATCGAGCTGCACCACGCTTCTCCGTGGGCGTCGGCAAACGTGGCCGATCGCTCGCTCGCTGACGCACGCGAGTTGGCCCGCCGTCTGGGGATTCAGCGGGTGATCATCGCCCCGCAATCCCCCGGAGGCGGCGAGATGCTCGACCTGATGAGAACCTTTGAGGCCATCGGCATGCGCGTCAGCGTGATCCCGGCGCTGTTTCAGGTTGTCGGCTCAGCTGTCGAGTTCGACGATGTCCGCGGAGTCGCCGTCCTGGGCGTTCGCTCATTCAACCTGGCCCGCTCCTCGCGTCTGGTCAAGCGGATCTTCGATCTGGTCGGAGCATCGCTCGTCCTGGCCATGATGTCGCCGCTGATGTTGCTAACCGCCGTGTTGATCAAGCTGACCTCTCCCGGCCCTGTGTTCTTCCGTCAGGAGCGGGTCGGCCGTGGCGGCCGTCCCCTCGAGCTGCTCAAGTTCCGTTCGATGGTGGCCGATGCCGAGGCACGGAAAGCGGATCTTGCACCACAGAACCAGGCCGCCGAGGGGTTCTTCAAGATCACCGATGACCCACGGATTACGCGGCTTGGTCGCGTGCTTCGTCGCACAAACCTCGACGAGCTTCCGCAACTGATGAACGTCCTGCGCGGCGAAATGAGCCTGGTGGGCCCTCGGCCCCTCATCCCCCAGGAGGACCAGCGAGTGGTCGGCTGGCACCGACGACGCCTGGAGCTCACTCCCGGTATGACCGGCCACTGGCAGGTTCTCGGCTCTAGTCGCGTGCCGCTAGACGAGATGGTCGCGATCGATTACCTCTACGTGGCCAACTGGTCGCTGTGGACCGACCTCAAGCTGCTACTGCGCACGATCCCGTACGTCCTAACGGGCCGTGGGCGCTGATCCAACCAGCCCCGGCCTGCCCCTCAGTTCGGTGCGTCATCACTGACCGAACCCGCGCGCACCCCGCGCTAGCTCGCGATGCTCGATGACCCGATCCACCAGCCCGTACGCCACCGCCTCGCTTCCGGTGAAGAAACGATCGCGCTCCGAGTCGGCATGCACCCGCTCGAGTTCCTGTCCCGTGTGCTTGGCGTACAGCTCGTCGATCCGCGCGCGCAGCGCGAGCACCTCGCGAGCGTGGATCTCGATGTCGCTCGACTGCCCCTCGAATCCCCCGGAGGGCTGGTGGATCAGAATCCGGCTGTTCGGCAGCGTCAGGCGTTTTCCCGGGGCGCCACCCGCCAGCAGCAGGGACCCCATCGACATCGCAATCCCGTAGCAGATCGTCTGCACGTCGGGGCGAATGAACTGCATCGTGTCGTAGATGGCCAGACCGGCGTAGATCGAGCCCCCGGGCGAGTTGATGTAGAGGTGGATGTCCTTGTCGGGATCGTCGCTCTCCAGGTGTACGAGCTGGGCGACGATCAGGTTGGCCGAGTCCTCGTCGACCTGGCCGCCCAGGAACACGACCCGATCGTTGAGCAGGCGGGAGTAGATGTCGAACGAGCGTTCTCCGCGAGCAGTTTGCTCGACGACCATGGGGACAAGTGGCATGTGACGACCTCCAGTCGCTAAGGCGCCGCCGTCAGGCGCCGCTAAAAATGGGACATCTGCTAAGGTGCAACCAGTTGGTTGCAGACAACGGTATAGCAGACGCGCAACCAAAAGGTTGCGAGTTCGACGATGAGGAGGCATCCATGAGCGACCGGATCGAGCGCGAGCTGTGGCTCCCCGCCACCCCCGAGGCGGTCTGGGAGGCGGTGACGCGCGACGGCTGGCTGGCCGATCGAGTCCGCCTCGACCTCAATCCCGGTGGCGATGCCGAGTTCGAATCCGACGGACGGATCAGGACCGGCTGGGTGGAGGATGTCTCCGAACCCGAGCGCCTGAGCTTCTGGTGGGCCGTTGACGAGGAGCCGGCCAGCCGAGTCGAGCTCAGGCTCCAGCCGCAGGGCGAAGGCACCCGTTTGCGGATTATCGAGACGCGGCCCCTCGATCGGCTCGATCTGGTCGGCGTGCCCCTCCCCGGCGTCGGCGGCGCGAGCTTCGGGCCGGCCCTCGTGGCCGCGTGACCAGCGGCGGCGCTGAGGATCGGGCCGGCGCCGTTTTCGGGGCGCTGTCGGACCCGACCCGGCGGGCGCTTCTTGCCGCGATAGCCGAGCATCCGGCCACGACCGCTACCGAGCTCGCGGCCCAGCTGCCGATCTCGCGCCAAGCGGTGCTCAAGCACCTCAATGCGCTCGCAGCGGCCGGCCTGCTCGACCGGACGCGATCGGGCCGCGAGGTTCGCTACCGATTCACGCCGGCGCCGCTGTCCGACGCCGTCGACTGGATGACCGCGGTCGGCGCCGAGTGGGACGACAGGCTCGCGGTGCTGCGGGACCGACTCGGCGCGGGGTCGGTCGGGCTAAGGCCCACCGCCAGGCGCCGCCGACAAACCTAACTACCTCGGCGGGATACCGAGGTACGGCACCGCCCACCCCACGATCTGCTGGAAGGCCGGCGCCGCCACCGATCCGCCGTAGATCGAGCCCTGTGGCTGATTGACCACGACGGCGACGACGAGCCTCGGGTGGTCGGTGGGCACCATCCCGATGAACGATGCGACGTACGCGCTGTCGGAGTAATGGCCGTCGATCGCGATGTTTGCGGTTCCGGTCTTGCCCGCCATGTCGTAGCCGGGGATTTCGGCACCGGAGGCCGTGCCGCCGTCGGCGAACACGCCGCGCAGCATGTCGCGCAGCTCCAACGCTGTGTTGGCCGAGATAACCCGGTGCCCCGCCGGTAGCGGCACAGCCTTGCCGCCCACCGACTGGACCACGTGGGGGGTCCGCAGGATGCCGCCGTTGGCGATCGCGTCGTACGCGGTAACCATCTGAATCGGGGTGACCGATTCGCCCTGGCCGAACGGCAGGTTGTACATCGAGGCGCCCGAGTACTGGGATGGCGAGAGGATGATGCCTCCGGCCTCGCCCGGCAGGTCGATTCCGGTGGGAGACCCGAACCCGAACCGGTGGACCCAGTAGTTGAAGCGCTGCGCGCCCAGACGCTGGCCGATCAGGTCGGCGCCGATGTTGCTCGAGACCTTGAGGATTCCGGCGACGCTGAGCATCTCGTAACCGTGGTCCTCGGCGTCGTGGATCGGCGGCTCGTTGGCCGCGAACGACAGGTCGGGCGGAATATCGAATTGGGTGTTCGGCGTGACGAGGCCGTCCTGGAGCGCCCCGGCGACGGTGATCGCCTTGAACGTCGAGCCGGGTTCGTAGCTGAAGCCAACGGCCTGGTCGGCGGGGATGTCAGCGCTCTCCCCGGGCGCCTCCCAGTTGGCCAGCGCCAGGATCGAGCCGGTGCTCGGGTTGATGGCGATCGCGGTGGCGCTCTTGGGCGAGTACTCGCTGCCCACCTCCGCGAGGACGCGCTCGACCTCCTGCTGCAGGCCGGAGTCGATCGTCAGCGCCACCGTCTTGCCCGGCACGGCGGCGTGCAGGTCATCGACCGAGATGGGCTGACCGATCGCGTCACTGACCACGCGGCGTAGGCCGTTCGTGCCCTGGAGCACGTTGTTGTACTGGTACTCGATGCCACTGGAGCCGTCGCCGTCGAGGTACACCGAGCCGACGACCTGGGAGGCCTCGTCACCGCGCGGATACACCCGCCGCGTCTCTGGAACCAGCGAAATGCCCGCGATGTTCATATCCGACACGGTCAGTGCCTGCGCTGCTGGAATCAGATGCGCGAGATAGACGAAGCCGGTGTGCTGCTTGGTCAGGAGCTTGATCAACGTCAGCTGGGATATCCCCAGCGCCGGCGAGAGCTCGGCCGCATCCGACACCGCGTCCTTGATCAGGTACGGATCGGCCACGATGTCGTCCGCCGACTCGCTGATCGCCAGCTCGGCGCCGTTGCGATCGGTGATCGTGCCGCGCGGCGCGGGGACGACCACGTTGCTCACCTGCTGCGTGGCCGCGTCGCGCTTGAGCGATGCGGCCTGCACCGATCCCAGCCAGGCGGCGCGAGCGAGCGCAATCGCCAGCAGCGCCACAAACGCGATGAACAGAATCCCGATGCGGCGGTCAATGAGCCCCAAGCGCTAGTCGTCTCCCGCGATCGTCTTCTCGTCGGCGCCCACGTTTATTCCCCGCCGCTCTGCTGGTTGGAGTCGGCCGGCTGGATCGCCGCCGCGCCGCTCGTCGTCTCATCCTGCGTGCCCTGGTCCGTGGGGCCGTCGGCGCCGGTGTCGGTGGGGGCGGCGGCGCCGGTGTCGGTGGGCGCCTGCGAAGTCGTTGTTGGGCTCTCGGTCGTGTCTGCCGGCGCTTGCGAGGTCGTGGCCGGCGTTTCGGCCGCCGTCGTGTCTGTGCCCTGTGTGGGCTCAGAGCTCGACGTCTGCGTCGCGCCCGTGCCCGCCGCCGTCGTCGCGCTGGTGGCGGTCGACGCCGCGGAGTCGGTGTTCACGCTTGGCGTGTCGACAGTTGGGGCGGTTTCGCCTCCAGCCGGCGGGAGCGTCGACGTTCCCTGCCCGGTAACGAGCGCACCGTCTCCCGCCTGCGGCGTGAGAGAGACGAACGCGTAGGGATCCGGAGTGTGGATGTTTGCCAGGGCGCCCTTGACGTTGCCGTTCGGTCCGGCCGCCAAGTACCCGACCGCGCCGGGCGGCGGGAGCACCATCCCCATCGCGCTTGCCAGCCGCTCGATGCGTTGATCGTCGCTCAACATGGCGACGTTGCCGCGCAGCTGCTCGTTGGTGCTCGTGAGCGAGGTCGTTTGCTCGATCGCCCGACCCATGCTCGCGCCGAGCTTGAGGATCTCGACCTGGGTGGCGACGATCCCGGCCAGCAGCACACCGAGCACCGGGATCCAGGACCGGCCGCGGACGAGGCGATCCAGCCAAGGGTGGTCCGGGAGCGAGACAACGAACGCGCCGATCCGCTGGACCGGGCTCCGCGCCGGCTTGGGCGTCCGGTGGCGCGGGGCGAGCTTTGGAAGGGGCCACGCGATCGTGCCGGCGCGGGGGGCGGTCGCGGCGCGGGGGGCGGTCGCGGTTGCAGCCGCAGCGCGGGCAGCGACCGCCACCGCGGGAGCCGCCACGGCCCGCGCGACCCCGGCAACGCTGCGTCCTCCTCCGCCGCCGCCGCTTCTGCGTCCGCCGTCACCGCTACGCGCGCCACCCCGACCGCTGCGCGCGCCACCGCCGCGACTGTCGCTGCCACTGCCGCGAAGCGGCCCGGACACGCGGCGCGGGGGCCGGCCCGGTCGCGCCACCTGGCCCGACCGCTCTGATCGAGCTGACCGTTGGGCGACGCCCGATCGTGCTGATGCCGCTGAGCGCTGCTCTGATCCGCCCGACCGTTGCGATCCGCCCGAGCGTTGCGATCCGCCCGAGCGTTGTGATCCGCCCGAGCGTTGCTTGGGCCGCGGTGGCGCCTCGGCGGCGCTCCGTGCGGCCTGCGTCAGCGCTCCCGGCCTCACCGAGACTGGTCCTCGATCTTGCGCGCTGCCCGCAGGTGGGCCGACTTCGCCCTCGGGTTCGCCTCGATCTCGCCGGGCGTGGGGGCGATCGCCCGGCGGGTCAGCAGCTCCGCCTCCGGATGGTGGCCGCATACGCACACGGGCAGTTCGGGCGGGCACACACACCCGCGCGCGAGTTCGGTCAGGAAGCGCTTCACGCGCCGGTCCTCGAGCGAGTGGAAAGAGATCGCCCCGAACCGTCCGCCCACCCGCAAGACGTTCCAGACCGCCGGCAATGCGTCGTCGAGCTGGCCGAGCTCATCGTTGACGGCGATCCGCAGGGCCTGGAACGTCCGGCGGGCCGGATGACCGCCCGCGAACTGGGCCGGAGTCGGTATCGCCGCCTTGATCACGTCCACGAGCCGCTGGGTGCAATCGAGGTCCTCGCGCGAGCGAACGCGCACGATCGCGCGCGCGATCCGGTTGGCGTAGCGCTCCTCGCCGTACTCACGCAGCAACCGGGCCAGGCGCCGCTCCTCCCAGTGGTTGACGATCTCGCGCGCGGTCAGGTCCTGCTCGGGATCCATCCGCATGTCGAGCGGGGCGTCGTAGGCGTAGGAGAAGCCGCGCTCCCATGTGTCGACCTGCATCGACGACATCCCAAGGTCGAGGTACGCCAGGTCAGCCTTAATGCCTTCCGCGTCGAGCCGGCCCAGCGCGGTCGCGAAGTCGGCCCGGATGAACCGCGTGCGGCAGGGCAGCTCGGCGGCCATCTCGGCGAAGCGCTCCTCGGCGATCGGATCACGATCGATGCCGATCAGCGTGCCCGTCGGCCCCAAGCGGTCGGCGATCAGCCTCGCGTGGCCGCCGCCACCGAAGGTGCAGTCCACCGCGGTCTCACCGGGATGCGGATCGAGCACGTCGATCAGCTCCCCGGCGAGCACCGGGATGTGGGTACGGGTCATGTCAAGGAGTGTGGCCAAGCTTCGCTGCGATATCGGGGACACGGGTCAGAACGTCTTCGCTGTAGCCGCCGTACCTGGGGCGATCGAACACCTCGAGGCACTCGCCCGAACCGACCACGACGACCTCGCGCTCCAATTCTGCGTATTCCATGAGTGAGGGCGGGATCATCACGCGGTGAGCTGAGTCGAGCTCGGTGTCATGGGAGTAGTTGAAGAAGAAGCGCTTGAGATCCCGGGCCTCCGGTGAGATCGGGCTCAGCCCGGCGAGCGCAGCTGACGTGTAGGCCTCGTAGGACTCCGGCGTCCATACCGCGATCGAGCGCGGCGCCGATGCCGTCGTCTCCGGCGAGGCGGCCAGAACGACGCCACCCGCCAGCGCCGCGCGGAACTTCGAAGGCACCGTTAGCCGGTGCTTCGCGTCGAGCGCGTGTTCGAAAGTCCCGCGGAAGATCAAGGTTTCTCATACGTCCGTGACGAAAACTGAACCCGGGTGGCTGGGTGGGAGGAGCCCTGCCACCCGGGTTCCGCGATGCATGACCATGCGCGTGCCCCACTCTACCCCACTTCATCCCACAATGCAACCTATATCCCACTTGGCCTCCCACCACGACCTTCGGGCGACCCCCAATCGGCCCGATCGCCCGCCGGCAGTGGGAATCGACCCCGTGCTCCCCCGCCGGCGGAACTGCACGGGCGGTTGCAGATCGCCCGGTTGGGCGGCGGCTTGCGGAATCGGGGCCTCCTCCGTCCGCGGCGTGTGCAACGCTCAGCCGGGCCCTCGTGGCGGTGGGACGGTGGGACGGTGGGGGTCGCACGGTGGGGGACGATGGTGGCGGCCGGAGGGCCAGTGACGGTCGCCGCGGGACGATGGTGGCGGCCGGAGGGCCAGGGGCCATGCATAATCCGTCACGCGGGCGCCGTCGCGTCGGGCTTGACGGGTTACGCAGGTGACACGTGCGTAAGTCGTCACGCCTCAGGCGAACCAGCGGTCGTGACGACTTAGGCAGGGCTGACTCCGCGGCAGCGCCAGCTCGCACCGTGGGTCTCGGGGCGCCCGACCCGCACCCCCCGCCAGCAACCCCGGCCGGCAACCCCAACCGCCAACCCCCGCGGGCGCCGGCCCGACCAGCCCCGACGTCCCGCGACCTGCTTAACCGCGCCCTCCCGCCCGAGCGCGCGCACTTGTTCACGCCACAGCTGCAGAAACGCGCACGATCCGGATGGCTTGCGCGCTTATGCAGGTCCGCCGGTCCTGCATAACCTGCCACTCGAGCCAGAACGCCGGCACCGTGTCAGGTTGTGCACGTGGGGCATGCGCACCGTGCCACGGTCAGCCCGCGCGGCCTCGAGTGGCAGGTTGTGCATGACGTCCGCCCTCCAACGCCGTCCGCACCACGCCGCGGCCCCGACCCCGACCTCGACGCCGGCCGGACCAACGTCAGCCGCCCGCTCGGCTCGCCGGCAGCTCCACAACCAGGCGCGCCCCGCGCGCACATGGCGCCGCGGCCAGACGGCCGCCGTGGCTGGCGATGATCGCGGTGGCGATCGCGAGCCCGCGCCCCCGCCGCCCGCGCCCGCCATGCGGCCGGCGCGCCAGCTCGGACACGGGCGCCGGCAGCCCCGGTCCGCCGTCCACAATCTCGATCCGGACGCGACCCGGCTCCCCACGACCGCGCACCGCGACCGCCCCTCCCCCGTGCTCGATCGCGTTCGCGATCAGGTTGCCCGTCGCCTGAGCGAGCCGCAGACGGTCGCCCCACACCGGCGGCGAGCTCCCGGACCACGAGCCGTGCAGCGAGACCCCCCGGGCCCCCGCCGTGGCCAGCCACGCCTCGACCGAGTCGTCCACCAGCTGGCGCATGTCGACCGCCTCGGGCGGGCGCCAGGCGGGGGCGCCTCGCCGGCCGGCCGCGTCGAGATCATCCAGCGCCAGCGCCGCGCGGCCGAGCTCGAGGTCGATCGCGCGCAGGCGGGCGGGCGACAGCTCCCCCGCGCTCGCGCCCAGCTGGAGACCTAGCCGGGCCGCGGTGAGCGGCCCGCGCAGCTCGTGGCACGCTCGCGCGACGTTCTCAAGTCGCCCGCTCAACGCCCGCCAGGCCGCGCCGGCGGCGAGGCCGGCGCCGCTCGCGGCCAGCCACCCGGTCACCGACAGGGCGATCACGACTCGAGCGGTCCGTCGAGGAGCCGGTAGCCGACGCCCCAAACGTTGATCACGAACCGATCGCCGGCGCGGTTGAGCTTCTGCCGTAGCCGGAATGCGTGTGAGTCCAAGGTGCGCGTATGCCCGAGTGCCACGAAGCCCCAGACGCCCCGCAGTAATTCCTCGCGCGTGAAGACTCTGGTCGGCTCGCCCGCCAGCGCGCGCAGCAGCGCGTACTCCTTCTTGGACAGCGCGATCGCCTCGCCGCGCACCCACACCTGGCGGCTCATCGGATCGACCTCGAGCGATCCGACGCGGAGCCTGGCCGCGGCCGGCCGGCGCCGGGTCCGGCGCAGAAGCGCTCTCACCCGCACGCTCAGCTCGTGGTAACTGAACGGCTTGATCATGTAGTCGTCGCACCCGCGGTCGAACCCGCGCAGCCGATCGAGCTCGCCCACACGCCCCGACAGCACGAGCAATGGCAGGTCGGGATCGAGCCGGCCGGCAATGCGATCGGCGCCCCGGACGTGCGCTAGCAGCTCGAGCCCGTCGCCGTCGGGCAGGCCGAGGTCGACGATGGCCAGGTCGGGGAAGGCATTCTCGAGCAGGCGCCGGCCGTCCGACACCCCCTCGGCCTCGATCACTTCGTAACCGTCCGCGGAGAGGTTGTCGGCCAGGAAGGTACGGGTGGTTTGATGGTCCTCGACGACGAGGATCGTGGCGGGCGAATTCATGGCCCAAAAGAGCCTGGCGCCGGCCGAATTCTCCCCCCCGGACCGTGAATTCTCCCCCCCGGACCGTGAATTCTCCCGCCCGGCCGAATTCTCCCCCCGGACCGTGAACTTAGAAGCCGGACCGCAAATGAACCGCGACTACCGGGGCGATGCAGCCGGCGCCGTATCGGCGATCGTGAACCACACCGTCTTGCCTCGCGTTCCGTCGGCGCGCACACCCCAGCGGGCCGACAGCATGTCGATGATCTTCAGCCCGCGGCCGCTCGGATCGGTCGGCTTGGGCGAGCGCATCGTCGGCGTCCCGCCGGCGTGGTCCGAGGCCTCCACCCGGATGTCGTCGCCGCTGCGCGTGATCGTGAGGTCGAAGCCGCTGTCGGTGTGGCGGATGCAGTTGGTCGCGAGCTCGGAGACCATCAGCTCGACCGCCTCGAGCGTCTCGGCCGAACTGCCACTCAGAACGCTCGTCGCGAACCGTCGAGCGGCGGGGACGGACTGGGGCTCATGCGGGAAGGAGCGCGTGGTCGTCATGGTGTCACGTTCAGGGTCTCGGCGAGCCCCATCGATTCGACCACCCGTCGTAGCAACGGTGAGACGTCGCGGAGCTCGATCTCGGGAACGGCGCTTGCCCACTGCACCCACAGCGCGATCGCCGAGCTGTCGGCGAAACGCAGTTCGTGGACGTCGACGACGACCCGCTGGGGGTTTCGGTCCAGCGCGGGTGCGACGGCGCTGGCGAGCGCGTCGACGTTCGTGATGTCCAACTCCCCGGCCACCGTTACGGTCAAGGTTCGATCCGTTTCCTCTGACACGTCGAAGGTCATTGTCTGATGGTGATTGGAGCCTAGTTCAGCCACCGCAACCCCGCGATCGCCGTGTCGTCGTCGCCCCCGTCGCGCCGCAGGTCGGACACCAGATTGTCCAGCAGCTCGTCCAAGTCGCCGTCCTGGCCGACCGCGGCACGCTCGAGCCGCTCCAGCCCGGTGTCGATCGTCTCTCCCCGTCGCTCGACCAATCCGTCGGTGAAGGCAAGCAGGGTCGCGGCGGGTGGTGCGTCGACGGCCGTCGAGGTGTATCGAACTCCCGAGCGCACGCCGATCGGGACCCCGACCTCGCTGTGAAGGTAGGTTCCGCCGCCGTCGCTGAGCAGCAGCGGCGGAAGATGGCCCGCGCTTGTGACCGTGACGCGTCGGCGCTCGACGTCGACCAGCGTGCACAGGATCGTGGCGATCTGACCACTCGTGGTGACGTTCACGAGGCGGGAAAGCTTGCTCAAGATCACCGCGGGCGGATCGTCCTGCGCGGCATACGCGTGGATCGCGAAGCGAAGCTGTGCCATCGTCGCAGCCGCGCGCAGGCCCCGACCTGATACGTCACCCACGACGAGCAGCAAACGGCGGCCTTCGAGTCCGATCAGGTCATACCAGTCACCACCGACTTCGACGCCCTCAACTCCGGCCTCGTACCGAGCGCTCGTCTCGACGCCCAGAACCTTTGGGAGCTCGTCGGGCAGGAGCGCATGCTGAAGGGTCTGCGCGATTGTCCGCTGCTGGCCGTACAGCCGGCGGTTCTCGTTGGCGATCAGTTCGAGCGAACGGGCCAACCGTTCGGCCTGGTTGCGCCGGTCCAGCAGCCGCCCGGTGAGCACGGCCGCGCCGAGACTGAGGAGGATCCCGATGATCCCGATCAGCCACGGCAGCCGCTGCGCGAAGGTCCCCTCCAGCGGACTGCGGGGCGTGACCACGAACGTGAAGGCGCTGTCCCCGAACGGGATCGTCGTCGACGCGTGACGGCCCGTGATCGGAAGCTTCTTGAGGTCGGTGACCAGCAGCTGCGAGCTGTTCTGCGTACGCCCCAGGTACAGCGCGTAGTTGAGGTCCGAGAACGACGAGCTGCTTTGAAGGCTCGAGCGACGGTTGGCCGGCAGCGCGCTTTCGGCGTAGGCGACATAGCGACCGGTCAGACCCGGTGAGGTGAACGCGTAGCCGAGTCGCGGATGCGGCCCTTGCAGGAGGCCGATAATGCTCAACTTAGCGCTCCCAGCCGCGTGCGCGAAAAAGGATTTCGCGCGCGCCGGCGACCCGGCGAGCACCGGGAAAGACCCGACCGTCGCCAGGAGTTGCGCCCCACTGGCGCCCAGCCGCCAGAGTGACACCGAGCCGAACTGGCGGCCCACACCCGCGTACGGCGTCGCGAAGGTTCGGAACTTCTGCACATCGCCGCCGGTCGCGTCAGCCAGTGCGGCACCGGAGGCCAACGGCGTCTGGACGGTCGGCAGAATCTCCGAGATCAGGGCCCCGGCGTCACGCACACGGAGGTTCAGAAGGCGGTTCTCGTTGGTCGAGTACGTGGAAGCGGCAAGCAGCACGAGCACGCCGGTGATGAAGAGGCCGAGGACTGCCACACCCGCGGCAGGCCAGTACGGCCAGCGAGAACCCTCATGCGCGAGCGGACGCTCCTGCCCCGCATCCCCACCGCCATCTGTGGCCACTGGTGACTCGCCGACACTGGACACCGGGCCACCGTCGATCATCGCGACACCGGCATCATCGTGCGGCAAGGGTACCGGCTTACCAAAATCCGGCACTCCAGATCTGGCGCTCGCGCTCATTCTGCAACGTCCATTTCAGCCGCTGCGGAGGGGCAGGAATCCACCATATGATCCCGACGCGCCATGTACCAGCGAGGCAACTACAGCTCCGGCGAAGACTTCGTGCTCGAGTACGGCGAGCTGCGGTTCACCTTCAACGAGCGCGATTTCCGCGAGCGCTGCGAGCAGGCTGCTCGTAAGCTCGGCTTCATCGACAGCGCGGTCGACGAGGACGAGGGCGAAGATCTGATCAACCTGGTCGTCAACGGCGAGGTGTCCGAGCCGGCCTCGGCCCTCGGGGAGCATGTCAACGACTGCTGGCCCGATCTGGTCGGGCCATCCGATCGCTCGCTCGTCCACTGGCTGCGCCGCCTGATCTTCCGTGGAGCTTGGCTGGACCAGCGGGTCAAGGAAGGCGAGCTCGACATCCGCTTCGACGCCAACACCCATGCGTTCGTCTACATCCAGCCGGATCGAGGCGGCGAGCCGATTCAGCTCGCGCCCGAGCCGAGCTGGAACCGCGTAGCTTACGTCCGGCGCTAAAGGCGGCGTCGCCGCCGACGCCACCGACAGCTCGACCGGCCGCCCTTGCCATTACGCTCCCCTCGATGCGCGAGCAAGTCTGGGTCGTCATGCCGACGTACAACGAGGCGCAGAACATCGAGGGCATCATTCGCGCCACCGTGGCGGAGCTCGAACGAGTGGCCCCGAACTCCCACCGCATCCTCGTCGTCGACGACAACTCGCCCGATGGCACGGGGGCGCTCGCCGACTCCCTGTCGGAGCGCTACCCGCAGGTCGAGGTGCTGCATCGCGGCGCTAAGACGGGGCTGGGACACGCATACCTGGCCGGATTCGCCCATGCGCTGGCCGGCGACGCCGAACTGGTGATCGAGATGGACGCCGATTTCTCCCACGATCCCGGCTACCTGGAGCAGCTGCTCGCCGCGGCGCGCGACGCGGACATGGTGTTGGGGTCGCGTTATGTGCAAGGCGGTGGAACCGAGAACTGGGGGCTCCTGCGGCGCCTCGTCAGCCGCGGCGGATCGTTTTATGCCCGCACCATCCTCGGGGTCCAGATTCACGACCTGACGGGCGGCTTCAAGTGCATCCACCGTCGGGTTCTGGAAGCGATCGCCCTCGACACGGTGCGCGCCGAGGGTTACGTGTTTCAGATCGAGGTCACCTATCGCGCGCTGCTCGCCGGCTTCACCGTCGCGGAGATTCCGATCGTGTTCCGTGACCGGAGCGTCGGCTCGAGCAAGATGTCGTCGGCCATCGCACTCGAGGCGATCTGGGCCGTTCCTCGACTCCGCAGGACTGCGCCAAGCGAGATAAGGCGTCCGGGCTCGAGAGCGAGCGCGATCGGATCGGGTCACGATGGGTAGGGGCAACCCATCATCGGAAGGGATTGCTGTCCAAACAAAACATGACAATCCAACCGGGCGACGAGAGGAACATTGCGCCCGCAAGTTCCCTAACGTAATGTCAACAATGGCCACACTCTTGCCGGTTCGGCGTCGGGCAAGCTTCAGGTGATGAGCGTCGACAGTCCGCCGCTTGGCGCTACGCGCAGCGGCGCGTTCGAGCTGCGGGCGCCCGCGCTCGAGACGCGCACGACCGCGTCCCGCACCTGGATCGGCCTCCTCGGCCTGGCCGGGATGCTGCTCACTGGCGTGCTCGTCGCGCTGGCAGCGGCTAACACCGAGGACCTCCTGCCGCAGACGGTCCACCTCGCCATCGGGCAGCTCGGCCTCGCCGGCTCGTTCGGGACAACCGGGATCGACCTGGGAAGCGTCGGCTTGACGATCGTGATGGCGGCGATGTTCATCTCGTATCTGGCCACCGTCGCCGTCGCCGATCGTCTCTCCCCGTTGCTCGTGCTGGGCACCATCGCCGCGCTGACCACGCTGATCATGCTCGCGCCGCCGCTCGTCTCGACCGACATCTTCAGCTACCAGTTCTACGGCCGTCTCGGCGAGGTCTACCACGCCAATCCGTACGTGACCGGCCCCCACGCGCTGGCGCTCGATCCGCTCTACCAGTACATCGACTGGAAGTGGGTGTACACGCCCACGGTCTACGGGCCACTGTTCACCGCGTTCAGTTATGTGCTGGCACCGCTGAGCATCCCGGTCAGCGTCTTCGCCTACAAGGCGATCGCCGCGGTCTCGAGCCTGGCGATCGTCGCCTTGGTCTGGAACGGCGCGCGGCTACGGGGCGTGAACCAGGTCAAGGCAGCCGCCCTGGTCGGACTCAACCCGCTGATCGTCGTCTACGGCGTCGGGGGTGGCCACAACGACCTGTTGATGCTCGCTCCGCTCATGGCCGGGGTTGTCCTTTTGCTGAAAGGGCGGGGACGGTTGAGCGGCGGCTCAATTGTGGCCGCGGCCGCCGTCAAGGTGACGGCCGGACTCGTGCTGCCGTTCGCGCTGGCCGACGCCCGCGGGGCGCTCGCGCGGGGAGCGCTCCAGCGCACGCGCCGGCGCGATCTGCTGATCGGCGCGGGCGTCGCCGCGGCGGCTCTAGCCGTATTCAGCTTCGCGATGTTCGGAACCGGGCCGCTGCATCTGCCGGGCACGATCGACACCGTCCAGGCCAACGGCAACTGGCAAAGCATCCCCGGCTTCATCGGCACCCGGCTTGGCCTGGGCACGGTGGGGCACCCGGTGACGCTCGGCCTCGCCGCGCTGTTCGCAGGCGCGCTCGGCTGGCTTCTGTGGCGCGTATGGCGCGGACGGCTCGACTGGATCGCCGGGGCTGGTTGGGCGGCGCTCGCGCTGCTGGTCACCGCGGCTTCGCTGCTGCCCTGGTACGCGGCCTGGCTGATGCCGCTCGCCGCGCTCGGACGGGACCGGCGCCTGTGGCGGGCCTCCCTCGCGCTGACCGTGGTGATGGCTTTCTTCCAGCTCCTGGCCTACATTCCGCACGGCAGCGCAGTCACACTATGAAAAGCCCATGGCCTCGCTTGATCAATCACGCATAGACGACCCGATCGGGCCGCCCGACGCGGCCCGCCCGCTTCGGCTGCTCAGCGTGGTTGCTCCCGTCTACAACGAAGAGGCCACGATCGAGGAGTTCTACGCCCGCGTGTGCGCGGCGTTGCACGGCATCCGGTTCGAGCTCGTGCTGGTCGACGATGGCTCCACCGACAACTCGGAACTCGAGCTGGGCAAGCTGGCCTCTAACGATCCGCGCGTACGCGTCATCCAGCTGTCGCGCAACTTCGGCCATCAGACCGCGCTCACCGCCGGCCTCGATCACGCCCGCGGAGATGCGGTGGTCATGCTCGATGCCGATCTCCAGGATCCGCCCGAGCTGATCACGCGAATGCTCGACCACTGGCGCGCCGGCTGCGACGTGGTCTATGCGGTGCGCGAGCAGCGCGACGGCGAGTCGCGCTTCAAGCTCACGACGGCGCGCTGGTTCTACGCCCTGTTCGACCGGCTCGCCCAAGTGGACCTCGAGCACAACTCGGGAGACTTCCGTCTGCTCGATCGCCGGCCGCTCGACGCCCTGCTGTCGATGCGCGAGCGCAACCGGTTCCTGCGCGGCATGACCGTGTGGGTCGGCTACCGGCAGGCGGCGGTGCCCTACAAGCGCGACCCCCG
Source organism: Solirubrobacteraceae bacterium (assembly GCA_035502815.1). Taxonomy (GTDB): domain Bacteria; phylum Actinomycetota; class Thermoleophilia; order Solirubrobacterales; family Solirubrobacteraceae; genus Palsa-465. The sequence goes on from DATJUA010000030.1 coordinate 33,155, forward strand.
CCATGCCGGCAAGACGAAGTACACGATCCCGAAGATGCTTCGCTTCTCGTTCGACGCCATCTCCTCGTTCTCACACCGCCCGCTTCAGCTCGCCACGCTGCTCGGCTTCATCATCTCGACGCTGGCCTTCATCGCGATCCCGGTAGTGATCGTGCTCCACTTCCTGGGGTCATACCTGCCGGGTTTCGGATCGCTGACGATCGCGGTGCTGCTGCTCGGCGGGATCCAGCTGATCGCGATCGGGCTGATCGGTGAGTACGTGGGACGGATCTACGACGAGGTCAAAGGGCGCCCGCTGTACCTGGTGCGCGGTCGTGTGAACATCTCCGAGCACGAGACGCCGGCGGGTCGCACGCCTTCGGCCCATACCCCCTCGGCGCAGGCGCCACCCGCGCCCACGGATCCCGGCCGGACTCTGTAAAGAAAGGACCCAGGCGCCTCAGCCGCCGGCCGGGTTGGGGCCGACCGAGCGGTTGACCCGCTGCGCGCTGTCGCCCCCGTCTTCGCGGTCACCCGCCGGCCGCAGCGGTCGAACGTTGGCGTCGCCACTCCCAGTGCCGGCCTCCTGCTCCAGCGCGGAGATCCGGCTGGCCAGAGTCTTGATCGCATCCGCGATCGGGTCGGGCAGGTGCACCCAGTCGGCATCGGGGCCCTCGGGCCGCCGGCCCTCGACGCGCACCGGATGACCGGGGTTCCCGACCACCGTCGAGTTCGCCGGCACGTCATGGATGACCACGCTGTTGGCGCCGATCTTCGAGCCGTGCCCGACCGTGATCGGGCCGAGCAGCTTGGCCCCCGAACCGATCGTCACGTTGTCCTGCACGGTCGGATGGCGCTTGCCGGTGGCGAAGCCGGTGCCGCCCAGCGTCACTCCTTGATAGAGCGTGACGTCGTCGCCGATCTCGGCCGTCTCCCCGATCACCACCCCCATGCCGTGGTCGATGAAGAAGCCGTGGCCGATCTTGGCGGCCGGGTGGATCTCGATGCCCGTGATCGCACGAGAGAGCGCCGCGACCGCCCGGGGCAGGAAAGGCACCTGCGCGTCGTGCAACACGTGCGCCAGGCGGTGGGCGAGCAACGCGTGGACGCCCGGCCACGTGGCGAGGATCTCGACCGGACCGACATCCCGCGCGGCCGGGTCCCGCGTGCGCGCGGCGGCGATGTCCCGCCGCACCTCGGCGATGATGCGGCCGATCAGCATGGACAAAGCCTAGCTAGCCGGAGTGCGGGGATTGGGAGTGGCTCGGCGGCGCCTCAGGGAGCGAAGAACGGGGTCGAGACATAGCGCTCGCCCGAGTCCGGCAGGATCGTGACGATCCGCGCATCGCGCGACTCAGGCCGGCTCGCGACCTCGATCGCGGCCCACACCGCCGCCCCACCCGAGATGCCGGCCAGGATGCCTTCCCGGCGGGCGAGCTCGCGAGCCGTGTGGATCGCGTCCTCGTCGTCGACGGGGATCACCTCGTCAAGCACGTCGCGGTTGAGCACGGCGGGGACGAAGCCGGCGCCGATCCCCTGGATCTTGTGGGGTCCCGGACGTCCACCGGAGAGAACCGGCGAAGCGCTCGGTTCGACCGCGATCACCCGGCAGCGCGGGTTGCGTGCCTTGAGCAGCTCCCCGGCGCCCGTGATCGTTCCCCCCGTCCCGACGCCGACCACGAACGCGTCGACCTCGCCGTCGAGCGCATCCCATATCTCCGGTCCAGTCGTGCGCAGATGGATCTCCGGATTGGCGGGATTTGAGAACTGATCGGGCAGGAACACATCCGCGCCCGACGCCATCGCGCGGGCGGCGTCGACCGCTTCGTTCATGCCGCCGAGCGACTCCGTTATCTCGACGCGCGCGCCGTACAGTCGCAGCAGCCCCTCGCGCTCCCGGCTCATCCCCTGGGGCATCGTGAGCACGAGGTCGTATCCCTTGGCGGCGCAGACGAACGCGAGCGCGATCCCCGTGTTGCCGCTCGTCGCCTCGACAATCGTCGTCCGCCCCGGCTCGATGATCCCCTCCTGTTCGGCCGCCTCGATCATCGAGACGCCGATGCGGTCCTTGACGCTCCCGCCCGGGTTGAACGACTCGAGCTTGGCGAACAGCCGTGCCTGGGCATCGGGCACCATCCGCGCCAGCTCGATCATCGGGGTTCGCCCGACGAGCGCCTCGATGTTGCTTGGGATTCCTGCCACTGGGCGGATAACGGTACGAGAATCAACCGTTTTGGGCCCGCCCGGGGCCGTCGGGTCGACAAGCCGCCCCGACCGCACCGGCTCTCAGATGTGGTACATCGGTGCGCCGGCGGCGCGAGACTCCGCGTCGGCCACATCGGCGACCGTCGACTGACCGAGTACGGCACGCGCCGCCTCGGCCGCGTCGGCGAACACGCCGATGGCGCCGGCCCCGACCGGCCCATCCAGCAGCTCGACGAGCTCGAGTACGGTGATATCGGCCGCCGGGCGGGCGAACGAGTAGCCGCCCTTGACGCCGCGCTGGGAGCGCAGCACGCCGGCCCGCCTCAGGGTGGCGAACAGCTGCTCGAGGAACTGGACGGGGATCTCGCGCCGGCGAGCCAGCTCGGCGATCGGAACCGGTCCCCGGTCGCCCTGGTAATGCAGCTCGACCAGCGCGCTCAACGCGTATGGCGATTTCGTGGTGATCGAGATCACGCGGATCCGATCATTGCACGATTACGCAGGCTCCAGCGCGTCATATCGCTGACGCGACGAGCCGGCTGGGCAGCGCCTTCGTGAACCCTTAGATCCAGCCGCGCTCGGTGGCGATCAGCACGGCCTGAGCCCGGTCCATCGCGCCGAGCTTGCCGTACACGTTGTGTAGATGTGTACGGACCGTGCTCGTCGAGAGCCCAAGCTCGGAGGCGATCTGCTTGTACACCATCCCGCGCGCGAGCCGGCGCAGGACTTCGACCTCGCGAGTGGACATCGGGCACGGATCGATCTGGCGCCGGCGCCCGCCGGAGCTGGGCAGCGGCAGGTCGTACATGACGGTGCGCAGCTCGGTCGGGGCGATCCCGACCAGGCGCGCCACGGACAGGAGCTCGGACGGGGAGACCGAAGCGCCGAGCGTGTAGTGCGCGAGCATGTCGGCCAGGCGCACGACGGCGGCCTCGCCGTCGACGTCCTCGGCGTGATGGCGCTCGATCACGCTGGCCACCGACTTGGGCAGGCCCCAGCGGCGGGCGAGCACGCCGCCGACCAAGGCGTGGTCGACGCCGAGCTCACGACGCTCGGTTTGGATGCGCTCCTCGGGCGTGCGCGCTTCGGCGTGGATCTGACGGGGATAGCCGGGATAGGCGTGGACGAGGACGAGCTTGCCGATGTCGTGCAGCAGCGAGGTCACCATCAACCGGTCGCGTGCCTCGTAGCCGAGCTCGCGGGCGATCCGGTCGGCGGCGCGCTGGGTGGCCACGGCGTGCAGGCGGAAGCGCTCGGGCACGCCCTGCCACACCGCGGTGCGCTCGAAGAAGTCGAACGTGCGCGCCTTCGAGGCGATCGAGTGGACGGTCCGGGGCGAGAGAACCTCGACGCCCTTCACGGCGCTCTCGACGCGGCCGCGCATCCGGCCGTCGACGCGATTGGCGAGACGCAGCACGGTCACGGCCAGCGCCACGTCGGCTTCGACGGCGGCGACCACGTCGGCCGTCGACGGCTCGCCGCTCTCGAACAGGCGCAGCACGCGATTACGCGACTCGGCCAGCATCGGGAAGGCCTCGAGCGCCTCGAACGCGGCGGTCAGCCGTCGTCCGTGGCCCTCGTTGTGATGGCGCTCGCGCGATGCGTATGGGTCGGTTGGTGTCTTTACTGCCGCTAGCGTTGCCACGACGGACGTGCTCGCCTTTCTCGGAGGTTCAGAAGCGGTTGGCGGTTCCACAGAGTTCATGGCCGCCTCAGCCAGCGTTATCGGCAGACATACGATGTTCGTTGAGTCGATTGACTAATGCGCATGTTCTAAGGCACGGTCGATCCGGGCAAGTGTCTCATCGCGGCCTAGCAGCGCGACGCTCTCGAAGATCCCCGGCGACACGGTCGTGCCGGCGATCGCCACGCGCACTGGCTGGAACACCTTGGCGGGCTTGGCGCCCCGGCTCTCGACCACTTCGCGCAGGGCGGCCTCGATGTTCTGCACCGTGAACGGCTCGGCGCGGGCCAGCGCATCGCGAGCCGCCTTCAGGTTCTCGACCCCCCCATTCGAGGCGATCACCTTCTGGAACGCGGCGGGATCGTCCACCGGGCCGTCGAACAGGAACCCCACGAGCGGCCAGAACTCGACCAGCGTCTGGATCTTCTCCTGCGAGATTTCCACGGCGCCACGCAACCCGGTGCGGCCGGTGAACTCCTCCAGGCGCTTGGTCAGCTCATCGGTCCCCAGCTCGCGGATCCAGCGCCCATCCAGATGCCGCAGCTTGCGTTCATCGAACACCGCGGGATTCTTGGAGACGCGTTCGAGCCGGAACCGCTCCGCGAGCTCCTCGAGCGAGAAGAACTCCTCGTCGGAGGCAAAGCCGGCCCCGAGCAGCGCGATGTAGTTGTCGACCGCCTCGGGCAGGTAGCCGGCGGCCCGCAGCTCTTGGACCGACGCGGCGCCGTGGCGCTTGGACAACTTGCGCCCGTCGGGTCCGTGCAGCAGCGGCAGGTGCGCATAGCGCGGCGGCTCGATCCCCAGCGCGTCGACCACGAGCAGCTGCTTGGGCGTGTTCGAGATGTGGTCCTCCCCCCGGACGACCTCGGTGATTCTCGCATCGAGGTCGTCGACCAGGTTGGCGAACACGTACAGCACGGAGCCGTCGGCCCGCGCGATCACGAAGTCGTCCATGCTCGCGTTGGCAAACCGGATCTGTCCACGGATCACGTCGTCGAACACCGTCTCGCCCTCGTCCGGGACGCGCAGGCGCACCGCGCCCTCGCTCTCATCCACGCCACGGAAGGCGCGGTCGAAGCCGCGGCGCTGCTTGTACGCCTGGACGTCGTCGGTGGTCGCGGTCGAGTGGTACGCGTGCCCGGAGTCGAGCAACTGCTCGAGCACCTCACGGTGGCGCTCGGAACGCTCCGATTGAAACTCGGGCCCCTCGTCCCAGTCGAGCTTCAGCCAGCGCAGGGCGTCCAGGATCTGCTCGACGTTCTCCGGGGTCGATCGCTCACGATCGGTATCTTCGATCCGCAGCACGAGCGTGCCCGGTTCCCCTTCCGGTCCGTACGCTTGACCGCGCGCGAGCAGCCAGTTGTAGAGGGCCGTGCGGGCGCCCCCGATGTGCAATGCCCCGGTTGGGGATGGAGCGAAGCGAACGCGCATGAGGAACAGAATCGCATGCTAATCGGCGCACACGTATCGAACGCCGGTGGGCTCCCCCGTGCGGTAGAGCGCGGGATCGAACGGGGCTGCGAGGCGATCCAGATCTTCAACCAGTCCCCGCGCATGTGGCGACCGACCGCTTACGGCGAAGACGACTTCGCCGAGTTCCGCGAGGCGATGGCGGCAAGCCCGATCAGGACCGTGATGATCCACGCCGTCTACCTGATCAACTGCGCCACCGAAGACCCCGACATGCGCGCCAAGTCGCTCGCCTCGCTGACCCAGTCGCTGCGCGTCGGACTCGGCATTGGAGCCGTTGGCGTCATCCTGCACCCTGGCTCGGCGAAGCAGGGCGACGTCCCGAAAGCGATCAAACGGGCCGGCAAGGTCATCAAGGAGGCTCTGGCCGAGACCGATCGTTGCCCGCTTCTGCTCGAGGACACGGCGGGTGCCGGCGGGACGCTCGGGCGCTCGTTCGAAGAGCTCGCCGAGCTGATCAAGGCGAGCGGAGGCGGAAAGCGCCTGGGCGTGTGCCTCGATTCCTGCCACATGTTCGCCTCGGGCTACGACATCCGCACGCGCGAGGGCCTCGCCGAGGTCATCGACGGGTTCGACCAAGTCGTCGGCTGCGACCGGCTCGGCGCCCTCCACGTCAACGACTCGGCCGTCCCGCTCGGCTCCAACCGCGACCGCCACGCGATCATGGGCGAGGGCGAGCTCGGCGAGAAGGGGTGCGCGGTGTTCATCTCCGAGCCGCGCTTCGACAAGCTGCCCGGCGTGCTCGAGACCGGACGCGACGACGGTAGCCCCGCGTCCGAGGACGTGGCGCTGGCCAAGAAGCTCCGTACACGAGGCAAGGCAGCGCGCACGCGAGCCAAGCGATAGGTTCCCGTCCATGAGCACCCGAACCTCAGACGCACTCGTCGTCTTCGGCATCACCGGCGACCTGGCCCGCAAGATGACGTTCCGCGCGCTGTACCGGCTCGAGCGCCGCGGGATGCTCGGGGTGCCGGTGATCGGCATCGCGGGCGACGACATGACCGACGATCAGCTTCGCCAGCGCGCGCGGGAGTCGATCGAGCAGACGGGCGAGCAGCTCGACGAGAGCGTCTTCAAGCGGTTCGCCGGTCGCCTCCATTACGTCGGCGGCGACTTCAGCGACGACCAGACGTACGCCCGCGTCGCGCAGGCGCTGCACGACTACCAGGACCCGACCTTCTATCTCGAGATCCCGCCGTCGCTGTTCGCCACCGTGGTGGCCGGACTGTCCAAGGCGGGACTCGTGTCGCACGGGGAGCGCGTCGTCGTCGAGAAGCCGTTCGGGCACGACCTCGCGTCGGCGCGCCAGCTCGCGGCCGATCTGCACCAGTACCTCGACGAGTCCCAGATCTACCGGATCGACCATTTCCTCGGCAAGCTGGGTCTCGAGGAGATCCTCTACCTGCGGTTCGCCAACACGATGCTCGAGCCGGTGTGGAGCCGCAACTACCTCTCGTGCGTGCAGATGACGATGGCGGAGCAGTTCGGGGTGGAGGATCGTGGACATTTCTATGACCCGGTCGGCGCGCTCCGTGACGTCGTGGTAAACCACCTGTTCCAGCTGCTGGCCGTCGCCGCCATGGAGCCCCCGTCGGGCAGTGACCCCGAGACGCTGAAGGACACGAAGATGGCCGTGTTCAAGTCGATCGCGGACGCCGACCCAGGCCATTACGTGCGCGGGCAGTACGACGGCTACCTGAACATCGACGGCGTGGCGCCGAACTCGACGACCGAGACGTATTGCGCGCTGCGGCTCGAGATCGACAACTGGCGCTGGGGCGGCGTGCCCGTATTCATCCGGACCGGTAAGCAGCTCGCGGTGACCGAGACCGAGATTCGCCTCATATTCCGCCGTCCACCGCGTCTGCACTTCGTGCGCGAGCTGCACCGCCATCCGCACCCGAACCAGATCGTGTTCAAGATCGACCCAGCGTCGGGCATCCAGATGCGACTCGATGCCCAGCGGGCGGAGAGCCCGGGGATCAGCGAGATCGAGTTCGATGTGGAGTTCGCCGAGGAGCTCGGCCAGACCGCCGAGCCCTACGAGGTGCTGCTCCACGCGGCACTCATCGGCGACAGCACGCACTTCACGCGCCAGGACATCGTCGAGGAGTCGTGGCGGATCGTCCAGCCCCTGCTCGATTCACCGCCCTCCGCCCATCCCTACGCCAAGGGGTCGTGGGGACCCGCCGAGGCGGACGGTCTGGTCACCCATTACGGCGGCTGGCGGGGGCCGTGGATGCAGGACGCGGCTGGCCCGGGCAGCGCCGCTAAAGCAGCAGGTTGATCGGCTGCTCGAGCAGCTGACGGATCCGGGCCAGGAACTCCGCCGCCGGCGCCCCGTACAGGATCCGGTGATCGCAGGTCAGGGTCACGCTCATGCGCAGCCCCGGCACCACCTGGCCTTCGCGCACCACCGGCAGCTCGCGCACTTCTCCGACCGCGAGGATCGCCGCCTGCGGCGGGTTGATGATCGCCGCGAAGCCCACTACGCCGTACATGCCGAGGTTCGAGACCGTGAAGGTGGCCCCCGAAAGCTCGGCGGGAGTGACGGTGCGCTGGCGAACGCGCTCGGCCAGGCCACGCGCCTCGCGGGCGATCTCGAGCAGGGTCTTGCGGTCCGCGTCGAACACGGTCGGGACGATCAGGCTGTCCTGAGCGGCGACCGCGATCCCCACGTTGACGCGCTCGTAGAGCTCGAACGCTCCGTCGCGGTAGGCCGCGTTGGCCCGAGGGTGCTCGCGCAGGGCCGTCGCGCACGCCTTGACGACCATGTCGTTGTAGGACGGGGCGACATCGGCGGCCCGGGATCGGCGGAGCTCCTCGCGCAGCGCCACCGCCTGCTGCATGTCGATCTCGGCCTCGAGCGTGAAGTCGGGGATCGTCGCTCTGGACTCGGCCATGCGCTGGGCGATCTGAACCTGCGTACGAGACAGCTGATGGATAGTCACCGCGCCCTTGTTGCCGCGCGGCGCGGCGACGGGCTCGCCGGCCCCGACGGTTTCGAGCTCGGGCTCGGGCGTTGACGCCTGGCCCGGCTCGAGCTCGGGCGATCCCGCGGCGGCGTCGAGGTCGGACTTGACGATCCGGCCACCGGGCCCGGTTCCGGTAAGGCCGCCGAGGTCGATGCCGGACTCGCGAGCGATGCGCCGGGCCAGCGGCGACGCTTTGACGCGCTGGGAGCCGTTTCCGGCGGTGGCCAGCGCGGGCTCGGACCGCACCCGGCCCGCCTCCCCGATGCGCGCGATCACCGCCCCGAGCGCCACCGTCTCACCCTCCGCGACGACTATCTCCAGCGTCCCGTCGGCCTCCGCGTCGAACGTCACGGTCGCCTTGTCAGTCTCGACCTCGGCCAGCGGCTCGCCCGCCACGACAGGATCGCCGTCCTGCTTTAGCCAACGCACGATGGTCCCCTCCTCCATCGAGTCCGACAGGCGTGGCATGAGCACCTCAGGCATGGCGAACGGGAACACTACATAGAGCCCGGTGATGGCTCGAACTGGCGCTCACGCGGCTTGATCGAGGCCGTCCGACACGGGCGCCCCCTCGGGCTCGAGCTCGAGTCCCGACAGCTTGGCCTGGAGCTCGATCAGGGCGGCGAAATCGACCTCGGTGTAGCCGGCGGCGACCAGCCCCTGCACCACTTGCGCAGCCGCCGCCGCGACCGGCATCGGGACGCCGAGCTCGCGCGCGGCCTCCTGGCCCAGCTCGAAGTCCTTGAGCAGGAGCGCTGGAGTGAACGTGGGCGAGAAGTCGAGGTTCACGTAGGCGGGCGTCTTGTAGCGGGTGAAGGTCGAGCCGAGCACGCTGTTGTTGAGGAACTCCATCGTGCTCGCCCGCGACACGCCGCCCTTCTCCCCCAGCACCAGGATCTCGGCCAGCGTCTGCGCGATGATCCCGAGCATCAGGTTGTGGCAGACCTTGACCAGGCGTGCCCGGTCTCCGTCCCCAGCGTAGGTCACGCCACCGCCGGCCAGGATCTCGAGGAACGGCAGGACCTCCGCGTAGGCGTCCTCGGGGCCCGAGAGGACCATCGTCAGGCGCCCCGCCCGGACCACCTTCGGATTGCCGCTGACCGGCGCGGCGAGCAGCGCAGTGCCGCGTGCGGCGGCCTTGGCCCGAACCCGTTCGGAGGCCTCGGCCGAGATCGTCGTCGAGTCGACGATCACCGACGGAGCGGCGTCGGGGTCCGACAGCAGCCCGCCCGGTCCCGCGACCACCTGCTCGAAGTCGGTCGGCCCGGCGAGCGTGGTGAACACGATGTCGCGGTCGGCCAGCTCGGGGGGCGCCCCGACGATCGTCGCCCCGAGTTCAGCCAGCGGCTCGGCCTTGGCCCGCGTGCGGTTGTAGACGGCCAGATCACATCCGGCCGCGAGCAGCCGGGTCCCGAGCGCCAGGCCCATTCGGCCGCAGCCGATCCAGCCGAGCCTCTTCTCGTTGCGACTTCCGTCGTCCATAGGGTCACCGCGGTCAGGTAGCCTGCAAACGATTGCAGAGTAACGTACAGTCAGTTGTGGCGTCAAGCAGGCGGACCGAGAGGAGTTCGGGATGGGACTGCACACCTACGGGACGATGGCCGTCGACTGGGAGCAGCGCGTCCGCATGGATCGCCTGCGCGAGGGGCGGCTGGCGCGGATCAGCCGGCTGCTGGCCGACTCGTCGCTCGGAGCGCTGCTGTGCTTCGACATGGCGAACATCCGCTACATCACCGCCACCCACATCGGCACTTGGGCCCAGGACAAGCTGAACCGCTTCTGCCTGTTGACGCGCGGCGATCAGCCGATCATGTGGGACTTCGGCTCGGCGGCGCGCCATCACGAGCTCTACAACCCGTGGCTGGGTGACGGCCGCTCGCGCGCGGGCATCTCGACGCTGCGAGGCGCGATGTCCCCCGAGTCCGGTCGCGCCGAAGACGTGGCCGAAAAGATCCATATCGAGCTCGAGCGACGCGGGCTGCTGAACGAGCCTGTCGGCGCCGACGCGGTTGAGCTCCCCGTCCTGTTCGCCCTCCAGCAGCGGGGCATCGAAGTCGTCGACGGCCAGCAGCTCATGCAACGGGCTCGAGTGATCAAGACCGAGGACGAGGTCTTGCTCCTGAACCAGGCGTGCGCGATGGTCGACGCCGCCTACGAGGAGCTCTACCGCGCGATGCGCCCCGGAATGCGAGAGAACGAGTGCGTCGGGCTGGTCAACAAGGTTCTCTACGACATGGGGTCGGAGTTCGTCGAGGGGGTCAACGCGATCTCGGGCGAGCGCTGCAGCCCGCACCCGCACGTCTACACCGACCGCGCGCTGCGCCCCGGCGACCCGGCGTACTTCGACATCCTGCACAGCTTCATGGGCTACCGCACGTGCTACTACCGTACGTTCGCGGTCGCGGGTGCCTCCAAGGCGCTCGTCGACGCCTACAAGCGCTGCCGCTACTACCTCGACGCGGCGATCGCGCTGATCCGGCCCGGCGCCACGACCGCCGACGTCGTCGGCGTCTGGCCGAAGGCCGAGGACTTCGGGTTCGCCGACGAGGAGGCCGCGTTCGCGCTCCAGTTCGGCCACGGCGTCGGCCTGTCAATTTGGGAGAAGCCGATCTTCAGCCGGCTCGTGTCGCTCGACCATCCCGAGGAGATCGAGGAAGGGATGGTGTTCGCGCTCGAGACGTTCTGGCCGGCGAGCGACGGCTGGTCGGCGGCGCGGATCGAGGAACAGCTCGTGGTGACGGCCGACGGTTGTGAGGTGATCACGCGCTTCCCGGCCGAGGACCTGGTGATCGCCGGCAAGCCTTACTACACGGTGGGCGGATCGCTGCCACTCGACCGCGAGGTCACTTCGGAGCGCAACACGGTGCTCAACCACGACGCGCAGGAAGCGGCGCCCGCGAACGGCCGGCCGGCCGGCGACGTGGGCGCGAGAGTCGCGCTCGACTAGGACACTAGTCCTTGTTAGGGCCTCGCTGCGCTCGGCGTCCGTGGGGCCGGGTCCCCCGTCCGGACACGATCGGAGGCCCACCTAGCCGCCGCGCCGGCGCCGTCGAGCCGCGGACGACGAGCTCCGGCGCCAGCAACAGCTGGCGCGGCGGAGTCTCGCGCTCCTGGAGCTGCTCGAGCATCAACTCCGCGGCGGCGGCGCCGAGTTCGTAGTGGGGCACGCGGACCGTCGTCAGCGGCGGCCGGAACCGGTCCGCGAACGGCATGTCGTTGTATCCCGAAATCGAAACGTCCTCGGGGCAGCGCAGCCGCCGCCCTTCCAGGGCGTCGTAGCACCCAAGTGCCAGCAGATCGTTGCCGGCCACGATCGCCGTGAAGTCGCGGCGCCGCTCGAGTAGCTGGGCACAGCAGCGTGCGCCCTCCCGCACGGTGAACGCGTCGCTGAAGACAACCAGCCCGTCGTCGACCTCCAGCCCGGCCGCCCGCATCGCGTCGAGGAAGCCCTGATAGCGCGACCATCCGGTGTACAGGTCCTGCGAGCCGGCCAGGTGGGCGATCCGGCGGTGACCGAGTGCGCCCAGGTGCTCGACGGCTAGTCGCACCCCCTCGTGATCGTCCCCGGTCACGGCCGGGACCGCGTCGCTGTCGACGCGTCGGTTGACCAGCACCAGCTTCGGCCCCGGCTCGACGTGGTCGACCAGCGGCCAGTGATCGCGGCGCGCCGTGGCGGCGATGAACCCGTCGACCTGACGGGCGCTCATCGCCTCGTAGGCCACTCGCTCGCGCTCTGGGTCGTTGTCGGTGTTGGCGATCAGCGGGGTGTAGGAGGCTGCACCCAGGCCGTCCTCGATCCCGCGCACGACCGCGGCGAACAGGGGGTTCAGCAGGTCGGGGACGAGCACTCCGATCGTGTTCGACCGATTGGTCCGCAAACCCCGCGCAATTGGGTTCGGGCGGTACCCGAGCTCCTCCGCCGCGGCCTGCACCCGGCGCGCCGTGCGCTCGTTGACGAGCCCCCGCGTCCGCGGGTTCAGCGCACGCGAGACGGTCCCGGGGTGCACGCCAGCCACTCTTGCCACGTCTCGCAACGTCGCGGGTCCTGCGAGGCCGGCCTTCCGCGTCGCCATCGCGCGCTCATTATGCAGCCGGGAGGCGGCTGCACGCACCATGGGCCCTACCGAGCGAAAGCGCGGGTCACGGCGAGAACGACCCCGGGGCCGCGCTGGTCGCGTGAAGCCCCGGTTCTCTGCCGGGGGGAGACTGTGGCGCCGGCGGTTCCTCGATCGTCGGTATGGGGCAGGTGGTCGGAGCGTCCTTGGTGACGGTGATCTTGTCCCCGTGGTGAATCAGCTCGATCGGGTCGCCGTCGAGCAGCTCGTACGCGGCGTGGTCGGGATGGACCTCGACTCGCAACCTCCGCCCCTGATAGAGCAAGCCGAAGCTGAGCCGGTTCACTCGCTTCGGCGGCCGCGGAGCGAAGCTGAGCGTGTCACCGTGATCGCGCATGCCCCCGAATCCCGAGACGATCACGTGCCACACGCCGGACAGTGCGGCCAGGTGGACACCGTCGCGCGTGTTCAGAGCGAGGTCGCGCAGGTCGATGAAGGCCGTCTCGGTGAGGTAGTCCCAGGCCAGGTCGATGTGGCCGACCTCCGCCGCGACGACGCCCTGGATCGCCGCCGACAGCGAAGAGTCGCGTACGGTGAACCGCTCGTAGAAGTTGAAGTCGCGCACCTTCTGCTCCTCGTCCCAGCGGTCACCGAACAGGTAGATGGCGAACACGAGGTCGGCCTGCTTGATCACCCGGCTCGAGTACAGCGTGTAGTTGTGGTAGTGCAGGAGAAGCGGGTAGTCCGCGGCGGGCGTGTGCTCGAAGTCCCACGGGCGCAGGCGGGTGAAGCCGTTGCACTGCTGGGTGATGCGCACGTGCTCGTCGAAGGGGACGACGATCGCGGCCGCGGCGTCCCGCCAGCTCGCGATCTCCTCCTCGGTTACCCCGAGCTGGGTGGCGTGGCGCATGTGACGCGCGACGACGTCGGCGGCGAACTCCATGTTGCGCGCGGCCAGCAGATTGGTGTAGACGTTGTTGTCGGCCAGCGCGGTGTACTCGTCGGGTCCGGTGACCCGCTCGATCCGGAAGCCACCCTGCGCGTCGTGGTGGCCCAGTGAGCGCCACAGCCGGGCGGTGGCGACGAGTATCTCGAGTCCCGGACCGACCTCGAAGTCGTGATCGCCGGTGGCGCCCAGGTAGCGGCGTATCGCGTCGGCCACGTCGCCGTTGATGTGGAAGGCGGCGGTGCCCGCCGGCCAGTACGCCGAGCACTCCTGACCGCGAATCGTCCGCCAGGGGAAGGTCGCGCCCTTCAGGCCGAGCACCTTGGCGCGCGCCTCGGCCAGGTCCAGGATGGAATGCCGCCACAGCAGCGCGTCGCGTGCCGCGTCCGGCGAGATGTACGTGAGAACCGGCAGCGTGTACGTATCCATGTCCCAGAACGTGTGACCGTCGTAGCCGCTCCCGGTCAGCCCCTTGGCCGGGATCGCGCGTAGCTCGGCACGGGCGGCCGCCTGGACCACGTGAAACAGCGCGAAGCGCACGGCCTGCTGCATCCCGGGAGCGCCGTCGAGCTCGATGTCGGCCCGCTCCCACACGTCGGCGAGGAACTCTTGCTGGCCTTTGAGCAGGCCCTCCCAGCCCGTCCGCCGCGCGGACGCGAGCGACAGGTGAACCTGGTCACGCAGCGAGGGGAGCGAGCGCTGGCTCGACCACCCGTAGGCGATGAACTTGACGATCCGGAGCTTCTCGCCGGCCTTGAGCTCGGTGCTGATCGTGATTCGCCCCAGGTCGGGGGCGCTCTCGGCCGAGGTGACCGTGCCCTCGGGTCCCTCGACGACATGGTCCATGCCGGCGGCCATTCGCAGGCCGCTCTCGCGCGTGCGGTGCACGAGGCTGACCCGAAGCCCGTTGTGGGCGTGGTCCTCGGCCACCAGCGGCAGGTGCAGCGCCGCGGCCTCGCGCGGGTCGTTGGAGATCCCACCCACGGCGACCGGCTCGTTCGCCACCAGCTCGGACTGCACGCCGATCCGCGCACCGCCCCCGACCGGCTCGACCTCGTACACGATCGCGGCGATCGAGCGCTGCACGAACGACACCATCCGGGTCGAGCGCACCTTCACGCGCTGACCCGCCGGCGAGATCCACTCGGCCTCGCGACGCAGCACGCCGTCGCGCAGATCGAGCGTGCGCTCGTGGCGCACGAGCCGTCCGTAGCGCACGTCGAACGGCTCGTCGTCCACGAGCAGGCGGAAGACCTTGCCGTTGGTTACGTTGACCATCGTCTGACCGGCCTCGGGATTGCCGTAGGAGGACTCGGCGTAAGGCAGCGGCCGGACCTCGTAGAAGCTGTTCAGAAACGTCCCGGGCGAGCCGGACGGCTCGCCCTCGTCGAGGTTGGCGCGCAGGCCGATGTGTCCGTTGGAGAGGGCGAAGATCGACTCGGTCTCGGCGAGCAGGTCGAGGTGTAGCTCGCGCTCGGTCACGCTCCAGGGCTCGACCGAGAAGACGTCCTCGTCGATCATGACGCGTCCTCTTTCAGTAGGTCGGCGAGGTCCTCGACCACGATGTCGGCGCCGTGCTGGCGCAGCGCCGCTGCGTGATTCACGCGATCGACCCCGACCACGAAACCGAACTTTCCAGCCCTTCCGGCCTCCACGCCGGCCAGCGCATCCTCGAACACCACCGCCTGAGCCGGTTGCGCCCCGAGCGCCTTGGCGCCGGCGAGGAACGTGTCCGGCGCCGGTTTGCCGGTCAGGTGCTCGCGCTCGGCCACGATCCCGTCGATTCGCACGTCGAACAGGTCGGCGATGCCGGCCGCTTCCAGCACGTCCTGGGCGTTGGTGCTCGAGGAGACGACGGCGCGCCGGAGTCCGTCGGCGCGGGCCGCCTTGACGTACCGCACCGACCCTTCGTAGGGCTCGACGCCCTCCTTGTCGATGAGCGCAAGCACGATGTCGTTCTTGCGCGTCCCGAGCCCGTACACGGTGTCGGCCGAGGGCGGGTCGTCCGGCGACCCGAGCGGGAGCTCGATCCCCCGGGACTTCAGGAAAGACTGGACCCCGTCCTGGCGCGGCTTGCCGTCCACGTACTCGTCGTAGTCGTCGGGCAGCTTGAACTCGTGAAACGGCTCGCCGGTCCGCTGGGAGCGTTCGTGCAGGTACTCATCGAACATCTGCTTCCACGCCCTGGCGTGAACCTTGGCCGTCTGGGTCAAGACCCCGTCGAGGTCGAACAGGCAGGTCGTGATCTGGTCCGGCAGGCCGAGCACGCGGCGAAGCTTAGGGCCCTTGGGGACGGTCGGCGGGTGCCGGGCGTGCGTGAAAGCTCGCTGTCAGCTGACCGCGAGGCTCTCGGCGGCCGCGGCGGGAGAGCGGACGGCGTCATCGCCACCCAGAATCGCCTCGCCGAGCAGCGCATCGAGCTCCGCGTGCAGCCCGGGACCGTGGGCGACGCGGTAGTCGGGGCCGAGCTTGAGACGGCGCTCGCCTACCGACGTGCTGAGCTCGATCACCACCTCGGACTCGCCTGGGAAGCCGGCCAACACGTCCTTGAGCTCGGACAGCACCGACGCTGCCAGCGCCGTGGCGTCGAGACGCAGGCGCAACGCGCTCGGCAGGGCAGGCGTTCGCGCTGCCTGCTCCTGAGCCTCGGCCACCTCCTCCTCAGACGGCGCGAAAGGGTCGACCTGCTGGACGATCACGCAGGTCGTCTCGCGATCCTTGTGGTCGACCCGGCCGCGGACGAGCACGATCGAGTCCGACGCAAGGTGCTCCCCACCGGCGTTCAACGCGTTGCCGAACACGAGCAGCTCGACCGACCCCTCCAGGTCGTCGAGCGTCGCGAACATCATCGGATCGCCCTTCTTGGTCCGGATCTTCTTGGTCTCGGTAATCATCCCGCCGACCGTCACCCAGTCACCGTCGCGCCGGCTGGCCAGCTCCGCCAGCGGGCAGTCCACGCGCAGGCGCAGCGCTGCGCGCACCTCCTTGAGCGGATGGGCGGAGATGAACAGGCCGATTGACTCCTTCTCGGCCGCGAGCAGCTCGGCACGCTCGAACTCGATCGCCGGGATCGGTGCGTGGCTGGGTGCTACGAAACCGCCGGCGTCGTCACCGCCGCCCCCGTCGCCGAGAGCATCGAAGATCGAACTCTGTCCGATCGCCGCATCCTGCTGGGCCTTCTGCCCCGCCCCCTGGGCCTGCTCGAGCACGGTCAGCATCCCCTTGCGCGTCGCGTGGGTCGAGCCGAACGCGCCGCACTTGATCAGCGCCTCGATCGCCTTCTTGTTGACCGCGCGGTTGTCGACGCGGGCGCAGAAGTCGAACAGGCTGATGAACGGCCCCTTCTCTTCACGCGCCCGTTTGATCGATTCCACCGCCTGGTAGCCAACGCCCTTGACGGCGTCCAGGCCGAAGCGAATGTTGCCGTCGACGACCACGAACTCGTGGTCTGACAGGTTGACGTCGGGCGGCAGAATCGAGATCCCCATCTGCTCGGCCTGCGAGACGAAGAACGGGACCCGGTCCTTGGTGTCCATCACCGAGGAGATCAGTGCCGCCATGTACTCGGCCGGATAGTTGGCCTTCAGCCAGGCCGTGCGGTACGCGATCAGCGTGTAGCAGGCGGCGTGAGAGCGGTTGAAGCTGTAATCCGCGGAGCGCTCGTTGGTCGTCCACAGCAACTCGATGACCTGCTCGCTTGTCCCGGAAGCCCGGCAGCCGGCGACGAACTCGGGCTTGAGCTTGGCCATCGCCTCACGGTTCTTCTTGCCGATCGCCTTGCGCAGGTCGTCCGCCTTGGCGCCGCTGAAGCCGGCCAGATCCTTGGAGATCTGCATCGCCTGCTCCTGGTAGAGGATCACACCCTTGGTCGCCTCGAGGATCGGGCGCAGCCGCTCGTCCGGGTAGCTGATCAGCTCCGGGTGGTGCTTGCCCCGGGCGTAGGTGGGGATCTGATCCATCGCGCCCGGTCGATACAGCGCGTTCAGCGCCACGAGGTCGTCGAACTCATCCGGCTTGACCTT
Organism: Solirubrobacteraceae bacterium; assembly: GCA_035502815.1. GTDB lineage: Bacteria > Actinomycetota > Thermoleophilia > Solirubrobacterales > Solirubrobacteraceae > Palsa-465. The sequence continues at coordinate 50,491 of DATJUA010000030.1, forward strand.
CTTGAGCGCCTCGCGCATCCCCTCGGACTCGAACTGGAACACGCCGACGGAGTCGCCCCGGGCCATCATCTCGTACGTTGGGGCGTGGTCGAGCGGAAGCGTCGCCATGTCGGGACGCTCGCCGGTCGAGCGCTGGATGATGTCCAGCGCGTCCTCGATCACGTCCAGGTTACGCAGGCCGAGGAAGTCCATCTTGAGCAGCCCGAGCTGCTCGACCGGCTTCATCGAGAACTGCGTAACGGTGCGGAATACCCGCTCACCGTTCTCGTCACTCCCGGCGTCGGCGATCTGGAGCGGGACGATGTCGGTCAGCGGCCGGTCGGCGATCACCACCGCGGCGGCGTGGATCGACGAGTTGCGCACGATCCCTTCCAGCCCTTGGGCCACCTCGACTATCTGCTTGGCGGTGGGATCTCGGTCGATCTCGGCGCGGAGCGGCTGGCCGGGCTTGAGGCAGTCCTCGAAGCTGGGCGCCCGGCCCATGATCGGATCCGGGATCAGCTTGGCCAGGCGGTCCCCGGCGCCGTAGTCGAGTCCGAGCACGCGCGCCGCGTCACGGGTGGCGGCCCGCGGGAACATCCTGCCGAAGGTCACGATCTGCGCCACCGACTCCTTGCCGTACTTGTCGATCACGTAGCGGATGACGCGCTCGCGGCCTCGCACGGAGAAGTCGATGTCGATGTCCGGCATCGACACGCGTTCCGGGTTCAGGAAGCGCTCGAACAGCAGGCCGTAACGCAGCGGATCGACGTCGGTGATCTGCAGCGAGTAGGCCACCAGCGAGCCGGCCGCCGAGCCGCGGCCCGGCCCGACCGCGATCCCGGAGTCCTTGGCGAACTTGATGAAATCCCACACGATCAGGAAGTAGCCGCTGAAGCCCATCCGCTCGATCACGCCGAGCTCGTACTCGGCGCGCTCAAGCGCCTCGGCCGGTGCCGGATCGCCGTACCGGAAGCGGATCCCCTCGAGCACGAGCGAGCGCAGGTACTCCCCCTCGCTCTCCCCTCCCGGCGTCGGGTAGCGCGGGATCAGCTGACGGCCGAGCTCGAGCTCGACGTCGCATCGCTCGGCGATCTCGACCGTCGAGGCGATCGCCTCCGGCCACTCCGCGAACGCCCGGGCCATCTCCTCGCTCGAGCGCAGGTAGAACTCGTTGGCGTCGAAGCTGATCTTGGGGTGGCTGAGCGTCGACTTGGTCTGGACGCAGAGCAGCGCCGCGTGGTGGCTGTAGTCCTCGCGCCTCAGGTAGTGAACGTCACCCGTACCGACCAGCGGTCTGCCGACCTCGCGGGCGATGCGCACGATGCCCTCGTTGGCCTGGTCCTGGGCCGCCACCCCGTTCTTCTGGACCTCGAAGTACACGTTGTCCGCTCCGAACGCCTGCATCAGCTCGTCCGCGTGGGAGCGCGCCTTATCGCTTTGTCCGTCCAGCAGAAGCTGGCAGAACCGCGACTGCAGACAGCCGGTCAGCGCGATGACACCGTCCGCATGGGCCGAGATCTGCGCCAGATCGACCGATGGCTTCCCGCGCTGGTAGCCGTCCAGGAAGCCCGCGGAGCACAGCTTCACCAGGTTCCGGTAGCCGGTCGGGGTGGCCGCCAGCAGCGTCAGATGGAAGCGGTCAAGGCGACTTGATCCCCGCCCACCCCGCCGCTCGTGGTCGTCGACGACGTACACCTCGCAGCCCAGCAACGGCTTGACGCCGTGCTTTCGCGCCGCGGTGAACAGCTCGACCGCGCCGTTCATCACGCCGTGATCGGTAAGCGCCAGGGCCGGCTGATCGAACGACGCGGCCCGCTCCACCAGCCCGTCGATCTTGCACGCCCCATCGAGTAGCGAGTACTCGGAATGGACGTGGAGGTGGACGCAGGTCGGGGTCACAGGCGCAGACTCGGGGAGCGAAAAGTGCTCTCTGCCGAGCATAGGCATCGAGGCGGATGTAAGAGACCCGGCCGGCGCCGTTCAGCCGCATTGTGCGCGCTCGAGCCACTGCAAGAGCAGGGAGAGCGGGCGATCATCGCCGACGATCTCGTCGGCGAGAGCCGAGCCGGCGAGCACCCCGAGGAGCTCGTCCGGCGCGCACACGATCACGGTCGAGATCGGGCCGTGTGGCGTGTCGGCGGAGGCCAGCGGCGCCCGGCCGTTGCGGACGTACAGATAGGCATCCGTCGAGGGATCCGCCGGTTCGCGATGGGCGATCGTGAACCGCTCCCCCACTGTCCACTCGGGCTCGATCATCGCCGCGGCGAGGGCCAGCGCGAGCAGCGAGTCGAGCCCGACTCCGGCCGCCGTCAATTCCCGCAGCGCGAGCCGCCCGCCGACCAGGCCGTCGAGGGCGACCAGCCGCCCGCGATCGCCCCGCACCCGAGCCAATCGGCGCCCCGGCGCGAGGCGGGCCAGCCGGCGCCGCAGCGGACCGGCGGCGATCAGCCGGGCGATGCTGGCCAGGTCGCCGACGAGCTGGAAGTCGACCTCCGCGAGCGGACGCGGCGTCGGGTCGCGCTCCACGCGAGCCGCGTCGGCGTCCACGGTCACGTGCGCGGATAGGACGTCGCTCAGCACGAGGTCATAGGCGATCGGGTGGGGGTCGGCGACGCGCTGCGCGGGCAGCAGCGCGAGCAGGAGGTGACCGGCTGCCGATGGGTCCTGCTTGGCCAGGACGCGAAACGCCCTGCCCATCCATGGCCTGACGGGCCGGCGAACCGCGGCCAGCGCCGGCAGCGACGCCTCGGTGCCGGCCGCACGCGCCTGCGCCGCCGGCGGCGCCTCAACGGCCGTCGTGTCCTCCTCCATCGGCTGCGGCCCGGCCGTCTCCTCCGCCGCTGGGGCCACCGGAGCCCGCTCGCGCAGGCGCGCAAGCGCCGCGGTCAGTTCCTCGGCCGTGACCGGACCCGGGCCGGGCGCCGCACCGGGCGACCGCGGTGGCGGCGCAACGGTCCCAGCCGGCGGCCGGGGCGGGCTCGCCTCGCGAAGCTGGCGTAGCTCGCCGCGGACGAGCTCGATCGCGGAGTACGCCCGGTCCGATCGCCGGCGCTGCTCCTCGCCCTCGACGCGAGCGGCCACGAGCTCCCGCTCGAGCTCGGCGATTCGCTCCTCGTCCGCCTCGGCGCCGACGCTGCGCAGCTCCGCCATCGACGCCTCCTGGGCCAGCGCGACCAGGTCGCCGGCGCGCTCGGTCGGCCGCAACTCTGGCACCTCTCGCCCGGCGGCCCGGGCGGACCGGTCCAGCTCGAGCTCACGTCGGGTGGCCCGCGCCCGCGGCGAAGCGCGCGCGGGTGGCTCCGGAGCGGGTGGCGCCGGAGCAGGCGGCTCCGTCGCGGGCGGCGCCGGCGCGGCCAACCGGCGCTCGGCGTCGGCCCGCCCCGCCTCGGCCGCCGCCGCCAGGTGCTGGGCCTCGTCGACGGCGCGCCGCATCCTGACCAGCTCGCGCTCGAGCTCGGCGACGCGCTCGTGAAGCGCCGAGAGGTCGTGACGCGCGACGCGGGTGCGCCGCGCCAGCTCCTGCTCGAGGTCGGCGCGAAGGGCGCGCTCGGCGTGCGTGTCCTGTTCGGCCAGGCGCAGGCGACGCTCGCGCTCGGCGATCGACGTCCGAAGGCGGCCGGACTCGGCCTGCGCCTCGGACAGGTCGCGCTCGAGCCCCTGCACCTGGGCGGCGAGCTCGGCCGCGCGGCGTCGGGCACTCTCGGCGGCCAGCTCCGAGCTCCGGGCTCGCCGCGCCTCGAGCAGATCGGCGAGCGAGGACTCGACCTGCCCGAGATCGGGACCCGGCTCCTCGGCCGCCTCGCCGGCTCCGACCACGTCGCCGATCGGCAGCGGAACCATCACTCCTCCGAGCTGAAGGAAGGTCCTGCCCGGGAGCGACGGCGCGAGCTCCGCCGGGACGGAGAAGCTCATGCGCCACGTGCCGGGCGCGGCTCCGGTCAGCGACGGGGGCTCGGGCATGGCCATGAAGCGCTGGCGCCCGGCCGGCCCTTCGACCACCAGCATCGCCTGCCCGCGCAGCTCGGGTCGACGCCGGCGCCATCGACCGGTCACGCGCACCGTGACGCCCCGCCCGCTCTCGGCCACGAGCTCGACCGCTTCGATCCCGAGCGAGGAGGGAAGATCGGTCATCGGCGCGGACGGTAAGGGCGCGCGCGGACGGAGTGGGTTTTAGTTATCCCCAGAACGCAGCGCGCGCTGCAGCGCGAACCCGCCGGCCAGGAGCCCGCCGGCCAGTGCGGCGACGGCGACCTTCTGGCCGATGCCGCGAAGGCGCCGGCGCAGGTACCACTTGCCGCCCTGCCATACGACGAAGCCAACGACCTTGTAACGCATTGACAGAAGCCTACTTCTCGCCGGCAGTCAGGACCCGCGCAAGCGCCACGCCATGCGCGACTGCAGCGACCACAGCTCGATGAATCCCGGCGACGCAGCCTGCGCGAACAACCCGCCCGACTGCGCGAAGCTCGCCAGCTGCGCGTCGTACACCGCGTTGGGCGAGGCGCGCGTGATGACCCGGGCCGAGCCCTTGTACAGCTTGATCCCGATCGTCCCGGTCACCTGGGCGTTGGCCGCCTCCATGTAGGCGTCCAGGTCGCCCCGCAGCGGATCCCACCACAACCCCGCGTACACCAGATAGGCCCACTGCTGGTCCAAAAGGGGCTTGAGCTGGTTCTGATGGATCGTGCCGACGAGCTTCTCGAGCTCACGGTGGGCGAGCAGCAGGATCGTGGCCGCGGGCACCTCGTAGATGTCGCGCACCTTGAGGCCGACGATGCGGTCCTCGATGTGGTCGACGATTCCGACGCCGTGCCGAGCCCCGATCTCCCCTGCCCGCTCGAACAGCGAGACGAGCTCGAGTCGCTCGCCGTTCAGCGCCACCGGGACGCCGCGCTCGAACTCGACCGTGACGACCTCGGGCTCGTCGGGTGCCTCCTCGGGACGGGTGACGAGCTGGAACACGTCGTCCTCGGGCGCGTGGTCGAGCTCCTCGATCCAGCGCCCCTCGCTCGAGCGCCCCCACAGGTTGTCGTCGATCGAGTAGGGCGGGAGCTCGGTCCCGCCTTTGACCGGGATCCCGTGCTCGCGCGCGTAGGCGACCTCCTCCTCCCGGCCCATCCGCCACCCGCGTACGGGCGCGATCACCTTCAGCTCGGGCCCGAGCGTCGCCACGGTGGCGTCGATTCTGACCTGGTCGTTGCCCTTGCCCGTGCAGCCGTGGGCGATCGTGTCGCAGCCCGACTCGCGCGCGTAGTGCACGGCGAGCTTGGCGATCAGGGGGCGACCCAGCGCGGTGAACAGCGGATAGCCGAGCCCGTAGACGCCGTTGGCCTTGATCGCGGGCACGACGTAGTCGCGAGCGAACTCCTCCCGCGCGTCGACGACGCGGCAGTCGATTGCGCCGAGCCGTAGGGCCTTGCCCCGTACCACGTCGAAGTCCTCACCAGGCTGGCCCAGGTTCACGGTAAGCGCCACGACCTCGGCCTGGTAGCGCTCCTGGATCCACTTGAGCATCACGCTCGTGTCCAGCCCGCCGCTGTAGAGCAGCAGCACCCGGTGCACGTGCGACGGATCGGCTTCGTAGGTCGTTGTCGGGAGGGGAAAAGTGTCGGTCATGACGAGAACGTAGCTTTGACGAGCCGCCGCTGCTCCGCCGAGGCAAACTCCGCGAAGCGGGCCGCGAACTCGTCCCGCGCCGCGCGCTCGTCCTCGGACAGCCGTGCGACCAGCGCCCCGACCGCCATCAGCGCCGCTTCGCCGCCCTCGGCGCGGCTTACCTCCGCTGCCAGCGAGCGCAGCAGCTCGATCTGCACCTCTCGATCCTGATGGCGCCCGAGCACGTCCTGAAGCGCCTTGAGCGCCTTGATCATCGGCTTGACCACCTCGGCCGGATACAGCGCCGCGCCGAACAGCTCGAGCAGGTAGCGCAACTCCTTCCCCTTCTTGCGCAGCTCGTGGTACTCCTCGGCCGGGCTGTGCTCGTCGATCGCTCCGCCCATCCGCACCATCCGCCGGTACACCTTCCGGATCCGCTCGCCCGCGACCGCGCCGATCGGCCGAGCCGCGTCGGGACGATCTGCCTCGTCGGTGACCTCGAGGCCGTCCAGAAACGCGGCCCACGCGCTCAGCAGCGAGACGGCCCGCTCGGAACGCAACGTCGCGACTAGCTCGCGCCGCGCATTCGCGCGCCGGGCCCGCAGCACGGCGAGGAGCGGGTCGAGGTCGGGGCGCATCGCCTCCGGCACCAGCCTGCGCATGGCGTCGAACTCGAGCACGTGCACATCGAGATCGCGGGCATCCCCCGTGGCCTGTTGCAGCCAGCGGAACTCGGCGCGAAAGCGGGCCAGCTCGGCCGCTCCGAATACGCCCTTCAGCTCGCGCTGCACGGCACGCGAGCGCCGAACCGAGACGCGCAGGTCGTGGAGGAACTCGCTGTCCAGGTCGGCGATCGTGCCCTCGAGGTTGGCCTCGATCACCTCGAGCAGCGCCCGGAGCACGAGCACGGCCGCCGCGTCGGCGCGCTGGTCGGGGCGCAGCGGTACCTCGACCTTGGAGGGGACGCCCCCCGGCACGCGCCCCGCCGCCCTCACCGCCTCGTCGACGAGCGGCTGGTCGGCCGGTTTGAAGCCGAGCTCGTCGAGCGTCTCCTGCACGTGACGGCGCGCCTTGTCGTAGCCCCGGATCCCGGTGATTCGCAACCGCGGGCGTAGCGGCGACTCGGCGCCGGCGGGATCGACGAGCTCCGGCTCCTCGAGGGCGAGCCGCACCACCGTCTTGCCCTCGCCGTCGAGCACCGCGATCAACCGCTCGCGGGTGTGCACGTGGACGAGCGGCAGCAGCGCCCGTAGGTCGGCCACGTCGCACAGCGATTCGCGCAGCGCGCCGGGTGGGAGCTCCGAGGCGAACAGGGGCTCGCTCGGGGGCGCGGTCGGCAGCGATGCCCGGACCACGCCGGAATCGAGCTCGACGAGCGACAGCGTGCCCTCGGCGTGGACGAGGGACAGTCCATCGGCGTGGAGCAGGCCGTCGAACGTGTCGTAGTAGGCGCGTTCCCCCTCGCGCTGCATTCCGTCGGCGATCTCGAGACGTCCGGCCAGCGCATCGCCGGCTCCGCGCAGCGTCATCCGGTCGGGCAGCAGTAGTTCGGAGGCGGTCATGGCACCAGCGCTCCCAGCCGCATGACGGCCTCGTCCACCTCCTCGTTGGTGACGATCAGCGGCGGCTCGAGCCGGATCGTCGCCGGACCGGTGGCGTTGACCACGAGCCGCTGCTCGAGCAGCGCGCGTCGCGCCAGCTCGCCGGCGTCGAGACCCGAGTCGATGTCGATCGCCAGCATCAGCCCGCGCCCGCGCACGTCCGACACGAACGGCAACGACGCGAGCGCCCCGGCGAGTCGCTCACCGCGCTCGCGCACCTGCGCCAGCAACGGCGGATCCGAGCAGACCTCGAGCGCCACGAGCGCCGCGGATGCCGCCACGGGGCCGCCGGCGAACGTGGAGCCGTGGTCGCCGGTCCTCAGCGTGTCGGCCAGCCGCGGCCCGGTGATCAGCGCGCCGATCGGCAGACCCCCGCCGAGCGCCTTGGCGCTCGTCATCGCGTCGGGCACGATGTCGGTCTGCTCGTAGGCCCATAGCGTCCCGGTCCGTCCCATCCCGCACTGGATCTCGTCGAACACGAGCGCGGCTCCGACTCGGTCGCACGCCTCACGCGCCGCGTGCAGCAGCTCGTCGGGCAGAACGTGGATGCCGGTCTCGCCCTGGATCGGCTCGACCAGGACGGCGGCCGTGTCGGCGTCGACCGCGGCCGCGAGCGCCTCCGGGTCACGCGGCGCGACCACGAAGCCCGGAACCAGCGGCGCGAACGGCGCCTGCTTGGATTCCTGCGGCGTGGCCGACAGGGCGCCGTAGGTGCGCCCGTGGAACGCTCCCTCGAGCACGACGACGTTCCCCTGCGGGCGGGCCCGGCGGGCGAGCTTGATCGCCGCCTCGATCGCCTCGGCTCCCGAGTTGCACAGGAACACTTTGCCGCCGAGCGAGCTCTCGGCCAACCGCGCCGACAGCTTCATCGCCGGCTCGGTGTAGTACAGGTTGCTCACGTGCGTGAGCCGGCCGGCCTGGTCGCGGATCACCTCGACGACGCGGGGATGGCAGTGACCCACGTTCAGAACCGAGATGCCGGCCAGGAAGTCGAGATATTCGTTTCCCTCCGAGTCCCACAGCCGGCAGCCCGAGCCGCGCACGAACTCGACCGGGTTGCGCACATAGGTGGGCATGACGTGCGCCGCCTCGAGGCTCTGGAGCTCGGTCAGGCTGCTCATATCGCCGGCCCGATCTTGGTGCCCTGCCCGGCGTCGGTGAACAGCTCGAGCAGGAGCGAGTGGGGCACGCGGCCGTCGACGATGTGCGCGAACGATACGCCGCCGTCGATCGCATCGAGGCAGGCCTGGAGCTTGGGCCGCATCCCGCCCGCCACCCCCGGCAGAGCCTCCTGGACGACATCGGCGCCCACCTCGGAGACGACGCTGGAAGCGTCATCGGGATCACGCAGCCAGCCCGGCACGTCGGTCAAGAACATGATCTTGTAGGCGTGCAGCGCTCGCGCCACGGCGCCGGCCGCCTCGTCGGCGTTGATGTTGTAAGAGTTGCCCTCGCGGTCGGCGCCGACGCTCGCGATGACCGGGATGTAGTCCTGCGCCACATGCCTGAGCACGCCCGTATCGACGCGCTCGATCGCGCCCACGAAGCCGATGTCCTGACCGCTCGGCGCCGCCCGGCGGGTGACCCGGAACAGCAGGCCGTCGTCGCCGCACAGGCCAACCGCCGGCTGACCGTGCCGGTTGATCAGCAGCACGATGTCCTTGTTCACCTTGCCCACGAGCACCATCTTCGCGACCTCGACGGTCTCGGCATCGGACACGCGCAGTCCGTCGACGAACCTCACCGGAAGGTCCAGGCGCTGCATGTAGCCGGTGATCTCGGGGCCGCCACCGTGGACGATCACCGGGTTCATGCCCACGTACTTGAGCAGCACGACGTCGCGCGCGAACTCCTCCTTTAGCGCCGCGTCCGTCATCGCCGCGCCGCCGTACTTGATCACCACGGTCTTGCCGTGGAACTCCCGGATGTAGGGCAGCGCCTCGAGCAGCGTGGTGACATCGCGCGCCGGGCGCTCGTTGGATGGTGGAGTCCCGCCCAACCGTCCGCCCACGCTAGGTGGTGTATTCGGCATTGAGCGTCACGTACTCGTGACCCAGGTCGGAGAAGTAGCGCTCGATCTCGGCCCCCTCACCGGGCAGCCCGATCTCGTACTCGATTTCCTCGCCCTGTACGGCGGCCCGCAGCGCGTCGGCGTCGTGGGGCGCGTAGGACCCGCGCCGGCACACCTGCACGCCCTCGATCGCCACGTCCACCTCGAGCGGCGCCGTGCCGGGCATCGCCATCCCGACGGCCTGGATGATCCGTCCCCAGTTCGGGTCCCCGCCGTACAGCGCGGTCTTGACCAGTGGCGAGTCGGCGACAGCGTGCGCGACACGCGCGACAGAGGAGTCGTCTCCCCCGCGGACGACGACGCGACAGATCCGTCGCGCGCCTTCCCCATCCCGCACGATGTACAGCGCGAGCTGGCGCAGCAGCGCGTCGAGCGCCTCGCCGAAGTGAACCTCGTCTTCGGTCTCGGGCTCGACCTGCACGCCGGACTCGCCACTGGCCTGAAGGATCACGGTGTCGCTTGTGGAGAGCTGGCCATCGACGCTGACCCGCTCGAACGACCGCTTGCAGGTGACCCCGAGCAGCAGGTCACACGTCTCCGGCGACAGCGCCGCGTCGGTCTGCACGAAGCACAGCAGGGTGGCGAAATTCGGAGAGATCATGCCGGCGCCCTTGGCCTGCGCGGTCAGCCGCACGAGTCCCCCATCGAGCGCAACCTCGAGGCTGGCGTGCTTGTCGAGCACATCGGTGGTGCGGATCGCGCGCGCGAAGTCCTGTTCGCCGTCGGGCCGCAGCACATGGGTGGCGGCGACGAGGCCCTGCATGACCCGGTCCATGGGGAGCGGAACGCCGATCACCCCGGTCGACGCGACCGCCATCGCGCTCTCGATCCCGACGCCGCTGGCCAGCGCGGCCGCGCCCTGCATCTTGGCCGCGTTCTCGAACCCCGGACGGCCGGTGGCGGCGTTGGCGTTTCCGGCGTTCACGACGATGCCCCGGATGCCTTGCAGGTTGCAGCGCTCGCGGCACAGGAGCACGGGTGCCGACTGCGTCCCCGAGCGCGTGAAGCGCGCGGCGCTCGTCGTGGCCGCCGCGCCCGAGGCGATCAGTCCGAGGTCGAGATTGCCGCTCGGCTTGATCCCACACGCCACCCCGGCGGCGCGGAACCCACGCGGCAGCCCGCCGGCGGTCTCCCTGACGTTGCCGGGAACGTCAACCCAGCGGGACTTGAAGAACGAGCCAGTCGCGGTCACCTGACCACCTCCGGGGAGGCCGAACCCGCCTTGGTCGGTCCGATCCCCTCCTCCTCGGGCAGCCCGAACATCAGGTTGAGGTTCTGCACGGCCTGCGATGCGGCGCCCTTCCACAGGTTGTCGAGCGCGGCGAACACGATCACGCGGCCGGTGCGCTCATCGCGGTGCGTCGAGATCCGGCAGATGTTCGTCTCGCGGACGTCGCGCACGCCGGGAGGTCCGGCGGCGAGCTCGACGAACGGCTCGTTCGCGTAGGCGTCAACGTACAGCTGCTCGAGGTCGATGTCGGCGTCCGGGTCGGCGAGCGTCACGTAGCAGGAGACGAGCTCTCCCTGGTCAAGCGGGACCAGGTGGGGCACGAACGTGATGCGCAGATCGGGGTGGGCGGAATCCAATATCGAAAGCTCCTGCTCGATCTCGGGGATGTGGCGGTGGCGCGGGACGCCGTACGCGTTGAGGTTCTCGTCCACCGTGACGAAGTGGGTCTTGTCGGTCGCGGCACGACCGGCGCCGGACACGCCGGACTTGGCGTCGATCACCACGTCGTCGATCACGCCCGCGCGCGCTAGCGGCGTGAGCGCGAGCAGCGACGCGGTTGGATAGCAGCCCGGGTTGGCCACCAGGTCGGCCCTGACGATCTCCTCGCGATAGCGCTCCGGGAGACCGTAGACGGCCTGATCGAGCAGCTCGGGGGCCTGGTGGTCGCGATACCAGTGCCCGTACACCTCGGGGTCGCGCAGGCGGAAGTCCGCGCTCAGGTCGACGACACGCACCCCGCGCGCCCGCAGCTGCGCCACGAGCGGCGCGGCGGCCCCGTGCGGATACGCGACTACCGCGGCGTCGACCTCGGCGTGGCGGTCGATGTCGAGCTCCTCTAGCTCGATCGTCACCCGGTGGTGCGGGTACAGGTCGTCGAGCCGGCGGCCCTGGTCGCTGCGGGCGGTCAGGCACTTCAGCTCGAACGTGGGATGGCGCAGCAACAGGCGCGCGGTGAGCGCGCCGGTGAACCCAGCGGCGCCGAACACCGAGACGCTAGGCGTCACGGATCCTCCCGTGTAGCTCGCGTTCCAGCGCGGTCGCGATCGCCTTCCGGCGCGCGGCCACCTCCTCGTCGGTGAGGGTCCGGTCGGGGGCGCGGTAGGTGAGCCGGAGGGCCAGCGACTTGTGATCGGGGCCGAATCTCTCCGGGTCCCGGTACACGTCGAACACCTGGATGCCGACGAGCAGCGGCCCGCCGGCGCCGGCCGCGGCGTCGGTCACCTCGGCGGCGCTCACCTTCTCCGGCACGACCACCGCGATGTCCTCGCGTACGTCGGGGAAGCCGCTGACCGGGCGGTAGATCGCGGTGAGGGGCACCGGCACGGCGTCGAGGTTGAGCTCGAAGGCCGCCACCGTGTCGGTCAGATCCCACTCGGCCGCCGCCAGCGGATGGATCTCGCCGATCCAGCCCACCGGCTCGCCGTCGACCAGGATGCTCGCCGAGCGACCCGGATGCAGGAACGGCTCTGCGCCGTGCACCACGGTCCACGACGCGCTCAGAGGGTCGAGCAGGCCGGCCAGGACGCCCTTGATCGCGAAGAAGTCAACCGCGTGGGCCTGGGGATCACGCCACGTCGCCGTGCGGGCGGCGCCGATCAGCAGCGCGCCGAGGTGGTAGGGCTCGCGAGGCAGACGGCCGGCGTTTTCGGACGGCAAGTAGACGGCGCCGGCCTCGAACAGACGCACGGTTCCGGCTCCCCGGGCGCGGTTGTGGCGGGCGACGTCGAGCAGCGACCCGAGCAGCGTCGTGCGCAGTCGCGATTGCTCGGTCGAGAGGGGATTGGCCAGCTCGACCCCCCGCCGCAGGGGATGGTCGGCACCCAGCCGGAGGCGGTCGTTCAGCTCGGGACTCGCGAAGCTCCACCCCACGACCTCATTCAGACCCTGCGCGGTCAGGGCGTTGGCGGCGCGACGGCGCAGCTTCTGGCGCGGCGTGAGCTGGGCGTGCGCTTCATGGCGGGACGGGAGCGTCGCGGGGAGCTTGTCGAGGCCGTCGATCCGCGCGACCTCCTCGATCAGGTCGGCCTCGCGGGTGACGTCGCCGCGGCGGAACGGAGGGACCGTGACCTCGAGGCCATCGTGAGCCCACCTCGTCGGGAACTCGAGCGCCCCGAGGATCTCCGCGCTGCGCTCGCGTGGAATGTCGACGCCGAGCACCCTTCTCACGCGCGCCGTGCGCAGCGCGATCGTCTTGGGCCGCGGACCGTCGCCTCCGATGTCGACCGTCCCCGGGACGAGGCGCGCGCCCGTCAGTTCGAGCATCAATCGGGTTGACACGGCCTGCGCCTCCATCGCCTGTTCGGGCTGGAGCTGCTTCTCGAACCGCCCCGACGCCTCGCTGCGCAGCCCGAGCTTGAGCGAGGTGTGGTGAATGTTGGGGCCGTTCCAGTTGGCGGCCTCCATCAGCACACGTGTCGTACCGGAGTGCACCTCGCTGCGGGCGCCGCCCATGATCCCGGCGATCGAGGTCGGACCGTCGGCGTCCTCGATCAGGACCATGCCGCCGTCGAGCGTACGCGTCTGGCCGTCGAGCGTCTCGATCCGCTCTCCGTCCTGGGCACGGCGAACCGTTAGCTGCGCTCCGGCGATGCGGTCGAGGTCGAACGCGTGCAGCGGCTGGCCGGTGAGCAGCATCACGTAGTTGGTGATGTCCACGACGTTGGAGATCGGCCGCTGCCCGGCCGCCATCAGCCTGGCCTTGAGCCAGAACGGGCTCGGCCCGATCGTCACGTCCTCGAATACACGCGCGGTGAAGCGCGGGCACAGCTCGTGATCCTCAACCGTGATCTCGATGCCTTCCGGCGGGCGCAGACGGCTTCCCGGATCCTCGCTCCACGGCGGCGACGCCAGCGACGCGCCGGTCGCCGCGTGCACCTCGCGGGCCACGCCGTAGATGGCCAGGCAATCCGGCCGGTTCGGGGTGATCTCGAGCTCGAGCACGTCGGTCGCGATCGGAAGCACGCGCGCGAGCGGGGTGCCCGGTTTGAGACCATCGGCATCGAGCACCATGATCCCGTCGTGCTCGGTGCCGATCGCCACCTCGTCCTCGGCCAGGATCATCCCGTTGGACACCACGCCGCGCAGCTTGGCCTTCCCGAGCTTGGTCCCGTCGGGCATCACGGCGCCCGGCTTGGCCACCGCCACGGTCTGGCCGGCGGCGACGTTGGGCGCGCCGCACACGATCTGTTGCGCCTCGCCGCTGCCGACGTCGACCAGGCACACCCGGAGCCGATCGGCGTCGGGGTGCTGCTCGGCCTCGAGCACGCGGCCGACGACGAAGTTCTCGAGCCCATCCACGCCGTGGCGCTCGACGCGTTCGACGGCCGTGCCCG
>DATJUA010000031.1:0-8729 GCA_035502815.1 Solirubrobacteraceae bacterium
TCAGATCGGGTACTGGCGCGGCAGTTCCTGAACGGTGATCCACCGCAGCTCGGTGAACTCCTCGAGCGCGGCGCGCCCGCCGAAACGCCCGAAGCCGCTGGCCTTCACGCCGCCGAACGGCATCTGCGGCTCGTCCTGGACGGTCGTGTCGTTGACGTGGCAGATGCCGGACTCGATGCGCTGGGCGAGCTCGAGTGCGGCGGGAACGTTCTCGCTGAAGACCGCCGCAGACAGGCCGTACTCGGTGTCGTTGGCCACGCGCACGGCCTCATCGACCCCATCCACCGGCATCACCGCGACGACCGGACCGAACGACTCCTCCGAGTAGAGACGCATATCGGGTGTGACGCCCGAGAGCACGGTCGGGGGGAAGCAGGGCCCGTCGGGCTGGCCTCCGCTCAGCGCGTTGGCGCCCTTGGAAACGGCGTCGCGCACGAGCTCGCTCACGCGCTCGACCGCAGCCTGATTGATCAACGGCCCGATCGCCGTGCTCGACTCGCGCGGATCGCCGACGGGCAGCGCCCGTGCCCGCTCGGCGAGCTTGTCGGCCAAGGCAGGCGCCACTGCCCGGTCGACGACGATTCGCTCGGTGGACATGCAGATCTGTCCCTGGTGGAAGAACGCCCCGAAGCTGGCTGCCGCAGCGGCGCGATCGAGGTCGGCGTCGGCCAGCACGACCATCGGGGCCTTGCCGCCCAGCTCGAGCAGCACCCGCTTCAGATGCTTGCCGGCCTTCTCCGCGATGATCCGCCCGACCTTCGTCGAGCCGGTGAAGTTGATCCTTCGCGTGCCCGGGTGCGCGATCAACTCGTCGACGACGTCGGCGGCGTCCTCCGGGCGGTTGGTGACCAGATTGATCACGCCCGGCGGGAGGCCGGCGTCGACCAGCGCCTGGACGATCGTCGCGTGCGTACGCGGGCAGATCTCGGATGCCTTCAGAACGACCGTGTTGGCGTAGGCCAGCGGCGTGGCCACGGCGCGCGTGCCCAGGATCACGGGCGCGTTCCAGGGCGCGATCCCAACCACGACCCCGGCCGGCGCTCGCACGCCCATGGCCAGCTTCCCCGGCACATCCGACGGGATCACCTCGCCGACCAGGCCGTAGGCCTGCGCGGCCGCTTCGCGCAGCATGCCGGCCGCCAGCTGCACGTTGAACATGCCCCAGCCGAACACGCCGCCCGTCTCCTCGGTGACGATCCCGGCGATCTCCTGCTGGCGTTCCATCAGCAGATCCGCCGCCTTGCCAAGGATCTCGCGTCGCATCGCCGGCGCGCTGCGCGACCACTCGCCGAACGCCTCCGAGGCCGCGTCGACCGCCGCGCGCGCATCCGCCCGACCGGCCGCGGCGGCAATGCCAACCTGCTCGCCGGTGAATGGGAACGCTTGGCTATAGGTGTGGCCCGAGTCCGCGTCGGTCCAATCGCCGCCGATCAACAGCTGCTGCCGGGGTACCTCGCTCGTGCTCATCTCTCTCCCTTCAGTTAGGAACCGGGCCAAGCCTTGCCCACGCCTGCGCGAGGCTTCCATACCGACGGCGCAGCGTACGCGGAGTCGGACCGCGCCAGCTCGTCGTACCCAGGTCAGGGGGTCCCGGCGCTCGGCCCGTGCGCGCCCAGAACTCGGCGAGCGCAGCGCGGATCGCATCATCGCTCCAGCGCTGGAAGCGAATCGGGGCGCCGGCATCGACGAGCGCGGCGTTCCAGGGACTGAGGTAGTCGGCGTACACGTCGCAAACGACCGCGGCGCTCGGCCAGCGCGGGCTCTCGGCCTCCCACACGCCCGGGAACGAACGGCACGGCGTCCATTCGTGATAGCTCGGCGCGCGTCCGCGCTCAACCGTCCAAGCACGAATGGCCTCGCGCACCGTCTCCCGGGTCCATCCCCGCTGAATCGTCGGCTCGTGGGCCGTGCAGGAGAGGCAGCGCTCGGCGCGCGGGCTGGCCACGGGTCCCCCGCATTGGGCGCAGGTGCCGGCATTGAGGTAGTTGTGCACGGTCGATGTAGAAACGCCAATCTGCTGCGCGATCGCCCGAATCCCGTGGCCCTCGGCCCGCATCCGCGATGCCGTCTGGATGCGTTCGACGACCGCGTCGTCGAAGGTCAGCCTACGCGCGGGGAGATCCGCCGTCTGGAGCGCTCTGCTCCACGACCCGAAGTGCGAAGCGACGCACGAGCTGCTTGGCCAGTAGGGATGCTCGCGCATCCACTTGCGCTGGGCGGCCGATGCTTGGGGAGGGTCTTCGCCACACCAATCCTGGCGCCGAGGCGGCCTGCCGACCTCGGCGGTCCAGTCGCGGAGCGCCCGCAGGATGGCTTCGTCGGTCCAGCGCCCCGGGGTGCCAGGGTGCGTCAGGGGCCGGTAGGGCGCCGGCGCCGCGACCGTCCCCGTCCGGCCCGTGCCTGGGGCGGGAGCCGGACGGGTGGTCGCCATCGTTGAGTCGCCTCGGCTAGAGAGCCGTGACGACGGACTTCGTCTCGAGGTAGTTGTTCAGGACCTGGTGGCCCATCTCTCGACCCCAGCCGGACTCCTTGTAGCCGCCGAACGGCATCGCGGCATCGAACACGTGGTAGGTGTTGATCCACACGGTGCCGGCCCGCAGCCGCTTCGCAGTGCGATGCGCCTTGGAGATGTCGCGCGTGAACACCCCGGCGGCCAGGCCGTAATTGGTCTCGTTCGCGACCGGAACGATTTCGTTCGGGTCGTCGAACGGGATCGCGCACACGACCGGCCCGAAGATCTCCTCACGTTCGACCTTCATGCCCGGGTTGGTGTTGGTGAGGATCGTCGGCTGAACGAAGTAGCCGCGATCCGCCGCCTTACCCCCGCCCACGACAGCCTCGGCGCCGTCGCTGCGACCGGAGTCCAGGTAGCCCAGGACCTTCTCGAACTGCTCATCGGAGATGAGCGGACCCATCTGCGCCTCGGGGTCGGTCCCCGGAGCGACCTTGATGCTCTTGGCCGCCTCGGCCACGCCGGCCACGACGTCGTCGAAGGCACCCTTCTGCACGTACAGCCGAGACCCCGCGTTGCAGCACTGGCCGTGGTTGAAGAAGATCGCGTTGGCCGCGCCGGGAATCGCCGCGTCGAGGTCGGCGTCGGCGAACACCACGTTCGGCGACTTACCGCCGAGCTCGAGCGTGACCTTCTTCAGGTTGCCCGCGGCCGCTTGGACGATCAGCTTGCCGACTTCGGTCGAGCCGGTGAACGCGACCTTGTCGACGTCGTCGTGCGCCGCCAGCGCCGCGCCGGCATCGCCGAAGCCGGTCACGATGTTGACCACGCCGTCGGGCAGACCCGCCTCCTGGAGCAGCTCGCCGAGCCGCAACGCGGACAGCGGCGTCTGCTCGGCCGGCTTGAGCACCACTGTGCAAGCGCAGGCGAGCACGGGCCCGAGCTTCCACGCCGCCATCAGCAGCGGGAAGTTCCACGGGATGATCTGCCCGACGACGCCGACCGGTTCGCGCAACGTATAGGCGAGGTACTCGCCGGGTGCGGGCAGGGCCGAGATCGGCACGGTCGTGCCCTCGATCTTGGTCGTCCAGCCCGCCATGTAGCGGAACAGGTCCGCCGCCAGGCGCACATCGGCCGCCTTGGCGATCTGGTACGGCTTGCCGTTGTCGAGCGACTCGAGCATGGCCAGCTCATCCGCGTTCTCCTCGATCAGCTCGGAGATCCGCCAGATGAGTCGGCCGCGGTCGGACGCGTTCATCCGCCGCCACTCTGAGTCGTCGGCGAACGCCTTGCGCGCCGCCCGCACGGCCCGCTCGATGTCCTCCGCCTGCCCGTATGCGACCTCGGCGAGGACCTCCTCCGTCGCCGGGTTGAGCGTCTCGAACGTCTTTCCCGACGCTGCCTCGACCCAGTCGCCGTCGATCAGCAGCTTGTGCGGTGAGCGAACGAAGCTGTCGGCCTGCTGCTCTACCGATTCGAGAACCGCCATGACCATCTCCTCTCCGCGCGAGCCGCGCCCGCGCGTCTCGATTTTGATCCGTGATCGCGGTCTGCCAACGCTAGTCCAATCCTGACTACCTGGCAAGCGATTTTCCCACCGCTTCGGCGCACCGAGGCGCCGACGGCCGTCTGGAGTTAGCGTTCCCTGGCAAGGTGCCGGGCACGGGCGAGCAGATGACCCCGAGCGAATGGGCGGTCCTGGCCCTGCTCGACGAAGGCCCGACCCACGGCTTCGCGATCGCCCGCGCCATGGGCGAAGACGGCGAGATCGGGAGGGTGTGGTCGATGCGCCGGCCGCGGGTGTACTACTCGATCGAGGCGCTGATCCGCCAAGGCCTCGCGCACCCCGCCAAGACCGAGGCAAGCCGCGCCGGCCCGCACCGGACAGTTCTACGGATCACCCCCGCCGGGCACCGCGCAGTCACCACCTGGCTGGGCACGCCGGTCGACCACATCCGCGACGCGCGCTCGCTCCTGCTGCTGAAGCTCCTCTTCCTCGACCGCCGCGCGGCCGACCCGCGACCGCTGCTGAGCGCTCAACAAGAGCGATTCGAGAGCATCGCGCAACGCCTCCAGACCGCGGTAAGCGAGGCCTGCGGGTTTGACCGGACACTGCTGCGGTGGCGACTCGAGAACGCGACCGCCGCGCTGCGGTTCATCGAGACGATCGGCGTAGATCTCACATCGCCATCGGTGGCATCAGCCCGGGCACCGATCCCGGGGACACGATCACCAGCACGCCGAACGCGATGAGCGCGAGCGCCAGCGGAATGTCGATGGCCGCGCGAGCCGGAACGAGCTTCTGGCCGATCACGACGACGGCGACCACCGACATCCACGTCACGCTCATGACGCCGAGCACGACCATGACCGCCATCAGCCCGGCACTCGAGCCCACGCAACAAAGCCCGAATCCGAGCCCGGAGTCGAGGCGCTCGCGACAGCGCGCACGGAAGTGGCGCTTTAGCGGCGTCAGCTCGTAGACCCCGGCCGCGATCACCACCGCGCCGGCGAGCGACGTTCCGTGCGGCCGGTAGACCGCGTAGACGAAGACGCCGAGCAGCGTCCAGACGGCGAGGTAGGACCCCACGAACACCGGCGCGGCGTAGGCATGGGCGCCGGCCCGCGCCTGCCTGACCACGGCCGGAGCCGCTCCGGGCAGCATCATCGCGGCCATCATCAACGCCCACACGCCGATGAAGAATCCGAACGAACCGAGTCCGGTCGCGACCCCCATGTCCATGCCGTTCATCTCGCGGATCGCCAAGACCCAGCACGCGGTGGCGAGCCCGAGCGTCGCGGCCACCGCAACCGACCCTTGCGACCCAGTCGAGCGCGCCACACCTGAAGACTCCATCGCTCCCTCCTATCCAGTTCGCTCCGCCGTCCACGCTACCGCGTGCTCGGCCTATATTGTTAGCAAAATGGCTAATGATGTCTTCAGCGCGCTCGCCCATCCCCTGCGCCGGGAGATCGTCGAGCGCCTGAGCACGGGACCGGCGAACGTGGGCGACGTGACTCGCGACTTCGGCGTTTCGAAGCCGACGATCTCGCGTCACCTGCGGTTGCTCGAGGAGGCGGGCGTCGTCTCGCGCGTGGTCGTCGGGCGCAACCATCGGCTCGCCCTACAGGGGCGGGCGCTGGCCGACGCCGAGAACTGGATCGAGGATCAGCGCACTCGCTGGGAGCGACTGTTCGATGTCGTCGGCGAGTATCTCGAGGAGCACAAGGAGCCCACGTGACCGAGCCCGACCGCGAGGTGCGGCTCGAGCGGACGTTCCATGCGCCGATCGACGACGTATTCGAGGCCTGGACCAGCCCCGAGGTGATGCGCCGCTGGATGCACCCCGGGCCCGACTGGGGAACCCCCGAGGCGGAGGTCGATCTCCGCGTGGGCGGAAAAGTCCGGGTCGTGATGCGCCGGCCCGATGGCTCGCAGGCGCAAGCGGACGGTGAGTACACGGTGATCGAGCGACCGCACCGCCTCGTGATGACATGGGTCTTCAACGACGACCCCACCAACGAGCAGCTCCTCGAGCTGACGTTCACGCAGTCGGGCGCGACGACGACCGTGCACCTGCTCAACACCCGGGTCTCGACCGATGACCGCCGCGACGGTCAGGACTGGGGTTGGCGAGGGTGCCTGCTCGAGCTGGAGCGCCTGCTCGCCGGCTGGGGGTAGGCGGGCTGGCCGTGGGGTCTCCCGGATCGCTTGCCGCCGTCCGGCTCGAGTCAGCACGGCTCGTGCTCGAGCCACTCCGGCCCGAGCACGCGGACGAGCTCGCGCCAGTGTTGGACGACGTATCGCTGCACCGCTTCACCGGGGGTGCGCCGGAAAGCCTCGAAGAGCTGCGCGCGCGCTTGCAGCGCCAGTCTCGGGGGCGCTCGCCCGATGGGCGAAGTCGATGGCTGAACTGGGTCGTGCGCGAGCGTTCGACGGGCCGGGCGGTCGGCACGATCCAGGCCACGGTCAGCGAATCCGGCCCGGGACCCGTCGCCGAGCTCGCCTGGGTCATCGGGACCGCGTACCAGCGCCGGGGCCTGGCCAAGGAGGCGGTGGCGCTGATGTCGGCCTGGTTGCGCGAGCGCGGGGTGTCGCGGCTGCGCGCGAACATCCACCCGGATCACGCCGCTTCGATGGCGGTGGCTCGCTCCGTCGGGCTCGCTCCCACGGATGTCGTGGTCGACGGCGAGATTCGCTGGGAGTCCTCGCCCTAGCGTCGCCGGCCGACGATGACGGCCCGGTTGCCGACGCAGTGCAGGCAGGCGGCATCGAACCCGCTCTCGTCGAGCCACCGCAGTTCCGTCGCGAGGGAGACGGGCTGGTCGCCTTGCACGAGGAGCTTCTCGGCGTGCTCGGCGGGAGTGGCGCCCTCGTCCGCGCCGACGCGACTCCACACGGCCCGGAACGCGTCGAACAGCGCGGGCGGGACGGAGCACCGATCGGCGTCTATCAAGAGTGTGCCGGGCGCCAGCGCCTCGCCCGTCACGGCGAGCGCGCGGCGATGGGCGGACGGCTCGAGGTTGTGCAGCGTCTGGACGGAGATCACCACATCGACCGGGCGATCGAGACAGTCGGCCACTTTGACCGACCCGAGATCGGCCTCCACGAGCGCGACGCGACCGGGAAAGCGCGCGAGGCGCTCGTGGGCGAGCGCGAGCATCGCCGGCGAGGAATCGAGCCCGATCAGCCGCGCGTCCGGCAGCGCCTCGAGTACCAGCTCGGCCACGAGGCCGGATCCGACGCCGAGGTCGAGCACCACGCCGGGATGCTCAGCGCCCAGGAGCGCGATCAGCAGATCGAGCTGCTCGCGCCTCAGCGGGTTCCCGTCGTGGGCGATCGCCTCCCACTGGGCGGCAAAGCCGGAGTCCTTCCAGTCGTGGGCGGGCCATTGGCTCATCCGGGCCGACAGGCTAGCCGGACGGTGCCAAGCACCCACCCGGGTGGGACAAATCACCTGGGAAAACGACGAAAGCCCGCGCCCCGGCGGCTCCTTTGGCGATGTAAGCATTGTGACGATGCTTACATCGCCAAGCTGCGGTTCAGGGGATGGCTTTGGCGGGTTTTACCGGGGTGGCTAGGCTGAGAGGAGAGCTTTGCGCGGGCCATTGTCAGCCCCACCACCGCCCGCGCACAGCGCCCGCTCGATGGCCGCCACATTGGGCCCTTGAGCCGCTAAAATCTAAGTCAAACAGACTTAGATCTGCAATCCAGAGATTGGAACACGGAACAGTGGAATTCGAGAACCAGAACAACGAGAACGTGCGCCTGTGCGACCTCTGTGGCGAGCGCCCGGCGGCCGTGGACGTGATGTTCGTGGCCGGCGGGGAGCGGCGCCAGGGCGGACTGTGCGAGCAGTGCGCGCGCGACGCGATGACCCAGCAGCAGCTGGGGGGCGCCGGCCCGTTCGGCGCCGCGCCGGCCGGGGGCGCTTTCCCCGGGGCCGGCTCCTCGGTTCGCCAGCGTCAGAACACCCGTCAGCGCTCCGAGACGCCGGCGCTTGACCGCTTCGGCCGCGACCTCACCGACGAGGCGCGCAACGGGCGGATCGACCCGGTGATCGGGCGCGAGAGCGAAATCGAGCAGGTGGTCGAGGCGCTCAGCCGCCGGCGCAAGAACAACGCGGCGCTGATCGGCGAGGCCGGCGTGGGCAAGACCGCGATCGCGGAGGGCCTGGCCCTGCGCATCACCCAGCGCGATGTTCCCGAGCCGCTCAGGAACGTGCGCGTGGTCGCGCTCGACCTGGCCGGGATGCTGGCCGGGACCCAGTTCCGGGGCGCCTTCGAGCAGCGGCTCAAGACCCTCCTGGAAGAGGTGTCCAAGTCCAACGGACAGGTGATCCTGTTCATCGACGAGCTGCACACGGTGCTCGGCGCCGGCGGGCCCGAGGGCGCGATGGACGCGGCCAACATGCTCAAGCCGATGCTGGCCCGCGGCGAGTTGCGCATGATCGGCGCGACGACGCTGGCCGAGCACCGCAAGATCGAGCGCGATGGCGCCCTGGCCCGGCGGTTCACGCCGGTGATGGTCGAGGAGCCCTCGATCCCGGACACGGTCGCGATCCTGCAGGGCCTGAAGGCCCAGTACGAGGCGCACCACCGGGTCCAGATCGCCGATCAGGCGATCGAGGCGGCCGCCCGGCTGTCGGACCGCTACATCAGCGAATACCGGCTGCCCGACAAGGCGATCGACCTGGTCGACCAGGCCGCCGCGCGCCTGCGTCTGCGCAACTCCGACAGCGAGTACGAGCGTTTGAGCGCGGAGATCCAGCGGATG
>DATJUA010000032.1:0-5105 GCA_035502815.1 Solirubrobacteraceae bacterium
GCCAGTGCCTCTCGCAGATCGAGCGATCCCACGAGCCGGTCGAGCGTCGCGCCGAGCGGCAGCTCCACCAGCGGCGCAGGCGCGAGCAGCGAGCCAAGTCCGCGGACGGCGGTCGTCTTCGCCGTCCCGCGCTGGCCGCGCACGAGCACGCCGCCGACGTCCGGAGCGACCGCGTTGATCAGCAGCGCCTGGACGAGCTGCTCCTGGCCGACGATCGCGCTCAGCGGGTAGGCGATCACTGAGTGGCCCCCTCGAGCTCCCCCTCCAGCGACAGAAATCGGTCGCGGATCGCGGCCAGCGTGTCGTCACCCGGCGCGCTCCACATGCCGCGGTCGGCTGCCTCGAGCAGCCGTTCGGCGATCGCCCGGGCCGCCCAAGGATTCGAGCGCGACATGAACTCGGCGACCGAGGGATCGAGCAGGTAGCGCTCGGCGACCTGCTCGTACATCCAGTCCTCGGCGACGCCGGCCATCGCGTCGTAGCCGAACAGGTAGTCGACGGTCGCCGACAGCTCGGCCGCTCCCTTGTAGCCGTGGCGGATCATCGACGCGATCCAGCGTGGGTTGGCCACGCGCGCCCGGAATACACGGCGCGTCTCCTCGGTCAGCGTGCGCGTGCGCACCCGGCTCGGATCGGAACTGTCGCCGAGGTAGGCCGCCGGCTCGCGTCCGCTCAGCGCCCGCGCGGTCGCGACCATTCCACCGTGGTACTGGTAGTAGTCGTCGGAGTCGAGGATGTCGTGCTCGCGGGAATCGACGTTCTTGACCGCGAGCTCGATCCGCGCGTACTGGTCGCGCATCGCGTCCTGGGACGCCGCGCCGTCGAGTCCGCGGCCGTATGCGTACCCGCCCCACGACTCGTAGACGGCCGCAAGGTCATCGTCGCCCCGCCAGTCCCGGCTGTCGAGCAGCTGTAGCAATCCCGCGCCGTAAGTCCCCGGTTTGGAGCCGAACACGCGTGCCGTCGCGCGGCGCCACGATGCTTCAGCGCCGAGCTCCTGCGCCAAGCGCTCGGCGTCGGCGCGCGCGTGCGCCGCCACGTAGTTCCGATCATCGGGCTCGTCGAGCTTCGCGACGGCGGCGACGGCGTCGTCGAGCAGTGTCACCAGGTGGGGGAACGCGTCCCGGAAGAAGCCGCTGATCCGGACCGTCACGTCGATGCGCGGACGCCCGAGCCGCTCGAGCGGGATGACCTCGATCCCGGTTACCCGACGGGATTGCGAGTGCCACGTCGGCTGGACGCCGAGCAGAGCCAGGATCTCGGCGACATCATCGCCGTCGGTCCGCATCGCGGCCGTGCCCCAGGCGACCAGGCCGATCATTCGTGGCAGCTCTCCCGTGTCGCTCACGTGACGCTCGAGCAGTGCGTCGGCGAGGCGCTGTCCAACCTCCCAGGAGAGCTCCGATGGGAGGGCCCGGGGATCGACCGAATAGAAGTTGCGTCCGGTCGGCAGGACGTCGGGCCGGCCCCGAGTCGGCGCTCCGGACGGCCCGGATTCGACGTGGCGACCGTTCAGCGCGCGCACGATGGCGGTCAGCTCGTTCGGGGTCTGGCGGATCCGCTCCACCAGCTCGGCCGCCGCCGGTTGTGCGAGCACGTCGGCGTCATCCTCGGGCGCGGTTCCGAGCATCGCCGCGACCAGGCCGCGCAGCTGCTCGCCCTCGGGCGCGAGCCCGAGGATATGCAGCCCATCCTTGATCTGGATGTCCTTGATCTCGCACAGGTAGCCGTCGATGTGCGCCACCAGCTCGCCGAGGTCATCGGGCCGCTGTCCGATCTCGAGGTCGGCCTGGAGGTTCGCGCGCTCGATGGCCGTCCAGATCCGGGACGCGAGCGCGGGCAGCTTGCTTGGATCGAGCACCTCGAGCCGCGCGTAGTCGTCGAGCAGCGTCTCGAGCTCCGCCAGCTCGTCGTAAGTGCCGGCGCGCATCATCGGCGGCACGAGATGGTCGACGATCAGCGCGTGGGCGCGCCGCTTGGCTTGGACGCCCTCGCCCGGATCGTTGACGACGAACGGATAGATCAGGGGGATGTCGCCGAGCGCGGCGTCCGGCGCGCAGCCTGGGGACAGCGCGAGCATCTTGCCGGGGAGCCATTCAAGCGTGCCGTGCTTGCCCAGGTGGACGATCGCGTCGGCGCGCCACACCCGATCGATGTAGCGATAGCAGGCGAGGTAGTGATGGGTCGGAGGCAGCTCCGGGTCGTGGTATATGCCGACCGGATCCTCGCCATACCCACGGGGCGGCTGGATGGCGACGAGCACATGGCCGAGCTCGAGCCCGGCCACGATGAAGTCCTCGCCGTCGAGGAACTCCTCCCCCGGGGGCGGTCCCCACCGGCGCTCTACCCGCCCGCGCAGCTCCGCCGGGAGCGTTGCGTACCAGCCGAGGTAGTCCCGCACGGGGTAGCGCAGGGTTGCGTTCGCGAGGTGCTCGTCGGTAAGGAACTCAGGGTCGTGGCCGCCGGCCGCGATCAGCGCGTGCATCAGCTCGTCGCCATGCGAGAAGCCGTGCTCGACGCGCATCCCGTCGCGCTCCAGCGCGTCGAACAGTCGCAGCGCGCTGGCCGGAGTATCGAGCCCTACCGCCATCCCGATGCGCGCATGCTTGGTCGGAAACGCGGTCAGGAGCACGGCGACCCGCCGCGTGGCGGGTTGCACCCGTCGCAAACGCGCATGCCGCACGGCGAGGCGGGCAACGCGCGTGCAGCGCTCGTAATCTGGGACGTAGCGGGGGACGGGCACGCCGACCGGCGAGTCCTCGCCGTCCCGCTCCTTGAAAGAGATCACGCCGGCGAGCAATCGTCCGTCGAACTCGGGGATCGCGACCTGCGTGGCCGCGTCGAGCGGTGCCAGCCCCGCATCGGACTCCAACCAGGCGGCTCGCGACGAGGTGGCGCACACGGCCTGGAGCACGGGCACGTCGAGCGCCGCGAGCGCTGAGGCATCCCAGTGCTCGGCGTCCGCCGCGCCGGAGCCACCGGTGGCGAGCATCGTCGTGATCAGCGCGTCGATCCGTCCGTTCAGCAACTCGAGTACCGGGACGTGTCCCTGGGCGTCGCGGCGCAGGCTGTAGCTCCAGGTCGCCAGCACCCCGGCCCCCTCGGCCTGGATCGCGTCGCACAGCGCGTCGACGAACTCCGTGTTGCCGGTGAGGAAATGCGAGCGGTAGAAGCAGACGCCGACGATGGGTCCGCCGTTCGGGGCCGGGTCGTCGCGGTAGATCCCGAGATCGGGGACCTCGTGCGGCGGCTCGAAGCCGTGGCCGTGAAACAAGAACGTGTCGGCCAGGAAGCGCAGCAGTTGTTCGATGTTGTCGACGTCGCCGTGGCGCAGGTACTCGCCGGCTTGAGCGACGGCCCCGGTCGGCGCGGTCGACAGCGCGGTCATCTCGGCGTCCGGCTCCGCCTCGCCGCCGAGCGCGAGTAGCACGATTCCCTGTTCGGCGCACCGCCGGGCCAGCGGGTCGAGTCCGTCGGGCCAGCCTCGGCGGCCGCCGAGGATCCGGCACAGGACCACCCGGGCCCCATCGGTGATGTCGTCGATCAGCGTGCTGGCGTCGAGGCCCGCGGGGTTGACGCAGCGGACCTCGGGAAAGTCGTCGGGAAGCCGCGTCACGGCGGCGGCGGTGGCGAGGATCTCGGTGTCAGCTGTGGTCACGAAGCGCAGCAACGCGTCGCACCTCCGTGTCGATGGTGGGCAGGCCGGCGGGCGGGCCGGCCTCGATCAGGCGCTCGAGCGTGGCCGTGTCGATGTGGTTGGCGACCAGATCGCCGAGCACGTCGAGGTGGGCGGCCCGGACGGCCGCGAATGGGGTGTTGCCGGGAACAAACCGTCGCCGGCGAGCGGCGGCCACGCGAGCGAGGTAGGCGCGCCGGAAATCGTCGCGCTCGAGCACTCCGTGCCACGAGGTGCCGGCCACCGCGCCATTCACGCATCCCTCGTCCGCGTCGATCAGCGGTGAGCCGCCGGTCCGCTCGACGCGGCCGTGCCGGATTTCGTAGCCCGATGCGTCGGTGCCGAGCCAGGGCGAATGCCCGGTCCGGCGGCGCAGGATCTTGTCCGGCTCGAACCGGGTGTTCGCGGGCAGCAGTCCGAGCCCGGCCACCGTGCCCCGCCGCGACTCGATCTCGTCGTGGATCCGCTCGCCCAGCAGCTGGTAGCCGCCGCAGATGCCGAAGATCGGGTCACCCCGCTGGGCGCGAGCCCTCAGCGCGTGGTCGAGACCCGTGGCCCGCAGGCGTTCCAGATCCTCGACCGTGGCCTTCGTCCCGGGAACGATCACCAGATCGGCCCGCTCGATGTCCGCCGCGCTGCGGGTGAAGCGCACGCGCACGCCGGGCTCCGCGCTGAGGGCGTCGGCGTCCGTGAAGTTGCTGATGTAGCGCAGGCGGACGACGGCCACGTCGAGCGTGTCGGTGCCGGCAGCGGGCTGCTCAGGGCGTGACGCGTCGAGTGACAGCGAGTCCTCGACGTCCATCCACAGGTCCTCGACGAACGGCAGCACCCCGAGGGTGGGACGGCCGGTCAGGCGCTCGAGATCGTCGAGGCCCGGCGCGAGGATCGTCTGGTCGCCGCGGAACTTGTTGATCACGAACCCGGCGATGTGCCGCTGGTCGGCCGGGTCGAGCACCGCCAGCGTCCCGTACATGGCGGCGAGCACGCCGCCCCGGTCGATGTCGCCGACGACGATCACCGGCAAGTCCGCCGCCCGGGCCAGCCCCATGTTGGCGATGTCGCGGTCCCGCAGGTTGATCTCGGCCGGGCTGCCGGCGCCCTCGCAGATGACCACGTCGAACCGGCGGCGCAGGTCCGCGAGGCTGCCGGCGACCGCGGCCTGGAGCACCGGCTTGAGCTCCTGGTAGTCGAGGGCGCCCGCCTCGGCGACCGGCTGCCCGAGCAGCACCACCTGGCTGCGGGTCTCGCTGCCCGGCTTGAGCAGCACCGGGTTCATGGCCGCCTCGGACTCGATGCCCGCGGCCGCGGCCTGCATCGCCTGGGCGCGGCCGATCTCGGCGCCGTCGGCGGTGACCGCGGAGTTCAGCGCCATGTTCTGCGCCTTGAACGGCGCCACCCGGACACCCTGCCGGGCCAGCCACCGGCACAG
>DATJUA010000033.1:0-43480 GCA_035502815.1 Solirubrobacteraceae bacterium
CTGATATGGAGAGTCGTTTGTCAAGGTGGGCATGGTGGGTTGTCCCGGTTGGCGGGGGTGTGTTGGGGTTGTGGTCGGCTGGGTGGGTGGCGGTCCGGTGCTGTGCGCGACGCGGGTCAGGCTGATATGCGCGGATCCGAGTGGCCGCAGGACCATGGTTCGTCGTGGGGTGCCGCTGTCTTATGAACGGGCGTGGCCAGCTTGGGCTGGTTGCTCAAAGCATTACCGCGGGTTCCCCACGCTGCCGGGCCGCCACCGACCCAGCCGACGGGTTGTCAGGTAGATCGATGAGGGGTGCTCATTCGATTTGGGTGATGGCCCAGCAGAACCCGGCGAGTTCGCGGGCGGCGGCGACGGCGATGATGGTGCGGCGCTTGGCGCGTGCTTCTAGGCGTGTCCAGGTGCGGTGCAGCCGTCGTTGTGCTGACCAGGCGATCGCGACCGCCTCGGGCGGCTGGCCGTCCTGGCGGTCGTTCAGGGCGCGTCCGATGCTCGGGCGGGAGCGGTAGTGCCACGCCGCCTCGACCAGCAGCCGGCGGGCGTGGCCCGAGCCGGCTTTGGTGATCGATCCGAGGCGACGCTGCTCGCCGGTGGTGTCCTCAGACGGGGTCAGCCCGAGGTAGTGCATCAGCTGCGCGGCCTTGGCGAAGCGGGCGAAGTCGCCGATCTCGGCGCACAAGCCGACCGCGGTGAGCGTGTCGATACCGCGCATGCACCTCAGCCGCCCGGCCTGCACAGCCCACGGCGAGTCGGGCAGCAGGCCGACGATCTCGCGTTCAAGCTGCCCGCGGCGATGCTCGAGCGCGTCGACCGCGCCGATCGCGTCCTGGAGCGTGGTCTGCGCCGCCGGCCACTCGAGCGCGATCGTGGCCAGCCACCGGCGGTGACGCTCAGTCCAGGCCCGCCCGTCGTCAAACCGGATCTCCCGCCGCAGGAGCAGCTTGGAGAGCCGATGCCGGCAGCGCATCAGATCGACCCGGACCGCTTCGCGGGCGCGGACCAGATCGCGCAGCGCTTCCTCCTCGCGCCCGGGCACGCGGACGGGATGCAACTCGCCGGCCAACAACAACCTGACCAGATGCTCAGCGTCGCGGCGGTCGGTCTTGACCCGATCCCCGCTCGCGCGCGGAATCTTCGACGGTGCTGCCACCACGCACTCCACCCCGCGGCGCGCGAGCTCCCGCGCGAGCCCATACCCGGTCGGGCCCGCCTCATACGTGGCCCTGACCGGACCCGGCAACCGGGCGCAGAACCCGGCCGCGCCAGCACTCTCGCCACTCATCCTGAACCACTGCAACTCTCCCGTCTCGCCGTCCAGGACCGCCGCCACGATCTTCGCGGCATGCACGTCCAGACCGACGAGGGATCTAGCCTTCGCCATGAGCCGGTTCCTCCTATGCGGTTGTGGACGCCGCGCGGGATGCCACCCGCACGACTACCAACCCCACGAACGCGTCGCGGGGGACCGGCCAATCTCTACAACCCAGGCCGGACGCCAACCTCCATATGGTCTTATGTCGCCGGGCGTCCCGCGCGAAGGGGTGGGTTGTCACGTTTTGCAGGCGGTCGCCTCCCGTCACGGTGCATGTAGCCCGAAAGTCGAGCAAGCTCCCCGCCATCCGGGACATAAGCGCGCGCCCGATGCTGATGTCCGGGAAGCCCTCGCGGCGAGGGCGTTTACGGGCGTCTTGCATGATGCGCGGGGAGAAGGCTCGGTCACGGATCGCGACCGCTGGTGGTCACTACTGATATGGGGTGTGGGCCTCAATCGGTAACGGACTTACAACGCGAAGGCCGCGCTCACGAAGCCGGCTCATCGGCACGTGTACGACGTCCAAGAGATAGCAGTCCTCGAGTTTGACCACGTCCTCGTGCGGGACGGCAACCAGCTCTACGAGGCGGTACAGGAATACTTCGTCTGTCAGGTACACGCCGGCTCTCTCCAACGCGGTTGTTTGACGCCCAACGTCGCGCCGGCATCTGCCGGCGCGACGTCTGGACGTCGGGGCCAGGGGGCTGGCGAGCGGAGTATCGATCGGCCCGACCAACACGCCTATCGCCCAATTGGGCGATATTCGCGGCATCGGGGGCTCAGAGGCCGCGGTAAGATCGCGTCTGACCACGAGCTCGCGCCGGGTCGAGCATCCCGGTCGCCAGCGCGATGGCTACCAACTGGGCCTGGGAGCGAGCGCCCACCTTCCCCATCGCGTTCCGGACGTGCGTCTTAACTGTTGACTGGGTGATGAAGAGATCAGCGGCGATCTCGTGCCAGCGGCGGCCCATGGCGATCTCTGCCACGATCTCTAGCTCGCGGCGTGTGAGCGGTCTCGCCGAAGCCCGGGGCGGGCGTTTGAGCTCCATTGGGTGCAGGCTCAGGTCGAGCACCACGTAAAGGATTAGCTGCCGGTCGGTGATCCGCTCGCTATGGGCCGCGAACTGAACGTGGACGTACCGACCATCGGCGTGCACGAGCTCCCGCTCCCCCGTGAGCCGACCGGTTCGCTGCAGCCACGCCCAATCCCGTTCAAGTCGCCTCCGCCAGTGAGGGGCGACAAAAAGGTCCGACCGTCGCCCGATCGTTTCCCCCGGCTGGTAGCCCAAGTCCTCGACTAAAGCGCGGTTGACCGCAATCAGCACGCGATCAGACTGCAGCACGGCCATCGGAGTAGCGGACTGGTCGAAGGCGCTCCAAAAGAACGACGCCCATCCGTTCGCTGATGCTCGCTGCGACGACACAACATCAGTCTGCGCTAAGCGTTCCGCGCTCGCGCCCGTGTCCGCACTGGTGGCCTCCCTGGCGCCACCCTTCGTTGCTGTGGGATGAGCGGCTGCGCGTTTGGCGCATCGAATCGGTGACCGCGCGGATGCGGGTCGTGGGGTGGCGTTTGACACTGCGACGTGTCGCGAGTCGCCGCAAGTCATGCGGCCACACAGCAAGGAGATTCGAGCCATGACCTTTGTCCGCCAGCTCGACTGGACCAGCCCCGAGATCGTGCTGCCCCAAGGTTATAAAGGGAAGTTTCTTTACTCCGGGGAGGACTGCCACGTCGTCGCTACCCTCGTCCCGCCCGGCGCCTCAGGGCCCCCGCAGCACAAGCATTCGGGCGATCAGATCTACGTGATCGTGAGCGGAACGATCACGATCCAGCTCGGCGGCGAGGAGCGGACCGCCGTCGCGGGCGAGACGATCTTCATCCCGGCCGGTCTTCCCCACCACAACTGGAATGACGGTGAGAGCGACGAGATTCACATCGAGGTCATCGCGCCCGGCGTGCTGCCGGTCCAGCCGTTGGCCGTCCCAGCGGACGGCGACACTGACGATCGCGGGCTGCCCTACTTCGTCAAGGGCGCCGCGTCGGACGGACCGACACCGGAGGTCGCCGGGATCACCCACAAATGGCTGGTGACCCGGGAGGACAACTCCGAGCACGCGACGATCTACCTGACCTCAGTCCAAGCCGGCACCAACGGCACGCAAACCCGCATCAACGCGGTTCACGAGTTCTACTACGTGACCGAGGGCACGCTGAGCACCGAAATCGCGCTAGAGCGCTACGACGTCACTGCCGGATCGCTGGTCTCGATCCCCGCCGGCGTGCCCCACCGCTTCTGGAACGAGGGACAGCAATCCGAGCGCCACATCACGATCCTCGCGCCGTCCGTCATGAGCGCAGGAGAGCAACTTCCCGCGCTCGCGGTAACGCTCACCGCGACCAGCGAGCTGGACAAGACCCTGGCAGCAATCTGACCGATGGCGACGACGACCAACAACAACGGGAACGAGAATCGCTCCACGAGCGAGCTGATAAGTGACTTCACCGAGCAAACCACACGCCTGATTCACCAGGAGATGGCGCTCGCCCGGACCGAGTTGACCGAGAAGGGTACCCAGGCGGGGATCGGGATCGGGCTGTTTGGAGCCGCCGGCATCCTCTCGCTCTATGGTCTAGGCGCACTTACCGCCGGCGGAATCCTGCTGCTATCCACCGCGACGAAAGCGTGGATCGCTGCCGTGATCGTCGCCGCCGGGATCCTGGTCGTGGCCGGGGCGGCCGCGCTGATCGGGAAGGCTCGCCTCGCACGAGTCGTGCCCCCGGTGCCCGAGGCCACGATCGAGACTGCAAAGCAGGACGTGAAAACCGTCCGCACGAGCATCCGGGAGGGCCGTTCATGAGCACGCACGAGCAGACCCCTGAGGAGCTGCGCAAGCAGATCGACGCGACCCGCCGCGAGCTAGGCGCGACGGTTGAGCAACTCGCCGCCAAGACCGCCATCAAAGCGCGGCTGCACGATCGTGTCGAGCACGTCAAGGATGACCTGAAGCGTCCCGTTCTAGCGGCCGCAGTTGCAGGCGCCGCCATCTTGCTCGTCATCGGTTGGACTCAACTGCGGCGCACAGGCTCATAGGCGGACGACAAGTTCGGCGCCAAGCGTGTCTGGAGTCCGATCTGGGATCGGCCGACATTCAGCGCGCGGGGGATGCCGGACCAGGGGATTCGTCCTAGCCGTTAAGATCCTTCACCGCCGATGGAGACTGATGTCGCCGTAGCCGGGCGGCTGGCGCCCTTGCGCGGGCGCTCGGACGAGTGTGGCCTGTTGGATGGGTTGTTGGCCGATGTCCGTCGGGGCGAGAGCAGGTCGTTGGTGCTGAGGGGCGAGGCGGGAATTGGCAAGACGGCGCTGCTGCAGTATCTGATCGGGTCCGCGTCGGGCATGACCGTCCTGCGCGCGGTGGGGGTGGAGTCCGAGATGGAGCTGGCGTACGCCGGCTTGCACCAGCTGTGCATGCCACTGCTCGACCGGCTCGAGCGGCTGCCGGCGCCGCAACGTGATGCGCTGCGCGTCGTGTTCGGCATGACCGGAGCGACACCGCCGGATCGGTTCCTGGTGAGCTTAGGGGTACTCAGTCTGCTCTCGGAAGTCGCCGACGAGCGCCCGTTACTGTGCGTCGTGGACGACGCGCAGTGGCTCGATCGGGCATCGGCTCTATCGCTCGCCTTCGTGGCTCGCCGCCTCTTGGCCGAGCCGGTCGGGATCGTGTTCGCGGCACGTGAACCCGGCGAGGAACTGCAACACCTCGCCGGGCTGGAGGTTCATGGCCTTAGTAGCGGCGATGCGCGGGCGCTGCTGGGGAGCGCGGTGCAGTTCATCCTGGATAAGCCGGTGCGGGAGCGAATCATCGGAGAGACGCGCGGGAATCCTTTGGCGCTGCTGGAGTTGCCACGTGGATTGACCGCGACGCAGTTGGCTCTCGGGTTCGGGTTGGTCGATGGGCAGACGCTTCCGGCGCGTATCGAGGAGAGCTTCATGCGTCGTTTAGAGGGGCTTTCTGACGACGCCAGGCGTTTGCTTTTGCTGGCTGCGGCCGAGCCGGTTGGCGACCCGGTACTGCTTTGGAGGGGGCTAGAGCGACTTGGGATCGAGCCCGCGGCGGCTGATCGTGTGGTGGGCGAGGGGCTGTTGGGGATCGGGGAGCGGGTGATCTTCCGTCATCCGCTTGTGCGCTCGGCGGTGTATAGGGCGGCTGGGGCGGAGGATCGTCGGGCGGTGCATTTGGCGTTGGCGGAGGTGAGCGATCGCGAGGTCGATCCGGATCGCCGAGCGTGGCATCTGGCCGCGGCGGCGACTGGCCCGGATGAGGAGGTCGCTGCGGAGCTCGAGCGTTCAGCGGGTCGCGCGCAGGCGCGCGGGGGCGTGGCTGCTGCAGCAGCGTTCTTGAAGCGGTCGGTTGTGCTCACGCTCGATCCCCAGCGGCGGGCCGAGCGTGCGCTCGCCGCCGCGCAGGCGCATCTGCAAGCCGGCGCGTTCGACGGGGCCTTGCAGCTGCTGGCGAGCGCGCAGGCAGCGTCACTGGACGAGCTGGGGAGGGCGCAGGTTGAGCTGTTGCGTGGTCGGATTGAGTTCGCGTCAAGCCTCAGCGGTGAAGCTCCGGCCTTGCTCCTGAAGGCGGCCAGGAAGCTGGAATCACTGGATCCCACACGCGCGCGTGAGACCTATTTGGAAGCGTGGATAGCGGCATACTTCGCCGGCCGGACCGCTACTGACGGGCATGTCCGGCAGGTCTCCTCGGCCGCCATCTCCGCCCCCCGGCCCATTTCGGCTTCCCGCCCGAGCGACCTCTTGCTGGATGGCCTCGCCGTCGTGGTTGCGCAAGGACGCGCCGCGGCGGCGTCCCAGCTGAGCCGGGCAGCGCGTGTGTTTGCCGACGGGGAGATCAGCGTGGCAGAAGGGCTCCGGTGGGGGTGGCTGGCCAGGGTTCCCGCGATCATGCTGTGGGATGAGGAGAGATGGCATCGGATTCTCGCCCGGCAGTTGCAGTCAGCCCGCGACGCGGGCTTGCTCGCCTACCTGCCGATCTATCTCCAAGCGCTGGCCGTGGTCACGACCTGGTGCGGCGATTTTGCAACGTCTGCTTCGCTGATCGCCGAGGCTGACGCGATCGCGGAGGCAACGGGCACTCGGCTCGCAGGCTACGCGACCGCAACTCTGGCCGGGTTCAGGGGAAGGGAACCGGAGTCCTCAGCAATGATTGAGGGCGAGGTGAGGAACGCTTTGGCTGCTGGACAGGGGCTCGGGGTCGACCTGTCCCGGTGGGCGTTCGCCGTTCTGCACAACGGGCTCGGCCGTTACGAGCAGGCCTTGGCGGAGGCTCAAAGCCCGAGCGAAGAGGCGCCGGAACTGCCTCTGTCCGGGTGGGCGCTCGCGGAGTTGATCGAGGCGGCCGCCAGGACCGGGAAGACTCAGCTTGCCGGCGAGGCGCTTGAGCAGCTGGCCGAAGCGACGAGCATCGGCGACAGCGACTGGGGGTTGGGCATCTACGCCCGTTCGCGATCACTGCTCACCGAAGGCGCGGCCGCCGAGGCGTCGTATCGCGAGGCAATCGAGCGACTTGGCCGCACCCGTCTTGCACCCGAGCTCGCCCGGGCTCACCTGGTCTACGGCGAATGGCTGCGACGCGAGAACCGCCGGCTCGATGCGCGCGCCCAATTGCGCATCGCACACGGCCTGTTCGGCACGATCGGTATGGAAGGCTTCGCCGAACGTGCCCGGACCGAGCTGCAGGCGACGGGCGAGAGCGTGCGCCGGCACACGGTCGAAACCCGCGACGATCTCACCGCGCAGGAGCGACAGATCGCCGAGCTGGCCCGTCACGGCCTTTCGAACCCAGAGATCGGGGCGCGGCTGTTTCTCAGCCCCCGCACGG
This sequence comes from Solirubrobacteraceae bacterium, assembly GCA_035502815.1. Lineage (GTDB taxonomy): Bacteria > Actinomycetota > Thermoleophilia > Solirubrobacterales > Solirubrobacteraceae > Palsa-465. The sequence goes on from DATJUA010000033.1 coordinate 7,205, forward strand.
TGGAATGGCACCTCCGCCACGTATTCGGGAAGCTCGGGATCCATTCGCGCCGCGAGCTGGCGAAAGCGCTGCCCAGCTCCAGTTCTGAGGCCGTTCCCGCCTGATGGAGGCGCGTCTCCCCGCACCGGAGCGCCGAGCCCCGCTCCACGGGCGGACCCGCGAGTGCGGCACGATCTAACGCGACAAAAAGCTAAAGGGGCGGTTCACCTGAGATACGATCGTCCGTCGCCGATGGACCGGATTCTGCGCGCACCCGGACGGCCTGCGAGCCTACGTGGTCGGGACAGCGAGTGCGCCGAGTTGGACGCGCTGGTTGGCGACGTTCGCCGAGGCGAGAGCCGGGCATTGGTCCTGCGCGGCGAGGCCGGCATCGGCAAGACCGTGCTGCTCCAGCACCTGGTCGAGTCCGCGTCCGAGATGAAGGTCATCCAAGCGGTTGGCGTAGATTCGGAGATGGAGCTGGCCTATGCGAGCCTGCAGCAGGTCTGCGCGCCGTTGCTCGATCGACTCCCGGGGCTCCCGACGCCCCAGCGCGACGCATTGGAGGTCGTGTTCGGACTGAGAGCCGGGGCCGCACCGGATCGCTTCCTGGTCGGGCTGGGCGTCCTGGGCCTGCTCTCGATTTTGGGCGAGGAGCGCCCGTTTCTGTGCGTCGTCGACGACGCACAGTGGCTCGATCAGGCTTCAGCTTTGACGCTCGCGTTTGTCGCCCGTCGTCTACGGGCGGATCCCGTCGGGATGGTGTTCGCCGCGCGCGAGCCGGGGCCGGAGCTTGAGAGCCTCCCCGGAATGGAGGTGCGAGGTGTAGGCAACGGTGAAGCCCGGGCGCTCCTGAGCTCGGCCGTCCGCTTTAAGCTGGATGAACGGGTCCGAGACCGGATCATCGCCGAGACCCGCGGCAATCCGCTGGCATTGCTCGAGCTGCCCCAGGGATTGACCGCGACGCAACTAGCGGGTGGGTTCGGTCTTCCAGAGGCACGCGGGCTGACGAGGCGGATCGAAGAGAGCTTCGAGCGCCGGCTCGAGACGCTCCCGGAGGACGCGCGGCGCTTGTTGCTGGTCGCGGCGGCGGAGCCGGTCGGCGATCCGCTGCTGCTGTGGCGCGCGGCGCACCAGCTCGGGATCGAGCGCACGGCGGCCGACACCGCGCTGGCACAGGGTCTGCTGGCCATCGAGGAACGGGTGACCTTCCGTCATCCACTCGTGCGCTCTGCCGTGTATGGGTCGGCCGCGGTGGAGGATCGCAGGGCCGCGCATTTAGCGTTGGCAGAGGTGACCGATCGGGAGGTCGATCCCGATCGCCGTGCCTGGCATCTGGCCGCGGCGGCGATTGGACCCGATGAGGAGGTCGCAGCGGAGCTCGAACGGTCGGCTGGCCGGGCGCAGGCGCGTGGCGGCGTGGCCGCGGCGGCGGCGTTCCTGAACCGATCGGTCGTCCTCACGCGCGAGCCTGCACGTCGAACGGAGCGCGCTCTTGTCGCCGCCCAAGCACATCTACAGGCCGGCTCGTTCGATGCGGCTTTGCGGCTGCTGGCCACCGCGGAGGCCGGGCCAATGGACGAGCTGCGGCGTGCTCAGGTCGAGTTGTTGCGCGGCCAGATTGCGTTCGCGTCAACCGCCGGCGGCGAGGCTCCGGAGCTGCTGTTGAAGGCGGCCAGGCGGATCGAACCGCTGGATATCGCGCTCGCGCGCGAGACCTATCTGGATGCCTGGGGAGCCGCATTGTTCGCCAGCGATCTCGCACAGGGTGCGGATGTACGCGAGGTCTCCCGAGCAGCGATCGCACCCCCCCAGCGTAAATTGGCTCCGCGGCCGAGCGACATGTTGTTGGATGGCCTCGCCGTCGCGGTCACCCGGGGTGGCGCCGCGGCGGCATCCGAGTTGAGGCGGGCATCGAGCGTATTTGCTGAGGGAGAGATCGGTATGGCGGAAGGCCTGCGATGGGGATGGCTTGCCACGTTCGCGCCCCTCATGCTTTGGGACGAGGAGAGTTGGCACAAGCTCCTCGCCCGTCAGTTGCAGGCGGTTCGCGATGCGGGCTTACTCGTCCATCTGCCGAACTATCTCCATTCATTCGGCGGAAATTTGGCCTGGCGTGGCGATTTTGCAACCGCCGCCTCGCTGATCTCCGAGGCTGATGCGGCTGCCGAGGCGACAGGGTCGCGCTTCGCCCGCTACGCAGCCGTGGTTCTCGCCGGTTTAAGGGGAACGGAAGCGGACGCCCGGGCGGTGATCGACGTCGAGGTCAAGAACGCGTCGGCTGCCGGACAGGGTCTCCTGATCCAGGTGTGCCAGTGGGTATCTGGAACCCTGTACAACGGTCTTGGTCGCTACGAGGAGGCACTCGAGGAGGCTCGGCGATGCAGCGAGGCAGCGGCGCCGGTTATCTCGGCGTGGTCTCTTCCTGAGCTGATCGAGGCGGCCGCCCGGACCGGGAAGGCCCAGCTCGCCGGCGAGGCGCTGGAGCAGCTGGCGCAGGCGACGGGCGCCGGCGGGACCGATTGGGGGTTGGGCGTCCTTGCGCGCTCGCGGGCGCTGATCAGCGACGGCGACGCGGCACACGGCTCCTATGGCGAGGCGATCGAGCGATTGGGCCGCACCCGGCTACGCCCCGAGCTCGCCCGCGCACATCTGCTCTACGGCGAGTGGCTGCGCCACGAGGGGCGGCGGGCGGACGCCCGAGAGCAACTGCGTGCTGCACACGACCAGTTCACGTCGATCGGCATGGAGGCGTTCGCTGAGCGCGCACGAAAGGAACTGCAAGCGACCGGCGATACTGTGCGCCTGCACGCCGTGAAGACGCGCGACGAGCTGACGGCGCAGGAGCGACAAATCGCTGAGCTGGCCCGCGATGGGCTCTCGAACCCTGACATCGGAGCCCGCCTGTTCCTCAGTCCCCGTACAGTGGAGTGGCACCTGCGCCACGTGTTCGCCAAGCTCGGGATCAGATCTCGCCGGGATTTGGCAAGCGCACTGCCACGCCCAGAGTCCAAGCGTGCCGTCGCTTGAGCAGGCACCCGGGTCCCATACGAGCCTGCGTGGTCGGGCGAACGAGTGTGCCGCGTTGGATGCCTTGGTCGAGGACGTCCGCCGGGGCGCGAGTCGGTCATTGGTTCTTCGCGGCGAGGCCGGGATCGGGAAGACCGCGCTGCTGCAGTATCTGATCGGGTCGGCGTCGGATTTGATGCTGCTGCGCGCGGTGGGGGTCGAGTCGGAGATGGAGCTGGCGTATGCCAGCTTGCATCAGCTGTGCGCGCCGCTGCTCGAGCGGCTAGCGAGGTTGCCCTCTCCCCAGCAAGCGGTTTTGGAGATCGTCTTCGGGTTGAGAGCGGGCCCGGCTCCGGATCGCTTTGTGGTGGGTTTGGGCATCCTGAGCTTGCTCGCGGAGGTAGCCGAGGAGCATCCGCTTTTGTGCGTCGTGGATGATGCGCAGTGGCTGGATCAGGCCTCGGCGCTGACGCTTGCGTTTGTGGCCCGTCGCCTGTTGGCCGAGCGGGTTGGCATCGTGTTCGCTACGCGGGAGGCGGGCCCGGCGCTGCAACGGCTGGCCGAGCTGGAGGTGCTGGGCGTCCGCAATGGTGATGCTCGAGCGCTGCTTGAGTCGGCCGTGCGGTTCAGGTTGGATGAGCGTGTCCGGGACCGGCTCATCGCGGAGATGGGGGGCAATCCGTTGGCGTTGCTCGAACTGCCGAGGGGGCTAACCGCCACCCAGTTGGTTGGAGGATCCGGGTTGCTGGAAGGGCGAGGGCTGCTGGGACGGATTGAAGAGAGCTTCGTCCGGCGAATCGAGCCGTTGCCTGAGGACACGCGGTTTCTGCTGCTCGTCGCGGCGGCCGAGCCGGTAGGGGATCCGCTGCTGCTCTGGCGCGCGGCTGAGCAGCTCGGCGTCGTCCCGGCGGCCGCGGGCGCGGCGGAGGCGGATGGGTTGCTCGTGGTAGGCGAGCGGGTGATTTTCCGTCATCCCGTGGTGCGCTCGGCGGTGTATTGGTCAGCCTCGACCGAGGACCGCAGGGCCGTGCACTTGGCGTTGGCGGCAGTGACCGATCCGAAGACGGATCCGGACCGTCGCGCGTGGCATCTGGCCTCGGCGAGGACGGCACCCGATGAGCAAGTTGCCGACGAGCTCGAGCGCTCGGCCGGTCGGGCGCAAGCCCGCGGGGGCGTCGCCGCGGCGGCGGCGTTCCTGAGGCGATCGGTCGCGCTCACGCTTGACCCCGAGCGGCGGGCTGCGCGCGCTCTCGCCGCCGCACAGGCGCATCTGCAGGCCGGCGCGTTTGACGCCGCTCTGCAGCTGCTGGCGAGCGCGGAGACAGGGTCCCTGGACGACCTCGGGCGGGGCCAGGTTGGCCTGTTGCGTGGCCAGATCGCGTTCGCCTCGAGTCCCGGCGGCGACGCTCCGGCGCTGACGCTCCTAAAGGCGGCAAAGCAAATCGAGCCGCTGAATCCCGCGCTCGCACGCGACACCTATCTGGACGCCTGGGTCGCTGCAATGTTCGCCGGCCGGTTCGCGAGCCTCGGGACTCTGCACGAGGTCTCCCGGGCCGCCGTCTCGGCCTCACGGCCCCCCTCCACTCCACGCCCGAGCGACCTGCTACTGGACGGCTTATCGGTTCTGGTCACCGAAGGACGCGCCCCGGCCGCGTCCAGGTTGACTCAGGCAGTGAGCGTATTCGCCGAGGGGGCGATCGCCCTGGCAGACGGACTGCGATGGGGATGGCTGGCCTCGACTGCCGCGGGCGTGCTCTGGGATGAAAAAGGCTGGTGGACGGTCAATGAGCGGCAAGTCCAGTCTGTCCGTGAGGCCGGCCTGCTCGTCCATCTGCCGATCTATCTCCACTCGTTGGCCTCGGTTGCCGCCGGGCGCGGCGAGTTCGCGACGGCTGGCTCATTGATCGCGGAAGCCGACCTCATCGCGGAGGCGACTGGGACTCGCCTCGCTCGCTACGCCGCCGCAATTCTTGCCGGCTTGCAGGGAAGAGAAGCCGACGCATCTGCGCTGATCGAGATCGAGGTGCGCAAAGCGTCGGCTGCGGGACAGGGCCTGGGGGTGCAGACCTGCCAGTGGGTATCCGCCGTGCTGTACAACGGTCTTGGCCGCTACGAGCGGGCGCGGGCAGAGGCTTTCCGCGCTAGCGAGGCGGCGTCGGAGCGGGAACTGGCTGTCGCCGGCTGGGCGCTTGCCGAGCTGATCGAGGCGGCCGCCAGGACAGGGAACAGCGGGCTCGCCGGCGAGGCACTCGAGCGGCTGGTCGAGGCCACCAGCGCCGGCGGGACCGATTGGGGATTGGGCGTCCTCGCGCGCTCGCGCGCGCTGCTCGGCCAAGGCGAGAACGCCGAGCGCTCGTATCGGGAGGCAATCGAGCGATTGGGCCGGACCCGGCTTCGTCCGGAGCTTGCCCGGGCTCACTTGCTCTATGGCGAGTGGCTGCGGCGTGAGAACCGTCGGCTCGACGCGCGCGAGCAGCTTCGTATCGCCCATGAGCAGTTCACGTCGATCGGGATGGAGGCGTTCGCCGAGCGTGCGCGCGCGGAGTTGCAGGCGACGGGTGAGCATGTGCGCCGGCATGCGGTCGAGACGCGTGATGATTTGACCGCGCAGGAGCGGCAGATTGCCGAGATGGCTCGCGATGGTCTGTCGAATCCCGAGATTGGCGCGCGGTTGTTCCTCAGCCCCCGCACTGTCGAGTGGCACCTCCGGCACGTGTTCGGAAAGCTCGGAATCAAATCTCGCCGCGAGCTGGCGGACACGCTGCCCGATCCGAGGCCCGAGCCCGCTCGTTCCTGATCGCCTGCTCGGCGAACCTGCGCGCGATCAGGGGACGCGGGTTGGTTTATCGGTGCTCACCCGGGTTAGCTGGAGAGATAGATGCCCGCCGAGGAACCCAGAGTCCATCGTCACCTGGACCGCGGTTGCGGGTCCGTACTTCTCCCCGCGGGACGGCAGCAGATTACGGATGGACGTCGCGCGGCCTCACGTCAACGTTGGCGGGGATGTACCTGACCAACGAAGTCTTCCTGTATCGCGTGGTGGACGTGGTCGAGACCGACTCGGGTGAGATGGCCGAAATCGAGGACTGCTATTCGCTCGACGTCGTTCGCGTCCCGATGTGCGACTTACTTGCACGTCCGCTGCGAGTCGTGACGCCCGCCTGAGTCAAGCGTCGGGAAGCGAGTCGATGACCCGCCGGCCGAGCGACCGTTCGAGGTCGCTGTCGACGTTAAGCCCAAGCGCCTCCAGCCGCGCGAACTGCGCCTGCTGAGCCGGCCGCCCGAGCAGCTCGAAGAAGTCGGCCAAGGCGGCGGGAAACTCGCTGTCGGGGGGCAGGGTCACGAGGTCTACATACGACTTGGCGCGGGCGACCGCTTCGTGACTGAAGCGCGCAAGCCTCGAGGCGATCGCATCGACCTCCGCGTCGAGTTCGCCGTCGGCAATCGCGCGGTTGACATACCCGTACTGCTCCGCCCGCGGTCCATCGAGATCATCGCCGACGAGAAGGATCTCCAGCGCGCGACCTCTGCCCATGAGCCGTGAGAGCCGCGCCATCGGTCCGCCTCCCGGAACCACGCCCGTGGCGACCTCGAACTGACCGAGTGCCGCGTTCTCCCGGGAGGCGAAGCGCATGTCGCAGGCGAGCACGAATTCGCTCCCGGCGCCGCGTGCGCGGCCACGAATCGAGGCGATACTGACGACCGGCGCACGGGACAGGCGTACGAGGAGATCGAGCCAGGCGTGCATCCCGGTCGGGCCGAGGCCCAGCGCTGCCGTCCTGGCCGGGTCATGCTCGGTGTCGTAGTGCGCCAGGTAGAAGTCGGGATTGGCGCTATCGAACACCACGACGTTGAGTTTCGGATCGTGCTCGATCAGCCCGACGAGCTCAGCGAGCTCGGCGACGGTGGTGGCGGTGATCGTGTTGATCGGGGGGTGGTCAAAGGTCACCCGGCAGTAGCCCGAACTAAGCCGATCCAGGCTGAAATGGGTCCACGGTTTATGCCACGCTTCAGAGACTCGGCCGTTGGAGGAAGCGCCGGTGTCGATGCTGCTCATCGTCAACTCCTGAGAGGGTTTGCGGTGGCCGCCTGAGGCTGGCCATCCTGATGTCCGTCTATTGCTGTAGGTGGCAGGTTCGCGCGTCTCGGTCCGGCTAGCGCCCGTGTGTTCCCTGGTTAGGACCCTGGGCCCCGGGAGATCCGCCAAGAGGGCGGCCTGGAGGTCGGGGCGCTAGCCCGTGCACCTGGGGCGACCAGGGAGCACGCCAGGGAGCGCCCTGGCGAAACTCCTCTTGGCGCCGGTCATTCTTACGGCATGAGACACGCCGGGGAGATGCAGTCTGGGCCCGCCGCCACCTCGACCGAGCCCGCGGGAGGCAAAGAGCGCTGCTGGCGGGCCGTCGCCGTCTTGATCCTGCTCCGGTTGCTATGACACTCGCCGCAAGATGACCGAGTCCGTGGAAATGTGGAGTCTGCGAGAAAGCCACCCGCGAGCCACCCGGGGCTTCCCAGGGAGACGACCAGTGCGCTCCCGGGCGAAATCTCTCGCGAGAAGGCGCAAGCTTGCCCAGCAAGCGCAATACACCAACGGAAAGATGGACGCACGACAGACACAACACGACGCGGCACCGGGAAGGCAGCGATGAGCATCGGGGTGCAGCCGGTCTCGCCGCAGGCCGATGTCGTCGATGCCGCGGTCGAGGCATATGTGCGCTGGCGCGAAGAGTGCGCTGGTGCGCGGGAGGCTTATCTCAGGTGGTCGAGCGCCGAGAAAGCGGACCGCATGCTCGCGTCTTGCGCCTACACCGCTGCGCTGGACCGTGAGGAAGCCGCCGCCAGCGTCTATGCCGACGCGATGAGACGGCTGGGCGATGAATGCGTCGACGCTTGGCGTTCGGAGCCTCGGCGCGTGTGGGGAGGCTGCTCGTCGTGAACCAGTTGCACGTCGGGCCGATAAACAGAGAGAGGGGAATAACGATGTGCTCCGATGAGGAATACCCCGTCGTCCTTCGATGCGACGGGTTACGAACTCGCCCATCGCGTGTGCTTGTGATGGCGAACGGGCTGTGGCGAGTCGACTGGATCGGCGGCTTGGTGTCGGTCTACCGAGGGGATCCGCGCGGGCATCTTGAGCTTGGATACGAACCGAAGCACCTCCGGTGGTGGCGTCCGACTTCCGAACACGGCGAGAAACGCGCGGCCGGCCCCGTCGTGGGTCTGGGCCGATGACGGCCATGAGCGTCTGGGCCGACCCGCCGCCGTCGGGCGCGCCTCAGTCGCGACGCGCTCCCCTGAGACTCGTAGCCAGGAACACCGAAGGAACGAGCCCGGTAGAGGCCGGGGACCAGTCGTCGCCGATCGAGCGAATGGCCGAGGCGACAATGCGGCTCGCGCGGCGCAACGAGGCCCTTGAAGACTTCGCCGCGCTGGTCGCGCATGAGCTGAAGAGCCCGCTCCAGGCGGCGCTCCTCAGTGACGATCCGCGCCGCTCCATCGCGTCAGCGCTCGATCTGGTCGACTCGTTGCTCCAGGCCACCAGGGAATCGCCGGACGCCGCTTGGGCCTCGCTGCGCGATTGTCTCGCCGAGGCAGCCGGCTGTTTGCACCCTATCCAGCTCACCGTGGCCGTGGACGCGACCGCTCACTTCCCGCTTGGGCCGGACTCTCTCTCCGTGATCCTTCGCAACCTGCTGGCTAACGCCGTCGCAGCGAAGGCCCGGCGTGTGAATGTCTTTACCGCATGTCGTCACGGCCAGTGGTGGCTAGTCGTCGATGACGACGGGATCGGGCTCGGCCCCAACCAGGACTACAACTACGGGAGTGGGATCGGGCTCGAGCTCTGCCGGCGCATCGCCGGACGCAATGGCGGAAGGCTCGAACTCATGCCGCGCCGGTCCGGGGGAACACGCGCGATTCTGAAAATGGAGCGAGCGACGTGATCGGTGTCGTCGTCGTCGACGACCACGCCATCCTGCGCGCGGGAATCCGCAGCCGCTTGGAGGGCGAGCCGGACATCACGGTCCTCGGCGAAGCAGCGACGGCCGACCAGGCGATCGAGCGATGCGCTGCCTTGACACCCGATGTGGTACTCCTCGACCTCCTCCTGCCGCGACGGGCCGGCTGTGAGGCGATCCCGGAGCTTCTGCGCCGCTCGCCGCTAACCCGCGTCCTGGTTCTTTCCTCTCAGGCAGCACCAAGCTGGGTGCGGCGCGCACTCACCGCCGGCGCGGCGGGGTATTTGTCCAAGCGGGCGTCGGATCGTGAACTCGCCACGGCGATTCGGCGCGTCGCGTCCGGCGACGGGTATGTCGAGCCTTCTCTCGGCGCGACGCTCGTGGTCGACAACAGCCAGGCGGCGCTCGAGGCGTTGTCCGAGCGCGAGCGTGACGTGCTCCAACTCCTCGCCCTGGGATACACCAACCAGGAGATCGCGGCGCGGTTATTCATCTCGGTTCGCACCGTCGACACCCATCGCGCACATATCATGCTCAAGCTGAGGCTCGAGTCCCGCGCCGAACTTGTCATGTTCTCGCTGGCGCATGGAGTGATTGGGCTATGAGTGGCTATTTCACGACACATCCGTCTTGTCTTCGGCGCGCGCGATTTTCCGCAGCCGATCAGCAGCTCCACCGATGACCTTTGCCCTCACGAGTGTAAGGATTCGAGGTGGCTGCAAGGGCGCTGGTTAATCGCCGAGCCAACAGTCATCCCGCCAATACCTAGGAGGTACACCGTGACAAATGTCGCAGACGCGACCTGGACAATGCTGGCCGACGCCGGAGTGAAGCGGTGCTACGGCATCATCGGCGACGCCCTGAATCCGATCATCGACGCGCTTCGTCGCAACGGCAGAATCGAATTCATTCACGTCCGCAACGAATGGGCTGGCACACTCGCCGCCGTCGGAGAGTCGATGGTGCACGGAGAGCCCGTGGCGGTGTGCGGCACCGCCGGTCCGGGCGCCACGAACCTCCTCAATGGCCTGTTGGACGCGTCACACGAGCGCGTTCCGATGATTGCGCTGTGCGGGGACACGGTGTCGTATGGACTAGACCAAGGGGTTCCCGAGGAGATCAATCCCTACGATCTCTTCCAGACTGCCTCACTCTATACCGGGCGCATCGTCAACCCGAAGCAGGCGCGACCCGTCGTCCAGACCGCGATCCGGACGGCGATCGCCGAGAACGGGCCGACCGTCCTCGCGATCCCCGGAGACGTTGCCGCTCAGCCCTTCGAGGACTCGATCGAGCAGGTCACCCTCCGGCAACCCGTGCTCCGGCCAGTCGATGCGGACCTGGAGGAGCTGGCGCATCTGATCAATCAGAACAAGAACATCACCATCTTCGGTGGTGATGGGTGTCGCTTCGCCCATGACGAAGTCGTCGCGCTGGCCACGAAGATCGGGGCTCCAGTGGGCTTCGCATACCGGGGCAAGCAATGGCTCGAGTGGGAGAACCCCAATTGCGTGGGGCAGATCGGCCTGCTCGGGTGGGGCGGCTGTTATGAAGCCATGCACCACTGCGATCTGCTGCTGCTGCTTGGCACCAGCTTCCCGTTCGTCGAGTTCTATCCGACGAAGCCACTGAAGGTCCAGGTCGACTCGCGGGCCACCATGCTCGGCCGGCGCACGCATGTCGATATGGCGCTCAATGGCGATATTCGCGATACGGTCGCCGCGCTGCTCCCGCTCGTCGAGCCCAAGGAGCCCGGTCACCACCTCTCCCACGCGCTGCACGTGACCGAGAAGTGGTACGAGAAGATGGGGCATTACGTGACGCGCGGGCCCAAGCTAAATCGAATACGACCCGAGTATCTCGTCGCAACCCTTGACGAGATGTCGGCTGATGACGCGATCTTCACCATCGATACCGGAACTCCGGTGATCTGGGCAGCTCGGTACGTGAAGGCGAAGCGGGATCGCAGCCTTCTCGGCTCGCTCAACTGGGCGTCGATGGCGAACGCCATGCCCTACGCGATGGGAAGCGCTATCGCGTTCCCGGATCGACAGGTGATCGCGCTGTGCGGCGATGGTGGGCTCTCGATGCTGATGGGTGAGCTGCTCACGATCGCCGAGCGTCAGCTCCCGGTGAAGCTGGTCGTATTCAACAACTCACAGCTCGACTTCGTGCACATCGAGCAGATGGAAGCCGGGCTCCCGCCGTATGGCACCAAGTTCAAGAATCCGAACTTTGCCGAGATGGTCGAGACACTCGGGTTTACCGGATTCCGATTGGAGCAGGCAGCAGAGGTCCGCTCAACCGTCGAGCAGTTCCTGGGCACACCAGGGCCGGCACTACTCGACGCCGTGGTCGACCCCAACGCGCTCGCTCTTCCTCCCCATGCCACATTCGGAGAGGCGGAGAACTTCTCGCTCAGCCTGGCCAAGCAAGCCATCGAGGGCAACCTCGACACCGTCATCGACACCATCAAGGACAACGCTCTGCTGGTCTGATCCAGCCGGGTGTTCTCCGATCCCCGTCGACACCCCGGCGCCATTCGTGCCTGCCCGAGGCGAACCGAGCCTCGGGCGGGTGCGGGAGGCGTAAGCGGAATGACTCTCCCCTGGCCCATCCGAAGCGTCCGGGCGGGAACCGCCGGGACCGCGGCGCTCACGCTGTCCTATGCTGCCGAGCGCCGTCTTCGCCGAGGTCATAACGGGCCCCTCGACTACGACGATTCGCTTGTCCCGGGCCAGATCGTGGCCTCGATCATGCGCCTGCCGCAAGCGACAGCGGGCGAGATCCAGCAGCTCGGTATGGCACTGCGCTGGGGCTACGGCTCAGCATTCGGTCTGGCTCATGGACTCCTGCGTCGCCGGATCGGCGAGCCCGAGGCAAGCGCGATCTTCGCCGGCACGCTGATCAGCGCCACCTTCTCGCTGTTCCCCCTGCTCGGTCACACTCCCCCGCCCTGGCGCTGGCCGGCTGATGTCATCGCAACCTCCCTGGGAACGCACGCGGCTTACGCGTTCACTGTGGCACGAGTTGACAGCGGGCTGCGTTAGGCGGGCGCTTTTCCCGCACCCGATCCGCGACAGCACCGATGACGTTTCGGCCCCCGGCCGTGAGGATGCACCGATGCTCACGCCAGAACACGGCCGCCGTCTGCGCGCCACGGTGGTTGCCATCTGGCTGACGGCGCTCACGGTCTTCGCTCGCCTACCACTCGGGCCACCCCCGCTTGGGGGAATCTGTCTGCCGAACACCGCCAGCGATCGCGTCGCGGTCGGAATTGTTGCCGGCGTGATCGCCGCCGTTGTGGCATATCGGCTTGCGAGACTGCCGCATCGCCTCGCTCGGACTTGAACTCGGTGATGTCACCTGACGCGATCTCGGCGCGCGCGATGCGCGTTGCACTGGTCTCACCGTATTCGTGGAGCTATCCGGGCGGGGTCACACGCCATGTGCAGGCGCTCGCAGAGCAGTTGCGCGGTCAGGGTAACTATGTACGGGTCCTTGCGCCGTTTGATCCGCCGGGTCGGACATCGTCGATGCTGCACCGCGGCGCAAGACCTCAGCGACGGGAGGTCCCCGAGTACTTCTTTTCACTGGGCCGCACCGTCGGGCTGAACGCGAACGGCGCAGTCTCGAACCTCTCGATCACGGCAGTCGGCTTCAGTTCGATGCTCCACGAGCTCCATACCGGCGGTTACGACGTAGTGCACGTCCACGAGCCGCTGGCCCCGTTGATCGGCTGGGTAGCGGCTGAGCGGACGCAGCTCCCACTGGTCGGCACGTTCCACGCCTACTCCGACAACCCCGCGCCGAACTGGATCGCAAACCGGTTCGGTGCGCGACTTGTTCTGAGCCGGCTGCACGTCCGCATCGCGGTCTCGGAGGCTGCGGCGTGGACCGGGCGCCGATGGTATGGCGGCGAGTATCGGATCATTCCTAACGGGGTGCACATCGATCCTCATCGGATTGTTGCCGCGGCAGCTAGACGACGCGGTGATCGGCTACGGGTTGTGTTCGTGGGCCAACCAGTAGAGCGCAAGGGCTTGCCGGTGCTTCTCAGCGCGTTCGGACTGCTGCAAGACCAGCTCCCCATCGACCTGGTCATGGTCGGCCCCTCGCCCGACGATCTTCCGGCGACGATGAGGGGCCGACCCGGCGTTCACGCTCTCGGGAAGGTGGACGATGACGCCAAACGCCGTGAGCTCACACGAGCCGATGTACTCTGCGCTCCGTCCCTTGGCGGCGAGAGCTTCGGCATGGTGCTCACGGAGGCGTTCGCCGCCGGCACGCCCGCGGTCGCGTCTGATATCGCCGGCTACCGCGATGTGGTCCGAGACGGCGTCAATGGCCTCCTCGTCCCGCCGGGGGACCCGCGAGCGATCGTTGAGACGCTCCGTGGCCTGTGGGCCCGGCCTCAGCACCTGGCATCGATGAGCCGTGCGGCCAGCGCGGACGCCGAGCGCTTCGCCTGGCCGGGTGTCGCCGCGAGCGTGCTGGACGCGTATCAGGATGCGATCACGGTTCGCGCTGAGACAGCGCCTCGGCGCCCGCGGCGGTTCCGCATGACGCCCGGTGTGCAGCACGCGTAGACGCCCCAGGCGATTTAACGCAGCCGATCCGTGGCGCCACCGATGACGTTTCGACCTCCCACCGTGAGGATTTCCCGAGTGCCAGTAACACGACTCGGTGGCCGGCGTGGCTTCGGCTCCCGGCGTGATCACTCCTCGAAAGGCCGAACATGAACCAATCCGAAGTAGACAACGCCTTAAGCATCACTGCCGATCGCGGCCGCATCGATCATCAATCGCTGGTGCGTGGCGCGGTGGCCATCATCGCTGCGACGATCGTGGGACTGGGGTTCGCGTGGTCGTTCGTGGGTGCCCTGCACCAGCCGAAGTTCCACAAGGTCCCGATCGCGGTTCTCGGCCCCCCGGCTCTCACCAAGGCATTGGGCTCAGGCGGTGAGTTCGCGGTGACGAGCGTTGACTCGGAGCGCGCGGCGATCCACCGGATCGATAACCGCAGCGCGGACGGCGGAATCGTCGTCGGCCCGCAGGGGATCGATGTCCTCGTCGCCTCCGTGGCCGGCCGGACGATCTCCGACGCCCTGAGCGCTGACTTACCGCCCAAGCTGAGCGCCTCGGCGCCCCCGGGTACACCGGTACGCGTGGTGGATGTCAAGCCGGCGCCGGCGAATGATCCTCTGGGGCTCTCGCCGTTCTTCCTCGCGCTGTCGGTGGTGATCGGCAACTACATCGGCGCCATATTCTTTGGCCTCGCGTTCGGTGTGAAGCCGGTGGGCCGGCGGGTCTGGTGGCGGCTGCTCGGGGTCAGCATCCTCGGGCTTGTCCTGGCGCTCGGCGAGGTCGCCGTCGTCTACGCGATCGGTCCGCTCCATGGCCATTACGTGCCGCTCGTGCTCGGAAGCCTTCTGGTCGGGTTGGCTGTCTCGTTCATCACGGTCGGACTTCAATCCTTCCTCGGAATCCTGGGGACCACCTGCGCGATCCTGATATTCGTCATTCTGGGTAACCCTTCCTCGGGCGGCCCCATCCCGACTCAGCTGCTGCCCTGGATCTGGCGAACGGTCGGCCCATATCTCCCCAATGGCGCCGCCACCGACCTGTACCGGAACATCGTCTACTTCGGAAGCCACGACCTCACGCGGCCGCTCCTGGTGCTGTTCGCGTGGCTGTCGGCAGGCGTCGTGTTCGTGCTGGCGTCAGCTCGGGCCCGGCCGCTGGGTCTGCAAATGAAGGACGACTTCGACCGGCAGGAAGCAAGCCGCGCCAATGGGACCCAAATCTCTCAGACACCGCAGCGCCGCGCCGCGTAACAAGACTGGCCTAACACCACAAACCCAACCCTCGAAGGACCAAGAATGAATGAAAGCGAAACAAGTGCGGCGGCAGCGACCGCGTTGACCATCGTCCGAAGCATCGCCTCCCTCGTCCGCGAGGACCCGCCCCGGCCGCTGCTCGTCCGTTTCGGGTGGTTCTGCGCCGGAGTCTTGTTCGTCCTGGCAACGGTTCGCACGAGGCCCGGGGGGCGACAGGAGCCGATCAATGCGTGAGAGCGTCAAAGTCGATGGAGGCCTCGCCTCGCCGGCGGGCTCGGCCTCCTCGTCTTTACGGCAAGCCCCGTTCAAGGTGTCCGTGATGCTCTGGACCCTCGGCATAGACCGCCCCGTCGATCAGCGACTCGAAGAGGTGGCGCAGGCGGGCTACCGCGCGGTGGAGCTTGCGGGCGAATACGCCACGTGGTCCGAAGACGATTTTCGCCGGTACAACGACAAACGCCGCGAGTTGGGGATTACCTTCGATAGCACGGCAAGCGCCATGGCCGCCCCGGGCCGTGCACGTCACAACGCGTCAGACCCGAGCCAGCGTGAGGATTTCCTCGCCGACGTCCGCGCTGAGCTGAAGCAGATGGAGAAGATCCAATGTCCGGGAATGATCGTGATGGCGGGTGACCTCGTGCCGGGGCTCTCCCCGCGGACGCAGCGCGAAAGCTGCGTGGAAGCACTGAAGCGCGCCGGAGAACTGGCAGAGGGCCAAGGCGTAACCGTCCTGCTCGAGAACGTCGACCTCGAGGAAAATCCCGACTATCTCGCCCGGTCAGCCGCCGACACCTTCCAGCTCGTCGCTGACGTCGATCATCCTCAGGTCAAGGTGTGTTACGACCTGTTTCACGCCCAGATTTCCGGAGGCAACCTCATCGCCAACTTGGAGCGATACATCGACCTCGTGGGGAAGATCCACATAGGAGATGTGCCCGGCCACCACGAGCCTGGCACCGGCGAGATCAACTTCGCGAACATCTACAAGAAGCTCGCCGAGCTCGAATACGACGGATATGTGGCGATGGAGTTCCTCCCCACGGGCGACCGAGTCGCGACGATCGCGCGTGCCCGCGAGGCAGCGCTCCAGGCCCCCAACATCCAATAGCGGCTTCGGTAGTGCGACCGTCGGGCCGTGTGATGGAGCTCCGTCATCTCCGCTATTTCGTCGCGATTGCTGAGGAGCGCAACTTCACGCGTGCCGCCGAGCGCCTATGGGTCGCCCAGCCCGGCCTCTCGACTCAGATCCGACGACTCGAAGCCGAACTGGGGGTGCGACTATTCGATCGGCACACGCGGGGGGTCGAGCTGACCGCGGCTGGGAAGCTGTTTCTGGAGCGCGCGCGTGCCGCGCTGGCCGCAGCCGAGTTGGCCCGTGCAGTGGGGCACGACTTCGGCCAAGGTCTGCTCGGTGAAGTTCGGGTCGGGGTCTCAACGGGACTGCGACCGCCCCGAACGCCCGAGATCCTTTATCGCTTCTTCCGGTGGCGCCCCAGGGTCGAGCTGACCGTAATCGAAGGACACAGCCGGACGCTTGTTCACCGGCTCGAGGACGGGCGGCTCGATGTCGTGCTGGCGCCGTCGCGGTGTGCCTCGCCCGGTCTGCGTCAGGCCGCGTTGGGTTCTGAACCGTGGGTCCTGTTCGCCGGTTCGCGCCATCCACTCGCCGGATCGGGCCCCCTCCAAGCCCGCGCGCTCGCCGGCTCAACAATCCTCGTACCCAGCCCCCGCGACGACCCAGGTCACGAGGAGGCGGTGCAGGATCTGCTGCGCGATATCGACGTCCCGGCCTCGTTCGCACGCAGCGCGCCTGGCCCGGCGGTCTACCAGCAATTGGCGGGTAGCGAGGGCGTTGTGCTCAGTACCGGCCTGGAATCGCTGCCCATGGGGATCTGCGTGCGACGGCTCGAGCCACCACGAACGTTGCCATTCAGCATGCTCTGGCGCGACGAAGCACCCGCGCCCGCCTTGACCGAGTTCGTCCGCATAGCGCAGGCGACGGCGGCCCCGCAGCCGAGCCAGCCACGACGCCTCGCCGCCGTCACCTGAATGCGTCCGAAGTTGCTTTCTGACCGCGAAGAGCGCGCATTGATCAGGCGAGCGAAGCGCGGCGATCGGCAGGCCCGGCAGGAGATGGCGCAGATGAGCCTCGGCCTCGTGCACGCGGTCGCAGCAGAGTTCAGCTCTCCCTTGCTCGCGCGAACGGATCTAATCCAAGAGGGCGTGGTCGGACTCCTCCACGCGATCGACCGCTTCGATGCGCGCCGCCAGCTGAGATTCTCGACCTACGCCGTGTGGTGGATCCGTCGTTCGATGCACGAGGCGCTCACGAATGCGCGACCCATTCGGATCCCGGCGGCGGCCGCGCGCCAGCTGGCGGCGATTCGCAGTGCCGAATCCGCTCTGGAGGCCGCGAGCCGTCGACATCCGAGCGACACCGAGCTCGCACACGCCACTGGCCTCCGTACCTCGACTGTGCGCAACCTACGCGTCGCCCCTTTCGTCGCGTGCTCATTCGATGAGCTGCCGACCGACGGGAATACCCCGCTGCGCGACCGCGTGGGCGACATGGCCCAGGTCGACGCCGATGACCTTGTGGTCGCCAATGAGCGCGCCAGCGAAGTCACGCGGCTGCTCGCGCTCCTCCCCGAGCGCCACCGCGAGGTTCTTACCCGTCACTACGGCCTCGGCCGGGCCCGCGCCATGAGCCACCGCGAGCTCGCGGTGCGTATCGGCGTGGGCGTGGCTCGTAGCCGTCAGCTCGAGCGGGAGGCCCTGCATCGCCTGCGCTCCATCTTCGAGCAACGCCACGACGATGTGTGACATGACGCCAATCCGCGCCGGCGGCGGTGTCGCGCGCCGGCGCGGGTGACGCGTTTCCTAACTCGGGATCGCTTCCGTGCTGTCGGCACGCGCGCGGATCGCCAGGAGGCCAAGGAGCATCTCGTCGCGCAGCTGCTCCAGCTCGTCGATCGAGCGACCGCCGGCCTCCTCGAGCACCCCGTCGACGATCGTCTGCTTGAGCTCGTTGGTCACCACGGGGGTGCGCAGCGACGGCCACGAGTCGACCAACGGCCCCATCAGGTGGTCCATGAAGTGCTGGATCCCACCTTCGCCCCCACCGAGATGCCACAGCATGCTCTGGCCCATGACCCCCCAGCGCAGGCCGGGTCCCCAGGAGACGGCGTCGTCGGCGTCGGCGACGCTGAGCACACCCTGGTCGATCAGGTCGACCACCTCCCGGTACAGTGCCGACTGGAGCCGGTTGACGGCGTGGCCCGGGAGTTCCTTCATCAGGAGAATGGGTCGCTTGCCGATCGACGCGTAGAAGGCGAGCGCGGCGTCGACCGCCTCCGGCCCTGTCTTCCCGCCGCCGACCACCTCGACGAGCGGCATCAGATGCGGCGGATTGACCGGGTGTCCGATCACGGTCCGCTCGGGATGCACGCACGCGGACTGAATCACGCTCATCGTGATCCCCGACGAGCTCGAGGCGATCAGCGCATCGACGGGTGCCGCCTCGTCAATCTCGGCGAACAGGTTGATCTTGAACTCGGGCCGCTCTGGTGCGTTCTCCTGGACAAAGTCGGCTCCCGCCACGGCATCGCCCATCACCGGAGTGAAGCTCAGCCGGTCGACCGATGCTCCGGGCTCGAGGCCGATCCGTGTGACGGTATCCCAGTTGCCCGCGACGAACTCGCGGAGCTTCTCCTCGGCTCCGGGGGCCGGGTCCGTGGCCACGACATCGAAGCCTCTGGCCAGGAAGTACGTGGCCCAGCTTGCGCCGATCACTCCGGTGCCGATGACGGCAATGCGATTGACGGGCCTATCGAATGACATGTGATCCTCCTATGGAGTTCGGGTTAGTTATGTCATTCGGCCTCGGTGAGAGTGCCGGGGAGTTGAGAACCATTGGGACCGTGGTCATACGGCCGGGTTATAGGGCCGCGCGATCGCTCGGGCAATAAGCGCCGGGTATGACAGTGACCCAGCGCTTGACTACCGCGCCGCCGGTAGGCGTCGAAACCCCGGGTCAGACTCGCCCAACCACAAGGAGGACATCATGCCCCGCATCGTAATTCCCGACGTGACGGAGGAAGAGCTGCCTGCCGAGCTGCAGGGAGCAGGCGACGCGCTCGTCAACGTGTTCCGGATCATGCTCCGCTCCCCGCGGATCGCGACTCTCTGCGTGCAGCTCGGTTCGGCCCAGTTCGGATCAGGGTCGCTGCCGGCCGCCGATCGTGAACTCGCGATCCTGACCGCCGGCTCCTGCTTCGGATCGGCGTACGAAACCTCACAGCACGAGGCGATCTCCGGCGCCTTTGGAGTGAGCGCCGCGCAACGTGGTGCGATCGCGGTTCATCAGTGGGACTCCCCGGATCTCAGCCCGGCTCAGCAGGCTCTGGTCGCGTTCGTAGCGGCCGTGGCGGATGGACCGAGGGTCCCCGACGACCTGTTCGACGCCATCCAGCGCTACTACAGCGATCAACAGGTCGTGGAGGCCGTGATCCTGACCGGCTACTACTTCCTGATCGCGCGCGTCAGCACGGTGCTCGACGTTCCGCAGGACCCCCAGCCCGGGGACGCCGTAGTGCGCGCCGGTGTAAGCATCAACGCCGGAGACTGACGCTCGGTCTGGCCGGCAGTCAAGACGACGGCCGGTGCGCGATCTGCGCAGGTGATCAGCGATCCCGCCGATGCGCGCCGGCCGGCGCCGGTCGATAGTTCCTCGGGTCTTATCAGCCCGACCCCCGATGGAGCGGACCGACACATGACCCCACATTCCGCAGCAGCGGCGTTCCCGCCCGTTGACCAGCACTACCTGCTCCAGGCGCGGCAGATGCAGGCGCTGTCATTCTCAGTGCACATTCCGCTCGTGGCGTTCGGGCTTTCGTTCCCGGTCATGGTGCTGTTGGTCGAGTGGCTCGGGCACCGGCGCGGTGATCAGCTCTACCTGACGATCGCGCAGCGCTGGTCGAAGGTGATGATCACCCTGTTCGCCGTGGGCGTGATCACCGGCACTGTCCTGAGCTTCGAGATGGGCCTCTTGTGGCCGAACTTCACCGGGACTTTCGGGAGCGTTTTCGGCCTCGGTTTCACGCTTGAGGGTTTCTCGTTCTTCCTCGAGGCGATCTTCATGGGGATCTACGTCTATGGGTGGCGAAGATTGTCGCCGCGCGCCCACATGCTGAGCGCGATCCCGATCGTGATCACGGGAATCACCGGTTCGCTGCTCGTGATCGCCGTCAACGCCTGGATGAACCACCCGGTCGGTTTCTCGCTTCGCAATGGCAAGGTCGTCCATGTTCACCCTCTCCGTGCGCTGCTGGGCAACTCGTTTCTGTGGAATGAGCTGATCCACATGTACGTCGCCGCGTACATCGTGAGCGGCTTCATCGTCGCGGGCTGGTATGCGTTCTGCCGTCTACGCGGTCGCTGGACCCGGTATGAGCGCACGGCGCTGACCATCCCGTTGACGATCGCCGCGCTGGCGGCGCCGGTGCAGATTCTCGTCGGCGACTGGGCTGCGCGCGACGTGGCCAAGACCCAGCCGGTCAAGCTGGCCGCGATCGAGGGGCTTTACAAGACCACGCGCGGCGCTTCGGAGCACCTCCTCGGCTGGTACTCCGACAACAAGATGAAAGGGGCGATCGTGATACCCCACCTGCTCTCGATCCTGACCGACCATAGCTGGAACGGCACGGTCCAGGGACTCGACAGCGTGCCGGCGAGCCAACGACCTCCGGTTAACGTCGTGCACTGGTCGTTCCAGATCATGGCCGGGATCGGAACATTGCTGGCGTTCGTGGGACTCATTTACCTCGCGGTCTGGATTCGGCGCAAGCGGCTTCCGAACTCGCCGTGGTTCTACTACTTGCTCGTCGCCTCGGGCCCGTTGGCGGTGGTGGCGCTGATCGCGGGCTGGGTGGTCACGGAGGTCGGGCGCCAGCCATGGGTGGTCTACCGAGTAATGCCGACCGCCGCGGCGGTCACCGGCGCACACGGAATCCCAGTCGGATATGGGGTGCTCGCCTTCGCCTATGTGCTGGTGGCGAGTGGCCTTGCCTGGGTACTCCGGCGCCTGGCCCGAAGGCCGCTGGACGTGTCACTCGAACCTCCAAGTCAACTACAGGCGGCTTAGATCATGTTTCTCCAATCGTTGCCATTGGTATTCATTCTTGCTGGGGTCGCGCTGTACACCGTCCTCGGCGGGGCCGACCTGGGAGCGGGCTTCTGGCAGCTCGCCGCCGCTCGCAACCGGGACGGTCAGAGCGTCCGCGAGTTCGCGCACCGCGCGATGGGACCGGTGTGGGAGGCGAATCATGTCTGGCTGATCTTCGTGCTCACCGTCTTCTGGACGTCGTACCCGAAGGCGTTCGGGTCGATCATGTCGACGCTCGCGATACCGCTGTTCATCGCCCTCCTCGGCATCATCTTCCGCGGCGCCGCTTATGCGCTGCGGGAAGGGGCGGCGACGCCCCGGGAATCGGGGAAGATCGACACCCTCTTCGCGCTCTCCTCGATCCTCGTCCCGTTCGCGCTCGGTGCCGCCATCGGCGCCGTCGCCACGAACCGGGTGCCGGTAGGTAACGCCGCCGGGCACATGTGGTCGAGCTGGCTTAACACCACCTCGATCCTGATCGGCGTCCTCGCGGTAGCCACGTCCGCATTCCTTGCCGCCGTCTTCCTGGCCGCGGACGCCGCCCACGATGGCGACAAGACACTCGAGCGAGACTTCCGCCTGCGCGCTCTCGGGTCAGGAGTCATCGCGGGGGCCATCGCGATCGCGGGCATCTTCGTCCTGAACGGCAACGATCACGCTCTGTTCCATTCGCTCGAAAGCGGCCGGGCGCTTTCAGCGGTAATCGTCTCCGGCTTGGCCGGTCTCGCGACGCTGCTCCTCGTCTACCGGCGTCGGTACCACATGGCGCGCTACAGCGCCGCCCTAGCCGTAGCCGCGATTGTCGCGGGCTGGGCGCTGGCGCGGTGGCCGACGATCCTTCCCGGCCTGAGCGTGGATCAGGCGGCAGCCGACCACGACACCCTCGTCTGTGTCGTGGTGGCTGTCCTTGCCGGCGCCGTGATCCTGTTCCCTTCGCTCGCGCTGCTCTTCCGCCTCACGGTCACCGGCCGCTTCCGCGATGCTGAGCGCGGTGACCCCCGAGCGGCAACCGTGGCCCGCGCGAAGGTGAACGTCGGGCTGCTCGCCCGGATCGCGTTCGCCTGCCTGATCGCCGGCTTCGGCTTGCTAAACATCGCGGACGCCACGTGGGCACACGCTATCGGCGTGACGTGCCTGTTCGGCTTCGTGGGTGCCGCGTTTCGCGCGATCGTGGCGCCGGCGCTCGATCGGCAAGCCGCGACCTGATAGCCAGCGGCGAGATGCAATCACCACGACTGGCGTTCGTCGTGCTCGGGCTCGATCACACGACCGCCGGCATCGAATTCCGCGAGCGACTGGCGTTTGCCGACGCCGAGATCCCGGCGGCACTTCATCGCCTCACCGATGGGGCCAATCCATTGCTCGACCAGGCGGCGATCCTGTCGACTTGCAACCGCGTCGAGCTTTACGGCATCTGTCGAGGCAGACCCGCTGAAGGCGAGCTCCTTTCCTTCCTTGCGGGTTACCACGGCCTCGAGGCTTCGCGGATCGCGAGCATGATCTACACGTACGGCGGCGATGAAGTCGCTCATCACCTCGCGGCAACCGCAGCCGGGATCCACTCGCTGGTGCTTGGCGAAGCGCAGATCCTGGGACAGATACGCAAGGCGCTCGAGCACGCACTCACCGCCGGGACCGCCGGCGCCGAGCTTCGTCGCCTGTTCGAGTCCGCCATCGCCGCCGGTCGCCGCGTGCGCTCCGGGACCGCGATCGGGCGGGGGTCGGCAAGCGTCCCGCACGCCGGCGTCGAGCTCGCGCGGCGCCGTCTTGGAACCCTCAATGAGTCGACCGCCTTGCTCATCGGGACCGGCGACATGTCTCAGCTCGCGGCCAAGCAACTGGTCAAGCGCGGAGCGACGCGACTATTCATCCTTGGCCGTACTCCGTCGCAGGCGAGCCGGTTCGCTCAGTCCTACGGAGGTCACCCGATCACCCGCGACCGGGTCGACGAAGCCCTGGCGCAGTCCGACGTCGTCATCAGCGCGACCGGAGCTCCTGCGCCGGTCTTGTTCGCGGACCAGGTGCGGCGTGCCCTGGCGCGCCGGCGCACCGGCGCTGGGCCGCTGCTCCTGATCGACCTTTCCGTGCCGAGGGATGTCGATCCCGAAGCGACCGAACTGCCAGGCGTCGAGCTTCACACGATCGACGATCTCCGGGAGACCGTCGCGCGGGCCCTCACACAACGCCGCGCCGAGCTCCCAGAGGCGTACAAGCTCTTGGGCAACGAGGTGGGACGATTCACCACATGGCTGAGCCGCCGTGAGGCCGGCACATTTGCACCAGGGAATTCCACTGGTGGAACCCAGGTGGGTCGACCAGGGACCACACGGGCGCAATCCGATGCCATCGAGTGCATCCTACGTAGATCGAATGGCGCTTCCTCACTTGGGAGCCTGACATCTACCAGCAATGGAGCACACCGTGTTTGTAGAGCTTGATACTCGCCAGGCAGATGGTCTAACTGTTTCACTCGAGTGGGATCGGGACACCGGATCGACCCGGCTCGTCGTGCTGGACCAGCGAGCTGCGAGCCAGATGGCCTTCCGGGTCCCCCAGGCGAGTGCCGGCGACGCCTTTCGGCACCCCTTCAGGTACGCACCGTGAGCGGCGGGCAAGGAGCGTACCGCAATGAAACTGAGAAGACTTACCCGTGCCGGCCGGCGGCGCGCCGACGTTGACGAGGCTGTCGCCGCATACTCGGCGTGGAGACGTGAGTGCGCCGCCGTGCGCGCTGCCTACGGCAAGTGGGCACGGGCGGCGAAGAGCGAGGCCTGCTCGGCGTTCGTGGCCTACCGCGTGGCACTGGACCGTGAAGAACAGGCGGCGGTCATCTATGCCCGGCTGCTCCCCCGCGCCAGGCGCCGGCCAGAGCTGGACGTGGCCAGGCAACTAGCGCAAATCGCCGCACCGTTCGGAGCCATGTAGAGAGGGCGTAACCGCAGTCACGATGTTACTCGCGAGTCTCACACAACTTGATCCCCCGCGGCGGCCCGCAACTGTAAACCCCACCACTGGAGTAAAAGTATGAACGCAGTTGCGGTGATTCTGAAACCGGTGCACCACGGTTGGGTGGTCGCGCTGACCGACGGTCGCGAGGTCGCCCGCTTCCGCGGCCCAGCCGCCAAGTGGCGCGCGATCCGCTACATCGCCGGCCGGGGCTTTCACCATGCCGGATAGGATCGCTGCGGCGCGCTCGGATGTCTTGGAAGCCACGCCCGACTCCGGCAGCGAGGAGCGCGGACCGGACGCCCCGGAGAAGGCGACGCTCGATGAACTCGCCCCCAAACGTCTGCGCCGGCGGCTGCTCGAGCTCACCGCGCTCGCCGCGGCGGTCGTGGTCTTCGTCCTGACCGGTCCCGGCCTGGGCACTTTACGGCATGATGTGGAGCACGCTTCGGTCGGATGGCTGGGCGTGGGGATCGGGCTGGAGACGCTGTCGGCCCTTTCCTACGTCGTGATTTTCCGCGCGGTGTTCTGCCCACGCATGCCCTGGCGCCTGACCTACCAGCTCGGAATGTCCGAGCAGGGCGCCAACTCGGTGCTGTCGGTGAGCGGCGCCGGCGGGCTGGCGCTGGGCGCCTGGGCGCTCAAACGCGGGGGCATGAGCGCCGAGCAGATCGGACGCAAGACGGTTGCCTTCTTCTTCCTCACCAGCCTGCCGAACGTGGCCGGTGTGATCCTCTTCGCTGCCCTGTACGCCACCGGCCTCCTCGGCCACGACCGCGATCCGGGAATCACCTACGCCTTCGGAGCGGCGGCGCTGATCGCCACCGTGTTCGTGCTGGCGCTCCCGCGGCTGCTTAAAGACACGGACGAGCCGGACGAGCCCACCCGTCGCGGACGCATCGCCCGTGCCTTACATTTCGCGCGGTCCTCGCTGAGGCAAGGCGTGCGCGACGCCGTGCTCCTGGTGCGCGGGCGCTCGGCCGGAGTCCTGCTCGGCGCGCTCGGGACGATGGTGTTCGACATGGCGGTGCTCGGCGTCTGCTTTCGCGCCTTCGGCCATGAGCCGCCAGTCGGCGTGCTCGTGCTCGGGTATCTGATTGGCCAACTGGGCGGCAATCTCCCCACCCCGGGGGGAATCGGCGGTGTCGACCTCGGACTCGTCGGCATGTTCACGCTATATCACCAGCCGCTTGCCGTGAGCACGGCCGCCGTCCTCACCTACCACGCGATCTCATTGTGGGTACCCGGGCTGCTCGGAAGCCTCGCCTTCGTACAACTCCGCCGCACCTTACGGCGCGAGGAACAACCCGAAGTGATCTGCAGGCCGTTGGCCGAGCCCATTGTGACGGTGCCTGTGCCCGGCGGCTAGCGCCCGAACGGGACTCAGGGCAGCGGCACCGCCGCCGCGACCCCGACGCCTGCTACGGGACACGCGATTGGCGACATTCGCGCAGCCGATCGGTGTCCCGACGGATGTCTCCCGGAGTATCGCTCGCGATTATCACTTAGATCCCCATGACTGATTCTGTGACTGAAGTGACACCGCCGCCCGCCCGAGCCGACTCGGCCCGTCCCAGAGTTGTCGTGCTGGGCGGTGGGTTCGGCGGGGTGTTCGCGGCGCGACACCTCCGGCACGCCGCGGCGGATGTCGTGCTCCTTGACCGGGGACCGAGTCACCTCTTCCAGCCGCTTCTGTACCAGGTTGCGACCGGCCTCCTGTCTGAGGGGCAGATCTCCACGCCGCTGCGGAGCATGTTCCGCCGTCAGCGCAATGTCGAGGTTCTCCTGGGCGAGGCGACCGACCTTGACGCGGAGAGGAAGATCGTGGTGGCCTCACGTCCGCACGGGAGCACCTTTGAGATCCCCTACGACTATCTGGTCGTGGCGGTGGGGATGCGCCAGTCTTACTTCGGCCATGACGAGTTCTCTAAGGTCGCGCCGGGCATGAAGACCCTGGGTGACGCGCTCGCGATCCGTCGCCGCGTGTTCGGCGCGTTTGAGATGGCCGAGAGCGTCCCCAAGGAGGAGCGTGGCCCCTGGCTGACCTTCGCGGTGACCGGCGCCGGCCCGACGGGAGTCGAGCTCGCTGGCCAGATCCGCGAGCTGGCGACCCGCACCCTCGCTCGCGAGTTTCGAACGATCGACCCCAACGAGGCGCGCGTGATGTTGTTCGATGGCGTTGACAGTCCGCTGGCCCCGTTCGGCCCTCGGCTCTCGGGCAAAGCCGCCAGCCGACTGACCAAGCTCGGCGTCGAACTGCACATGGGCGTGTTTGTCACCGACATCGACCACGACGGCCTCCAAACCAAGGGCAAAGACGGCACCGTCGAACGCCACGCAGCCAAGACCGTGCTCTGGACGGCCGGGGTGCAGGCCGTGCCCTTCGTCGAGACACTCGCCACCGCTCTCGGCGTCGAGCAGGACCGCGGCGGCCGGGTCACTGTCAATCCCGATCTCACCGTCCCGGGCCACCCGGAGGTGTGGGTCGTTGGCGACATCATGGCGCTGGACGGCATGCCCGGGGTCGCCGAGGTCGCGCTTCAGGGCGGCGTGCACGCCGCCGCGCAGATCCGCCGCCAGATCAAAGGCCGACCGAAGGGCCAGGAGCGCTTCAAGTACCGCGATGTCGGCAGTGCCGCCTACATCTGCCGCTTCCATGCCCTGGTCCAGATCCGCCACATCCAACTCTCCGGATTTCTCGGATGGCTCACCTGGGGCGTCATCCACCTCGGTTTCCTGAGCGGCTTGAGAAACCGCGTCGGCGTCGGCCAGAGCTGGTTCCTCGCCCTTCTACGCGGCCGGCGCCGTGAACGCGGCCTCCTCTACGGCGACCCCCGCGGCCTCCAAGACTCCTTCGCAGACTGACTTGCGCTCTCTCAGCTGAGCGACTGCACGGGTTTCCCGAGACGCGACGCCGCCGGCAACCCGAGGAGAAGGCAGGCTGCGCAGGCGATAAGGAGCGCTTGATGCGTGGTGGAAGCGGTGGCGCCCGCGGATATCGCGCTGCCAGCCGCCGACGCTCCGATCATCGCACCGAGCAGGCGGCCGAGCGAGAGCATCGCGGACACACGGCCGTGCGATGACTGTGGTGCGCTGCCCAGACCGGCGCGCGAGGCGGGTACGAACAGCATCCCGAGGCCTAAGCCAAGTGGGGCCAGCGTCACGAAGCTGATGGCGCTGCCCAGCGGCATCCCCGGGATCCCCAACAGAGCCAAGCCCAACCCGGCGAGCAGGAACCCGAGCAGGGCGGTGAACCGCTCACCACGCGCGTCGGCCAGCCTACCGGCAATGGGAGCGGCGAGGGCGACCAACAGCGCCACGAGGGCCAGCACGGACGAGGCGGCAAGGGCCGAGTAGCGCCCCGAATCCTGGAGGTACTGCTCGATTAGATAGAACGGGCCGATCATCACCGCGAAGGTGACCGCCGCGACGCAAGAGGCAGCGAGCAGCACGCGGTTGACGGGGGTCCGGTGCCAGCCTGAATGCTGATCCCGCCGCAGCGTCGGAACGTGAATGATGATCGCGCATGCGGCGAGCAACCCCAGAGGCACGAACGCCCACCAATCGGCACGCCAGCCAAACAAATAGGTGAGAGCACCGCCGAGGAGCGGGCCGATCAGGTTCGCAACCCCTGCGCTGGCGCCCCAGATACCCAATGGGACGCCGCGCCGCTCCGGGGGGAACCCGCTGACCGCCCCGGCGAGCGCCGCCGGACTGACCAACCCGGCGCCCGCCCCCTGCACCACCCGGGCGACGATCAAGGACCCGAGACTCCCGGCGAGCGCTCCACCCGCGGCTCCGGCCAGTAACAGACCGAGGCCCAGGACCGCGATGCGGCGCACCCCGAAGCGGTCAACGAGCATGCCACCGGGAAGCAACAGCAGCGCGTACGCGCCGAAGTACGCGCTGAGTAGCGCCGCCGAAGAGCCGCCGCTCACGCGGAGCCCGTGGGCGACCGAGGGCAGTGCGACGGTGACCAGGGTGCCGTCGAGCTGAAGCACCAGGGCAGCGGCGCTGCACGCCACCAGTCGCACCCACGCTTCGCGTGGGACATCGTCCCGAATACGGCGTCTCTCGTGGCGAGTCACGAAGAGAACCACACGCCGGTCCGGCGCGCTCAGCGCGACATGATTGGTGCGATTCGGTCCTCGCCAGGGCGCGCTCTGACGCCGGGCGCCCGCGTGCGATCCCCATACGGTGAGCGGGGCCGCTGCCCGTCACCAAGGGGCTGGCGCATCGGCGGCCGGTCGGCACGAATCTCCTGCCAGAGGCAGGCGAGCTCCACTAAGTGATCCCGTCTATTCATCGCGTGGCCTTTCGTCAACGTGTGTGGTGGTGTCGTTGATGCACGTAGTCTGGACCCCAAGCCGAGAACTTTCGCCCGTGTGCCCACTGGTGAAACCTCGGGCGACCCCCTGGGTGCCTCACGAGCCGGACCCGGTGCGGGTCCGCCATTCTGCTCGAGCACGGCGAGTTCGGTGACCGCTCCATGTCACGGGCCTTGAGGACGGGACTCCGAGCCGCACGACTCAGCCCCGGGCTTGCGACTAGGTAGCACGCCAGGGTGTCCACGGGCGCAATGCGGGCAAGAGTCAATCAGCCTTCCTGGCGACAGAAGACCGCGGCCTGCCAGGCCTTGTGAACGGAAAGGCATTCATGTCCAAGCATCTGAGGCTCAGATTGCGCTACAGCCGAGCGCGCCGGCGAGGCCAGAGGCCGTCACCAGGCCCACTCGCGCCTCGTCGCCGGTTGGGCTTCCGTGCCGCCGGCGGCCCCGGCCGAGCCTTCACCGCAGGTCGTCGTGAGTTCGTGCTATTCGCGGCGATCTACCTGTTGTACGACGCCGCCCGGTGGGCGTGGGCCGGGCGTCTGTCTCTTGCCCAGGCCCACGCAGACCAGGTGATCGCGCTTGAACGCTCACTCCACGTGGCGGTCGAGGCGTCAGTGCAACGTGCGCTGGACTCTGGCGTCCTGAGCTTTCTGCTCTCGAACGTCTATCTGGTAGCGCAGGCGATCGTGCTGCCGGCGGCACTGATCTGGCTGTACCGGCGCTCGCCCAGCGTCTACCGGCAATTACGGGGCACGGTGGTCCTCACCTGGCTGATCGCAACGCCGATCTTCGCGCTCTATCCGGTCGCACCACCGCGGCTAGCCGGCATCGGAATCAAGGATGTCGTCAGTCACCAGGCTGTAGTCACGTTGACCGGGATGTCGACGCTGTTCTACAACCCGTACGCGGCAGTGCCGAGCCTTCACGTGGGCCTGGCCTTCGCGATCGGAATTGCCGCGGCGGCCGCCTTGCGCCGTCCGTGGACCAGGGCACTCGCGCTGCTGTGGGGCCCGCTGGTGACAGTCGCGGTGATCGCCACCGGTAATCACTACTTCTTTGACGCCGCGACCGGCCTGCTCGTGGCAGGAGTGGCATTCGCCGCCACGCGAGCGGCCACCCGGAGTCACGTCAACCTTCGGCTCGTCACTCGTGCCGTCGCCTTCCGCGTGCCGGGCGCGGCGGTGCGGGCCGCTGAGCCGCTCGCCCCGGCGGCTATGGCGGCGGCCGGGCAGCGGCCGTGACCATCGTGTCCGTCGTCGTGCTCGGCGCCAGCGTGGGGCCGGTCCGGGCAGGGATTGCGCACGCCCTCCACCCGGCCTGTACACCCGCGCTCGACGAGTTCGGCGGATCGGATCGAAGCTGTCCTCCGCAGCTGGGTCGCGGAGATGTTTGACCTCGGGCTCGCAGTCGGGTTTCTGGCCGCCTTGGTTGCTGTCGGCATCGGCGCCGCGATGTCCACTGCCAGCCCCGTGTCACTCGTGGTTGTTGAGGCTTGTTGCGTATTCGCAATAGGTCTCCTCGTGAGCCTCGAGTTGCTTCCCAGGATCGTCGCTTTACGAGCCCGCAGGGCGGCGCTTCGAGGACTCCGTCAGCAGCTCGACGACCTTCCTGAGACACCGCATCCGCTCGATTCGGTGGCTCGCTCGCGCTGGGACCAACCAGATTGACCTGTGCAGGCCCGCGCTCCTGCGCGCAACCGGCGCACAACGTCTGATACCAGGGGTGCCGTCCCGGCGCGCAGCACAGCTCACCGGACAGGCCACACAGCTCACAAGTGACGCTCGCCCGCTGCTCGGCGGCCTCCACAAGCCGTTCGGCGAGTTCCGAGCGGTTCTCCAAGTCCACCTGGCGTGCAGCGCCCTCCTCAGTGCCGAGGTAGAGCGCGAGCCGCCGCGACCAGGTGTCGTAGGCCGCTTCCCACTCGTCCCACGCGGCGCTCGTCTTGTCTTCGGCCGGCTGCCTGCTCGGGCTAGGTATGCCGGGCTCGGGATCCCTTGGGTCGGTCACGCGCTCGCCCGTGCCCCAGTAGAACCGCAGGCCGCCGTACTTCTCCTTGACCTGATGAAGCTCGTATCCGGGGAACAGCGCCCCGAGTTGTTGGTCGAGGTCGACCACGATCGCATACCAGCCGCGCGAGCAGCCGATCCACCGGCCCCAGCCGTCGGGAATGCGCACCAGCATCCGCCTCAGTGCCTGCGCGTACTCGCCCGCGTCATCTGGCACGTGCACGGCGTTGACTATCTCCTGCAGGTCGGTGCCTTGGCCGATCTGTCGCATTGCGGCGAGGGCCGCTGTGAAGGCGTCGGCGTCATCGACCGCTCCGACCAGTTCACCGACCACGTCCTTCAGCGCGTCCCAGCGCGCCTGCGCGTAGCCACTCAGCTCCTGATGTTGGGTGTCTCGTTCGTCGTCCATCGCACTCGGGCAACTCGAGAGTGCCGATACATATCCTGATACGCGGCCCGGCTGACCGAATGCGTTCGGTCTTCCCGGCAACCCGTTGCAGCGCAGCCGGTCGACAGACTTCGGGCGCTTGCACACGCTGTCCGGCCGGACCGAGACCATCCAGGGCGTGGAGGCTCTCGATCTTGAGGACGCGCAGGCGCGGCTGAGCGCGCTGGATCACGAGCGTGCGGCGCTTGTACGGCAGATCGCGGCGATGCGGGCGGCGGCAGGCGGACCCGACGTCACGTCCGCCGACGGGCGCGTAGCGCTGTTTCGGTCGCTGTTCCGCGGACGATCCGACGTGTTCGCGACGCGGTGGGAGAGCACGAAGACACCTGGACGGTCTGGGTGGGCGCCACGCTGCGCCAACGAATGGCGGCCCGGGACATGCTTCAAGCCGAAGGTCAAGTGCGCGGAGTGTGCGAGCCGGCGATTCGTCGCGCTCACATCGACCGAGATCCGCCGTCATCTCGAGGGTCGGCAGACGATCGGGATCTATCCGTTGCGGCCGGACGAGACATGCTGGCTCGTCGCGATCGACCTGGACGGCGCCTCCTGGAGAGACGACGTGGCGGCGCTGCGTGAGAGCGCGGAGGATCTCGGCATGCCGGTGCTGGTCGAGCGGTCTCGGTCAGGCGACGGGGCGCACGTCTGGGTTCTCTTCTCCGAGGCTGTCTCGGCGCGTATCGCGCGGTCGGTCGGCTCGCTGCTGCTGACCCGCGCGATGTCTCGTCAGGCGATCGCGATGAGCTCGTATGACCGGCTCTTCCCGAACCAGGACACGATGCCCGCCGGTGGGTTCGGCAACCTCATCGCGTTGCCCCTGCAGCGTCAATGTCGCAGCGAGGGGTGCACCGTGTTCCTCGGTGAGGATCTCGAGCCATATCCCGATCAGTGGGCCTACCTCGCCGCCGTTCAGCGCCTGCCTGCCCCCCGCGCACTTGAGATTGCCGCCGAGGGGAGCGGGCCGGCGGCGCTCTGGGCCTGCAACCGCCACCCGACAATGGGGCGCGGACCCTGTCCCCGACGCGCGTCGCTCCCCTGTCCCGGGAGATCCAGGTCACGTTGGCCGCCCGCGTTCAGATCCCGACATCGGGCCTACGGCCTGACATTCGTGATCGGCTTGTTCGCGTCGCCGCGTTTCCCAACCCGGTGTTCTTCGAGCGTGAGCGTGCGCGGCTCTCGACACACAAGACACCTCGGGTCATCGCCTGCCACGAACAGGGCGGAGCCGATCTGTTGCTGCCGCGCGGATGCCTTGACCGCGTCATCGACGAACTCGAGGGATATGGGGTCAAGGCAGGAGTGGATGACGCGCGAAGCCACGGCGCTGCGATCAAGGCGTCATTCGACGGAAAGCTGTCAGCCGACCAGCGTGCCGCGGTCGCTGCCCTGGCCAAGCACGAAATCGGCGTCCTCGTGGCGCCGCCGGGAGCGGGAAAGACAGTCGTCGCGACCGCGCTGATCGCGTCGCGGTCACGGTCAACGTTGGTTCTGGTCCACCGCCGTCCACTGCTCGACCAATGGATCGCACGCCTGGGCGAGTTCCTTGACATCGCACCTGAGCGCATCGGCACGACCATCGACAAGCCGGGAAGCAGCGGCATCGACGTCGTGATGATCCAGTCGCTTGCGCGACGCGAGCCGGACGACCTGGCTCGGTACGGGCATGTGGTCGTCGACGAGTGCCACCACGTTCCAGCCTTCACGACGGAGCGTGTGCTCCGCGCGCTACCAGCACGGATGGTGACCGGTCTGACCGCCACGCCGGAGCGACGTGACGGCCATCATCCGATCGTCACGATGCAGTGCGGTCCAGTCCGTCACACGATCACCGCCACGACGCAGGTGGAGACCGCCACCAGGCGTGTCCTGTTCGTCCGGCAACCGCCATTCGACATCACGACGCTGCCACCCGACCCTGGGATTCAGGAAGTACTGACTGCGGTGGCAGCCGATCGCAGCCGGACCGAGCGGATTGTTAGCGATGTGCTCGGGGAACTTGCCGAGGGACGGTTTCCACTTGTGCTCACGGAGCGCCGACAGCACCTCGACGCGCTGGCTGAACTCATTGCCGCAGACACAGACCGGGTTGCCGTCCTTCACGGTGGTATCGGCAAGCGCGCCCGGCGACGGGTCGACGAGCTGCTGGCCTCGCCGGGCCCGCGCGCAGTGCTCGCCACCGGCCGCTACATCGGTGAGGGATTCGACGACCCGCGCCTCGACACACTCATTCTCGCGATGCCGATCGCCTGGAAGGGCACGATGACTCAGTACGCCGGCCGGCTGCACCGCCACCACGACGCAAAGCACGAGATCCGCGTCATCGACTACGTCGACCACGCTGTGCCCGTTCTCCGGCGCATGTTCGCCAAGCGGCAACGGGCGTATGCGGCTCTGGGCTATAGGTCAGGTTGAACGCGATGTTCCGGCCAGCGCGATGGATCAGACAGGCCCGTCGATCGGGATCGACGCCCCGGTGATCTTGCCCAGTCTCGCTCGACCCAAGACGCGGTTTCGGAAGGAAAGTCGGGCGCCCATTGATGGAGCAGGCAGTCGTCGATCCGGTCGGCTCGTTCCTCCGCGGTCTCTAGTGCCTGCGTCACGGCGGTCGCGAGGTTGGTCGCGGCCTGATGGAGGCCCAGGCGTGCCCGCCGGCGGATGTCCTCGATCCAGGGCTCGATCACCTCCTCGAGCAGCTGCCACGCTGCGTCGGTGGGTTCGATGTAGCCGTGTCGGCGAGGGCCCGCACGGCTGGCGAGGTCTTCAGTATCGAGCTCCAGGATCGCCCCGACGATCAGTTCACTGACAGTGTCGACATCGACGCGGGCCAACTTTCGCCGGGCGACGTCTTCCGCGCGTTGCACCAACGTTGGATCGTCATCCAAGAGCATGGTGAGGACCGAAGCTTTCTCGGAGGCGGTGCACGACGTCAAGACGGACTCCGGCGCTGTCATCGCCATCCCAGCCAACGTCTGTAGGCGGCGACCACCGTCCCGAGCTCGCTGTCGTTCGGGAACTCAAGATCGCTCAGCG
The DNA here is from genome assembly GCA_035502815.1 of Solirubrobacteraceae bacterium. Classification (GTDB taxonomy): domain Bacteria; phylum Actinomycetota; class Thermoleophilia; order Solirubrobacterales; family Solirubrobacteraceae; genus Palsa-465. Next base: position 40,906 of record DATJUA010000033.1, read on the forward strand.
CAACCTCATGAGTCCCTCGATCCTCTCCACGGACGCGTGCACGGAGGCCAGTTCGCACGTCGGGTCCGTGGATGACCGCGCGGACCTCAAACTCGTGTCCGGCCAGGCGTGCCCGCTCGCCGCGAACGAGCGCCTCCTCGGCCCCGACCTGGAATCCCGTCTCCTGCTCCTCGTCGTTGTAGCAATCGACGGTCAGCTCGTCGATCAGCGCGTTGAGCTGCGCGGACGATCTCACGCGGCGCGGAGCGCGTCGAGGTCGGGGATCAGGCCACGGCGCCGCGCCTCCGTCTGAAGCTCGTCCGGCAACCGACGGGCATCGACGAGAAAGCCGTTGACCTCCACGATCCAGGCCATCGGGTGCTGTTCGAGCATCGCGACCCGGGTGAGCTCCGGCTCATAGACGCCGATATCGAGCAGGCGGTTGATCATTCCCGCCTTATTGGCCATGGTCGCCTGCTTCACGTCTATCGCGACTGCGAGCTCGGCGGCGGACATGTGCGGCGACTGCGAGCGGTCAAATAGGAAGTTGACCTGCGCGAGAACGTAGAGCACGCCTGCCGCCCAGATGCTGGTGTCGCCGCGCACCAGCGGCGATGGCCGCTTACGCGCAAGCCGGGCGACCAGGCGCCGCGCCAACCGCGCGTACTCAGCATCAAGGCATTCAGAGCACACCTCGTCTGTGATCTCGATGATCTCGCCCGCCCGTTCCCGCATCGCGACCGGAATCCGCAAGTTCTCACTCATGACGCCGATGATCGCGCTGCCCTCGGACGCATCGACGGCGATGGGCTCCGCTGAGAAACCTTCGGTTCTCGGACCGAAGGTTGTTCGGGACCAAATCGGGGGACCAAGACCAACGGGTCCGGTTACGGTAAGCCGGGATTCGGTCGGAAAATCCGCTGGTGGATGGCGTTTGGTTGGAGGTCAGGCGGCTTGGGGTATTGGTTCGAGGTTGACCTTGTGGCCGAGGCGTTCGAGTTGGGCGACGAGGCGTCTGGCTAGGCGTTCGGGATCTGAGCGGCGCGCGTAGTAGTCGCCGCCGAGGTCGTGGTAGGCGACGTCGTCGCGCAGCATGTAGTAGACGGCGACGAGGATCGAGTGGGCGACGGCGACGACCGCCTTGTTGTGGCCGTGGCGGCGCTTGATCTGCTCGTATTGCGCGCGCAGGTAGGTGTCCTTGGTGCGCGTCGCGGCTTGGGCTGCCTCGACCAGCGCGGCGCGGAGATGCTGGTTCCCTTTGCCGGTGCGCCCGGAGCGGCGTTTGCCGACGGACTCGTGGTTACCCGGGCACAGCTTGACCCAGCTGGCCGCGTGCCGGTGGCTGATAAAGCGGCTCATGTCCACGCCGAGCTCGGCGATGATCACCTGCGCGGTCAGCGTTCCGACGCCGGGGATCGTGTCCAGCCGCTCAACTTTCTCCACGAAAGGGCGCAGGCGCTCATCGATCTCGCCGGTCAGTGACGCGATCTGCTCCTCGAGGAAATCGAGGTGCGCGAGGATGTGCCCGACCATCAGCGCGTGGTGGCCTGAGAACCGGCCGGTCAGCGCTCGCTGGAGCGCGGGGATCTTGTGGCGCAGCTTGCCTCGGGCCAGCTCAGCAAGCACCTCTGGATCCCGGGTGCCGGCGATCAGCGCGTCTAGCATCGCCCGGCCCGAGACGCCCAACACGTCGGTAGCCACACACGCGAGCTTGACGCCCGCGTCCTCGAGCACCTTGTGCAAGCGGTTGGCCTGCCGCTGGCGCTCTGAAATCAGCGACTTGCGATACCGAGTGAGATCCCGCAACTCGCGGAACTCTCGCGGCGGCACATAACTGCCCCGCAACAGCCCGCACTCCAACAGCTGGCACAACCACTCCGCGTCCTTCATATCGGTCTTGCGACCCGGCAGATTCTTGACGTGCTGAGCGTTGACCAGCAGTAGCTCGAAGTCGTCCTCGAGCACGTAATACACCGGCTTCCAATACACGCCGCTGGACTCCATCGCCACATGCGTGACGCCCAGCTCCTTCAGCCAATCCCGCAACGCCAACAACTCGTCCGTCATCGTCGAATACCGCGCGCGGAGATCCTCCCGACCACCTTCCCCGTCAGGCACCCGCACCCACACCGTCACCTGCGCCTTGTGCACGTCCAGAGCCGCGCACCGCTCAAGCACCCGCTCCATCAGCCCTCCTTCACACAACCGATGAACCGAACATCCGCAGGAGCCCTATCGATCAGAGTTTGGTCGACGTGCTCGCAGCACAGTGCCGGGTTCCACCCCGAGCTCCCAGGCCCATTTGCAGTCGGGCTCACAGCACCAAATAAGCACGGCCTCAACGCGGACCCCGCCAGTCTCCCACGCTCGGACGTGATACACGCCTGCTGCACGACCATTTTCATCCGTCGGGGTGGCCCGCCCGGGCCATGGACATTTGCAGGACAATTGCCGCAGATACGGGCGTTTTACGGCGGCTGAGAGCAGCTGGAGCAGGCCGGAATTGCTGAGTTGGGGACACGGGACACGGTTCGGGACACGGGTGCTGCCTTGATACCATGACACCATGGCGAAGAACCTGACCGTGCGCCTGGAC
>DATJUA010000034.1:0-37271 GCA_035502815.1 Solirubrobacteraceae bacterium
CGACACCATCCAGCCGTTCCCCAGCTTCTCCGACATCGTGGCGCAAGCGACCAAGGCGGTGCGCCAGGCGATCGCCGCCGCGTCGACGTCCGCGTGAGTCCCCGTCCCGCTGTCATCGACACGTTGGAGGCACCATGACCACCGCCACCACCCCGTCCCGGACTGAGCAGCAGCCCCCACTGCGCGATCAGACCGGCGTGGTCATCGGCGGCAGCGGCAGGTGAGCGCCGTCGCGCCCACGCCGCCCGCGCGGAAGGTCGCCATCGTCACCGGCGGCTCCCGGGGCATCGGCGCCGGCCTCGTCGCGGGATTTCAGGCCGCCGGCTATGCGGTGGTCTCGACCGCACGCTCGGCGCCACCGTCCGATGACCCCGATGTGCTGACGATCGCCGGCGACATCGCCGACCCGGCCACGGCACAGCGGATCGTGACCGAGAGCCTGGACCGGTTCGGGCGCATCGACACGCTCGTCAACAACGCCGGCGTCTACATCGGCAAGCCGTTCACCGAGTACACGATCGACGACTACAACACGATCACCGCGGTCAACCTCGCCGGGTTCTTCCACATCACCCAGCGGGTCATCCCATCGATGCTGAACGTCGGGGGCGGTCACATCGTCAACGTCAGCACCAGCCTGGTCGACAACGCGGACCGGACGCGCCCGGCCGCGCTGGCGACGCTGACCAAGGGCGGGCTGGCGGCGGTGACCCGATCGCTGGCCATCGAGTACGCCGGCCGGGGCGTGCGGGTCAACGCGGTGTCCCTCGGTGTGATCCGGAGCTCGATGGAGGATCCCAGCGCGTATGACGCCCTGGCGGCCGTGCACCCGCTCGGGCGTGTCGGCGAGGTCAGCGACGTCGTGGGCGGGGTTCTCTATCTCGAGCGCGCACCGTTCGTCACCGGCGAGGTCCTCCACATCGACGGCGGCCAGGTGGCCGGGCACTGATCGGCGGCGGCCCGGTCGGCGACCCCCCAGCGGCCGCCGCCGGCGGGCCAACCCGACATGATGCGGCGATGCGGACCAGCGATGTCATCGTCGTCGGCCTGGGGGCCATGGGCAGCGCGGCCTGCCGCGCGCTCGCGGCGCGTGGAGCGTCGGTGGTGGGCATCGACCGCTACGCCCCGCCCCATCCATTGGGCTCGACGCACGGCGACACCCGGATCACCCGGCTGGCGATCGGGGAGGGCCGCGAGTACGTCCCCCTGGTGCGCCGCTCGCACCGGCTATGGCGCGAGATCGAACGCCAGACCGGCACCCGGCTGCTGACCCAGGCCGGCGTCCTCGTCCTCGCACCGGCCGCCAGCCCGTTCCTGGCCGAGACGCTGGGCGCGGCCGCGACCCACGCCATCCCCCATGAGCGGCTGACCCACGCCGAGATCGGCGCCCGCTTTCCGATGTTCCAGGTGAGAGAGGACACGGTCGGCTACCACGAGCCCGAGGGGGGATACGTCCGCCCGGAGGCGGCGGTGGCCGCCCAGCTCGACCTCGCCCGCCGCCACGGCGCGCAGCTGCGGCTGGGGGAGCGGGTGGACCGCTGGCGGGCCGGCGCCGGCGGGGTGACCGTCACCACCGACGCCGGCAGCTACGCGGCCGGCCGGCTGCTGCTCTGTGCCGGCGCCTGGGTCACTGAGCTCTTCCCCGAGGGACGCGACATGTTCGCGGTCTATCGCCAGCTCATGTACTGGTGGCCGATCGATCGCGGCTACGAGCAGCTGCGTGACATGCCGGCGTTCGTCTGCGACCTCGGCGGGGTCCAGGACGGCTTCGTCCACCTCGACGGGTTCTATGGCTTTCCCGCCGTCGACGGACCGGCCGGCGGCGTCAAGCTGGCCGCCGAGTCCTTCGAGGCACCCAGCGGCCCGGACGGGCGCCAGCATCCCCCCACGGGCTCAGAGATCGAGCGGATCGCCCGCGGCTACGTCGCGCCGTATCTGCCATGGCTGGGCACCCAGCCGCTGCGCGCGGCGTCGTGCCTGTACACGAGCACCCGCGGGTGCCGGTTCGTGATCGACCGCCACCCCGGGCACGAGTCGGTCCTCATCGTCTCCGCCTGCTCGGGTCACGGCTTCAAGCATTCGCCGGCGATCGGCGAAGCGGTGGCGCAGTGGCTGACCGAAGATGAGCCGGACATCGACCTCTCCCCCTTCAGCTTCGACCGCGCTCGCCGTGCCGCCGGTGGGTGACGCGGAGTGTCAGGTCGCGTTCACACATACGTCCGGGTGGTCAGAGTGACTGACCACCCGGACGATTGCCAGAGGCTGATTGTGAAACTGACCGCTCAGGTCTTGATCAACCCGTGCGGGTTGAGAACGAACTTCTGCGCGACGCCGCTGTCGAAGTCCTTGTAGCCCTGGGGCGCCTCGTCGAGCGAGATCACCGTGGCGTTGACCGCGTCGGCGATGTGCGCCTTGTCGTTGAGGATCATCTGCATCAGCCCGTGGTGGTACTTCATCACCGGACACTGGCCGGTGGTGAAGCTCTGGGACTTGGCCCAGCCCAGGCCGATGCGGATCGACAGCGAGCCCTCTTTGGCCGCGTCGTCGACGCCGCCGGGATCGCCGGTCACGTACAGGCCCGGGATGCCGAGCTTGCCGGCGGCGCGGGTGACGTCCATGATCGAATTGAGCACGGTGGCCGGAGCCTCATGCTCGGAGTCCGCCCCGTGGCCGCGGGCCTCGAAGCCGACGGCGTCGACCGCAGCGTCCACCTCGGGCACGCCGAGGATCTGCTCGATCTGATCCTTGGGGTCGCCCTTGGAGATGTCGACGGTCTCACAGCCGAAGCTGCGGGCCTGGGCCAGCCGCTCGGGGATGAGGTCGCCGACGATGACCACGGCGGCGCCCAGCAGCTGCGCCGAGTGCGCCGCGGCCAGGCCGACCGGTCCGGCCCCCGCGACGTAGACCGTCGACCCCGAGGTCACCCCGGCGGTGTAGGCGCCGTGGTAGCCGGTGGGGAAGATGTCCGACAGCATCGTCAGATCGAGGATCTTCTCCATCGCCAGATCCTTGTCGGGGAACTTGAGCAGGTTCCAGTCCGCGTAGGGCACCACCACGTACTCGGCCTGGCCGCCGACCCAGCCGCCCATGTCCACGTAGCCGTAGGCCGACCCGGGACGGTCGGGGTTGACGTTGAGGCAGACCCCGGTGTTTCCGGTCTTGCACATGCGGCAGCGCCCGCAGGCGATGTTGAACGGGACCGAACAGAGGTCCCCCTCCTTGATGAACTCGACCCCGGGGCCGGTCTCGATCACCTCACCGGTGATCTCGTGGCCCAGGATGAGCCCCTCCGGCGCGGTGGTGCGACCGCGGACCATGTGCTGGTCGGAGCCGCAGATGTTGGTGGCGACGCACTTCAGGATCGCCGCATGGGGCAGCTTGCGCCCGACGTTGGCCGGATTGACCCCCGGCCCGTCCTGGAGCTCGAACGTGGGGAAGTCCATGTCGTGGATCTCGACCTTCCCCGTGCCCATGTAGGCCACGCCTCTGTTGTCCGCCATATCGTCTCCTCTCGAGTGTTCGACTGGCTGGAGTGAGCGTCGATCAGGTTCCCTGCCTGAGATCGCTCCTTTGTAGTCCTCGTACCCCCGTGGCGGGAGCACAATCGGAGGCGTCGGCCCGCGGTCAGACCTCGTACTCGGCCAGGCGCGCCCGCAGGTCGCGGAGCCGTTCGGTCAGCTCCGCCGTCCGGGCGCGGGTGGCCTGGTGGCGCGGGTGCTCGCTGGCGCCGTCGCGCGCGTGACCCATCGCAAACGCGTACTCCCACGACGCCATGTGAGTCCGCAGGGCCCCGTCGGCCTCGGCGACCTCGGCCTTCAGCCGCAGGCGCATGGCTTCGTCAGGATCGTCCATCGAAGGATTGAACCAGCGGGGTCGGATGGCCCACCGGATTCGCACGGCCGCGCGGCGGCCCCGGGACGCAGGCGGCCGGGCGGCAACTGGGGCCTTGGGGTGTTTCTACCCCTATAGCGGGGGAAAGTCCCCAAGGCCTCCGTCGAAAGGCCGCGGCCACGGGCCGCACCAAACTCAGTTGCCGCAGTACTCGATCGCGACCGTGTGGCCCGGCGGGTTGAGCGGCCGCTCCCCGGCCGCGGCCTGGACGGTGCGCAGTTGGGCCAGCAGCCGGTCGGCCTCGTCACGCAGGGCGCGCAGGCGCGGATGTGAGCCGTCCATCGCGCAGCCGTGGCCGAAGGCGAAGGCCACGTCCATGCGGGACATGAACTGCTGGTACTGGCGGCGGGCTTCGGCGACGGTCATGGGTGACTCCGGATGCCGGGCGCGGGGCGCGAAGCACCACCACGGCCGGTTGTTCGAGCCTGATCGGCCGCATCGCCCAGAACTTGAGGAGTCGCCCGAGCCGGTCAGGCGCGTGCCACGCCGCGGCCCTGCCCCCGCGAGGCCATCGCGGCCCCCTCGGCCATCGCCCGCAGCTTGGCCCAGCAGATGTCGGGGTCGATCGCCCCGAAGCCGGCCCAGGTCCCGAAGCCGCAGTCGCTGCCGGCCATCACCCGCTCCGGCCCGACGATGTCCGTGAACGTCAGCAGCCGCTGGGCCACCAGCATCGGGTGCTCGATGTAGTTGCAGGTGGAGTCGATCACCCCGGGGACCAGGATCGTGTCGTCGGGGATGTCGGCCTCCCGCCACACCACCCACTCGTGCTCGTGGCGAGGATTGGCGGCCTCGAACAGGATCGTCCGCGGCTTGCCGGCGAGCACGACGTCGACGATCTTCTCCAGCCCGATGTCGAGGTGATGCGGGCCCTCGTAGTTGCCCCAGCAGACGTGGAGACGCACCTGGTCGGCCGGCACGTTGCGCAGCGCCACGTTGATCGCCTCGATGTGACGGGCGACGCTGGCCACGAACTCCTCGTCCGGCCGGTCCCGGTACATGATGTGGCGGCCCATGGCCAGGTCGGGGGCGTCGATCTGCAGCTGGAACCCGGCGGCGACGATCGCCTCGTACTCGACCCGCATCGCCTCGGCGATCGCCTCCAGGTACTCGTCGAGCGTCGGGTAGTACTCGTTGGGCTGGAACAGGGCGATGATCCCGGGCGACGGCGCGTTCATGAAGGCGCCGGCCACCGGCCGGCCGTCGACCGCGCGGCGCAGCCGGTCCAGATCGTGCTCCAGCGGCTCAGGGTGCTCGTAGGTGATCGGGCCCCGGCAGATCGGCCGCAGGTACCTGGCGCTGCCGCCCTCGGCGGCCAGCCGATCCTTGAACCGCGGGTAGGCATCGAGATCGGCCGGCGTCGCCCGGGGCACGTCGCCCACCTCGAACCCCGACAGCCGGTGGCGGATGTAGGTGGCGTAGCCGATCTTGCTCATCTCGCCGTCGGAGACGACGTCGATCCCCGACTCGACCTGGTGGCGCACGCGGTCGCGCACGGCCTCGTCGAGCAGCTCGTCGTAACGCTCCTGGTCGACCGGCTCGCCGCGATCCTCGGCGAACACCAGCTCGACGAGCTCCGGTGGCCTCGGCAGGCTGCCGACGTGCGTGGTCGAAATTCGGCCCCCCGAGCGGACGATCATGGCGCGATCAAATCACAGAGCCGAGTCCTGTAGCCGCCGCATCCCGGCCAGCCATCGGTCGTAGTCAGTCGCCTTGCGCTGGAAGAAGGTGAGCACCTCGGGATGCGGCAGGATCAGGAACTGTTCCCGGTCGATCGCGGCCAGCACGGCGTCGGCGACCTGCTCGGGCTCGAGCAGCGCGCCGGCGCTCCGTACCACGCGAGTGCCCAGGTTCTCGCCCTCCGTCATCGCGGTGCGCACGCCCATCGGACACAAACAGCTGACTCTGAGCCCACGCTCGCCGTAGGTCACCGACAGCCACTCGGCGAATGCGACCGCCGCGTGCTTGCTCACCGCGTAGGGCGCCGAGCCAATCTGCGTCAGCAGCCCCGCGGCCGACGCCGTGGCCACGAAGTAGCCCTCGCCTCGCTCGAGCCAGCCGGGCAGCAACCGCCGCGCCGCGAGGATGTGCGCGCGGACGTTGACCGCGAACGACTGGTCCCATACCTCGTCGAGCGTGTCGAGCAGATCCTCGCCGATCGCGACCCCGGCGTTGGCGAAGAACAAGTCGATCGGGCCGAGCTCCGCCTCGACCCGGCTCACCAGCGCGTCCACCGCGGACTCGTCGGTGACATCGGCGGGGATGGCAAGGTGGCCGGCGCCGAGCTCGCCCCCGACGCGGTCCAGCGAGGCGGCTTGAACGTCGGTGACCGCCACGCGGGCGCCCTCCTCGGCGCACTGGAGCGCGAGCGCCCGACCGATGCCGCCGGCCGCGCCGGTGACCACGACCACCCGTCCGTCGAGCTTCACGACGCGGCCGTCAAATTGCCAAACGAATTGAACACGTGATCCTCAGTCCTCTTGGGTATCGTCGACCGAGCGCAGCACCTGCTGCATGTACTCGATGTGCTGTCGCATGGCGCGCTCGGCCGCCGTTCGCTGGTGGCGCCGGATCGCCCGCATGATCGCCTGGTGCTGGGAGATGATCTGCTCCGAGTCCAGGGCGTGGCCCACGTGCGCGATCAGCGACGGCTGGAGCACGTCGAGGATCCAGCTGGTGAAGGTAACGAGCAGTTCGTTGCCGGCGGCGATCGCAATCGTCCGGTGAAACCGCCCGTCGGCCAGGCGAAACTCTTCGCTCGCGGGGTCCCGGCCGCTCGCCTCGGCCATTGCCTGGAGCAGCGCCGCGACCGTCGCCTCGTCGGCCCTCTCGGCGGCCAAGCCGGCCAGCGGCACCTCGAGAAACATCCGCGACTCCAGGAGCTGGCAAAGGGTAACCCGTTCGGACTCGAGCATCGATGCGATCGATTCGCTGACGTGACGCCCGATACCCGCGCCGGGCGTGTTCTCGACGAACACGCCGCCGGCACGGCCCTTCTGGACACGGATCAGGTGCGAGCCGGCCAACCGACGCAACCCCTCGCGCAAGGTGGGGCGGCTGACCCCGAACTCACGGGCGAGCTCATGCTCGGTGCCGATCCGGTCGCCGGGCCGAAGTCCTTCTCGCTCGACGTAGGAGCGGAGCTCGCGGGCGATCTGCTCGGTGGCGTCCGCGCGGACCGTCTGAAAGCGCGGCGAGCCGGTGGCGGCTGACATGCGCCGAGTGTATGGCGCGGCGCCGTCCGTCCGCCCAGTCGACCGGTTATCGGCTAAGCAAATGCCCCGCGCGTCCGATAAAGGTCACCATGCGAGAGCCGGCGCCGGCCAACGGGCGATTCGCCCTGCTTTTCGAACGAGCCTCAGTCGGCATCATCAGTGTCGGCGCCGACGGTCGGGCGATCGAGGCAAACCCGGCGATCGAGCGCATGCTTGGGTACCAGCCAGGCGAGCTGGTCGGCGTGACCTTCGCGGAGTTCACTCATCCGGAGCACGTGGACGAATCCCGGCGCCTCTTCGACGAGCTGCTCGACGGCACGCGGCCCTCCTACCAATACGAGAAGCGCTATGTCCGCAAGGACGGCGAAGTCATCTGGGTCCGCGTGACGGTGTGGAGCGACGCAAGCGCAGCCGAGTCCTCACAGGTCGCGATCGCGATGATCGAGGACATCACCGAGACCAAGCTCGTCCACAACGAGCTGGTCGAGAAGACCAACCGGCTCGAGCGGATCATCGCCACCCAGCGCGACATCTCGGCCGCCGCCGCCGGCGATCTCGGGCACACGATGGAGGTCGTCGTCGACCGCGCCATGGCGCTGACGCGAGCCGAGGGCGCGATGATTCACCTGATCGACGGTGACGACGTGGAGACGCGAGCCGCCTGTGGAATCGCCACCCGCTTCCTGAACAACCGCCGGCCGCTCAGTCAGAGCGTTTCCCGCTTTGCCATCGCCGCGCGTCAGCCGGTACTGATCGAGCACGCCGAGGACGATCCCCGTCTCAACTCGAAGTTGCGCTCGCTCGTGGGTGACCGGTCCCACATCTGTGTGCCGCTGTTCGCCGGCGACCGGCCGTTCGGCGCCCTCAGCGTGATGAGCACGTCCGAGCACGAACGGCTCAACGAGGAGGACCGGCAAACGCTCGAGCTCCTCGCGGGCGTCCTGGCCGAGGGCATCAGCCGGGCGGCCGAATCTGAGGCCAGGCGCCAGCACGCCGATGCACTGGCCCGCTTCGAGGCGATCTACCGGGGCGCGCTGACCGGCGTGATGGTGCTCAGCGACGACGGCCAGATCGTGGACGCGAACCCCGCCATGCTCGAGCTGCTCGGACTCGAGACCCCCGAGGAGGTCCGCGCCCACATCGCCGAGTATCTGGACCCCGACGAGCACGAACGAGTGTCGGTCGCGGTGGCGGAGCTGTTCTCGGGCGAGGCGAACTCGCTGCGCATCGACACGCGACTGAACCGTGAGGACGGCACCGTCGTATGGGTGTCGGGCTCGTTCTCGATCGTTCGCGAGGCCGACGGACGCCCGAGCTTCGGCATCGTGATGGTGCAGGACGACACCGAGCGCAAGGCCGCCGAGGAAGCCCTCGTGCGCCAATCCGAGCTCAACGAGCACCAGGCCCTTCACGACGCTCTCACCGGTCTGCCGAACCGCACGTTGTTCCGCGACCGGATCGAGCAGGCGATCGCCATCGCACGGCGCGAGGACGGTCAGCTGGCCGTCGCGATGATGGATCTCGACCGCTTCAAGGACATCAACGACTCGCTCGGTCACCACGCCGGCGACGCGCTGCTGGTCGAGCTGAGCCGCCGGCTTCGTGGCGTCTTGCGCTCGTCGGACACCGTGGCGCGGCTCGGGGGAGACGAGTTCGGCGTCCTGATCTCCAAGCCACACTCGGACCGCGACGTGGCGATCGTGATCGAGAAGATCCGCACCGCGCTCGAGGAGCCGGTAATCGTCGACGGGCTGGCTCTGCCGGCCGAGGCGTCGATCGGGATCGCCATGTTCCCCGCCCACGGCGACGACGTCGACACGCTGCTGCGACACGCCGACGTCGCCATGTACAGCGCCAAGGACGAGAAGTCGGGCTACGTCTTCTACGACAGCTCGCGCAACGAGTCCGATCCCGCCCGGCTCACGCTGGTAAGCGAACTGCGCCGCGCGATCGAGGAGCGCGAGCTGGTCCTCTACTACCAGCCGAAGGCGGCGCTCGCCAACGGCGCGGTGAAATCGGTCGAGGCCTTGCTGCGGTGGAACCACCCCACGCGCGGACTTGTGGGACCGGACGAGTTCATCCCGCTCGCGCAGCAGACCGGACTGATCAAGCCGCTGACGCTGTACGTGCTCGACGAAGCGCTCGGACAGTCCCGGGCCTGGGAGCGGGCGGGGATCAAGCTGGGCGTGGCGATCAACATCTCGATTCGCAACCTGCTCGACGCGCACTTCCCCGAGCTGGTCAGGACCCTGCTGGATAAATGGCGGGTCGAGCCCGGGATGCTCGAACTCGAGATCACCGAGTCGACCGTTCTGGCCGATCCGGTCCGTACCAAGCGCGTGCTGGACAAGCTCGCGGCCATGGGCGTCGTGCTGTCGATCGACGACTTCGGCACCGGCTACTCCTCGCTCTCGTACCTGAGCCAGCTCCCGGTCAACGAGATCAAGATCGACCGCTCCTTCGTGATGACCATGACCGAGTGCGACAACAATGCGGTGATCGTCCGCTCCACGATCGATCTCGCGCGCAACCTCGGCCTCCAGGTCGTGGCCGAGGGCGTAGAGACCGAGCAGGCCTGGCATGAGCTGAACCAGCTCGGCTGCACGCTCGCGCAGGGCTATTACCTGAGCCGGCCCGTCCCGGCCGCCGAGCTGACCGAGTGGCTCGAGGCCCGGCCGGCGAGCCGCGACACGGGCCGGATCCGGCGCGTGGCCTAAGGCGCTCGCGGCTTAGCTCGGAACGGCGGCGGCCGCTAAGGCGCCGCCGTCAGGCGCCGCCGACCATATCCATTTTCTTGACCTCGTCGGGGATCATCGGCCCGTCACCCGACGGATCGACGACTCCGTCCTCGAGCCACCGGTAGCCACCGTCGAGAACCTTCGCCGCCGCGGCGCGGTTCTCGTCGTCGTCGTTGTCCCACAGCGCATCGAACAACGTCTCGGCGCGGCGTTTGGCCTGCCGGCAGAACAGCTCCGCCAGCTCGTAGGCCTCGGCACGTCGCTCGGGCGCTTCGCGCCCGATCGTGTCCGCGTACGCCGCGGCCGCGGCCACCGCGAACAGCTCCGCGCCGATGTCGACCAACCGACCCAGGAACGCCTGGCGGTACTCGAGCTTGGCCTGCCACCGGGTCATGCCGTAGAAGATCGATCGTGCCAGCTTGCGCGATGCCCGCTCCACGTAGCGCACGTATGGCGCCAGCGTGCCGAGCTCCTCGTAGGAATTGGGAACCTGGCCCTTGCCGACGGCGAGCTGCGGCAGCCATTTTCCGTAGAACGTCCCGGCCCGGCCCGCCGCAACCAGCTTGGTCTTGATGTCGCCGTCGCCTTCGAGCAGGTCGCCGGCCACCTGGAGGTGCTGGTCGACGGCCTCACGCGCGATCAGCAGGTGCATGATCTCGGTCGATCCCTCGAAGATCCGGTTGATGCGCATGTCGCGCAGCGCCTGCTCGGCGGGTACCGGCTTCTCGCCGCGCGCCTTGAGCGACGCAGCGGTCTCGTAGCCGCGGCCGCCGCGGACCTGAATCAGCTCGTCGAGCACCTTCCAACCCATTTCCGAGCCGTACAGCTTCGCCAGCGCAGCCTCGATCCGGATGTCGTTTGACTTGTCGTCGGCCAGGCGGCTGGCCACGTCGAGCATCGCCTCGAGTCCGAATGCGCTGGCCGCGATGAACGCGATCTTCTGGGCGACCGCGTCGTGCTTGCCGATCGGGCGTCCCCATTGAACCCGCTCGCCCGACCACTCGCGCGCGATCTTGGTCGCCCACTTGGCCTGCCCCACGCAGATCGCGGGCAACGCCAGGCGACCGGTGTTCAACGTGGTCAGCGCGACCTTTAGCCCCTGCCCCTCCCCGGCGATCCGGTTCTCCTCCGGCACGAACACGTTCTCGAGACGAGTGACCGAGTTCTCGATCCCGCGCAGGCCCATGAACGCGTTGCGGCGCTCGACCGTGACCCCGTCGCTGTCGTAGGGGAGCACGAACGCGCTGATCCCCCCTTTATGCCCGTCGCCCTTGGGTACCTGCGCCATGACCACGACGATGTCGGCGATCGCGCCGTTGGTCGCCCACAGCTTCTTTCCGTCGAGCACATAGCCACCGTCGGTCGGCGTGGCGGTGGTCGCGAGTCGTGCCGGGTCGGAGCCCACATCGGCCTCGGTGAGCAGGAATGCGCTGATCTTGTCGCGTGCGACGAGAGGAAGCCACTTGCGCTTCTGCTCCTCGGTGCCGAACAGCCGCAGAGGCTCGGCCACGCCGATCGACTGATGCGCGCTGAGCAGCGTCGACAGCGATGCGTGCCACACGCCGGCGAGCGCCAGGGCGCGGTTGTAGTAGACCTGCGAGAGCCCGAGCCCGCCGTACTCCTCCGCCACCTTCATGCCCAGCGCACCGATGCGCCCAAGCCCCTCGATCACGTGCTCGGGGATCTTGGCGTCGCGTTCGATCTCGAGTGGATCGACCTCGTTCACGAGGAACTCGCGAAGCGTGCTCAGGAAACGCTCACCCTTGTCGACCGCCTGTGGATCGAGGCGCGGCTGGGGATGGATCAGGTCGAGCCGGAAGTTCCCGAGGAACAGCTCCTTGCCGAAGCTTGGGAGCTTCCACTCGGCCTCGCGCGCGGCCTCGGCGACCTCGCGGGCTTGCCTTTCTGACACGGTGCTGGACACGGGCGTTTCTCCTATGGGACGTTTCCGGGGAATATGAAGCTACCCATCTGAGGAGGTTTGAGTTGAAGCTCAGCGCGCGCAATCAGCTGAAGGGCACCGTCACCAGCGTCAACCAGGGCGCGGCTATCGCCAACGTCGCGCTCGAGGTCGGGGGCCAGCGCCTGGTCGCCTCGATCACCGTCGAGGCGGTCGAGGAGCTCGGATTGCAGCCGGGGAGCGAGGTCACCGCGATCATCAAGGCGTCTGACGTGATCCTGGCCACCGGCACCGGCTAGACCTCCTTCCCGCGGCTTCAGTTCACCCCTCCCGCTGCCGATAACGCGGCAAAACGGAGTGTTGGAGGGCGTGGAATGACCGCGGTAGAGACGAGCGGGTCCGCACAGCGGCCGCAGCGAGCAAGCGCAGAGGTAAAGGCCCTGTTTGGGCTGCTTGGCCTGATCCTGATCGGATACTCCGTCTCGCTCGTCGTTCGCGCGAACGGCTCCAACGCGACATGGCTCGACGGCTGGGGCGTCTCGAGCTTCGAGCTGCTCGCCAGCCTGCTCGTGCTGGTCCGGGCCGCGGTCAGCCCTCGCGACCGCCGCTTCTGCCTGGCGCTCGGCGTCGGGGGATGCCTGTGGGCGCTGGGCGACTTCGCGATGACCTACGAGACCATCCACAACGCCAATCCCCCGACCCCGGTTCTCGCCAACTACCTGTGGGCCGGCTTCTTCCCGCTGGCGTACGTCGGCGTGATGATGCTGATGCGCCAGGAGGTTCGCAAGTTCACCGCGGCCAACTACCTGGACGGTGTCGTGGCCACCCTCACCTGCGCCGCGGCTTTCGCCGCCTTCGCCTTCAGCGCGATCCAGAAGGCAGCCGGCGGCGACGCGGTGACTGTCGCGTGGAACCTGATCTACCCGGTGGGCGACATCCTCCTGCTGATCCTCACCCTCGGCGCCGCGGCGCTGCTCCCAGCGGCCCGGCGCCGGCGCTGGTATCTGATGGCCGCCGCGAGCCTGTGCAACGCGATGGGGGACGTCTGCGCGCTGTTCCCCAACGGGATCGGCGCCACCCATTTCGGCTACTTCTGGAACTCCGTGGCGTGGCCGGCCTCGTTGTTCCTGTTCGCGTTGTCGGTGTGGCTGCCCTCGCCCCAGCCCGAGGGCGAGCTCAAGGAGACCAACTCGGGCTTCGTCGTCCCCGCCGTGGCCGCCGCCCTGTCGCTGCTGATCATGTTCGTGGGCTCGCTCAACCACATCAACCAGATCGCACTCGGCCTCGCCACCGCCACGCTGGTCGCCGCCGGCATCCGCTTCGGCCTCGCGCTCCTGCGCCTGCGCGAGCTCACCGACGAGCGTCACCGCCAGCTCGCCGACTCCGCCGAGCTCGAGCGGGCCTCTCGCGAATCGCTTCAGAACGCGGTGCGCGACTACTCGCAGTTTGCCGCCCGGGTGGCCGATGGAGACCTCCGCGCCACCGTGACCGCGGACGGGAGCCAGGACCTCCGCGGCCTGTCGGACAGCCTCAACAGCATGGTCGGCGGGCTCGCCCAGATCTCGGGCCACATCCAGGCCGGAGTGCAGGACATCGGCGATTCGACGGCCGACATCCTGGCCTCGGTCAGCCGCCACACCGAGAGCGCGAGCCTCCAATCAGCCGCCATCAACCAGACGTCTTCGACGGTCAACGAGCTTCGCGTTGCGGCGGAGGACACCGCCCAGCTGGCCAGCGAGGTCGCCGATCGCGCCAACGACTCGCTCCAGGTTTCAGGCGGCGCGACGACCGCGGTGACCGCAATCGCCTCCGCCATGCAGGAGATCCGCGAGCGCGTCGACGCGATTGCCCGCGACATCGTCACGCTGTCCGAGCGCACTCAGCAGATCGGCGAGATCACCGCCACCGTCAACGGCCTAGCTGACCGCTCAAAGCTGCTCGCGCTGAACGCCAGCATCGAGGCCGCGCGCGCCGGCGAACACGGACGGGGCTTCGCCGTCGTCGCCGAGGAGGTCACGAAGCTGGCCGAGCAGTCCAAGGACGCGACGGCGCAGGTCGAGGCGATCCTGAGCGACGTGCAGACGGCGACGAGCGCCGCGGTCATGGCCAGCCAGGAGGGCACCAAGGTGGTCGAGCATGGACTCGAGCTGACCGACCGTGCCGGCGAGGGCATACGCAGCCTGTCGGGGACAATCCAGGCTTCCTGCGACGCGGCCCAGCAGATCGCCGCCTCGGCCCATCAGCAAAGCGTCGGCATCGAGCAGATCGCGCAGGCCATGACCCACGTCAACGACGGCACGACACAGTTCGTCGAGGGCGCCCACCAGTCACAGATGGCGGCCGAGAAGCTGAACGAGCTGGCCGGCCAGCTGGCCGCGGTAACCGAGCGCTACCGCGTCTGAGCCGCGCCGGCCGTAACCAGCGGTTCGGGCGACGCGGCGCTGCCCAACTCGGCGAGCCGGAGGCGAACGAGACTGAACGTGCACCATGGCTGCGGACACGCGCCGCCCGCGGGATCCTTCTTGATCGGCACCGCCACGTTGGGCTCGGGATGGTGAAACAGGCTGTCCTCGGAGGCCTCGGCGCCCGCCTTGCTGTCGCAGCCCGGATCGGTCAGGGTTGCGGCGACGCTCTCTCCTGACAGCACGCAGTAGCTCGCCCGCGTGTAGCTGTCGCCGGGAGAGACCAGCCCGGAGTCCCATGTCGTCGGCTGCCCGGCCACGCTGTCGAACTCGTGCCAGTAGATGCGCGTGATCTGGCCGGGAAAAGCCGCACCGGAGCGGGCGAGGCTCAGGAAGTCGCTCGCAGCGTATGCCTGGGCTCGCGGATTGCCGTCCAGGCAGCCGCCCAGCGTCGGCGGGGAATCGTCGGCTTCCCCCACCTTGCATCCCGCCGGCGCGCCGAAGTAGGTGTCCACCGGATCGGTGAGTTGGGCCGCCACCTCGGTGAGCCAGATTGTCGGCTGCGGCCGTGATCGCCCGTACAGCGACGCGATGTAGGCGCTGACGCGGGTCGTGTCGCGGTGCGCGGTCGCACCGTCGTCGAGCAAGCCCGCCTCGCTCAGATCCTCGTAGGGATGGAATGACCACACGGTCGGATACAGGCCGATCGTGCCGGTCAGGTAGCTCGCGTACGCCTTGATCGCGACCAGATCGGGATCGTTGGCGCTGTCGCCATCGGCCGCGAGCGCCACGAGGGTCAACCGGGTCCCGAACAGCGTGCGGTTGGCCCGGTCGGCTTCGTAGTAGTACCAGGCGGCGCACTGGTCGGCGTAATGCGGCGGCAGGTCGCCATCCGGGGTTGGGTTGCATTCGTTGCTCACCATGGCGCCGTCGGGTTCGTCGTAGATCTCGTACTCGGTCGGGGGTCGCACGCCGTGGCCGGCGGCGAATGCGTCGAGTGTCGAGACAAGTCCCTTGAAGGCGCAGAAATACTGGTTGGCCGTCGGGTTGGCCGGGTCTCTCGGATTTCCGTTGCCGGGGTAGCGGGCGGCGCCGTTGGTGGTGATCGCGATCAGCGGATCGATTCCAGCCGCGCGGGCCGCCAGCACGTACCGCTCGGCGAGCTCGATCCACGGCGTCCCGTAGTAGAGCGGCGGCGGTGACTCGGGCGTGCACGGACTGCCAAGCGCGCTCCCGCCGGTGCTCACCGCGTCCCAGGGGATGCCCGTTCTGCCGTACCGGAACGAGTTCGCCCCGCCCGTCTGGTCGACCGACAGTGCCTGATAGCGATCGAACAGCGCGTTTCCGGGGTTGGGCACAGGGCAGCCGGAGAGCTGGTAGAGCACGCAGGAGATCGACGATGCGCCGGCGCTGAGCCCGACCCCGGCGGTCGCCTCCTGGGCGGACGCGCCCGCGGGCGCCACGGCGCAGCCGAGCGCTGCCAGCAGCGCGACACGCCGGCGCGGTCCCCGCGCCGCGCCCGTTGCCAACCCCCGCCAGTGCATCCTAGGTGTGCCCTACTGCCTCGTCTCCGACTTCCGCGGTCAGCCGCGGGTCGATTCTGACAGACCGGGTGCGTCGCGGCCGATGCCCAGCGCGTCGAACGGCTCAGGTAGGTTTTCACGCTAACCAAGTCCGACTGGAGCACCGGGGAGGCGCAGATGCGAAACGGCGTGAGACACACAGCGGTCGTGGCAGCGGTGGCAGTCGCGCTGGTTGTCGCCGGCACGGCGGTGGCGGTGGCGGGGCAGGAACCCGTGCTCGCAGGTCCGTGGAGCATGGGCCAGCAGGGGTATGGGCACGTGAAGCCGCGCAGGATCTTCAACGGCGGTGATCCCTCGGGTCTGGTCAAGGTGATTCGTTGGAGCTCCTGGGGCGGCGCCCGAGCGACCGGAACCGGGATGGCCCTGTATGTCGGGCCCCACCAGATCACGGCTGCGGGCAAGTTCGAGAAAGCGCACGTCGTGCTGTTCCAGCTCGGCACCTGCGACGGGCGATCCGCGTACGACGCGATCGAGTGGTACTTCACGCAGCACAGGCAGAAGTTCTCGCCCGGCACCTACATCAACGCCTGTACCGGGACCTACTACATGAACGGCCACGCCGAGCAGTAGCCGGCGCGTGTCGGTGGCGGGCGCGCAGCTCGGCCGGGTGGTGGGATCGAAACTCGCGGCGAGCGAGTGTCACGCGGCGCCCGAATGTACGAGACGCTCGGTCGAGGATTCCCCGAAGGTTCTGGTCTGGGGCAGCGCGAGCACGAGCACCGTGCTGAGCAGCTGCCAACCGCCCCCGATCGCGAGCAGAGTAGTCGTGCCGATCGATGCCGCCACCGGTCCCGCGAACGCCAAACCGATCGGCCCGAGCGCGAAGGAAGCCAGATCATCGTAGGAGCTGACTCGAGCCAGAAGTGGCCCGGGTACGTTGCGCTGGAGCGTGGTGGTCCAGATGGCGAGGAACGTCGCCGAGCCAACGCCGGCGAGGAATCCTCCGGCGGCGATAACCGGAACCGGTAAGAGCAGCGCCAAGGCAAGCACCGGGAGCGACCAGCCGGCCTGTGCCACCGTGATCACGACCAGCGGTCGTCGCGGCCTTCGACCCGCGAGGAGCAGGCCCGCGGCGACGGCCCCGGCTCCCTGGGCGGTGAGAATCGTGCCCCACGCCGCGGCGCCTCCGAGGTGGTGCTTGGCGATGGTGGGTCCGAGGACGAGCAGGGGAGCCAAGACGATCGCGTTGGAGAACGCGAACTTGATGTCCGTGATCCAGATCCAAGAACGCGACGACCATGCACCCCACCCGTCGGCCAGCCCGGCGAGCAGCGACTGAGGCTTCACGTTCACGACAGGCGGAAGCTCGAGCAGGGCCAGCGAGATCACGCTGACGGCATAGGTCGCCGCATCGATCGCGACCACGACCCCCGCGCTGGTCAGCACGACGAGTGCCCCCGCTAGTGCGGGTCCAGCGATCACACCGGCGCTCTTAGCCAGGCCAATCAGCACGTTGGCGTCGTGGAGGCGCTCGGCGTCGATGATCTCGGTCGTGAGCGCCGTCAGGGTCGGGCTGAAGAGGCCGGTGCCGGCGCCGACCAGTGCCGCGCACAGAGCGAGCGACCAGGTGGATGGGTGTCCCGCGAGGACGAGCCCGGCGAAGGCGCCCTGAGCGGCGAACCGGAGCACGTCGCTGCCGAGCATCACGGCGCGGCGACTGAATCGGTCGCCGATCACGCCGCCGACGAGCAGGAACGCGATCGTCATCCCGACGCTGGCAGTGAGGACCAGACCGAGCGCGGACGAGTCGTGTCCACTATCTAGAACCGCGAAGGCGACCGCAACGTTCGACAGGCCGGTGCCGAGCAACGAGGTCGCATATCCCGCATAGAACCGGCGAAAGTTGGAGTTCGCGAGCGGGCCAACCTTCGCCGGATCAAGCATGGCGGATTTATACCGCGACGGAGCCCGTTTTCATTAACTTCTCATATGTTTCGGCGCAATTTATCTTAGTGTATAGCGATTAGATATGACCTCGAGGTGCGGAGCCGTTTGCTCTGGCCGGTGTCAGGTTTTCCGCCCGGCGCGTGTCAGTGAGGTATGCACATCCCCTACGTCGTCGTCACGATCCTGGCGGTGCTCGCCAACGGCTATGCCGCTTCGCTGAACTTCGTCGGCGCCCAGTCGGTCAAGGTCGTGGCGGACAAGGTCCACGTTTCGCAAGCATGGATGATTCCGTTCGGCACGCTGCTGGGTGCCGGCGCGGTCGGGCTACTGGTCGGGTTCGCCGTGCCCGTACTCGGCACGGCGGCCGCGATCGGCCTCGTCCTGTATTTCATCTGTGCCGTCAGCGCCCACTTGCGGGCCCGCGACCCCGCGCTCGGGGGAGCGCTCAGCTTCCTCGTGCTGGCCCTGGCTGCCCTGATCACGGCGCTTGGCTACCACGACCACTGGTGAGGGAGCCCAGCTGATGAGCGACGAGCAGGACTGGCTGACCGAACGTTTCGAGCAGCATCGGTCGCATCTGCGCGCCGTCGCTTACCGCATGCTCGGGTCGGTGAGCGAAGCTGACGATGCTCTTCAAGAAGCCTGGCTGCGGATCCACGACCGCGACCCCGAGGGCGTCGAGAACATGCAGGCCTGGCTCACCACGGTCGTCGGGCGGGTGTGCCTGAACATGCTGCGCTCCCGCCGGGCGCGCCGGGAGGCGCTGTCAGTTCGCGTGCCGGACCCCATCGTGAGCTTTGACGAGGACGTCGACCCGGAAAACGAGGCGCTGCTGGCCGAGTCGGTCGGGCTCGCGCTGCTCGTGGTCCTCGATGAGCTGAGTCCAGCCGAGCGGCTGGCGTTCGTGCTCCACGACGTGTTCGGCGTCCCGTTCGCCGACATCGCGGGTGCCCTGAGTCGCTCCGAGGCCGCCGCACAGCAACTGGCCAGCCGCGCACGGCGGCACATGCAGGGCTCCCCGGAGCCCGATCCCGACCTCACGCGACAACGAAAGGTCGTCGAGGCATTCTTCGCGGCCTCGCGCGACGGCGACTTCGACGCACTCGTCGCGGTGCTCGCCCCCGACGTCCAGCTTCGGATTGACGGCGGCCGATTGCGCGAGCAAGCCTCGCTCGTCCTTCACGGTGCCGAGGCCGTGGCGGCGCACACCGCCACCTACGCCAGGCTGTACCCGTTCATGCGGCCGGCGCTCGTGAACGGCGCAGCCGGAGCCGTCGTAGCGCCGAACGGGCGCCCGCTGTCGGTGATGGCTTTCACCGTCAGCAACGGACAGATCGCCCAGATCGACGCGCTGATTGACCCACAGCGACTTGCACGACTCAACCTCACCGTCCCAGGCGCCTGACGGACTCTGTAAGCGGGTTGAAAGCGACTTGTCAGGGGGCAACCGGATACTCGCTCGGCGAGCGACCCCGCGCGGTCGTTGCGAGTGCTGAGGTGCCGATCTGGAGGTGTTAGGTGCGTCGAGTGATCGATTGGTCAGGTCGTGTCCGGGGGCTTTCGCGTGGGTCATTGGTGACCCTCGCCATCGTCCTGGTGGCTGGCCTGACCACGGCTTGCGGTTCGGGTGCCAGCAACAGCAGCAGCGCCGCAAGCAGCAACAGCAGTGGCAGTAGCGGCAGCACGTCGTCCGGCGCGCCGGCCACCGGCCCAGGGTTGACCCAGCCAACGGCTCCCGCGGGCACGAGGCTGTCGGGTGGGACCGTGTACTACACCGAGGGCCCGAGCGCGGCGCCCAACTACATCTTTCCCATGACCAGCGCCCAGGTCTGCGGTACCAACAACCTCAACCAGCTTTCCTACATGCTCTACCGAGGCCTGTACTGGTACGGCAACAACTACACGCCGACGGTCGACTACGGCTACTCGCTGGCATATCCGCCGGACTGGAACAAGACCGATAACCAGGTCACGATCCACCTAAAGCCCTGGAAATGGTCGAACGGCGAGGCGGTCACCTCGCGGGATGTCGAGTTCTGGATCAACATGTACAAGGCCAGCCCGTCGACGAACTACTGCGGCTACGTTCCCGGGTACTTCCCGGACAACCTGAAGAGCATGTCGACGCCCAACGCCTCCACGGTCGTCTTGAACCTCAATAGGTCCTATAACCCGACGTGGTTCCTGTACAACGAGCTGTCGCAGATCTACCCCGTGCCGCTGGCCTGGGATCGGACGTCGTTGTCCCAGCCCGCGCCGACGAGCGACAACGGCCATCTGCCCGACTCGACCAAGGCCGGCGCCGAGGCCGTGTACAAGTTCCTCGACACGCAGAGCAGGTCGGTCGGCTCGTGGTCGAACTCGCCGATCTGGAGCGTCGTCGACGGTCCTTACAAGCTCCAGAGCTTCACCAGCTCGGGCCAGGTGACACTGGTCCCGAACTCGGACTACTCGGGCACGCCGAAGGCGACGCTGACCTTGGTGGAGCTGCCGTTCACCAGCGACACCGCGGTGTTCAACGAGATCCGGTCGGGCGGCCCCAGCGCGATCACCGTCGCGAACCTGCCGTCGCAGTACGCGCCCCAGATCTCGGCGGTGAAGTCCGAGGGCTACGACTACAACGCGGCGGCGAGCTACTCGGTGAACTACTTCCCGCTGAACCTCAACAACCCGACGGTCGGGCCGATCTTCAAGCAGCTGTACTTCCGCCAGGCGTTCCAGCACCTGATCGATCAGCCGGGCTGGATCGACGCCTTCCTGGATAAGACGGCCAACGCGACCTACAGTCCGATCCCGCCGGCTCCATCGAGTCCGCTCGTGGCGTTCAACGCGACGTCGAACCCGTACCCGTTCTCCACGTCGGCGGCGGCGGCGCTGCTGAAGTCCCATGGCTGGAAGGTCGTCCCGAACGGAACGACCACGTGCCAGACCCCGAGCCTATGCGGCACGGGGATCAAGGCCGGTCAGGCGATCTCGTTCAACATCGACTACCAAGCGGGCGTTGCCGTTGTCGCGTCCGAGATGGATGACCTTCAGGCCCAGGCCAAGAAGGTGGGGATCAACATCAACCTCACCAACCATCCGTTCGACACGGTGATCGGCACCGCGATCGCCTGCACCCCGAACCAGGCCGACTGCAAGTGGACGGCGGAGAACTGGGGTGCCGGTTGGATCTACGGCCCGGACTACCTGCCAACCGGCGAATCGTTGTTCGTGCCGGGAGCGGTCGCCAACTACGGCAGCTACAACGACCCGCACGCCACCGCGCTTGTTGATGCGACCATCTTCGGGCCGGATAGCCAGGAGAAGACGGCGCTCAGCAACTACGCGGCGTACATGGAGCAGCAGCTTCCCGTCGTCTACGGCCCGACGTCGATCGGGACCTATCAGGGCGACGCGGGCACGCTGGTCAGCGCCAAGCTGGGCGGCTACGCCGCCAACGCGCTGGGCCTGATGAACCCGGAGGACTGGTACCTCGTCAAGTAGGCCTCCTCGACCGGCGGAGCGGGAGCAAGAATGCGCCCGCTCCGCCGGGCCCTCTCGGGCGAGCCGATCGGGAGACACGCCCGTTGCACCGTAATAAGATCCTTAGCAATGGACCCACCTGCCGGGGTCTCGTTCGCCGGTTCGGATTCGCGATTACTGGAGCGGGAGCAGCCATTGAATCGGCTGTGCGAGCTGACCGCTGCCGCTCTGGAGGGACGCGGCTCGGTCGTCGCGGTGGTGGGAGGTGCCGGCGAGGGCAAGACCGCGCTGCTGGCCGAGGCGGGCACGCTCGCAGAGGAGATGGGTGCTCAGGTGTGGCGGGCATACGGGAGCACGCTCGAGCGTCCGTTCGCGTTCGGCGTCGTACGGCAGCTGCTCGGGCCCCCGGCGGCTGAGCTCGGGCCCGACCAGCGCGATGAGGTGTTTACGGGTGCGGCGCGGCTGGCGGCAAGCGTGCTGGACATCGAGGATCGCTCGGAGCCGCTCGATCAGTTCACCGCCCGCCACGGCCTCTATTGGCTGCTGGTGAACCTGACCCGCCGGAGCTCGGCGGTGCTGCTCGTCGACGATGCCCACTGGGCCGACCAGCCGTCGCTCGAGTGGCTGGGGTCGCTGCTGCGCCGGCTCGACGGCCTGCCGGTGCTGGTGGTCGTGGCATCGCGTCCACCGGCCTTCGACACCGCGGGTGATTCGCTCGCGGCGATGCTGTCCGACCCCAGCATCCCGCTGCTGCGAGTCGGACCGCTGTCGCAGGTCGCGGCGGCCACCCTCGTCCGGCGCGAGCTCCGGACAGACGTCGACGAGCCCTTCGTCGATGCTTGTCACCGGGCGACGGGCGGCAACCCGCTGGCGTTGGTCGAGCTCGTCCGCACATTGCGCCGAGACGTTCTCAGCCCGGGGCTCGCCACGGATCGTCTCGGCGACCGGGCACCCGAGACGATCGAGCGCCACGTGCGCGGCCGGCTCGACGAGCTGGGGCCCGAGGCGGTCGAGCTCGCCCGGGCACTGGCAGTCCTCGGCGACCGCACGCTGTTACGGCAGGTGTCCTCGCTGGCGGGGGTGGAGCTCGAGCGCGCGATGCCGCTGGTCGACGAGCTGACGCTCGCCGGGATCGTGGCCCGCGCCACGGAGCTCCGCTTCGAGCACCCGCTCGTGCACGCTGCCGTTCGCGATGGTATGAGCCCCCGTCATCGCGCTCGGTTGCACGCGCGCGCAGCGGCGCTGCTGGCCGAGGAGCGTGGGGATCCCGAGGCGATCGCGGCGCACCTGCTGAGCGCCGAACCCGCCGGCAATCCAGACAGCGTGGGCGCGTTGCGGGAGGCGGGGATAGCCGCGCTGCGGCGCGGGTCGCCCGAGAGCGCACGCGCCTATCTCGAGCGCGCGCTGATCGAACCTCCGCCGCCGGAACTGCAAAGCGCGGTCCGGGGCGAACTCGGCCGGGCGCTGTTCGCCGCGCTCGATACCGCCGCGCTGGAGCACCTGGCTGTCGCGCGCACGCTGACCACGGATCCTCGCGAACGAGCGGGACTCGGTCTGATGCTGGCCGAGGCCTGCTTCTACGCGGGACAGCGCGACAAGCTGTTCGCGGTTCTGGGCGACACGCTGTGCGACCTCGGCGACGCGGACCCCGGGCTGGCGTTCGCGGCCCGAGCGATGCAGACGGCGGCGCGCGCGGGACTCGATCACAGCTGGCCCGCCACCGAGCACGCCGAGCACGAACGGCTGGTGGCGTTGGCGGGACCGGCGAGCGAGACCGGAAGGAAGCTGCGGCTATCGCTCGCCCTGGTGATCAGCGCGGCCGGTCGCCGGACCGCCTCGGAGACGGTCGCGATCGTCGAGGATGCCTTCGAGGATGGGATGCTCGAGCGGACCGACCCCGGCTCCTCGACCGCTGCCGGGCACGGGTTGTTCGCCCTCGTCTATGCCGACGCGCTGGACCGCGCCATCGAGCTGGCCGGGAGGATGATGACCCACGGGGGCGCGAGCGGAAACGCGCTGATGATCGGGATCTCCAGCCACGCGCACGGCGTGGCCCATCTTCGGCGCGGCGCGCTGGCCGACGCCGAGGCCAGCGCCCGGACATCGGTTGAGACCGCGACCCGGAGCGAAGCCCGCTTCGCCGAGTCGATCACCCGGCCCGTGCTGGCCGAAACGCTGATCGAGCGGGGGCGGCTCGTGGATGCGGTCGAGGTGCTGGCCCCGGTACCAGCCGAGGTTGAGGCCCCGGCAGCGCGCCACTACGTGCACCTGGCGCGAGCAAGACTGCATCGCGCGCGCGGTGCTCGAGAGGAGGCGATCACAGAGCTCGAGAAGCTCGGTGAGGAGGCCAGTCACGCCTCGCTTCGCAACCCGACGTTTCTCCCCTGGCGCTCGGAGCTCGCCCTCCTGATCGCCGGCGAGGATCCGGACCGGAGCCGCGAGCTCGCCGACAGCGAGCTGGCCGACGCGATCCGGGTGAAGCTGCCGCGCGCGATCGGGGTGGCGTTGCGCGCTCGAGCCGCGAGCGAACACGGCGACGTCCGGGAAGCGACCCTGCGCGAATCGGTAGCCGCGCTCGAGCAGAGCCCAGCCCGGCTCGAGCTCACGCGAGCCCTCATCGACCTCGGGGCGCACCTGCGCCGCGCCGGGCGCCGCAGCGCCGCCCGAGAGCCGCTCCGCCAAGCACTCGAGCTGGCCCATCGCTGCGCCGCGGAGCCTCTGATCGCGCTGGCCGGTGCGGAGCTGCAGGCAGCCGATGGTCGCCCCCGCAGCCCCTGGCTGACCGGCGCGGGCGCGCTCACCCCCAGCGAGCTGCGCGTCGCCCGTCTGGCCGCCCAGGGTGCAACCAACCAGCAGATCGCCGAGACGCTGTTCGTCACGATCAAGACCGTCGAGATGCACCTGAGCCACGTCTACCGCAAGCTCGACACCCGCTCACGGACCGAGCTGCCACGGCTGCTCGGCGACGAGGACGGCCTCGAGTAACGCCGTGTGGCGTTGGGTGCCGATGGGGTGACGGCGTCAGTCGGGAGTGCTACAGATGGTCGGAGGTTTGTCGAGGGTGTTATTGGTGCCGATCCGGCACCAGATCAAGTGGGGCTGACCGTGTCTGACCGCTCGGCCGAACGTATAGATGGCACGTGTGTCTCGGCCTAATTGCAGTTCGAAGAAGCCCGGATGGCCCTCGATCTCTCGTACCATTGACTCCCCCGGACCGCCCGGAGGCGCCGTACTGAGCGGCGCTACCAGCTTCTTGACCGCGGCACGGAACCGTTCCCGTTGTGGCGGGCTGAGCTGTGCGTAATCGCGCTTGAACTGAGCCAGACGATCGAACGTGGGCGCCGGGTTACTAGGTGCGTTCGTGAACTCGTCAAGGAACTCGCCAAGCGAGTAGGTCACGTGGCCGAGGCCGCCCTCCTGTTCGTGCTCGACCTGGTCCTCGATATCAGCCGGACGTACCCGAGTGCCACCGAGGGCAGGCTCCAGCACGACGTACTCGACCTCACCGAAGTTGCACCGCGCGATCGCCTCCGAGCGAAGCTTGCTTACATGGACCACGGTGGGCGCGCCCAGCACCGGAAACGGGATTGTGGTCTCGACTGGTCGGGTGTTGATGCCCTCTGTCATCGCGTCCTGCTCCATATCCACGACCCACCCTGACCGTGCCCTGGGCGCGCTCAGCATCCGCTGGCAATGGTGCACGTGGTCAGCTGGGCCGACGGCAATGAGAGCGGACCCGTTCCGGCCGAGTTGGTCGCATCGACGGTGAACGTGTAATTGTGGGCCGGCGAGACACCGGAGACGGTAATCGGGCTCGACGCCCCCGACATAGACGCGGACGTGCCACCGTCGGAGGACGTCCCCGTGACCTCGTAGCCCGTGATCGGCGCCCCCCCGTCTGAGGCTGGCGGCGTGAAGCTCACGGACACCGTGCCGGGAGTTACATTGCTGCCACTGACGCCGGTCGGAGCGCCCGGCACCGTCTCGGGAGTGACCGCGTTCGAGGCAACCGAGGCCGGGCTCGGCCCGGCGAAGTTGCTGGCCACGACGGTGAACGTGTAGCTCGTCCCGTTGGTCAGGTTGGTGACGGTGATCGGGCTGCCCGACCCCATGGCCATCTGGCCTTGCGAGGAGGTCACCGTGTAAGTGGTGATCTGCCCGTAGGTGAGGCCCGGGGTGAAGCTGACCGTCGCCTGCGCATTGCCGCCCACCGCCGAGACCTGCGTGGGGGCCGTGGGCGTCGTGAACGGCTCGACCGCGTTGGAGGCCACGGAGGTGGTCGAGCCGATCCGGTTCGTGGCCGTCACCGTAAACGTGTACGAGGATGGCTCGAAGACACCGTCGAGCCCAAACTGGCCTGGGCTCAGGTCCTTGATGGTGATAGGTTGCGCGCCCCTGGCGGTCTTCCCGTTGTTGGCGGTGACGGTGTAGGAGAGGATCGGCGCTCCGGCGACCGCGCTGCCCGGCGGGAAGGAGACTGTAGCCGACAAGACCCCGGCCACGGCGTGGACCACGCTGGGCGCGACCGGGCGCGGATCAGGAATCACCGGCCCGACCTTGCTCGACGTGCCGTCACCCAGCTTGTTGACGGCGTAGACGGTGAAAAAGTACGGCACGCCGTTGACCGCCGACGCGGTCAGATGAGTCTTCGTCGTGTGATAGGTGTGCACCGGCTTCGGGTAGCCACGCCCTCTCCCCTTTGACTCCGCGACCACGTAGTCGGTGATGTAGTTGCCGTGGGTGGGCGGGGCCCAGCTCGCGCTGACCCTTCCGTCCCCCGGGGTGGCGGTCAGGTTCTGCACCGCGCTCAGCGCGCGGATGCAGGTCGCGTACTTCGAGGAGCAGTTGTAGCGGTAGCGGATCGTCACCTCACCGTCGCCGGAGCGAACGCCGCTGCTGAGTTTCGCGCCGTGAGGCCCGTAGCTGCTGCCCCCTCCACCCCCGGCGCCGCCGCCGGCGCCGTTGGCGGGTCCGGGCCCGCCTCCCAGCGGGTATGGCAACCAGCCGCCGGCGTAGGGGTAGGGGGCGTAAGGGTAGGGATCACCTGCCACGGAGGAGGATCCGCCGCCGCCCCCGAAGTAGCCACCCCCGCCGCCGCCCCCGCCCCCGGCGAGGCTGATTATGGGTTCCGGGGGATAGTTTTGGGTCATTCCTTCGTCGCCGACGTCTCCCGTCTGGCCGCCTCCGCCCTGGCCCCGGCGGCCGGGCGCGGCGGTAGGCACCCCAGGATCAAACACGCAGTTCGTCGCCCCTCCGCCCTGGGTCTGCGACCCGGGGCCGCCGCCGCCGCCGAGCGGCGGCACAACCCAGCTCGGGCCGGAGATAAGGGTGTAGCAGTAGGTATCGATTCCTTCGGCACCGGTCTTGCCGCCGCCGGCCCCGCCACCGCCGTCCGGGGCAACATATTGGCCTGAGCTCGCCTGGTAGACCCCAGTTCCGTTTGAGCCGCTTCCGCCACCGCCCCCGCCGACGAGCAGGATCGTGCCCGAGGCCGCCTCGAGGTCCGAGGCACCGCCGCCCCCGGCCCCAGTGAAGGTGTTGGCGGAATCGGCGGGGCTCCCCCCGTGCGTAAAGTAGGCGTTCCCGCCGCTGCCGCCACCGTTATAACCACCCGTCCCGTTGCCGGTGGCCCGACTGTCGGGCTGGCCGCCGACAATGATGTCCAAGCGCTCGCCCGGAGTCACGTCGAACACATCCTCGGCCTCCCCGCCCAGGCCGCCAGCGACTCCTCCGTTGTTCAAGCTCGTGCCCCCCTCGGCGCCGTACGCCCGGAAGGTTGCCTGGAACACGCCCGAGGGCACGGTCCACATCTGCTTGGATCCGGTCGTCCCGTCCTTGCACTGACAGCTGAACGTCGCCGTGTACAAGCCATCCTTCGTGTGGGTGACGGTGTCGGCCCCGGCCGCGGAGACAGCGATCCCACCCAGCGTGATGGCCAGCGAGGTGAGAGTCGCCGCGATGAGTCTTGCATTGTGCATCACGATCTACCGCCGGCGCGGCTTCGGCTTGACGTACTTGAGCGTGATCGTGCGGCTGGTCTGCTCTCCGTGTCCGTCGACCGAGTCGGCGATCGTCAGCGTCGGGTGCAGGGTGTGATGCGCCTTGACGTAGGCGCTTGCCCGCGGCGTGAGCTTGATCGTCACCGTGTGGGTTCCCGCCTTGGTGAGCGTGAACCTTCCCTTGGCCAGCGTGAGCGTTATGGCCTTCCGTCTCCTGTGCTTGCTGGCGATGGTGACCTCGACATTGACTTTTATCGTGATGCTCACCGTGAACGTGCATGGGGGTGTGGTGCAGTGCACCGGCAGCGCGAGCGTCGAGCCGTTGGTGCTTGCCTGCTGAAGGGTCTCGAGCAGCGGCTCGACGGTCAGGACCTCGCCTCCCGGTCCGCAGGCACCCGTGCCGGATGAATTCAGGCTGTCGCCGGTGTAGCTGATCTGCCAGTAGTAAGTACCCTGGGGTAGCTCGCCTACCGCCCCGGATGGAGCCGCGGTGCCGTTCGTGACCGGATCCGGCCCACTGCTGAAGACCTGACTGGAAGCCGAGCAGGTCGAGCTCGAATATAGGGTGTAGGTCACGCCGCCGCCGGCGCTGCCCACGTTGGCACCCGAGAGGATCGCCTGGTCGGTCTCGCCGACCGCTCCGGTGGGGATGGCGATGCTCGCACCGCTCATGTGCCACCCCCCGCTGGACCAGCTCTGCGTGGAGCTGACCGAGGTCGCCGCGGGCTGCGGTGGCCCGGGGAGCAGGCTCTGGTAGTTCACTTCCTGCAGGAACACCTGGGTGCCCGAACCGGCGTTTGCGTCCCACGCGATGAGGGTGCTCCCCCCGCCTACCGGAGCCATGTTGTCATCGTCGTCATCCGCAGCCGGGGTAACCACAGGAGGGCCCCAGCTCTGGCCTCCGTCCGCGCTGTAATCGAGCACCTCCCCCCGGTCGTCGCCCCACAGCGCATACACGCCGTTTCCGCTGTCATCGGCGGCATCGATATCGCCCACGAAGGCGAGCGTCTCAGCGCTCTCATCGGAGATCGGGATCGATCCGCCGAACGTGTCAGTGGTGGGGTTGAAGGCGTGGAAGTCGATCTCTATGCCCGAGCCGGTCCCGTCGATGCTCGATCCCTCCTGATCGACCGCGCCGATCCCGGATGTGCCTCCGCCCGTCAGCACCGGACTCTCAGCCGAGCAGGCGAGCAGCTGGTAGGTCGGGACCGTCGCGCTGTTCAGATTGGCCGTCGACGCCACGCGTACACCGAAGCCGGTAGCGATCGAATTCGGGCAGCCGGGCGGGACGTAGTTGGTGTCGTTGTCGCCCGCGGTGACGACGATCTGTCGCCCCGATCCGTCGGGATCCGCCTGGGCGGCGATCTGCGGCGCGTCCTCGGTGCAGCAGTCCGGACTGTCGAAGTTCGCGGACGCGTCGGCCGAGGTGCCGCTGCTGCTGCCGGATACGTTGTAGGCCGCCACGCCGAAGCCGTTGTGCTCGATGTCCAAGGTGGCCAGGTCCGTGTTGCTCACCGGGACGACGTCATCGGGCTCGTAGAAGCTGTTTAGCGCACTGATCGTGTGGCCGCTGTTCTGAAGGCCGTTCCCGGCCGCGAAGAACCCGCCGCCGCCGGGCGCCGAGGCCCAGGTGACCGTGCCGGTGTCTCCGGCCTCGCCGAGCACGACCACCTCGCCGTTCGGCATCACGCGCAGGCCGGTCAGTACCGGGACATTGTCGCCCGTGAACTCCGGGTCGGTCAGGAGCACGGGGCTGCCGCCGTCACACGCGGCCGCGCCCGGCGGAAGCACACACACGTCGATGCCCGTATTCGCCGGCTGGGCGCTCCACGCTACGTACGCGGTCGCCGTACCTGGGTCATAGGCTGTAAGCGGCGGGTTCCCGTTACCCGGCGCGTCAAGCGCCACCGGACCAGCCAGCGCCGAACTCGCAAACACGAGCATCGCCCCGAGCGCCGCCGTGATGGCCACCCACGCGCGCCCCCTGCGTCGCCAGGGCGAAACGAGCTTGTTTGTCGCCTGACTTGCCAACATATTGCCCCCCTAGTCGTCGCCTGCGTACAACCGGATCGAATGTAGAGTCGCTTCTGATGCCTCGCAACAGGGTCGAACCCTGTGATTAGTGAGAGGGTCTGTGTGCTCGGGTTGACGGCCCTCATCGCGCGCGCGTCCCTCTACAGGGCTGGCAGGATCGCCGTCGCCAGCTGCTCCTCGTCAGTCAAAGACGGCGGAGCGCCGCCCGGGATCACGGCGATCCGCAGGTAGGAGTCGCCGGTCAGAACACTGAGTGACCCGATGCCGTCGTAGTAGGCGCGGTCACCGTAACCGGAGAGCGGCTGGGCGTGGACCTTCGACTGATAGGCGTTGTAGTAGCGCAGGGCGTCGGGACCCTTCACCACGACCACTCGGACCGAGTCGGGTTGGGCCACGTTCGGGGTGGTGGGCTTCGGCGCCGAGGGCCCATAGAAGACGCACGCCAGCCCGCCTTCGACCGTGGCGCTGCCCAGGATCCCCGTGGTCACCGACCCCCCGAGGGCGCGAGCCGCCTCGGCCCGCGTAACGACCGAGCAGGAGTTGAACGGAGCGTTCGCCGTGGCGGCGCTTGTCGCCGCGGCCGTCGTGGTGGTCGTCGTCGCCGAGGCCGCCGTGCTGGTGGTTGTCGCCGGCACCCGCGCGCTGGCCGTCGTGGCCGCGACCGATGAGCTCGAAGACGATGAGCCGCATGCCGCCAGCAGGATGGCCGCCGAAGCGATGACGGCGAACGCGCGCAGACAAGCGCGCAGTCTGATCCGGCCCCCCGGATCTGGGTGGGTGCTGCTCATTTACTGGTCCTTTCAGTGTGGTCGTCCGGGACGAGCGGAGTAAGCGCCTCGCGCCTTGCGGTTCAGCTCGTGCAACTCGGGCAGAGGGTGTCGACGACCTGGCCCAGCACGGATGCCGGGTCTACGGACGACGTGCGTACACCCCATTGGATGGCGAAAATGTCGTTCTCGAACTGGACGACCCCGCCGAGGTCAGAGACGTCCGCCTCCTCACCGACATCGACCGGCGACGGGGGGCTGTCGAACAGCTCGTCATTGACAAGCGTGGGGAACGCATTCTCGGCGTCCTGATCGGTGTCGAAATTCAGCAGGTCGTAGGACCCCAACGGCGCGAAGATGCAGTCGGGATTGCTCGTCATCGGGGTGACACAGTCGGGGAGCTGATAGATCGGGTCGGCGAAGGCCGCCACCGTGCAGCCTGACCCCGAGATCAATCCCGGAAACCCTCCGGAGACGCCGGTCATTCCGGTCAATTGAGCGGCCATATACCCGCCGGTGGGTGCCGCGAAGTCCCCCGCCAGGTTGAGGTCGCTACATGGCTCCGGAGGAAGTTCGCACGTCGCCGTGATCTTGACCGCCGACCCGTTCGGTCCTCCGGTAATCGCCAGATCACCCGCCTTGAACGAAACCGCGTTCGGTGGGTGGCTGCCATCGGGGCAGCGACACGGATGACCAACCTCGCACAACGTGAGAGTGCTGATGTGAGTGACGTTGACGTCGGGACCCTCGATGGAATGCAGCCGCGCATACCCGATGCCGTCGACCTCGAGCGTGGTGATCGGTGCGTCGGCCATCAAGAGATAACCGCCGTCGGCGTACGGCTTGGCAGTCAGCGTCCTGGTGTGGCCACGGGGAACAGCGACGGTCGGCATGCCCTGATGACTTCGCGGCACGTTGCTGTCGGCAATCTCGTCGCCCTGATGCCAGGCGGTCCATGCATCCCCCAGTTCCGGCGAGCCGAAGAACTCCGATGCCTCGGAGTCAAGCGCGCTGCCGTTCGTCGCTCCCGAGGCCTGGTAGGGGGCCACGTTGCCGGGAACCGAGAACATCGCCCGGAACACGTGCCACGGATCGATCCCGCTCTGAGCAAGATGACCGAAGAAACCGATCGCATCGTACGCTCGAGAGAACAGCGGCCTGCCCGGCGAGTCCAGGTATTCAAACCACCAATCCCGCGCGTCCCGGTCGCCGGGAACGAGATCGGCTTCGACCCAGGCGGCCGCGCCCTCGATCAGCCATTTGCCACCCTGCTCGGTATGGTCGTAGAAGGTCACGAGGTTCGGGGCAAACTGGGCTGACAGGCAGTGAAAGACCTCGTGGGCCGCGGTCCCCTGAATATCCGCCAGCGGCCCGTTGTGTGCATAGGAGGCAAACCTGATCAGGCAGTGGGTCTCCGGGCCCACGTGGAGGCCCCGCGCATCAAGCGGTTCAGAGTCGCCGACAGCGTTGGGGATGGCGTGGACCTCCTGCACCCTGATCGGCACCGGGTTGATGTCCAGCAGCGAGCTCTCGACATCGGTGTAGTGGCGCACGAGGACCTCGTCGGCGTGCTGATACTGGCTCACTGGCGCGGCCGATGCCGGAGCTGCCGCCACCGCGCAGAGGAGCGCCAGAAGGCTGAAGCCGACCGCGCAGAGCCACCCGCGTGTTCTCCTCGACGACGGTGTGGATCCGGACATTGCTGGCGCTCCGCTCCTAGTGACGTGTGAGGTGACCCGCCGCGAGCGTGAACCCGTGCCCGCCCGAGTTGTGGCAGGCGATCGACCCGGCGCGGATAGAGCAGCTGACGCCGTCGAGCGCCCACGTGCGCCCCGCGGCCAGCGCGACCGGCGCGCGGTCGTACAGCAGGTCGTTCTGACTCAGATCGACCACCCGGGCACGCCCGGCCTGGCCCTGGCCCAGCTGCACGAACGGATCGCCGGCCCCTCCGGACGCGCGAGGGATACCCGGTGCCGAGCACTGCAGCCCCGGCCAGCGACCCGTGAGCGTGGTCAGCGTGCCCGGGTCAAAGCGACTGCCCGGCACCAGCGCGATGCCGCACACCACCACGCCACCGCGCGTCTCGAAGTTAGTCGCATGCGACGGCGCCCCGGCGGCCAGCGCCCCACCGCACGACAACCCGATCGAAAGGCCCGTCGCGACCAGGCAGCTCTTGACACGGATGAGACTCCCTCTGCGCATCCTCATCGTAATTGCCCCTCGTTCCCGGTCAGGTCCTCACGGCCGCCTGCCAGCCGCTCGATCCGGGGTTGCCCCAACTCGACGAGTCGCATCCCACCCCCTCGACGTCGTCAGGCTGTCCTGAGCCTGCATGATGATGGTTCATAGGGTCGCGCTCGCAACGCACCCCCGCAACAGGGTCCAACCCTGTAATTAGCCCCTGCCTAGCGACGCCGCGACCGGTCTGTGCGTCGCGGCTGTGGCGTTCGCCGCTACGCGAGTCATGAATCGAAGCCACGTCAGCCTTCGGCTCAGTCGTGCCGGCCGCCTCCGGACGTCCGGAGCGTCGGTACCCGCCGCCGAGCCGCTTGCCTCCGCGGGCCACGATCCAGCTCGTCGTCGAGGAGGTCGCCCACCCGCGAATGGAACTCAGCTGACTCAGCTGTCCGGTTCGCTGTGCGTTTGCCCGTACCCTCCGCCAATGGGCACGATGTCGACGCGGTAGATGTTTTCCGACTCACGCCTCATGCCCTCTTCGATGCCGCGTACCAGCGACGTGACCTGAGCACCGCTGAGGTGATCGGCGACTTCAACGCGGGCGACAACCCACACCCGGCTCGGTCCGATGAAGCTGACGAGGAGTTCGCGAACGGCGGTGACTCCAGGGTATGCGGAGAGAAACGCTCGCAGCCGCTCCGCTTCATCTGCTCGGATCGGCTGTGTGAGGCCGTCGGTATCGTGAACCTCGGACCCGGGGGTTAGTACCCAGACGCCGATCAGGAAGTCGTGGCTGCGTCTGACGAGCCGCAGACTGATCCGGATAAGCAGGACGCCGATGAGCACCGCGGCTACTCCTTGTGGGGCTGAGGAACCCGTGAGCTGATTGAGGGCCAGGGCGGCAAGCGCGATCAGGTCTCCTGAGACTGCCACGGCGTCCTCTACGAATACGGCCCGCAGCGTGGTGTCAGATGTGATCTGGGCCTCCTCCAGGAGGCCGCGACTGTAACGGCGTCCACGGCTGATCATCTGGCCCCCCGATCGTCGAATTGACACCAGATCGAGGACCGTGGAGATCGCGAGCACGGCATACCCCACCGTGAACGATGAAGTGGGGCTAGGGTGGATCAGCTGATTGATGCCGTCGCGTAAGGAGAACAGCGCACCGGCGACGAAGGCCCCGCATGCCGCGATCAGTGCCCAGAAGTAGGCTTCTCGCCCGTGCCCCAAGGGGTGCCGGTCGCTCGGAGGTCGGGTGCTGCGACGCTGAGCGATGAGCAGGAACAGGTCGTTGGCGGTATCGGCGAGTGAATGCGCCGCCTCGGCAGCCAGCGCGGCCGATCCGGTCAGGGCCGCTGCACCGGCCTTGGCCAGCGCGACCCCAAGACCGGCCACCAGGGCGACCAAGACGGTCCGCGTGCTTTCGTCCGGACTACGACCTCCATTCTCTTCAGGTGTTCGCGGCGGCATGCTTGATCGGTGATACCACTCCTCGGCGCGCTCGCCAGTCACGCGCTTCCCGATGCCCCGGTCAGGCCGTAGCGAAGTGGGAGTCGGGCACGGGCAGTGCGTTCGTGAGCTCTGAACGACCCAAACATCTGGCGGACTCGAGCCAGCCGGCTGGCGGTGCTCGACTTACCGCATCAAGGCGCCATCGACGACGTAGCCCGAACCGTTCACGAAAGCTGATTCGTCGGAGGCGATGAACACGACGACGGCACTTACTTCCTCGGGCCGAGCCAACCGGCCGAGTGGCGTAGCGGCGGCGAATTCGCGCAGGACCTCCTCAGGCCCGGCGAGCTGGAGCATAGGTGTATCGGTGAACCCCGGATGCACAGAGTTCACGCGGATGCCATGGGTCGCGAGTTCCTTGGCGGCGACCTTCGTCATCCCGGTGACGGCGAACCTTGACGCCGTGTACGCCGCACTCGTCCGCTCGCCCGCGCAGGGTGCTCGCCGCCCCGATGCGGCAACACGAGTGTCCATAAGCCCACGCCAACCCTATAGAACCCGGACGACCCGAACAGGCCGGTTGCCACTCGTGCGCAGTCTGGCCGACCAGGTTCCCCGGACCCCGAGGTCACGCGGAGACCGGCTCCGACCTGGAGCTGGGCAGCGCTTTCGCCAGGTCCCGGCGCGAACGGATGCCTAGCTTGGCGAATACGTGGCGGAGGTGCCACTCCACGGTCCGCGGGCTGAGGAACAGGCGGGCGCCGATCTCCGGGTTCGAGAGCCCATCGCGGGCCATCTCGCCGATCTGCCGCTCCTGCGCGGTCAGATCGTCGCGCGTTTCGATCGTGTGCGCACGAACGTGCTCGCCAGTTGACTGCAGCTCGGTTCGTGCGCGCTCGGCGAACGCCTCCATCCCGATCGACGTGAAGTGGTCGTGCGCAATGCGCAATTGGGCGCGCGCGTCGAGCCGCCGGTTCTCGCGGCGCAGCCACTCGCCGTACAGAAGGTGCGCGCGGGCGAGCTCGGGTGCAAGCCAGGTCCGGCCCAACCTTTCGATCGCCTCCCGATAGGACCCCTCGGCGTCCTCGCCTTCGCTGAGTAGCGCCCGCGA
The DNA here is from genome assembly GCA_035502815.1 of Solirubrobacteraceae bacterium. Lineage (GTDB taxonomy): Bacteria > Actinomycetota > Thermoleophilia > Solirubrobacterales > Solirubrobacteraceae > Palsa-465. Next base: position 34,620 of record DATJUA010000034.1, read on the forward strand.
GCGCGCGAGGACGCCCAACCCCCAATCGGTCTCGCCGACGCTGGCCGCCGGGGTCAGCCGCTCCAGCGTCTCGACGGCAAGCGATGTCTGCCCGGTCCTCGACGCCGCCTCGATCAACTCAACCCGCGCCCGCGCGCACACATCCAGCTCCGGCCGCACCGCGCTGGCGCGCTCGGCCTCGACCAGGGCCTTCTGGTAACGGCCGAGGCCGTTGTACAGAACGGCGGATACCCATTGGCACCAAGTTGTCGCGAAGCCCTGGCCGGCAGCCGACGCGTTTCTCACCTCGGCCTCCATCAGCCCACAGGCCTCGGCTTCCCTCCCCCGCCAGCCGGCGAGCTGTACCGCCGCGTAGCGGATAAGGCGACTCCCGGTCGCCTCCGCGATCGTGTCAATCTCCGCGGTCAGTGACGCTGCTGCTGCAAAGTCGCCGCGCAACGTCGCGACCATCCCCAGCCCGGTGAGGTGGAGGTGCAGCTCGACGAGCAAGCCAGCCTCGCGGGCGGACTGCGCCAGCTGGTCACCGATCGCATGCCAGTTCTCCAGGTCCCACAGCGCGGCCGCCGACATCGCGGCGTACCAGCCCCATCGCAGTGCTTCTGCAACATCGATCTGTCCCCCGGCGAACATGTTCACGGCCCGCCTCAACTTAGGCGCCCCCGCGTTTCCTTCGAGGACCAGAAGCGAAAGGCCGTCCAGCAGCAGGTCGCTCGGGCGCGGCGCCGATGTCGACTGGGGGGCTGAGAGGGCGGCCCGGCAGACCTCGGGCAGAGTGTCGGCACCCGCCTGGCCGGAGAGCATGCCAGCGGCCCAGGCATCCAGATAGGTCTCACGCGCGAGCGCGGGATCGAGTGATTCGAGCTGTCTGGCCGCCTTCAGGAGCAGCTCTAGCGCCTCGCCGCCCCGGATTGAGGCGAATGCGATCTGACCGCGCAACAGGTCAACACGAGCCCGCCCCAACTCATCCAGCGACCCAGCCTCCGCGCTCGCTAACAGCCGCAGAGCCTCGTCAAATGCACCGGCCTGTAGATGCGCCTGCGCGGCCGCAAGACAGCGCTGGGCCCACCGCGGGCGGTCGAGGGTGAGCGCGACCGATCGCTTCAGGAACGCCGCCGCCGCGGCGACACCCCCGCGGGCCTGCGCCCGAGCGGCTGAGCGCTCGAGCTCCGCGGCGACCTCCTCATCCGGCCCGGCGCTTGCCTCTGCTAGATGCCACGCCCGACGATCCGGATCGACCTCCGGATCGGTCACCCCCGCCAACGCGAAATGAACCTCCCGGCGATCCTCCACCGCCGCCGACCCATACACCGCCGAGCGCACCAGCGGATGACGGAAGATCACCCGCTCGTCGATCGCCAACAACCCCTCCTTCTCCGCACGATCGGCGGCCCCTGGCTGGATTCCGAGCTGCTGTGCGGCGCCCCACAGCAGAACGGGGTCGCCAACCGGCTCGGCCGCCGCCACCAACAGCAAACGTCGCGTGTCCTCAGAAAGCGCCTCCAAGCGGCGGATGAAGCTCTCCTCGATCCGTCCGGGAAGCGCGTGCGCATCCACCAGCCCAAAACCGACCGCCAACTGCGACAGCGTCAACCCGCGCGGCAGCTCCAGCAACGCCAACGGGTTCCCATGGGTCTCCCCGACGATCCGATCGCGCACCCGTTCGTCCAACAAGAACTGCACCGCCGTGCCCAAGAGCGCACGGGCGTCCCCGTTGCGCAGGCCCCGGACCTCCAGCCCAGGGAGGTGCTGGAGCTCCTCGCCGGGCTCCCGCGACGCCAACACGATCCCGACCCGCTCCGCCACCAGCCGCCGAGCCACAAACGCCAAAGTCAGCGCCGACGCCTGATCCAACCACTGCGCGTCATCGACCACACACAAAAGCGGACGCTCCTCAGTCACCTCCGAGAGGAGACTGAGGACCCCCAACCCCACCAGAAAGCGATCCGGCGGTGTCCCTACGGTCAGGCCAAACACGACCTCGAGCGCATCGCGCTGCGGAGGCGGAAGGCTCTCAAGCCGGTCAAGCATCGGCGCGCACAATTGCTGCAAGCTGGCGTACGCCAGCTCCATCTCCGACTCCACCCCCACCGCCCGCAACACGGTCATGCCCGACGCCGACTCGATCAGATACTCAAGCAGCGCCGTCTTCCCGATCCCCGCCTCGCCCCGCAGCACGAGCGACCTGCTCTCGCCCTGGCGCACGTCGGCCACCAACCCATCCAATAGGCCGCACTCGTTCGCCCGCCCGCGCAGGGTAGCTTGCCGCCCGGCTGCGGCAACGCCAGTGTCCATAAGCTCGCGCCGATCCTATCCCGTCCACGCGACCCAAGCGAGCCTCCGGAGGCTGGCGCCCGATGCGCAACGGTCAGCCGGCCGTCGACTCGAGCGCGCGTGCACTGACGACCCGCGAGCGCCAGGTCGTCGCGAAGGTTGCGCTTGGGCACAGGGCGAGCTCTCAGGCCGGAGCCGAGTCCCGAGGAGGAGATGGTCGCTGTCTCGGCCCTCCTGAGGTCGGCCGCTCGCGTTTGTCGCCCTTTTGTCGCCCTGGGCCCGAGCGGCTGCTCAGACGGCAGCGCTAAAACAAGATTTGCTGGACCTTTATAAGTCGGGGAGACAGGATTTGAACCTGCGACCGCCCGGCCCCCAGCCGGG
>DATJUA010000035.1:0-8744 GCA_035502815.1 Solirubrobacteraceae bacterium
CGGCTCATCATCCACGCGCTCTTCGACGCGGACGGACCGGTGTCCGCGGCGTTCCTGGTTCGTGCCCTGGCGCTGGATGAGTCCTCGGTCTATCGCAACCTCGAGATGCTCGAACAGCACGGGCTGGTCCGCCATCTGCACCTCGGGCACGGTCCCGGTTTGTACGTCCTGGCCGGCCGCACCGAGGGGGAGGAGTACCTCTACTGCGAGCGCTGCGCAAAAGTCACCCCCGTCGCGCGGGCCGAGCTCGATCCGGTCCGCGATCAGATCCGCGAGCGGTTCGGCTATACGCCGCGCTTCACCCACTTCGCGATCGTCGGCCTCTGCGAGCAGTGCTCGACGCGTCCTCCCGAATCGCCCACCGGTCCAGCCGAGCTTCACAGCCACGGCGACTACCTGCACTCGCATCCACACCGCGGCCCGCACTCCCATCACGCCTGACACCCGTGTGCAAGATGCCCGGCTGGGGTCGTGCTCAGTGGCTGTGCGTGTGGTCCTCTTCGAGTCCGACCTCGTGCACATGACGGTGCGTATGGGTCACGCCGTCGTGGGTGTGCTCGTGCTCGTGATCGACGTGCTCGTGCTCGTGGGTCGTGTGAGCGTGCTCGTGGACGACGCCGTCGTGCTCGTGCTCGTGGGTGTGTGGGCTGTCGTGGGTGCGTTTCTCGCTCACGGGACTCCTCTCTGGTCGGGTTCTTCGGTCGGGGCGAGGAGGTCGAGAAGATCCAGCACGGCGACTCGGAGGTGGTCGACCTGCTTCAGCGCCTCATGGACGGCTATCGCGACTCCCGAGTCCTACGCGCCGTAAATCATGTGGCAATCCCACCATGAGGTTAGAGGGTCGCGCGGGTTCGGCAAATGCTGACCGATCGCCGGTGTCCCGCGCACCGCTCGCTCGGACACACGTGCGTCTAATTACCAGGGCCTTGCATTAGCAGGGTCCTACCACTCGACGGCGAAGCCGTCCTGTGGACATCGATCGCGCGCCATCCCGGTGAATACATCCGGTGCACCGAATGCGGAAGGCTCTCCGCGCCCTCCAGTCACCCACCCGGATCCGCCTACCCAGTCAGTCGGCCATCCTCTGCGATTGGATGAGCGCGAGGAGGAGTTCGAGCAGTAATTGGAAATCGGCGTCGATCTGCTGGGGAGTTTGCCCTTCGAAGCGCCCTGCGATCTCGCTGAGCGCGAAGCCGAGTACGGCGGTGCTCAGCAGTCGTTGCAGTTGGGGCGTGTGCTCTTCAGGGACTCCCGCGTCAGCGAGCGCGTGGCAGATCGCGTCACGCGTCTGGCGTGCCTGCGCGGTGGCTGCGGGACGCTGAAGCAGGAGAGGAAACACGGTCGGATGGCGGCGGGCAGTCCTGCGCAAGTCGATCGCGTAGGCGGTCAGGCGCTCTTGCCACGGAAGCTCAGACGCTGGCCGGACGGCTTGCGCAAGCAGCTGCTCCACGAGCCCGTCGAGCAGGTCGGCCTTGTTGGCGACGTGCCGGTAGAGCGCCATCGCGGTCACTTTGAGACGCCGGGCAAGGGCGGCCATGGTGACGGCGTCGAGTCCCTGTTCATCCGCGAGCGCGAGAGCTTCTGAGAGCACGGCAGCGCGATCGATTCGTGCAGGGCGTCCCACCGGCGTAAGTGTATGGCATATACTTACGCCCGCCCATGGCCAGACGAACACCCTCTGGCACCTCTGTCGGCCCCAGCCGCACGGCGCAGCTGATGGCCGTCCAGCGCGGACTCGAGTCCTCTCGACCAGCTGGCACGAGACTGTTCGGAGACCCGATCGCTTCACAGTTCGTTTCCCTCCCCTGGCGCGTTGCGCTGTGGGGCGCGCGCTGGGCGGTTGCGCGCAGGACAATCGAGACGATCTACGACCTTCTCGGTGGCCCTGGTCCGCGTGCCTCGGCGATCGCGCGCACCAAGCTGATCGACGACCTCATCTGCGAAGCGTCCTCGTCGATCAGCCAACTCGTGATCCTCGGTGCCGGCTACGACGCGCGCGCCTTCCGCCTGGACTGCCTCTCAAAGTGTGCGGTTCACGAGGTCGACCACCCCAACACGCAAGCGCACGCGCGCGCCATCCTTCGCCAGGCCGGCACGCCCACGGCGGCAAGACTGGAGTTCACCGCGGTCGACTTCGAGCGCGACGACCTCCGCGACGCCCTGATCACTTCGGGGTACCAGCCCAGTCGAAGGACGATGTTCCTCTGGGAAGGCGTCACGCAGTATCTGCCCGACGAGGCTGTCGAGAAGACGTTCTCAGCGATCCGTCGGGCAGCACGCAAGGATGATTCATTGATCTTCACCTATGTCGATGAGGCCGTCTTGCACGGCGATCACGATCGATTCCCGGAGGCCGCCAAGTGGCTGCGGGGCACGGCCAAACGGGGCGAGCCCTGGATCTTCGGTCTCCCCCCTTCAGGCCTCCGCCAATATCTCCTCACGCGAGGGTTCTCTCTTGTCAGCGACCTGTCCGCGCGCGAGGCCGGGGAGCGGTACTTCCCCCAGCAGGGCCGGCTCGACCGCGGCTCGGACCTCTACCACATCGCCACAACAACCGTGAGCTAAGGCCGAAGAGCTCCGGGGATTTGGCCACGTCTCTAAGGAGGGAAGACCACTCCCCAGTCGTCGCGCATGCTGATCTCCGTGAAGCCTGTGCCGAGCACCTTGTCGGCGCCGCTTGAGTCGGCTACCTCGCGCTCGGCGTCGTCGTGGCGGACCACGAGCCGCAGCGCCGGCCTGCCCTCGCCTCCGGCGAACCGCAGCATCTCCAGATCGCCGTTTGAGTTGCCGACGGCAATCGCCGGTCGCCGTCCCATGCGTGCCCAGATGCGGAGCGGCTTCTCCGGCCCGTCGTCGAACGCGTCGAGCTTGGACGAGTAGATGATCGCTCCGTCGCGGTACTCGACCCCGAACCCGGAGCCGACGACACGTTCGCGCGGAATTGCGTAGATCCGTTCAGCGACCGGCCGCATGAAGTCGCGATCGCCGCCGGAGACGATGAAGGTCAGAAATCCGTTGGCCTCGAGATAGCGCAACAACTCGATCATCGGCGCGTACACGCACTCGATGTATGGACGCCCGAGCGTCGGGTGGGACGCCTCCTCGAAGAATGCGCTCACCCGTTCGGCGTAGGCCTCGACCTCGACCCCGACCGAGATCTTCGACAGCCCCGCGAGCAGCACCATCAGGTCGCTGTCGTCTCCCTGGTAATGCTTGACCATCGCCCGCCCGAGCCAACCGAAGTCCCGCTCCCACGCGGCCTTGAACGGCTGCTGCCCTTGCAGGTCGGGGTCGCGCTCCGCGGCCTCCGCAAACCCACGCATGATGAAGTCGAGCTGGATCGGCATCGGCTTCTCGGTCCACAACGTGCCATCGTTGTCGAACACGGCGATCCGGTCCGATCGCGGGAGATAACCCGGTCCCCCCTCGGTGCCGGCCGCCTCTACAAAGGCGACTATCGCCCGCTTGGTGTCCGTGTCCCGCCACGATGCGAGGGCAGCTGCGTCTGACATTGTCATCCCTCCTTGCTCGCGGGCCGCATGCAGCGAGACCCGGTGTCTCTCAGGCCGGTATGGATAAATCTCCTGCCGCGCTTTCGATCGGATCACACACGCGCAGCCTTCTCGCGGGATGGGTGACACCGCATCACCCCCGCCGGGTGATCCACACGGCCTTGCCGGCACCGGCTCGTCCGTCTTCGTGGAAGCGGAAGCTGCCGCGGGTAGACTCAGCGAACGGTGGCAGCTATTCGGGTTGCGCGGTCAGGTCAGTGGTTCGGCTAACCGCCGTGGGGGGTGGAATCTGGGCGCGTCTGAGCGCACACGTCGCGGTTGGGACAGCCGTGGCGGCCGCCTCGCTCTGCTGCGTCGGCTGTGGTGCTTCGGTGACTGGCTCGGCGACGTCAACGGCCGCAAGCGCGACCACCGCGGCGGCGAGATCGAAACCCGTCTCGCGGGCCTCCGGTTTCGGTTCGGACTGGACCACCTACCACGGTGATGCTGAAGCGACCGGGGTCGACGCGGCGCACACCAGGCTGCTGCCGTCGCGGCGGGCCTGGACCTCGCCGGTCCTTGACGGGCAGCTGTATGGCGAGCCGCTCGTCGCCGCCGGCCGCGTCGTCGCGGCGACCGAGAACGACACGGTCTACGCGATGGCCGCACACAGCGGGCGCATCCTGTGGTCACGCCACCTGGCAAAGCCCGTGCCCTCCAGCGACCTGCCTTGCGGCGACATCTCGCCCGAGGTCGGCATCACCGGCACCCCTGTGATCGACGTAAAGCGCCACGAGATCTTCGTCGACGCGGACACGCTGATACGCGGCCCCTCCACCTCCGGTGGCGTGGAAGCGTCCCACCGCCTGTACGGGCTGGACCTGTTCACCGGCAAGGTCGAGCTGAACGAGCGGGCGATGCCGAACGCGGGCGAGGACCAGCTCGCGCAGCTCCAGCGGCCAGGACTGGCGCTGGACCACGGGTCGGTGGTCATCGCCTACGGTCAGAACACCGGCGATTGTCCGGGCCCCAACGGCCCTGCCCACGGCTACGTCGTCTCGATCCCGGAGACGGGAGGACCGCTGCACTACTTCCAGATCGGCAGCGGCAAGGATCGGGGGGCGGTGTGGATGGGCGGCAGCTCTCCGGTCGTCGACCCTCAAGGGAACGTCTACGTGGCGAGCGCCGACGGCTACGACCTCGGCCCGAGCCAGCCGTACGACGACAGCGACGCGGTGCTCGAGCTGTCGCCGACCATGCACCTGGAGTCGATCTTCTACCCCACGGACTGGCAGAAGCTGAGCGCGGACGACCTCGACCTCGGGACCGGAGACCCCGTGCTCGTCGATGGCTTCGTGTTCCAGGTCGGCAAGACGGACATTGGCTATCTGCTACGTCAGGGACACCTCGGCGGTGAGGAGGGCCAGGTCGCGTCACTCTCGGTGTGCAGTGGGGACCCCGACGGGGGACACGCGCTCGAGGGCTCGGTGATCTACGTACCGTGCCCGAACGGCGTGACGGCGATCAAGGTTTCGCCGAAGGCCCCGCACCTGAAACAGCTATGGACGGACAACGACGGCGCCCATAGCTCACCGATCGTCGCGGACGGACTGGTCTGGACGATCGGAGGCGACAACGCGGTGCACGGCCTCAACCCGGCCAACGGCAAGGAGGTCGTCTCGATCCCGTTCGGGGGGTACGCGAACCACTTCCCGACGCCCTCGGTCGGCGATGGCCTGTTGCTGCTTCCGGGCACCGACCAGGTCTTCGCCTTCATGGGTCCGGCCGGCCGGCCGCCGCCACCCCCCGCACCAGCCGCGAGGTGAGACGCGCGGTGCGCGTCGGGGTAATCTCGCGACATCGCTCAGTCGTTCGTCCCGGATGAGTTCGTCGTTCCCCAGGGCCTCGTGGGTCCGGGGTTCCGCCTAGAGCCACTTGGACCCGAGCACAACGAGGCCGACCACACCGCCTGGACGTCGAGCATCGACCACATTCGTGCCACGCCTGGCTTTCCATATGGTCAGTGGCCGCCCCTGGCTGGACTCTCACTGGGTGAGAACCTCGACGACCTGGAGCATCATGCGGACGACTTCGAACGCCGTGTGGGTTTTACGTACACCGTCCTCGACGATGCGGACCGAGTCATCGGGTGCGTGTACATGTACCCGTCGCGAACGGACCCCCGGGTCGCGCAGGTCCGGTCCTGGGTCAGCGCAAACCGCGCCGAACTAGATCTGATCGTGCACGATGCCGTGGCGGACTGGCTCGCGACCGACTGGCCGTTCACCGACGTCCGGTACCGCGACCCGGGCTAGCCAAACAGCCGCTCGACTGCTGTCTGCTGAGATAATTGGGTGGTGGGCGCGACCGCGAGGCACATCGCGATCCTGTTCGACATTGACGGGACGCTGATCGACACGGGCGGCGCGGGCGCCGACTCGTGGCGGCTGGCATTCCAGGAGCTGTACGGGATACCGGCTGACATCGGCAAGTTCACGGAGAGCGGGATGACCGATCCCGAGGTGGGGCGCAGGACATTCGTCGGCGTCCTTGGCCGCCAGCCCGAGCGCAAGGAGTTCGCGCGGCTTCTGGAACGTCGGCTGCACTACCTGTATCAGACGGTGGCCGAATCGAAGGGGTACCGGGTGCTGCCGGGCGTGCTCGAGCTGCTGCCGAAGCTGCTCGAGGATGGATACCTGACCGGACTGGTGACGGGTAACCTCGAGGCGGCGGCTCACATCAAGCTTCACCGCGCGCAGCTGAACCGGTTCTTCTCTTTCGGCGGGTATGGCTCGGATTCCAACGTCCGCGGCGAGGTCGCGCGGGTCGCGCTCAAGCGGGCCGGCTTTGTGTACGGGGCGGATGTTGCCCCCGAGCAGGCGTTCGCCATCGGAGACACTCCTCGTGACGCCGAGGCGGCGCACGCCGCGGGAATGAAGTGCGTCAACGTCGCCACCGGCAGATACGACGTACGACAGTTGCAGGACGGGGGCGGGGACTGGGTGATCGGCTCGCTGAAGGAGCCACTTCCGCCGTGAGCCGCGGCTAGGCGGCCTGGTCCTCGTCGGCCTGGACGAGACGGTTCCACTCGGGCTTGTCCTCGCGCCAGCCCTCCTCGGTCCGAGCCCGCTTCCAGTATCCCGAGACCGACAGCGCATCGCGCGGGATCCCGCGCTCCACGATCAGGTGGCGGCGCAAGGCGCGCACGGACGAGGCCTCGCCGTGCACAAAGGCGTCGGTCTGCTCAGGAAGCTCGAGCTCGCGTATGGCCTCGACGAGCACCTCATCCCCGGGCGCGTGCAGCCACCGCAGCCGCAGATCGCCGCGGGTGGTGAGCTCGATTTGATCGTCTGTGTCCGCGATCTGGAGGACGACGTCGACACGGCGCCCCGAAGGGATGCGCTCGAGCGCCGCGGCGATCGCCGGCATGACGCTCGGATCGCCGACCATCAGATACGCCGGAGCGTCGGGATCGGGCGCGTACGCGCCGCCCGGACCCTGAAGTTGGAGGCGATCTCCGGGCGCCGCCTGCTGTGCCCAGGGGCCCGCAATGCCCTCATCGCCGTGTACGACGAAATCGACAGTCAACCTGAGCCGGTCCGGATCCCACGCGCGCACCGAGTAGGTCCGGGTGCGTGGCCACTGCTCTCGCGGACGGGTGGCGCGGATCTCCTCTTGGTCGAAAGGCACCGCGTAATCCGCGCCGGGTGGCGGGAACTGAATCTTGACGTAGTGGTCGGTGAACTCGCCGGCCGCGAACCCTTCAAGCCCTTCGCCGCCGAAATCGATTCGCACCATCCGCGGCGTCAGTTGAGTCACGTCGAGAACCTCGACGACGCGGGGGGTACGGCGGCGCTCGGGACGCGCGCTCTTAGCGGCGGTAGTGCTCATTTCGTATTAGGGTACCCTAATACGAGCTGGGACAGCTTCTCGGCGATCCAAGAAGGATCGCGCCACGACGTCGGAACGCTGCGCCACCGCTCACCAGCTCGGTCCGGCCCCCGCGCCCAGGCTGTTGAGCCAGTTGCGCATGTTGACCCCGGCGGGGGTTACCTCTCCTTCCTCGTACCCGGTGGTCGCCACGGCGAGCGTGACACCGTCGGGTGTCGACCAGCCGTACTCGATGCCGGTGCCGCTCGCCGCGTAGCGAGCGATCACCTGCCCCTGTTGCAAGACGGTGCCGGGCGCGGCAATGTCGGTGATCTCCTCGGCGACGTACTGCTCCATGCCGGCATCGGGCCCGGCCAGCAGCTCCCAGTACACGAGCGGCTGGCCGAGATACCAATCCGGCTCGATCGCGAGGATCTTGACCCGCGAAGGGGCCAGAATCGGCGCTCCCACCGGCATCGTGGCGTCCACGCCCTGATCGGTGCGCTCCCAGACAGTGACGAACTGAAGCGGGTCGATGTACGGGCCGGAAGTCGTCTTGATCGCGATGCGCTCGGACCGGAATTGGGCGGCCGCCGCAGCTCGGGCTTGCTGCTGGAGCACGGATTCCTCATGCGCAAGTGTCTTTTGCAGCGCTGACAGTTGGCTCTGCTTGCTCGCGCGGTTTCGCGCCGACGCGAGCTCGCGGTCGACGATCGAGAGCCGGAGCTGGACCATCTGGTTGCGCTCGGCGAGCACAGCGGCCGTCGTCCTGTCTCGCCGCGCCTCGAGCGCGGCTAGTCGCCGAGTTTCGGCGGCGACCGCGGTCCGCGCCTGGCCCACCAGTCCGGTGATGTGGGCATTCGCACGGTCGATCGCCCTGAGCGACCTCACGTTATTCAGGAGATCCTGAAATCCGCTGGACGTGAGGACGACGTCCATCAGACTGGGCGGCGGCGTCTCGTAGTCGGCCACGAGCTGCTGGGCCAGCAGGCGGCGGTCGTGCGCGTACTGCACTTTGAGCTCAGCCAGACGGTCGCGAGCGCGCGTCAGCTCGACGCGCGTCTGAGCGAGCAGGTCCTCGTCGACGTCCAACCTGCGCTGCACGACCGCCAGCCGAGCCTGCAGGGCTGAGATCGATCCCTCGTAGCTCTGGATCGCGTTCGTGTCGGCCTTGATCGCCGATCGCAGCTGGCTGGCCTGGTGCTGATGCTGGGCGTAGCGGCTCGCCAGGTCTCCTTGGCTGGCCGACGCACCGACCGCGACAGCGACCATCGCCGCGAGAAGCGCGGCCGCGATCCTCCGGCGTCCGCGCGCAGACGCCACCCGCTCGAGCGTGCAGGAACCAATCACCGGGTCGCGAGCCTAACCTGCCCCGCACGTTGC
>DATJUA010000036.1:0-2027 GCA_035502815.1 Solirubrobacteraceae bacterium
ATCCACGCGATCCGGGTCGAGCAGCCGACGGATGTCCCTGTCGCTTTGAGCGAAGCGCTGGCGCGTCGGGGCCCGGCGCTTGTCGACCTGGTCACGGACCCGGACGCGCTGTCGATCCCGCCGCACATCACCGCCGAACAGATCAGGGGGTTTGCGTTGGGCGCCGGTAGGGTCGTGGTCGACGGCGGCGTGGGGAAGATGGTCGAGCTGGCGCGGGCGAATCTGCGGAACATCCCCCGGCCAACGCTCGCGCGGTGACACTAGGCGAGCATGCGTGAGGTCACTGGGCGACTGCCGCCTGATCCGGCGAGAGCGGGAGCTCGACCGAAAGCGACGTGCCGGCGCCGCGTTCGCTCTCCAGCGCGATCCGGCCGCCGAGCGCTTCGACTCTGTCCCTTAGCCCGAGGAGGCCCGAGCCGCGGGCGAATTCGGCGCCGCCGACACCGTCGTCCTGAACAACGATTCGCAGCACGCCATCCGCCACCTCGATTTCTACCGCGACCGAGGTTGCTTCGGAGTGTTTGACGGCATTCGTGAGGGCCTCCGAGACAACGTAGTATGCCCCGACCTCGACCGGCTTGGGCAGGCGGTCCGCCATGCGCACGTCAACGTCGACCGGAATGCGAGAGCGGCGGCCTAGCATCCTCACCGCCGGCCCGAGCCCGCCCGAGGCTAGGATCGGCGGGTGGATGCCGCTCGCAAGCTCGCGCAACTCGTCGAGCGCGCTGGTCAGCCCGGTCGCGACGCGCTCGAGCTCCGCCGCGAGCAGGTCATCAGCTGGCAGCACCTCTTGCGCTGCCCGCACCTGCAGCACGAGCGTGACGAGCTGCGCCTGCGCGCCGTCATGGAGGTCGCGCTCGATCTTGCGTCTGGCCTCATCGGCGCTGGCGACGATTCGGGCGCGTGACGCCGTTACTTCCGCCCGCGCGTTGGCATTCGCAATCGCGGTGGCGACCAACTCGGTGAACTTCGTGAGCCGCTCCTCGGTTTCCGGCGACGGGGGCTCGCCGCCGCCGGATCCCGTGGCCACCAGGCCCCAAAGACGATTCTCGACGAGGATCGGAACTCCAACTGATGATCGCATGCCCACAGCGTCGGGAAGGGCGCCCGGATAGTTGGGGTAGTCGGGGTAGGCGTCGATACGAGCTGCTCCACCCGTGCTGCGCACGAGGTCGCTGACGCTACCGTCTTCCACGGGCCCTCGGGCCCCGACAGGCAGGGTCGCGCCGGTGGAACTCCAGCCAGCGACGATCGAAACGCTTTCGTCGGCTTCGTACCGAGCCACGAATGCTCGGTCGACCTGGAGCAGGCGACCGACCTCCTCGGCTACGGAGGCGAACACCTGCGCCGGCGGCGCGGCCGCTGCAACCAGCGTCGCCACCCGTCGGAGTGCCGCTTGCTCGTCCGCGACTCGGCGAAGCTCCTCGCGCGCCTGCGCGTTCGCGATTGCCGTTGCCACTAGTTCGGTGAAGGCGACCAGACGCGTCTCGGTCTCAGTAGTCAGAGTGTCTTCGCCCCGGGCCACGAGGACCACCGCCCCCCACAGCCGACCCGCTACGCCGATCGGCGCGCCAAGCGCGGCCTGCCCGCCCGCTTCACGCCCGTGAGCCGTCGCCGCATTCGGGTCATCGGGGGCGTATTCGATCCGCGCTGGACGGCCGGTCTCGAACACACGCGTGACCGCGTTCTGGCCGCCGAGCGGAATCGTCAGACCGATCCGCGGGTCGTCGCCGGTGCCGCTCCAGCCGCCCACGACCGTCGCAGATCGGTCCCCGTCATACCGCAGCACGCCGGCGCCTTCCATCGAGAGGAGGCGGCCGACCTCCGCGGCAACCGCTGCGAACACCTCAGCCGGCGGCGCCGCACGTGCGACCAGCGTCGCCACGCGCCGAAGCGCGGCCTGATCATCCGCGACGCGCCGCAGTTCCTCGCGTGCCTGTGCCTTCGCGATCGCACTCGCGGTGAGCTCGGCGAATGCCGCCAGACGCTCCTCAGTCCGGGCGGGTAGTACCGCTTCGCGAGACATC
>DATJUA010000037.1:0-35747 GCA_035502815.1 Solirubrobacteraceae bacterium
CAGGTTGACCAGCTCCGGTTCACCGTCGCCGTCGATCCGCCCGGCGAATCCGGCCCGGTAGGGGCTCGCGGCCGGGGTCGGGCCGAGGAAGCCGGGCTCGTGGACCCAGCTGCCGACATTGAGCAGCCGCGTGCCTCGCGGCGTGCGCCAGTCCGCGGCGTCGTCGCCAGGCAGCGGGCCCGCCCGGTGGGTGTGGCCGAACAGCACGTGTCCGGCGTCGATCCCGAGCCGGCGCACCACCTCACCCAGCGCCAGTAAAGGCGCCTGGCGCAGCGAGGCGCCGTCGATGTCGCGACCCAGCGGTCCCAGCCCGGCCCGGTTCATGGCGGCGATGGCCACCGGGAAGCCGACGCGTAGCGCCTGGCGCCGCCAGCCGCCCTCGCGAGCGCCCCGGCGCAGCTGGCGCCACAGGCGCGCCGAGGCGCCGTCGGAGTGCGCGCCCCGAGCCGGGGTCCCGAACTGGGCGCTGGCGTGCAGCCAGGCGTAGATCGGACCGAGCACGACCTCGTAGTCCTCGGCGCTCGCGGCCTCGGTGGCCGGCTTCTTCAGCAGCGCTGCCATGGCTCCCGCGCCGAGCCGCTCGAACATCGGGATCGTCGTGTGGCGGTCGAGGTAGTGGCCGTGGGTGGCGTAGACGTTCCCGCCCAGCCACACGCCGGGATAGGCGGCGCGGACTCGCTCGGCTCCAAGCGCGCCGGCGAGCGCGGCGAGGGGCTCGCCCGGCGCCCAGTCAACGGCCGACTCGCTGCCCAGCGGATCGGGTGGGCGCTCGGCGCCGCGGCGGGCCAGCCAGCCGCCGACGAGATGGTGGTCGTGGTTTCCGGGCACGACCACCACCTCGGCATCCGGTCCGAGCGCCTCGCGGAGCTTGCCCAGGACCGGCACCGCGGCCCCGAGCGCTTCGCGCACCGGGCCCTGCCGCAGCTCGATCACGTCGCCGAGCAGGACCAGCCGGTCGACCGACGACAGCTCGCGGGCCAAGCGGGCCAGGGTGTCCTCGTCGCGCAGCCGGTCGCGCTTGCTGCGCAGGCCCAGGTGCAGGTCGGAGACGACCAGCGTGCGCATGCCCCCGCCCCCGGGGCGATCAGCTGGAGGCGGCCGACCCAGTCGTCCAGACTGGGTGCCCCCCCTGGCGGATCGCCTTGGGGAGCATGAAGCGCACGTCCTCCTGGACCACTTCCAGCTCCTCGACCCGGTCGGCCCCACGCTCCCGGAAGAAGGCGACCAGCCGCTGCACGAGCTCCTCCGGCGCGCTCGCACCAGAGGTGATGCCGACGACCTTCTTGCCCTCGAGCCACTGCTCCTCGACCTGGAGCTCGTTGTCGATCAGGTAGGAGTCGGCGCCGTGCTCGCGCGCGACCTCGACGAGCCGGTTGGAGTTCGACGAGTTGCGCGACCCGATCCAGCACGAGGTCGCACTCGCGCGCCAGCTGCTTGACGGCCGCCTGGCGGTTGGTCGTGGCGTAACAGATGTCGTCGGTGCGCGGCCCGACGATCTCCGGGAACCGCTCGCGCAGCTTCAGGATGATGGCGCGGGTCTCGTCGACCGACAGCGTCGTCTGCGAGATGTAGGCGACCTTCTGCGGATCGTCGACCTCCAGCCGGTCGACGTCCTCCTCGGACTCGACGAGCACGATGCTCTCGGGCGCCTCGCCCATCGTTCCCTCGACCTCCTCGTGGCCGGCGTGGCCGATCAGCACGATCGTGTACCCGTCGGCCGCGAACTTCTTGGCCTCGACGTGGACCTTGGTGACGAGCGGGCAGGTCGCGTCAATCGTCTGAAGCCTCCGCTCCCGCGCGTTTGCGTGGACGCTCGGGGCGACGCCGTGGGCCGAGAACACCACCGTGGCGCCCTCAGGCACCTCCTGCTCAGAGTCGACGAACACGGCACCCCGCTCGCGGAGCTGCTCGACGACCGTCTTGTTATGGACGATCTCCTTGCGGACGTAGACCGGCGCGCCGTACAGATCAAGCGCCCGCTCGACGGTCTGCACGGCCCGGTCGACGCCCGCGCAATACCCGCGCGGCGCCGCGAGGAGAAGCTTCTCGGGCATAGACCCCACGGCAGGGAGTGTAGGGCCGGTTACGAGAACCGAGACCCACTACGCTTGACCGTCCTCGTTCCTCCGCCGGGAGCCCGCCCATGCCCCAACGACACCTGGACCGCCTCAGCTCGATCGACGCCTCGTTCCTGCACCAGGAGGGGCCGGCCTCGCACATGCACATCGGCGCTCTGCTCGTGTTCGAAGGGCCGCCACCGGAGTTCACCGACTACCTCGACCATGTGCGGGGCCGCCTGCATCTCGTGCCGCGCTACCGGCAGAAGCTGAGTACGCCGCCGCTCGAGACCGGCCGGCCGCTGTGGGTCGACGATCCGGACTTCAACCTCGAGTACCACGTCCGCCACACCGCGCTGCCTTCCCCCGGCACCGAAGACCAACTGTTCCTGCTCGCGGCGCGCATTGCATCGCAGCAGCTCGACCGGGACAAGCCGCTGTGGGAGAGCTGGCTGGTCGAGGGGCTCGAAGGCGGCCGCTTCGCGCTTATTTTCAAGACCCACCACGCGCTGGTCGATGGCGTCGCGGGCGTCGACCTGGCCACGGTACTGCTCGACCTCGGACCGTCCGCTGAGCGCCCGCCGGAGAACCTCGAGCCGTGGCGGCCACAGGCGCAGCCCTCGGCGACCGAGCTGGTGGCAGCCGGCGTGCGCGGCGTCGTGGGCGTCGCCGGGGAGCTGGCGGCGCGCGCAGCCGCGGCCGCGACTCGCCCGGGGGCCACGTTCGGCATGTTGCGCGACACCGCCGAAGGGATCGGCGAGATCGTGTGGGCGGGGCTGAATCCCGCGCCCGAGACGCCGCTCAACGTGGAGATCGGACCACATCGGCGTTACGCGGTGGTCCGCCATCAGCTGGCCGACTACAAGACGGTCAAGAACGCCTTCGGAGGTACGGTCAACGACGTCGTCCTGAGCGTCGTGTCGGGCGCGCTCGCGGGCTGGCTGCAATCCCGCGGGATCCGGACCGAGGGTCTCGAGATGCGTGCGCTCGTTCCCGTCTCGGTGCGCGGCGAGGACCAGCGGGGCGCGCTGGGCAACCAACTGACGGCCATGCGCGGACCCCTTCCGGTTTACATCCAGGACCCGGTGGCGCGCCTTCAGTTCGTGCGCCGCGCGATGGATGGGCTGAAGGAGTCAAAGCAGGCCGTCGGCGCTGCGACGCTCGCCGCCGTCAACAACCTGGCGCCGCCGACGATCCTCGCGCAGGCCTCGCGGCTGCAGTTCTCGACGCGGCTGTTCAACCTGCTCGTGACCAACATCCCCGGACCCCAGTTTCCCCTCTACGTCCTCGGTCGCCGGCTCGAGGACCTGTTCCCGATCGCGTTCCTGCCCAAGAATCACGGGCTGGCGGTGGCGATCATGTCCTACGACGGCGGCATCGACTACGGGCTGCTCGCCGACTACGACGCGCTGCCCGACATCGACGTGATCGCCGACGGAATCGACGCCGCGCTGCGCGAGCTGCTCGAGGCAGCGGCGCCAAAGCCTCGTGTCCCATCCCAGAAGGCCGCCGGGAACGGCAAGGCTCGAAACGGAGCGCCGCCCGCGATCCTGCCTTCCGGCAGCGCCCGCGGCAAGCGTGGCCCTGCCGCGGACATGAGGGCCAAGCGGGCCGGTCGGCCCGCGGCGACCCGCAAGCGTCGCGAAGGCTGACCAAACCTCGCCGCCTCGGTTTTGCCGCTTGCCGTTATTCCTGGCAGCGGTTACTGTTGGATCCCCTTGGACGATTTGATCCAGCCCGATGAGGTCGCTTACCGGCTCGAGCTCACGCCGGCTCAGCTGAAGATCGTCCATACCGCGCTGAAGTCGCTGTTCGACGACCTCGGTCACGAGGAGCGCGACGTCAAGAAGGTCGTTCAGGCCGTCTTGGACAAGCTGCCCGGCGAGCACGAGATCCGCGCGATTGACCTCGCGCAGGAACTGCGCCGGACCGCGGCCGCCTGAACCTCAGCCTTCCGATTCGGCGCTCGGGTTCAGAACCCGAGCGCGAACTTGGCGTCTTCGCTCATCCGCTCCGGCGTCCACGGCGGCGAGAACGTCATCGTCGGCTGGACGTCCTCAACGCCGTCGAGCTCGCCGACAAACTCCTCGATCTGCTCGGACACCTGCGGTCCGATCGGGCAGCCGGGGCTCGTCAGCGTGTATGTGACGCGGACGTTCGGTCCTTCGATCTGGATGTCGTAGATCAGGCCCAACTCGACGAAATCGAGCCCCAGCTCGGGGTCGATCACGTCACGCAGGGCGTCTGTCACGTCTTCGATAGTTGCCATTCTGTGATCAGTTTAGGGTCCCGTACGGTTCGAGCTTGCGGCCACTGCACCGTTTTGTGTAGGTTTTGCCGTATCGTCGACTTCGATGAAACCTCCGCCACTCTGCGCTGCTGCGGAGACGAGGACCGGTCAACGCAGGGGAGTCGTCGCCAGGCGATGGTTCGAGCCTTGCGAGCTCAGACCAACGTGACGGTCGACCTCAGCGAGCTCGCGTTCGCGGACTCGTCGCTGATGCTCGATCTCGCCGTCCTGGCCCGCCGTCTGCGCGCAGGCGGGCGGGCGATCCTGGTGCGTGGCGCGCAGCCGCAGGTCATGGCGCTGATCAAGCACGTCGGCCTGCACCGTCTGCCCGCGGTCAGGCTCGAAGGCCCCTGGCCCGTCTTCGCCTAGCGCCACTCGGGCTTCCGATATGCCTCTAACCGGGGACGACCTCGGCGCTGCCGTTGGCCTTCTCGGGTGCCACGGCTTGGTTTGACAGCGCGCCGGCGGGAACCGCGTCGTCGGGCGACTCGCGCAGTAGCTCGGCCACGTCGCTTCCCTCCTCGCCGAACCGGGGGAATCGCTTGCCTTCGGCATCGCCGATCGCCACCAGCTGGTCGCCCACCGCACGCATGTCCTCGATCAGGCGCCGGCGCTCGCGCCAGATCGCCTCGGCGCTGCGCGCCAGCTCGCGCGCCCGCATCTCCGCCGCCTCGATCGTCTCCTCGGCGTCGCGCCGAGCACTCGCCCGCATCTCCTCGGTCTCGCGCTGAGTCGAGGCCCGCAGGCGGTCGGTTTCCCGCTGAGCCGTATCTCGCAGCTCGGCCACGTCGTGGTCGGCGGTCGCGCGCAGCTCGGCGACCTCCCGGTCGGTGGTGTCACGGAGCTCGGCGACCTCCCGCGCGGTCCGCTCGCGCAGCTCGGTCACCTCGCGGTTTGCAGTGTCCCGGATTCCCGTGACCTCGCGATCAACCGCGTCGCGGAGCTCGGCCACCTCTATCCGGACGGCCTCGCGCTGCTCGCTCGTCTCGCGCGCGGTCGCCTCGCGCAGGCCACCGGTCTCCTCGCGGGCCGCCTCGCGCGCCTCGGCCGCCTCCCGCTCAGCCGCCTCGCGCAGCTCCTGACTCTCGCGCTCGGCCGTCTGGAGACGGTCATCGGCCTTGTTCCGCGAGCGGGCGGTGATCTCGTCGGCGGTCTCGTGGGCCCGCTGGAGAATCTCCCGCGTCTCTTCGCTCACCTCGTCGAGGGCGTGCCGAACGGCCGCCTCGGGCGACGACGACATCTCGAGCTCGGTGATCAAACGGCTCATGCGCTCGACGTAGCGGTCGACGGTCGTGCGGTCATAGCCGCGCAACGCCACCGGAAACTCGACCTCGCGCGCGTCCTTGAGAATGCGGTCGCGATCGGCCGCGGTCAGGACCCGGCTTGAACCGAACCGACGTGGCGGCCTCTCCTCCTCCTTTGCCGCCACCGCACCAACCAGCTCCGCGGCTTGGCTCTCGACCTCGGCCGAGATGCCCGCGTCCTTCTCGCTGCTGCCGCCGTTCCCCCGGGACTCCGAACGTGCCATGGCTAAAAGCTCCCTTCCTCGCTTGTCGCTCGAGGCCGCCCGTCACAGGTCACACGAGCCTCCACAGCATCAAGCTAGCGCCTTGGTCAAGGCTGCTAGAGGGTTGGACAGGATTGGTAGGAAGTCGCTCGCGTACTAGCCTTCTTAGTGTGTTGATTGTCCTCTTTCTGATCCTCTGGCCACTCGCCGAACTGTTCGTCCTGATCAAGGTCGCGGAGGCGATCGGCGTGCTGTACGCCATCCTGCTGCTGATCGTCAGCTGGCCGGTTGGGACGTGGGTGCTGCGCTCCCAGGGACGCGCCGCGTGGCGACGGCTAGCGGCCGCGGTCGGGGCAGGCCGCTCGCCCGGTCGGGAGGTGCTTGACGGCGCTCTGATTCTGACCGGCGGCCTGCTGCTGATCATTCCCGGGTTCATCTCCGACGCGATCGGCCTGCTCGCGCTCCTGCCGCCGACGCGCGCGCTGCTGCGTCGCGCGCTCGCTCGCAACCTGCAGAGCCGGCTCGTCGTCGGGGCGACGCGCTTCACCCGCGCTTCCCGTCCGTACGACGTCGACTCGACCGCCACCGACCTCGACCAGCCACAGCTGCACGGATGAGCTCCGCGCCAGTTGCACTCCGGACGCTCGCGTTCGGCGATCTGGAGGGCACGGTGTGGGGCGCCGGCTGGTTCGCCGGCCCGGCGGGTCGAGCGCTGACTATGCTCGGAGGCGATGCCCAGGGCGCCGTCCTCGTCGAGGGCCGGCCGCCCGCAGACGGGGACGTCGCGGGCGAGTGGCATCTCCAGGGTGCCGGTGAGCTCGTCGCCGCACCGGCCGCCGAAGCGGTTGGCGTACAGACGCCGAAGGATCAGGTCGAGGGCTATGACCAGCTCTGCCGCGTGACGGGCCGACTCGCGCTCGACGGCGAAGAGCGCGAAGTCGACTGCCTGGGTGTGCGTACCTGGTTTCCGGGGCCGATCGAACTGGAGCGCTACGAATCGATCCGCGCAGTCTCGACCTGGTTCGAGCCCGACGAGGCGATGGCCCTCACCGCGTTCCGAGCTCGCAAGGCGAAGGCCCACGACGGCGACCTGGTGGCCGCCGCGGTGATCGGTCCGGAGAACTCGACGGCGGTCGAGGACCCTCGCCTGTCGACCACCTACGGAACCGAGGGCTGGCCGGTGCGGGCCGGGCTCGAGCTGTGGCTCCCGACGCCCGAGGACGCTGAGCAGCAGTTTCCCCGGCGCGCCTCGGGCGAGGCGCTGGGAGAGCGGGCCCAGGCGGAGTCGGACGGGCTCGAGGTTCGCGCCGGTCCGTTTCGCTGGCACAGCCGGGGTCGCGACGGCGCCGGGATGTATATCCTGGCTCGCCGCCGATGAGCCGCATAGAGGCGGTCGTCACCGACTTCGGCGGCGTGCTCACGACGCCGCTCCTGGACTCGTTCGCGGGCGTGATGCACTCGTCCGGGATATCCCTCGAGGAGCTCGGGAAGGCGATGGCGGCGGTCGCCCAGCACGACGGCACCAACCCCCTGGTCGAGCTCGAGACCGGACGGGTTACCGAGGCCGCGTTCTTCGCCCGGTTGTCGGACGAGCTTTCCACCCAGCGCGGCAGTCGGGTCGATCTCGACGGTTTCGGCGAGCGCTATTTCCAGCACCTGCACCCGAACGAGCCGGTCATCGCCTACATGCGAGAGCTGCACGGCCGCGGCTACAAGCTCGCGATCTGCACCAACAACGTCCGCGAGTGGGAGGACCGCTGGCGGGCCATGCTCCCAGTCGACGAGATCTTCGACGTAGTCGTCGACTCGGGCTTCGTCGGGACCCGCAAGCCCGAGCCCCGGATCTACGAGATCACTCTCGAGCGGCTCGGGGTCTGCGCCGAGGGGACGTTGTTCGTCGACGACGTAGACGTCAACTGCGAGACGGCGCGGCAGCTCGGAATGGCCGCCGTCCGGTTCCGCGACAACGACCAGGCGATCGAGGAAATCGAGAGTACGCTGCGAGCGTGACGCCCGAGTCCGTCCAGGCGATTCTCGCGATCGCCCACAACGGCTTCGTGTCAATCGACGGCGACGGTCGCGTGATCGAGTGGAACGCGCGCGCCGGCGAGCTTTTCGGCTACACGCGGGAAGAGGCAATCGGTGCCGAGCTAGCCGAGCTGATCGTCCCTGAGCGTTATCGCGACCGTCATCGCGCCGGACTGCGACATGCACGGGAGAGCGCGTCGACGCTGCGACGACGGCTGATCGTCGATGCGAGGCGCCGTGACGGCGACGAGTTCCCGGTCGAGGTCTCGATCACCGCGGTCCGGGAACCGGATGCGACGGTGTTCCACGCCTGGATCCAGGACGTGTCCGAGCGGGCCCAGCTCCTTCGTGAGCTCGACGCGCAGCTGCGCGGCGCTCGCCCCGGGTTCGCGGAGATCCTCGATGTGCTGGCCGAAGCGGTGACAATCCGCGACCCCCATAACCACATCCTGTATGCCAACCGCGCGGCTCTGCGCCACATGGGGTTCGCCTCGCTCGAGGACATGCAACGCCAGCCGCTCCAGTCGATCTTCGCCGACTACGTCGTGCACGACGAGCAGGGCGGCGAGGTGACGATGGATCAGATTCCCTCCGTCCGCCTGCTCGCGGGGGAGGCGGCGGAGCCGCTCGTGATTCGCACCATCCACCGGACGAACGGGGAGCTTCGCTGGCAGCTACTCAAGGCAGCCCCGATCCACGACCAGGGGAACCGGCCGATCGCCTCCGTGATGATCATCGAAGACATCACGCGCGAGCGAATCGCCGAGCTGCGCGACCGGTTCATGGCGCGCGCGTCCGAGACGCTGATGTCGTCCATCGACTACGAGGAGACGCTACGCAACGTGGCCTGGCTGGCGGTTCCCGAGATCGCCGACTGGTGTGCGGTCGAGTTGGTCGACGAGCGAGGGACCCGACAGCAGCTCGCGGTCGCCCACCGCGACGCCGCCAAGCTCGAGTTGGCCGAGCGGCTGCGCGGGTTCGAGCCCGACCGGCTCGACCCCGATCGCGGCGTCGGGAGGGTGCTGAGGACGGGGACCTCGGTGCTGTACTCGCAGATCCCGGACGAGGCCCTGGTGCAGGCCGCGGTCGACGAGGAGCATCTGGCTCTCCTGCGGGCGGTGGGCTTCCGGTCCGTCCTGCTCACCCCACTGAAGGCTCGTGGGCGGGCGTTCGGCGTCATGACCCTGGTCAACGCCGAGTCGATGCGCCGGTTCGACGACGATGACCGCGAGTTCGCCGAGCAGGTGGCGGCGCGCGCGGGCGTCGCGGTCGACAACGCGCGCCTCGCCACCGCCCGTCGCCAGACAGCGACCACGCTCCAGCGCAGCCTGCTGCCGGACGTGGTGCCGCCGATCCACGGCTGGCGCGTGGCCACGCTGTACCGCGCCGCTCGCGTCGCCGACGAGGTCGAGGTCGGTGGCGACTTCTACGACTTCTACGAGTGCGGTGACAGCTGGCTGGTGCTGCTCGGCGACGTGACCGGCAAGGGAGTGGGAGCGGCCGCTTTGACCTCGCTGGTGCGCCACGGCGCTCGCTTCCTGAGCCGCTACGAGCACAGCCCGAGTCAGATCCTCGGCGGGCTCAACGATGTCTTGCGCGAGCAGCCGGGGCTGCAGCTGTGCACCGCACTGTGCGCGCGGCTGGACGGCGAGGAGGCAGTGGTCGCCTCGGCCGGGCATCCCGCGCCCTTGGTCCTGCGAGACGATGGGCGGGTGCGAGAGATCGGCGCGACGGGACCGATCCTCGGCGCCTGGGCGGCCGGCGGATCGGTGGACCGCGTCGTGCCGATCGCGCCCGACGAGACGCTGATTCTGTTTACCGACGGCGTGCTCGACACGCGGGGCGAGCGCGAGCGCTTCGGCCTGCGTCGCCTCAAGCGTGTCCTGTGCGAGCGCGCCGGCCGGCCGCCCGACCAGTTGCTTTCCGAGCTCGAAGCGGCGCTCGAGCGCTTCCAGGTGGGCCCCCAGGCGGATGACACCGCGGCACTGGCGCTGCGGCCGGCGCCGCACGAGAGCGTCGTCGGCGCGGGACCAACGCACCCAGCCGGGCGAGTGCGTACCCTTCGATTGTCCTAGTGAAGGGGTGACGTGGCAGCGCTGCCCAACTTCCGGATCGAAACGTTCCAATTCGGGACCGGAACTACGATCAAGCTGGCAGGCGAGTTCGACAACGCCGCCTGCGCGGAGCTGCTCGAACGTTTCGAGCGCGCGGCCGTCGAGCCGGACGCCGGAGCGATCGTGCTCGACCTCGCCGACGTATCGTTCATCGACTCGGCCGGGATGCGCGCGATCGTCGCGATCGAGCGCCGGGTCACCGAGCTGGGGCTCGCCCTGACCATCGCCCCGCCGCCGGCCGAAGTGACCGAGCTGCTCCAGGTCACGGGCATCGCCGAGCGCGTCACGCTCGCGCCCCGCGCCGACGAGACGCCGCCGAACGCCCCGTTCATCGAGCGGATCGAGCTCGAGCTCCCGCGCGACGCGCGCGCCCCCGGGCGCGGCCGCGCCGAGGTACGCGGCATCCTGCCGGGCCGCATCCCCGAGACCGACCGCGCAACCCTGACGCTACTCACCTCCGAGCTCGTGACCAATGCCGTGATCCATCCCGCACCCGGGGTGGAGGGCACGGTTGGGCTGCGGATCACCGCCTACTCCGATCGAGTTCGCGTGGAAGTCGGCGACGGCGGCGCCGGGTTTGAGCTGCAGAACCTCCGGCCCCGTCGCCGGGAGGCCGGCGGTCACGGATTGATCGTCGTGGCCGGTCTGTCCAGCCGGTGGGGGACGAGCCGGCGGAGTCTCGATGAAGGCGAAGGGTTCTGCGTGTGGTTCGAGCTGGACCTGAATTACGAGCCGGTGCCCAAGACCGGCGCAGGCCAGGGTGCCGAGCAGTCGGTCGCGACGACCGAGGGCTGAGCCTCCACTCGGAGCCGACCGGACGTCAGTTCTCCACGCCCAGCCGGTCCCAGCAGTACAACTCGAGGCACTCCTTGGCCAGCTCGACGCAGCGGGCCTCCGACAGCCACGGCAGGACGGTGTCGAACGCCTGGTCCTCGCCCACGCCGGCCTCGAAGGCCTCCTCCCCGCGGAAACCGGCGGCGATCTTCAGCGCCTCGCGCCGGTGGTCGCCGAGTGACGGGAACACGTTGACCAGGAACTCGCGGTTGGGCAGCGGGTGTCCGACCTCGAGCGACGCGTGCCACGCCGCGAGCAGCGAAAGGTCGTGCTCGTCCAGATCGGCCAGCGCCTTGGCGTAGTGCGACTCGAGCTCCGACTCGGGTATCTCGTCCACCCATGCCCGAACCACCTCTCCGAGGATCTGGCGGCGCGCCTCGCGCCCCACCGACTCGGCGATCACGCGGATGGCGTCCTGAGGTTCGATGAAGCAGAGTGACATTGCGGCTCCGGTCCGGGTATGGATTGGATGCTGCCGGTCGACGCTGACGCCACGACCGGGTTTCCGAACGCCGCAGACGGTAGGCGGTGGCCCGGACGTAAAGCGCTTGAGGCGGCCCCGCCTCGGGAGGGCGCTACGGCTTGACGATCAGCGTGACGGCGGACGAGGCGGACGCCACGTTGCGAGCGTCGAGCGGGAGCACCGCCCGAAGCTCGCTCTTTCCGGAGTGCGCGAAGCGATGCGACATCGAATAGCTCGAGCCCTTTGAGAGCCGCGGTCGAGCGATCACATGCCAGGTGCCTGCTCGGCGCTGCTCGATCAGCACCCGCTCGCCCGCATGGCTGGGAGCCACGTGCCCGGTCAGCGAGACCGCCTGCCCGGCCGTGATCGTCCGGGCCGACGAGCTCAGCCCGACGAGCGCACGCACCTCTTGCTCAAGCGTCCCGCTGCGCAGCGTGCCGGAGGCCACGTAGAACGCCTGGTCGGCCATCACCGTCCCCCGTTTGAGCGTGAACGCGTATGCACCGGAGCTGCCGGTGGTGCTCGTGGCAAGCTGGTGAAAGCTCGATTGCCCGGCTTTCTCGCGCCATAGGACGACCTGCGCGCCGGCCGAGGGAGTCGCCGATAAGGCGCCGGAGATCACCACCGTGCGGTCCGCCGTGGAGGGATCGGACGAGGACGCGATCGTCAGGCCGCCCGACGAGCACGAGGTGCAGCACGCGCCCGACACGCAACAGTCCGTCGTCCCGCAGCAGGCGGTAGTCGTACAGCAGGTGGTAGTCGCGCAGCAGGTCTGAGTCTGCGCGCAACAGGCGTCGGCGGAGGCGGTCGGGAGCGGGCAGCACGGCTCGACCCCAGGGCAGTAGATCCGCGGCGAAGCGGCGCCGGCCGGACGGGCGACGTTCGCGCCGGCCGGGCCGGCCAGCGAGGCCAGCCAGATCGTGGCTGTGGCCAAAAGCAGCGAGGAAAGGACGATCGAGCGGCGCATCGTGGGTACGTGCGGTCGCAGCACGACCCCGTCAGCCTAGCTCGTTTTCACAATTCGAGCGCCGCTTGAATCGAGGGCAGCCCCTCGAGCTCCGGGTCGGGTTCCGCCCCCAGCCCGAGCGTGGCACGCTCCCCCCGCTGCCAGTTGTACAGCCCGAGGTCGAGCGCCTCGAGCGGCAGGCTGCACGCCTGCGCCAGGTCTGCTGCCCGCCGCTCGAGCAACAGCGGATCGCCGATCCCGAAAGCCCGCTTGGCCCCGACCGTGACGTCGTTCTCGCCGCCCAGCGCGAGCGAAGCCGCCTGCAGGTCGTACACGCCCAGCCGGCCGAGCGTCACGAGCAGGTCGAACCGCGCGTCGCGCTGAAGCCCGGGGAGCGCGAGGCGTTCGTACGCCCGCGCGAAGCGGCGCTCGGGCGTCCAGCCGAAATCGCCCGTGAACGCCGCCGCCTGCGAGCCGGCCCGCGACGCCCACGCGCGGTAGGCCTCCAATGTTCGCGTCCCGCGGGCCGGATCGTGCGCGCTCCGCGGCCCCGTCTGGACGCCATCGAGGTCTGGCATCTCGCCCGAGGCCCAGGACGTCCTGACCCGCTCGATCTCGCTGAACGGCGTGTCGCCCTCGAGTGGAGACAGGTAGGCGATCAGGAACGCGAGCCAGCTGCGCTCCTCGAGCTCAACCGAGCCGTCCGACCCCAAGGCGCCGCCGTCAGGGGCCGCCGACCCAGCGACTAAGGCGCCGCCGTCAGGCGCCGCCGGCCCACGTACCTCTCGGTACAGGCCGGGCGGATCCTCCTCGAGCCTCGCGCACCGGTAGTCGGCGAAGGCGAGCTCCTGCGCCAGGCGCCCCGCGTCCTCGCTGGACCTCAGGCCGATCGCGAGCGAGCTGCGGAATCCGTCATCGGCGCCACGCGCGACCCGGCGGACGACCACGCCCGGACGGGAGGCCGAGCCGCCGCCGCGCGTCCGGCCGGGCCGTGGCGTGGCCGGGCGGGGCTGCGTCGTCCGCGGCGCGCTCGAGCTGACGATCGGACGCAGGTCGATGGCCTGCTCGCGCGAGCAGATCGGGCAGTTCTGGACCAGGTGGTTGTGGCGGCAGAAGGTGGGCACCCGCTCAGCCTAGCTCGCCGCCGCCCACTACCCTGTCGCGCTTGAGCGCCGATTCCCCGACCTTCGATCTGCAGAGTCACTCGCTCCACTCCGATGGCGCGCTCGAGCCGGCCGATGTGGTCAAGGCCGCCGGCGCGGCCGGGGTCGAGCTACTCGCGCTGAGCGACCACGACACGGTCGACGGGGTCCAGAGCGCGGCGACTGCCGCCGCCGAGATCGGGGTGCGGCTGGTCACGGCGGTCGAGATCTCCTCGGTTGACCGCTCCCGGCAGGACCTGCACATTCTCGGCTACCTGATCGATCACCACGACGCGACGCTCTGCCGGCGGTTGAAGGGCTGGCGCGAGGACCGAGAGCACCGCGCCGACGCCATGGGCGAAGCGCTACGCGAGCTCGGCTACGCGCTCGACGAATCCGAGCTCGAGCGTCGTAAGGCGCAGGGCAAGCCGATCGGACGGCCGCACCTCGCCGACGCCGTGGTCCGCCACCCGGCCAACGCCGAGCGCCTGAGCGACGAGGGCCTCGCCGAGCGCTCGGCCTTCCTCGAGGCGTACCTGATCGACGGCGCGCCGGCGTTCCGACCTCGGACCACGCCGACCGTCAGTGAGTCGATCGAGGCGATCCACGGCGCCGGCGGAGTGGCCGTGTGGGCGCATCCGTTCTGGGACATCGAGGATCCCGGCGAGGTCCTCGAGACCATCGACCGCTTCCGCGGCTGGGGTCTCGACGGCGTCGAGTGCTTCTACGCCACCCACAGCCGGGAGCAGACCGAGCTGATCGCCGACCACTGCGCCAGCGGCGGTCTGCTCACCACCGGCTCCTCCGACTTCCACGGCCCCGAGCACCGTCTGTTCTCGCGCTTTCGCGCTTTTGACACCTACGGCCGGACTCCGGAGCTCGGACCGATCGCGGGCTAGCTTCCGAGTCGCGGGCTAGCTTCCAAAGATCCCGCGCGCGCGAAGCTCGGCGACCAATCCTTCGACCATTTCGTCGAGCGGCTGCTCGCACGGGCGCAGCTCGACGTTGGCCTCGCGTGGGACCTCATACGGCGCGTCCACGCCAGTGAAGCCGCGGACCTTCCCTTCCCGAGCGCGCGCGTAAAGCCCCTTCGGGTCGCGGCGCTCGCACTCCTCGAGCGGCGTGTCCACGAACACCTCGACGAAATCGAGGCCGTTCCGGTCGTGGACGCTGCGCGCCAGCTCGCGGTCGACCGCGTAGGGGCTGATGACGCTGACGATCGCGATCATGCCCGAGTCGGCAAACAGACTGGCCACGTGCGCCACCCGGCGGATGTTCTCGGCCCGATCGCGCGGATCGAAGCCGAGGTCGCTGTTCAGGCCGTAGCGCAAGTTGTCCCCGTCGAGCCGGTAGGCGCGGAAACCGTCGCGGGCAAGCCGCTCCTCGAGCGCAGCGGCGATCGTCGACTTACCGGAGGCCGGCAACCCCGTCAGCCACACGGTCACGCCACGCTGGCCGATCAGCGCCCAGCGCGCGCTGCGGGCCATGCGGCTCGAGTCCCACCTGATGTCGGCCTGCTTCGCATCGGCCCGCTCCAGGTGCGTCTCGATGATCATGCCGGCGCCCACCGTGCCGTTGGTCGCCTCGTCGACCAGGATGAAGCTGCCGGTGGTCCGGTTGCGCCGATACTCGTCGAAGATGAGCGGCACGCTGGTCCGCAGCCGCACGCGGCCGATGTCGTTGAGTCCGAGCTGCCCCGCGTTCTCGTCCCGGCGCAGCGTGTTGACGTCGATCCGATAGCGGACGTCCTCCACCACGGCCCGGGCCGAGCGCGTCGTGTGTTTGATCGCGTACACGCCGCCGGTCATCGCCGGCGCGTCGGTCATCCAGCAGACGATCGCCTCGATGTCCTGCTCAACCGTCGGGCGGTTGTGGGGTCGGCAGATCATGTCCCCACGCGAAATATCGAGATCGTCCATCAGTCGCAGCGCGACCGACATCGGCGCGCATGCCTCGCTGAGCGGCCCGTCGAAGGTCTCGACCGACGCGATCCGCGTCTCCTCGCCCGATGGCAGCACCACGACGGGATCGCCGGGCCGGAACACGCCCGCGGCGATTTGACCGGCGTACGCGCGGTATTCGCGAGCCGCGTGGGCGCGCGCAGAATCTCCAATCAAACCCGCGCCCGGCCAGATCGAGGGCTCGGGGGCCGGGGCCGGAGCTGATCCCGGGCTCGGCCTGATCACCCACTGCACCGGGAAGCGGCAGTCGATCAGGTTCCGGTCGGAGGCGATGTGGACGTGCTCGAGGTGGTAGAGCAGCGCCGGGCCCTGGTACCAGGCCATCTCCCGGGAGCGCTCGACGACGTTCTCACCACGAACGGCCGAGATCGGGATGAACGTCACGTCGGTCGTCTCGAGCCGGGCGCAGAACTCGCGGAACTCCTGCTCGACCTGCTCGAACGGAGCCTGCGCGTAGCCGACGAGGTCCATTTTGTTGACGCATACGACGAGATGTCTGATCCCAAGCAGCGAGGCGATGAACGCGTGGCGCCGCGTCTGCTCGACGACGCCCTGTCGCACGTCGATCAAGATCACCGCCAGGTCGGCGGTCGATGCGCCGGTGACCATGTTGCGCGTGTAGCGCTCGTGCCCCGGCGTGTCCGCGATGATGAACTTGCGCTGCGCGGTCTGGAAGTAGCGGTAGGCGACGTCGATCGTGATGCCCTGCTCGCGCTCAGCCCTCAGCCCGTCCGTCAGCAGAGACAGGTCGAGCCCGTGCTCACCGTTGCGCCGCTGCGACGCGGCGCGGAGCGCCTCGAGCTGGTCGGTCAGGATCTGCTTGGAGTCGTACAGCAGCCGCCCGATCAGCGTGCTCTTGCCGTCGTCCACCGAGCCGGTGAGCACCAGGCGAAGCATTCCCGCGGTGTGCGGCTCAGCGGATGCGGCCGTCGCTTGGCCCGCGCCGCTCGACTTCATGTCGGCGACCGTACCGGAGGGAACGGATGTGGGTCGCATTCAGGCAGTCTCCAGGCCGACCGAGTGCGCGGAGTGGGCACGTGCCGCGATCCCCGACGAGCCGGCGCCGATGACGCGCGCGCTCGTTAGGTCAGCCACCGGACGAAGGTAACACAAGCGATCCGGGCATGATCACGTCCCGAGCGCCACGTCCTCGCGGGGCTCCGGGCCGCTCCCCCCACGCCGGTCGGCCTTTCCGCGGGCGATCACCTCGCGGAAGCTCCGGAAGCGGAAGATCAACACCAGCGCGCCGAAGCCGCACGCCGTCGTCAAGACGGCGGTGGCGATCTGCTGGCCAACCGAGAACGACGCGACGTAGGAGCTGTGAGCGAAGATCGTCAACAGCAGCGCTTGTTGGACGCCCGCGCCACCGGGAGTGAATGGGAACACCGAGGCGACGACCTGGACGCCGAGGACGAGCAGCACGTTGCGGACCGAGCCTCCGATGTGGAACGCGTCGAGCAGCGCCCAGTAGGAGGCGAAGCGTGCGATCCAGCTCGCGAACTGCCAGCGGGCCATGTCGCGGCGGTAGCGTCGCCGGTCGCGCAGGATTTCCAGCCCCTGGCGCACCCGCTGCCAGAACGCCTTGACCTTGGCCGAGAGCAGCGCGAAGGCGACCAGGAACACGATCCCGAGCAGCGTCAGCAGGAAGAGCGTGAAGCGCATGTTCGAGGCGAAGAAGCTGATGTCGAAGGCAGGCAGCTTCGAGAAGTCGGGCGGCTTGGGGAACACCCCCTGGGTGAAGGCAAAGCACATCACGAGCAGGCCCATGAACCAGTCGAAGATCACCCCGGTTGACAGAGCGGTGGCGACGGTCGGATAGCTCGCGCGAGGGATCGCGACCCGAGTCAGGAACAGCTGCGCCACGTTGCCGCCGCCGAGCGGGAACACGTTGTTGATCGCGTAGCCCACCATGTACGCGCCCCAGACGTCGCGCCAGCGGATCCGCTCGTCGGGATAGGCGGCCCGCAGCGCGCCCCACAGCGCCCGCGAGCGCAGGAGCAGGTACACCGAGTACAGGGCCAGCCCGAGGAGAAGGTCTCCCCAGCTCAGGCTCGCCAGCTGGGAGAAGAACGTGCCGATCGAGTCGATCAGGCTCTCGACCGTCGAGCCGATCGACGACGAATGGTGGCCGCTCGCCGCCAAGACCACCGCTGCACCGAGCGCGGGCATGCCACCCATTAAAAAGCCCGGGGGACCCAGATCCATCTGGGTCCCCCGGAGAGTCAGGGAAGTGGGGGCGCAGTTCCCTGACCGACAGGGGCGAGTTTCCCCGTCCCAAGCTCGCTCTAAACCTAAATTCGCTCCGCAGGCCGCTCCGCCACGCGAATCGCGTGCCAAAGGCTACCATTCCCCCAGCAAACACCGACGAAACCGGCACCTGAGGAACCGTTGGTTTGCAACGCCCGTCAGGTTTCGCTGGAGAGAGCCTGGATCCTGCTGTCGGGTCAGCGCGTGCGCGCGCCCGGTCCGCTGAAGAACTCCTCCCCGGCTCGGACCGTTCCGGCCGCCTCGGCCTCATGGCGCAGCGTCCGATCCGCCTCGCCGCTCCACGCCCCGATCGCGAGCATCTCGCGGTCGGCGTCCATCGGGCTGCCCCCGAGGTCCTGGTTGACCACGCGAGCGCATTTGCGTCCCTCGGCGATCGCGGTGACGACGAGCGACTGTCCGATCCGGGCATCCCCGCACGCGTACACCCCCGGCATCGAGCTGCGATAGGTCATCTCGGTCCGGATGTTGCCCCGCTTGTCGAGCTCGAGATCGAATTCCTCGATCATCCCCGCCCGCTCCGGGCCGGAGAAGCCGATCGCGATCAGTACGAGATCTGCCTCCAGCACGAACTCCGAGCCCGGCACCGGAGTCAGGTCGCGCGAGGAGGTGCCGGTCACCTGCCGGGCGTATACGTGGCTGACGTCGCCGTCGGTGCCGCCGAAGCCGGTCACTTCGGTGCCCCAGCGCCGCTTGCCCCCCTCCTCGAGGGCGTATGTCGAGAGGGTTCGCTTGGGCGGCAGCGGCCACGGGTGCCGGGGGTCGCGCCCGTTCTCGGGCAGCGCCGCGTACACATCGAGCATGACGACCGTCCGCGCGCCCTCGCGGTGAGAGTTCGAGATGCAATCCATCCCGGTGTCGCCGCCGCCGACGACGATCACCCGCTTGCCGGCGGCCGAGATCTCGGTACCCGGCGCGGGCGCCCGGTACGCCCGGCCCTCCTGCATCGCGACCCATCGGTTGCGCTGGTACAGGTAGTCCATCGCGAAGTGGATTCCGCGCAGGCTGCGCCCGGGCGCGTCGAGGTCGCGGTGCACGCGCGATCCGGTCGCGATCACGAGCGCGTCATGGCGGTCCTTCACGTCCTGCACGCTCACGGTGCGGCCCACGTCGGTGTCGTAGATGAACTCGATCCCTCCGGCGGCGAGGATCTCGACGCGCCGGTCGATGATCCGCTTCTCGAGCTTGGCGTCCGGCACGCCGAACCGCATCATTCCCCCGGGGCCCTCATCGCGTTCGAACACCGTGACCGAGTGGCCGCAGCGGTTGAGCTCCTCGGCCACGGCCAGTCCGGCCGGCCCCGTCCCGACCACCGCCACCTTCTTACCGGTCCGCCGGTCGGGCGGATCGGGGGCCACCCAGCCCTCCTCGAACGCACGCTCGGCAATCGCGAGCTCGATCTGTTCGATCGTGACCGGATCATCGTTGATGGCCAGCACACAGGCCGACTCGCAGGGCGCCGGGCAGATCCGGCCGGTGAACTCGGGGAAGTTGTTGGTCGAATGGAGCTGGTCGATCGCCTCACGCCACTTGCCCCGGTACACGAGATCGTTCCAATCAGGGATCAGATTGCCGAGCGGGCAGCCCTCGTGGCAGAACGGGATGCCGCAGTCCATGCACCGCGCCCCTTGCCGCTGGAGCTCGCCCTCCGGCTGGAGCGAGAAGTACTGCTTGTAGTCGTGCACCCGCTGCGCCGGGGCGCGCTTGTCAAAGCCGACCCGGTGGATCTTCAGGAAGGCGCCGAGCTCCCCCATCAGGCCTGCACCGCTTCGCCGAGCGCGCGGACGGCCGCCTCGGCCAGGGCCCGCTTGTAGTCCCGCGGCATCACCTTCACGAACCGCTCGCGGGCGCCGCGGTCCCACGAGGCGAGCACGTTGCGCGCCACCAGCGAGCCGGTCCGCGCGGCGTGCTCGGAGATCAGCTCGCGTACCTCGTCGTTGTCCTCGGCGGCGAGCTCGTCCAGGTCGACCAGCTCGAGGTTGCACCGACCTTCGAACCGCCGGTCGAAGTCGTAGACGTAAGCGATGCCGCCGCTCATTCCGGCGGCGAAGTTGCGCCCGGTGCGCCCGAGCACGACGACTCGCCCACCGGTCATGTACTCACAGCCGTGGTCGCCGACACCCTCCACGACAGTTTGAGCCCCGGAGTTACGGACCGCGAACCGCTCACCGGCGAGGCCGCGGAAGAAAGCCCGACCCGCGGTCGCGCCGTACAGAACGGTGTTGCCGACGATCATGTTCTCCTCGGCCCGGAAGCGGTGCTTCTCAGGCGGGCGGACGGACACGACGCCGCCTGAGAGGCCCTTGCCGGCGTAGTCGTTGGTCTCGCCACGCAACGAGAACGTCACGCCCGGAGCGAGCCAGGCGGCGAAGCTTTGACCGGCCGAGCCGGTGAAGGCGATCTCGATCGTGCCCTCGTCGAGCCCGCCGGCGCCGTGACGCCGGGCGATCTCCCCGCTCAGGATCCCGCCCACGGCCCGGTTCACGTTTCGGACCGGGATCGGCCCGAGCTTCACGGTCTCGCGCCGCTCCAGCGCCGGCGTGCAGCGGCGCAGCAGCTCCCAGTCGAGCGCGTCGTCGAGCACCGGCTGCTGGGGGCGCGTGCGGCACCGCGGTGTGCCGGCCGGCAGATCGGGAGACTCGAGGACCATCGAGAGGTCGACACGGCTGGCCTTCCAGTGCTCGATTGCCGCGTCCATGTCGAGCAGCTCTGTCCTCCCGATCATGTCCTGGAAACGGCGCACGCCCAGGGAGGCCATGATCGAGCGGACCTCCTCGGCCACGAGCATGAGGTAGTTGACGACCTGCTCGGGGGTCCCCCGGAAGCGCGCCCGCAGCTCGGGGTCCTGGGTGGCGATTCCGACCGGGCAGGTGTTGAGGTGGCAGACGCGCATCATGATGCACCCCATCGCGATCAGGGGCGCGGTCGAGAAGCCGAACTCGTCGGCGCCGAGCGCCGCAGCGACGACCACGTCGCGACCGGTCCGCATCCCGCCGTCGACCTCGACGACGATACGCGAGCGCAGGTCGTTCAGGAGCAGCGTCTGCTGGGTCTCGGCCAGCCCAATCTCCCACGGGACGCCGGCGCCCTGAACCGAGGACTGGGGCGAGGCGCCGGTGCCGCCGTCGTGGCCGGCGATCGTGACGTGGTCGGCGTTCGCCTTCGCCACGCCCGCCGCGACGGTGCCTACGCCGACTTCGCTCACCAGCTTCACCGACACCGAGCCGGTCGGGTTGGCGCAGCGCAGGTCGTAGATCAGCTGCTTGAGATCCTCGATCGAGTAGATGTCGTGGTGGGGCGGCGGGGAGATGAGGCCCACGCCGGGGGTCGAGTTGCGAAGCCACGCGATGTACTCGTCGACCTTGTGGCCGGGCAGCTGGCCCCCCTCGCCGGGCTTGGCGCCCTGGGCCATCTTGATCTGGATCTGGTCAGCGTTGACCAGGTAGTGAACCGTCACCCCGAAGCGCCCCGACGCGACCTGCTTGATCGCCGAGCGGCGAAGGTCTCCGTTCGGGTCGGGGGTGTAGCGACTTGGATCCTCGCCGCCCTCGCCCGTGTTGGAGCGGGCTCCCAGGCGGTTCATGGCGATGGCAAGCGTCTCGTGAGCCTCGCGCCCGAGCGCGCCGAGGCTCATCGCGCCCGTGGTGAACCGCCGAACGATCGAGGTGGCGGGTTCGACCTCGTCGAGCCCGACCGGCACTCCCGCCGGGCGCAGGTGCATCAGCCCGCGGAGTAGACCGTGGCGGACCGCCTCGTCGTTGGCTTGGCGCGCGAACTGGGCGTAGGTCTCGCGCGGGTCGCCGTTGCGATCGGCCGAGGGCGGATGGGCGGGTTCCCGAACCGCGTGCTGGAGCGTGGCGATCGTGTCCGGGTTCCACACGTGCAGCTCGCCGTTGCGCCGCCACTGAAGCACGCCGCCCACCGGCAGCACCTCGCGGTCGGTCCGCGGATAGGCGCGGAAGTGGCGCTCGATCGCCTCCTTGGCCAGCTCGTCCAGGCCGACACCGCCGATCCGTGAGGCGGTCCCCGTGAAGTGCTTGTCGATCAGCTCCCGCTCGAGGCCCACGGCCTCGAAGATCTGCGCGCCGCCGTAGGACTGGATCGTTGAGATCCCCATCTTCGAGATCGTCTTCATCAGACCCTTGCCGATCGCCTTGACGATCCGCTGCTCGGCCTCGTCGCGGCCGAGGTCGACCGGGAGGAGGCTGCGGTCCGCCAGCTCGTCGAGCGACTCGAACATCACGTACGGGTTGATCGCCGCCGCGCCGTACCCGATCAGCGTGGCCATGTGGTGGATATCGCGCGGCTCGCCCGACTCGCACACCAGTCCGGTGCGCAGCCGGGTGCCGCGGCGAACCAGATGGTGGTGAACCGCCGCCACCGCGAGCAGCGAGGGCATCGCCACCCGCTCGGCGCCCAGGTTGCGGTCGGACAGGATCAGGATGTTCGCGCCGTTGTCGACGTAACGTGCGGCCTCCTCGCACAGAGCGTCGAGCCGGAACGCCATCCCGTCGTGTCCCTGCTCGATCGGCCACGTGATGTCGAGCGTGGCCGCATCGAAGATCTCGTGCGAGACCTGGCGGAGCTTCTCGAGCTCGTGGTTGCGCAGAATCGGCTGATCCATGACGAGCTGGTGGGCATGGTCGGGGCTCTCGGAGAGCAGGTTTACCTCTGCTCCCACGCCGGCCTGCAGCGACATCACCACGCTCTCGCGGATCGGATCGATCGGCGGGTTGGTGACCTGGGCGAACAGCTGCTTGAAGTAGGCGAACAGCGGCGGCTGACGGTCCGACATGACGGCCAGCGCGGCGTCGTTGCCCATGCTCGCGACCGGCTCCTCGGCCTTGGTGGCCATCGGCGCGATGATCATTCGCAGGTCCTCCTGCGAGTAGCCGAAGGCCAGCTGCTTGGAGCGCAGCGGCTCGATCCGCGGCGTGCGCGGGTCCCGCTCGGGTAGGTCATCGATGTGGACGACCGAGCGCTCGTACCACTCGCCGTAGGGCCGCTTGCGCGCCACGCGTCGCTTCACGTCCTCGTCCTCGATGATCTTCCCCTCCTCGAGGTCGACGAGGAAGAC
Organism: Solirubrobacteraceae bacterium; assembly: GCA_035502815.1. Taxonomy (GTDB): domain Bacteria; phylum Actinomycetota; class Thermoleophilia; order Solirubrobacterales; family Solirubrobacteraceae; genus Palsa-465. The sequence goes on from DATJUA010000037.1 coordinate 22,685, forward strand.
CTTGCCCGGGGCCAGGCGACCCTTGCGCTGCACGTGCTCGGGCGCCACCGTCGTCACGCCCGTCTCGGAGGCGAGCACGACGTAGCCCTCGGTGTCCTGGATCCACCGTCCGGGGCGCAGGCCGTTGCGGTCGAGCACCGCGCCGGCCACGCGGCCGTCGGTGAACACCACCGCCGCCGGGCCGTCCCAAGGCTCGATCAGGCAGGAGTGGAAGTCGTAGAAGCCCTTGACGTCGGGATCGAGATCCCGACGCGTCTTGTAAGCCTCCGGGACCATCATCATCACCGCGTGCTGGATCGAGCGGCCGCTCAGCACGAGCAGCTCGAGCACGTTGTCGAAGATGGCCGAGTCCGAGCCCCCCTCGCGGACGACAGGGATCACCTTGCGCAGGTCCTCTCCGAACAGCTCGGACGAGAGCTGCGACTCACGCGCCCGCATCCAGTTGACGTTCCCGCGCAGCGTGTTGACCTCGCCGTTGTGGGCGATCATCCGGTAGGGGTGGGCGAGCTCCCAGCTCGGGAACGTGTTGGTGCTGAAGCGCGAGTGGACCAGCGCCAGCCTGGAGGCCACCCGCGGGTCCCGGAGATCGGTGAAGTAGCGCGGGAGCTGAGGCGCGGTCAGCATCCCCTTGTAGATCATCGTGCGGCTTGAGAAGCTGGGCAGCGCGAGATCCCGGCCGGCCGCACGCTCGACCACGCGCCGGATCACGTACAGCTTGCGTTCGAAGGCGTCCTGGTCTTTGATCTCGTCGGCGGCCGCGACCAGCACCTGGCGGATGACCGGCGCCGACAGCCTCGCCGTCTCGCCCACGTGGCGCTCGTCGACCGGCACGTCGCGCCACCATAGGACGCGCTGGCCCTCGGCCTCGATCGTCTCCTCGATCATCTGCTCGAGCACCGCCCGCCGCTCCGGCTCGGTCGGCAGGTAGCAGACCCCTACGCCATAGCGCCCGGGCGCCGGCAGGTCGACGCCCGCGACCGCCGCCCTCAGGAACGCGTCGGGGATCTGGAGCAGGATGCCGGCCCCGTCACCCGTGTTCGGATCGGCGCCCTCAGCGCCCCGATGCTCCAGGTTCTCGAGCGCATCGAGCGCCTTCTCGACCACGGCGTGGCTGGCCTCGCCCCACAGCTTCGCCACGAGCGCGATGCCACAGCCGTCGTGCTCGTTGGCGGGGTCGTAGAGGCCAGTGGCCCCTGGCGGAGCGGTGCGTCGATACATGGAAGGAGGGTGCAGACGGGCGCGGAAGCCGCTCCGAGGAGCGTTGGCGAAGAGTACCAGCGGTGGTTAAAGCCCCGTTAGCGTCCTGTGATCGGCGGCGGGAGCGCCGTCGTGAGCTGGCCAGCCTCCCCGGTCACCTCGAAACGGGTACGTACCAGTTCGGTACTGGTACGTACCCGTTTCTGGGGTCCAGCACAGAGCAGCGCCGGGTGCTAGCTCTTCGCCTTGGCGCGGCTACGTGCGGGCCGGGCCGGCGCGTCGTCGCCATCGGCGCTCTTGGCCGGCGCGCGCCGGCGCGGCTTGGGCGCCGGTTCATCGTCGTCGCCGCTCCGCACGGCGGCGAGGCTCGCCTCGAGTGCGGCCATCAGGTCCGGCGCGGCCGCGGGCTCCTCGGCCTGCGGCTGGACGGCGATTTCCTCGCCGGCGGCCTTGCGCTCGATCAGGGCCAGCACCTGGTCGCGGTACTCGTCGCGGAACCTCTCGGGCTCGAACTGTGCCGAAAGGGACGCGATCAGCTGCTCGGCCATCTTGAGCTCGCGGTCGGTCGCCTGCGCCTCTTCGATCTCACCGATCTCGTCGAGCCGGTCGGGCGAGAGCACCTCGTCGCCCCACAACATCGTCGTCAGCGTCAGCACCTCGCCCGTCGGACGGAGCGCGCACAGCTGCTGCTTGGAGCGCAGCACGACCTTGCCGATGCCGACCTTGCCCGACTCGCGCATGGCGTCGACGAGCAGCCGGTAGGCCTTGGCGCCGCCGGCGGTCGGAGCCAGGTAGTAGTTGTGGTCGTAGTAGATCGGGTCGATCTCGGCCAGGTCGACGAACTCCTCGATATCGATCGTCTTCGTCGCTTTCGGATCGAGCGCGTCGAGCTCGTCGTTCGTCACCACCACGTACCGGTCGGGCGTGATCTCGTAGCCCTTGACGATGTCCTCGTAGGGGACCTCTTCGTCGGTGGTCGGGTCTACCCGCTTCTGCCGGATCCGTGCTCCCGTCTTGCTGGAGAGCTGGTTGAACCGGACGGTCTTGGGCGAGGTCGCGGTGTACAGCTTGACCGGGACGTTGACCAGCCCGAAGCTGATCGCGCCTGACCAGATTGCTCGTGCCATATGAGTCCTTGTATAGCGAACGGGGATCGGTGGCAAGGGATGATCGGCGTCTTGCCGGCGCCGTGTGTGAGTTAGACGCCACACCCGGCCGCAAATCATCGCTCGGCCGGCCCCGCCACCCTGCAAAAACCGCCAAACCCCGGGCCGAACCCCCCGCCCCGGCGACATAAGCATTGACCCCATGCTTATGTCGCCACGGGCGCCCACCTAGGAGGGACCTTGCTGCGTTTTGCAGGGCCGGGAGCGCACCGATACCCGAGCGCGCCACCATCTCACGTGATGCCCGGCCCGCGCGTTTCATCCCCAGTGAACCTTCCGCCCTTCCAGACCCTCCTCGACGCCCACGGCTCCGCCGTCCACCGCTTCCTGGTGGCGAGCGTGGGCCGGATCGACGCCGACGACTGCTACCAGGAGACCTGGCTGGCGGCCTTGCGCGCCTATCCGAAGCTCCGCGACGCCTCGAACCTCAAGAGCTGGATCTTCACGGTCGCCTCGCGCAAGGCGATCGACCACGCCCGCGCCGCGCGCCGGCAAGCGGTGCCCGTCGCCGACGTGCCCGAGCCGGCTCGCACGAACGGACCCGTCCCCGGCGAGCCCGGCGCCACCCCACCGGACGACGGCCTGTGGAGCCGGGTTCGCGAGCTTCCGGCCAAGCAGCGCACCGCGCTCGCGTTGCGCTACGTGGCCGACGCCGGCTACGACGAGATTGCCTCGGTGATGGGCACGAGCGAGGACGCGGCGAGGCGAAACGTCCACGAAGCCCTCAAACGACTGCGAACGGAGTACCGAACATGACCGATCTCGAGCACGAGCTCAGACGGCGGCCCCCGACCGCCGACGAAGTGCCCGACCTGAGCGCCGCCGCCGCGGCGGCCGGCCTGCTCGACGTCGCATACGCGACGCTCGACTCGCCGCTGGGCCGGCTGCTGCTGGCCAGCACCCCCGAGGGGCTGGTCCGCATCGCCTACATCGACTACACCGACGAGGACGCGGTGCTCGAGCAGCTCGCGGCCAAGGTGTCCCCGCGTATTCTCGCCGCGCCGCGCAGGCTGGACGAGCCGCGCCGCGAGCTCGACCAGTACTTCGCCGGCGCCCGCCGGGACTTCGAGATCCCGCTGGATTGGCGACTCACGCGCGGTTTCTCGCGTCGCGTGCTGGAGGCGACGGCGCGGATCCCCTACGGCGCCACCTCGACCTACAAGCGGATGGCGACCGAGGCGGGGAACGAGCGCGCGTCTCGCGCCGCCGGCAACGCGCTGGGCTCCAACCCGATCCCGATCATCGTGCCCTGCCACCGCATCCTGCACGGCGACGGCGGCCTGGGCGGCTACACCGGCGGCCTGGACAAGAAGCGCCTGCTGCTCTCCGTGGAGAGTGGCCAGGGCTTGCTCTAAGGCGCCGCTGTCAGGCGCCGCCGAACACTCCCGATTCGACTACAACGGGTTGAAGCAGCCGTAGATGACGAACAGCGGGTTGACCACCGAGTGGCCGCCGGCGGCCGTCATGGTCTGCTGACCGACGAACGTCGGCGGCGACTCGGCCTTGTAGCAGCCGTCCCACTGGAGGCTTACGTCGTAGCTGACGGGCGTCTGCTGGAACGGCTCGGCCCCCAGCTGCGGGATGAACACATCGAGCGTGCAGATCCAGTCGCCGGGCCCGGACGGGGTGCTGGCGCGCCGGCTGCAGGTCGTGATCACGTTGAGCTTCGCGCCGCGCGGGACGTAGCGGCCAAGCTCGCGCTGCTGGAGCAGGGTGAGGTTGGTGAAGGCGGGCACGAAGTTCGCCTTCAGCCGTGCCGCGGTGTCCCCCACCGGCCCCCAGTTGCTCGCGACGGCGAGAAAGGCGACGATGACCGCCGACCCGACCGCGACGCGTACCGGCACGACCCAGCCCGGCCGTCGGCTGACCGGCGCACCCGCGAAGTCGCGGCGGCGCAACAGGAGCCAGGAGCCGGCCAGGCAGGCGACGATCCAGATCACGCTGACGATGCACGCGATCAGCAGCGGCCCATAGTAGTGATGGGCGACGAACAGCGTGTACCAGCCGTCGAAGGCCGAGGCTGCGAGCAGCATGTGGAGCCACACGCCGGTGCCGACGAGGAGCAGCAGCTGCATCACGAGGTCGACCAGCGCCGGGCCGATCACGCCCATGATCCCGTTCCGGGTCGCGATCGAGAGCAGCACGGCGAGGCTCGTGAAGGCGAGCATAGGGAGGATGTTGAGCAGCCAGCTGAGCACCACGAGCTCGAGCGCATGGCCGCTCGTGAGCGTGTGGCCCCCGAGGTCAACCAGCGACCCGTCGCCGATCAGCAGCAGGCCGGCGGCGAGGCTCGAGACGGCCAGGAGCAGGAGGAGCCCGACCGAGAACGTGATTGCCGCGAGCACCTTGCCGACGAACAGAGACCGGCGCGACGAGGATCGGGTCAGCACCATCTTCCAGGTGCCGTAGCGATCCTCCGAGGCGAAGATGTCGCCGGCGAGCACGCCGGCGAGCACCGGGAAGCCCCACGATCCGCAGAACGAGAGCACGACGAGCGAGAGCGCGAAGCCCGACTGGTGCACCCACACCCCGAACAGCGTGTCGGCGGGACTGCCGGCCTGGATCTTGAGCACGCCGGCGAACGCGAACGGGCCGAGCACGCAGATCAGGGCCAGCAGCCGAGTGGCCAGCTGCGTGGAGAGCTTGCGCCGCTCAGCCCGGTAGACGTGCCAGACGCCGCCGCTCGGGATTCGGTCCCGCCCGCCCCCGCCGGCGAACGCCTCGCCGGGGCGGACGGCATGGGTCGCGGTCACGTCTGCGCCATCGCAGCTTCGATCAGATCGGTCAACCCGGCCGAGTCGAGCTCGACGTCGGTGGTCAACGCGAAGAACATCGACTCGAGCGGGCTCACCACGAGCTCGAGGCGGCGTACCGCGATTTCGGCTCGGCCGAGATCGAGCACATAGTCGTCGACCCGCCCCTGCACGGCGAGCCGTAGCTCTCCGGTCGGCGAGGTGCTGACATGGACACCGGGATGCTGCTCGGCGATCTCGAGGGCCCGAGGGTCATCGCTCGTGGCCAGTCGGTAGGCCGAGCCGGGAGCCTGCTCGCGCAGCCGCTGCGCGCTCCCGTCCCATACCACCTTGCCCAGGCGCAGCACGGTGTAGGCGTCGCACACGTTCTCGAGATCGCCGATCAGGTGACTGGAGAGCAGCACCGCGGTTCCCTCCGCCGCGAGGCGACGCACCAGGCCGGCCATGTCGCGGGCGCCGGCGGGATCCAGGCCGCTGGTCGGCTCATCGAGCAGCAACAGCCGCGGCGAGCGCAGCAGCGCGGCGGCGATGCCCAGGCGCTGGCGCATGCCGGTCGAGTAACCGCTGACGCGGTCGCCGCCCCGCCCCGACAGGCCCACGAGGTCGAGCACCTCCTCGACGCGTCCCGCCGCGACGCCGCCGTCGAGCTCGGCGAACAGCTCGAGGTTGACCTGCCCGCTCAGGTACGGGTAGAAGGTGGGCTCCTCGACGAACCCCGCCACCCCCTCGAGGTTGACCGACTCGGCGGCCCCCAGCGGGTGGCCGAACAGCTCGATCTCGCCGGCATCGGGCGCCACCAGGCCGAACAGCAGGCGCAGCAGGGTCGTCTTGCCGGCGCCGTTGGGTCCGAGGAGACCGCGCACCTCGCCCTCCTCCACCACCAAATTGACCCCGTCGACCGCTGTCGTGGTCTCGAACCGCTTGACGAGACCAATCGCACGCACTGCCGCCACGCGCGTCACTATACGTGGGGAATTCTCACCCAATCCGTCGGGTAGCTACTCACCGTGGATCTGCTCAACCCCGTCCGCAGGTTCGACCGATTCCAGCAGAAGCACAAGGGCTGGGCGATCCCGATGGCCGTGATCAGGAAGTTCTCAAACGACCAGGCGGGGAACCTGGCCGCGCTGGTGGCCTACTACGCGTTCTTCTCGATCTTCCCCCTGCTGCTCGTGTTCACGACGATCCTCGGATTCGTGCTACAGGGGCACCCCAAGATCGAGACCTCGGTCGAGAGCTCGGTGCTGGGCCGTTTTCCCGTGGTCGGCTCTCAAATCAGTGCCCACGCCTTGAGAGGGAAGGTCACCGCACTGGTGATCGGTCTGCTCGGGTCGCTGTGGGGTGGGCTGGGCGTGACCAATGCGGCCCAGAACGCCTTCAACCGCGTGTGGGCGGTCCCGTTCAAGAACCGGCCGAACTACTTCCAGGCGCGCCTGCGCGGGCTGCTTCTGCTGATGTCCCTGGGCTTGATGTTCGTCGTCTCGGTCGCCATCACCGGCTTCGTGACGGCCATCGGAGGACCGCTGGTCCTGGTCGGCGGCTACGTGGTCTCGTTGCTGCTCAACTTCGGTCTGTACGTCGCGGCGTTCCGGTTCCTGACCGCCGTCACCGTTCCCACCCGCTGCCTGTGGCTGGGCGCGGCGATCGGCGCGGTGTTCCTCGAGATCCTCCAGCTAGTGGGCGGCATCTACGTCAAGCACGTCGTGACTCATGCCAGCAACACCTACGGCACGTTCGCCACGGTGATCGGCCTGCTCGTGTGGCTGCACCTGATCGCACAGCTGACGCTGTACTCGGCGGAGATCAACGTTGTCGTCATGCGCAGACTGTGGCCCCGGAGCCTGCTCGGGCCGCCGGAGGCACCCGCCGACCAGGAGACGCTGCGGGCGCTGGCCAAGGTCGAGGAGCGCCACGACGCCGAGCAGGTCGACGTCCACTTTCACAACGGGCCGCGCTAGGAGGTGATCGTGAGCGTCTCCGGGTTCGATGCCTGGCCCGCCACGGTGACTGTCACTGTCGCGGTTCCCGGTTGCAACGGATAGGGGCCGCTGTCGGGTGGCAGGTCGAAGGTGATCGACCCGTCGCTCCAGTTCGTGATCGTCAGCGTGGCGCCGTCATACGGCGCGCCCCAGCTCGTCCCACCTTGGACCAGCGTCAGATAGCTCGAGCCCTGACTGGCACCGAAGTTCGCGCCGGTCAGCGTGACCGCACTCCCGGCCGTGGTGCTCGACGGTGACGCCCCGGTGATCGACGGCGGCGGCGCAGTCGTACCGGCGATGTTCAGCGTCTGGGCGGCTGAGGTCGCCGTCCCGGTCGCGCTCACCACCGAGACCGTCACCGTCGCCGACCCCGGCACCAGCGGGTACGGGCCGCTATCCGGCGGCAGATCGAAGGTGATCGAGGTGGGGCTCCAGCTCGTGATCGTGAGCTTCGCCCCGTCGTAGGGAGCACCCCAACTGGTGCCGCCCTGAGCCAGCGTCAAGTAGCTGGATCCCTGGGTGGCGCCGAAGTTCTGCCCGGTCAGCGTGACCGCATCGCCGGGCGCGGGGCTCGGTGGTGCGCTCGAGGTGATCACGGGCGGCGGGGGCGGAGCCGGGTTGGGGGCGCTCTGCTGCATGGCGGCGACCCGTTCGGCGCGGCCGGCGCTGTGGTAGGAGACCTCGGCCTGAAGCGCGCCCGTGACCGGGGAACTCGCGCCCGACGGCGCGGTCACGGTCCACGACTGGGTGGCCGACGCGCCGTCGCGCAGATCGCCCGCGTGGACCGGCGAGGTCGGCGTGACCTTCCAGCCCGACGGCGAGGTCAGGGTGACCGACAGTCCGTGAGCGCTACCGGGTCCGTCGTTCTGCTCGGTCGTGCTCACCGTCGTCGAGGCGCCGGCGGCAAGGCTGAGCGGCGTCGAGGGGTCGATGCCGAGGTCGATCGCGGCCGGCTCCGGGGAGCTGATCGGGGTGCCGCCGAGCTCGGTCAGCAGGGCACCGGCGTGCAGTGGAAGACCGACGACCGAAACGCTCACGGTGTGCGTGGCGGGGTCGTAGCTCCACTCGCCCGGCGAGGCACGACGCCCGTTGACGAGCACCGCGAACGGCGCGGTCACGCGCTCGATCTGCACCGTGAAGCTGCGGGTGGCCGACTGGCCCGGATAGCGACCGATTGCCGGTCCGATCGCCACGTCGGTGGATCCCCCCCGGGCGGTCCAGGTCGAGATCGGGGTGTGGCTGTCCTGGCCGCGCTCGTAACCGTTGCCTGAGCCCGCGTCCTGATAGAGCGAGAAGCGCCCGGGCGCGCCGGGGTAGATTCGCAGGATTGTCGGGGCGCCCGGGTCGGCGCCGACGTGCTCCATGGCCGTCTGCTCGGGAACGATGCCGCCCGCCTTGACGAATACCGGCATGCGGCCGAGCGGCACCTTCAGGGTCTGCTCGGAGGGCCCGGTGAAGGTTGCACCGGTGAACCAGTCCGTCCACTGGCCGGGCGGGAACCAGACCGACTCCGTGCTCACGTTGCCGGGCGTGGTCGCGGGGGCCACCAGCACGTCGGGGCCGTACAGATACTCGCCCGGGTTGGAGTAGGCGGCCGACTGGTCGGGATAGTCGAGATAGAGGGGTTGATCGATCGGCAGTCCCGTATCGACGGCCTGGTCGGCGAGCGTGTATGTGTAGGGCACGAGCGCCTCGCGCAGGCGCAGGAAGCTGGCGGCGATCGAGTCGGCCGGCTGGGGGTACTGCCAGGGCAGTCGATTGCCGGCCGAGGAGTGCAGGCGGAGGATCGGCTGGAACGCGCCGAGCTGCACCCAGCGGTCATAGATATCGGGGTCGTCGGTGGGTGGTCCACCCGACGGGATTCCCGGCGGCTGGCCGAGGAAGCTGCCGATGTCGTCGGAGACGTACGGCTCGTCGATGCTCGACTCGTCGGCCGCGAGCTGCACCTGGAAGGCCAACGTGTTCCACGTCCCCCACGTGTCCCCGGTGAAGGCCAGCGTCGATGTGTGGCCCGCCCACGGGCCGGCTGGATACACCTCGTCGGGGTTCTGGTAGGAGCTGCCGGTGCGCGACAGGACGAAGCCGCGCTCCCCCTTGTTCGTCAGCTCCTGGGCGTACAGGTGGTTGATCCAGGCGTCCGGGGTGACGCCGGGGTTAGAGGCGGTAGAGCTGTCGCAGCACCAGTCAAGCCACCAGAACGACACACCCTCGGACTCATATGGCTGATGCAGCGCGAAATAGGACTCGGCCTGGGGGATGCTGCTCCAGTCCCACACCTTGCACGTTCCGCTGGGCGTGTAGCACGAGTTGTCGTCGGCCAGTGAGGTGCCGGCGAGCGCCTGCGTGGCGGGCAGCTGCGGATCATCGTCGGCAATGCTCGCGTGGACGTTCAGGGTGACGTGGATGCCCTGCTGCTTGGCCCAGCTGAGGAAGCTCGTCGGATCCGGGAAGAGCGAGGGGTTCCACTCCCACCCGTCCCACTGGTTGGGGGACTTCCAGTCGGTGTCGACCGACAGCGTGTCGAGCGGGACGTGGTTGGACCGGAAGTCGGGGATCAGCGTGCTCTCGTAGTCGGAGGTCGTGTACGGGTAGTAATCCGAGTACCACACGCCGAACAGGTACTCGGGGAGCAGCGGCGAGGGGCCGGTCAGCCGGTTGAGATCCGCGAGCGCCTGGGCGTAGTCGTGCCCGTAGACGAACAGGTAGCCGTCCTGCACGTCGCCGCCGGCGGGTCGCTCCGAGACCCAGCCGTTCGAGGTCCAGATCGCGCTCTGAGTGTCGTCGAGCAGGCGGTACCCGGCCTGGTCGAGGATGCCCGGGTGCATCTCGGGCAGGGCGGCCGTGCACTGCGCCGCGGTCGGAGTGCCGGCCGGGCAGCTGTATCCCGTGTCGTAGGTGGCGGTGTCGAAGCCGCGCGTATAGCCCCCGAGGTAGTTCATCATCGGCTGCACGGGAGCAGGCGCGTTGGTCGGCGATACGGACAGAGTGTCGACGTTGACGTTGCAGCTGTCGGCCGCGGCGCACAGGACGCCGACGGCGTTGGTGCCGGCGTTCAAGTTGACGTCGGCTGTCACTGTCGACCAGTCGTCCCAGCTGCTCGTGGCGGGCAGGGTCAGCGTCTGAACGTCCGAGCCGTTGACGACCAGGTCGATCGTCCGCGGCGCCGGGCCGCCGAGCGCGCCGACGTAGTTGGCGTAGCGCAGCGTGACCACGGCCTGCCCAGCCGGCGCCCCCAGGACCGTCCAGTTGGCTCCCGCCTGGTTGCCCTGGCCGAGCCCGGCGATGAACCCCGCAATGCTCTGATAACCGCTGTGGTCGGTCTGGATGTTCGCACCGCCGATCAGCGCCGCGGCCCCGGCGTCGCACACCTGATCGAACGGGCACTCGTTCTGCCACTGCGGGCTGACCGCGCTCCCGTTGCCGAACTGGACCGAGGTGTTGTTCGGTCCGAACGGTCCCGATCCGAGCCGGTAGCGGAGGGTCGCCTCGGCCGTGCGGATCGTCAGCCAGCCGCCCGATCGGCTCACGGTGTAGTTGGGCACCGGGAAGCTTCGGTTGAGCACGTTGACCGTCGGGGCGTCCTCGAAGGTCCCGCTCGGGGAGTACTCCATCCGGATCAGTCCGTCGCCGAGGACCTCGAACCGCGCGTCGCCCGCGAGCACGATGGCCTGCCGGGCGGCCTTGGCCGCCCCGAAGTCGACCGGCGTGGCGAGGTTGACGGGCGACGTCGGCGACGTCGCGGGTGACTGCGCCATGGCGGGCAGGGCAAGCACCGCACCCGCGATCAGAGCCGACACGAACGCCGCGACTCGCCGAGACCTGTGCATATCCAACCTCCCACGCTGCCGTGCCCGGCGTGGCGGCCGGGCGATCCGGTCCCGCCGGCACCCTACCACTCTTAGAACAGGCGGTCGGCGGCCTCGCGCCGCGTCATCTCGAGCGGCCACGAGCACAGGCCGCCCTCGGCTGGGCAGCCGTCGCACACCCCGCGGCGCGGTGCGTCGGTGACGGCGAAGCGGCGCTCGAGGACCCCTCGCGCGAGCTCCGCCAGCTTGGCCTCGAGCGCCGGCGCCTCCTCGTGCTTGAAGCTCGCCACGGCCGGTTGCTGGGGAAGCTCGAGGAACGTGTGCACGACCTCGACCTCGGCCGCACCGCCGCGCAGTGCAGCCAGCGCGTAGACCAAGCGCTGGGTCCCGTACGCACGGTCGGCGAGCTCCTGCGGGTCGGCCCCATCGAGCCGGTCGGTCTTGTAGTCGACGACGAGCGTGCGGCCACCCGGCTCGCGGGCGATCACGTCGAACGCGCCGCCGATCATCTGGTTCCCCAGCAGGAAGCGAAATCGCTCCTCGCGCCGTACCCCGATGGCGCGCCCGAGCCGCCGGCACAGCTCGCCGCCGGCGAACCGGTCGACGAGCTCGATGATCTGCGCCGCGTCGGGGCCGCCGGGGGTGACGGTGAGCCCGAGGCGGGCGGCCGCGGCTGTGACCGTCTCGCCGGTGGCGACGACCGGCCGGCGAAAGTCGAGGCGCTCGAGCAGCGCGTGCACGAGCGTTCCGCGATCGATGGCGCTGAGTCCGGTCGCGCGCTCGGCCTCACCTGAGCCCTGACCGGCGAGCGCGGGCAGCCGCAGCACCCGCTCGGCGTAGAAGCGGTAGCCGCAGCGCTGATATTCGGCCAAAGACGTGTAGCTGAGGGCGCCGAGCGCGGGTGACGGCGGTGGCTCGGGCAGCGGAGGAGCGGGCGGTGGCTCCGGCAGCGGTGGCGTCGGTGGGGGCTCGGGCAGCGGCGGCGCGGGAACCGGCGGGGGTGGCGGTGGCGGCGGCGGGTCGGGGATCGCTAGGTCCTCCGGCTGGACAAACGACACCTCGACGTCGTCGCGCTCCGCGAGCGCCGGGCCGAGCCAGGCGATAGGGCCCCCACCGCCGGACAAATCCGGCCAGACGTCGAGCTTCGCCGCGCCGCTCAGGATGAGCCGCTCGCGGGCGCGGGTCATCGCGACGTAGAACAGCCGGCGCTCCTCTTCCGCCTCGGCCGCCTGCCGCTCCTCGCCGAGCGCCCGATAGTCGAGCGCCGACTCGCGCTTGCCCGTACCCGGCTCGGCGAGGCGCAGCCCGAATCGCCCGTCGCGGCCGATCCGGATCAGCTCGGCGCGCCAGCGCGGGCCGCGACCCAGGTCGGCCACGCACACGACCTCGAACTCGAGCCCCTTGGCCCTGTGGATCGTCATCAGGCGGACCGCGTCGAGCGCCTCGCCCTCGACCGGCGCCTCCGACTCGCGCGCCTCGCCGGCGCCCGAGCGTGCACGGCGGGCGACGAAATCGAGGAAGCCGCGCAGGTCGGGGCCGTGGGCCGCGTCATGCTCACGGGCCAGGCGCATCAGCTTGCGGACGTTGGCCAGGCGGCGCTGCCCGCCCGGCATCGCCAGCACGGCCAGGTCGTATCCGGTCCGCTCGATGGCGCGCTCGATCAGCGCCTCGGGACCTAGGCGGGCGGCCACCTCCCGCTCGATGGCGAACAGGTCCGCGAACCGACCCAGTAAATCCCTATCCCCATCCCCGAGCGCGTCGAACGCGCCCGCGGGATCGCGGAGCACCGACAGCGGGTCGCGACGCCGGTCCCGGGCGGTCGCGGCGAGCAGCACCAGGGCGTCGGCCGACACCCCGACGAGCGGCGAGGCGAGGACCGTGTAGAGCGCCTCCTCGCCGCGTGGGTTGGCCAGCGCCTCGAGGTAGCTGACCATGTCGATCACCTGAGGATGGGCCCAGTAGCCGCGCCCGCCGATCACGTAGGTCGGGATGCCCCGGTCCTCGAGGGCGCGCTCGTACACCCGCAGGTCGGTGGTGGCGCGGGTCAGGAGCACCACGTCGCGGGGCGGCGTGCCGGAGCCGACGAGCCGCTCCAAGCGCCGAGCGAGGGCGCGCGCCTCGGCCACGCGCCACGGCGCCCCGAGGCCCTCCATCGCCCAGTC
>DATJUA010000038.1:0-55142 GCA_035502815.1 Solirubrobacteraceae bacterium
CCAGGGCACCACCCTGCGCGGACTGCTGCTCGAGGCCTACGCGTTCTCGGAGATCGGCGTCGTCATGCTATGGGGCGCGATCGCCTCGTTCGCACTCGCCGCGATCATGGCCGTCCTGGTCGGCCTCGGGATCTGGCACGCCCGCCAGACCACCGAGGAAGAGCAGATGTTCGCCACCAAGCCGGCACCCGCCGCCTCCTGACCGAGGACTCTCAACTACTCCTGTCAACCCACGTCCGCGCCGGGAGACCGGCGCGGACGTTGCCGTTTTCTGGTTCGGCTAGGATCGGCCGAGCGACGTGTGCGCGGCTCTGATCTCCAGCGACACTGCCTGAGCTTCCCCGGCTCGGCCGAGACGTTCCCGTTCGGTCCGGAGACCTCGGTGTTCAAGGTCGCGGGGAAGATGTTCGCGCTCTCCCGACTCGCCGGCGACCCGCTCGAGGTGAGCCTCAAGTGCGAGCCCCTGCTCGCCGAGCAGCTCCGCGAGGCTCACCCGGAGATCCGCGCCGGCTACCACCTCAACAAGCGTCACTGGAACACGGTGACGATCGACGGGTCGCTCGCCGATCAGCTCGTCAGGGACATGATCGAAGACTCCTACGACCTCGTGGTCAGCCGGCTGTCTCAATCGCGCCGCCGAGCCCTCGGCTGGCGGCTAACGTAGTGCTGGATGCCCAAGCTCGCCACGGTCGGCGTGTACGACTTCGACGCCGCCAGCTTCATCCGCGCGCTCGACGCTGCCGGTGTCACCCGGGTCATCGACATCCGACAGCGGCGCGGCGTGCGGGGACCGCAGTACGCGTGGGCCAACTCCCGCCGTCTCCAGGGCCTCCTGGCCGACGCTCACATCGGCTACGAGCATTACCCGGAGCTCGCCCCGACCACGGAGCTGCGTCACCTCCAGTATCGCGAGGACGATCGCCAGAGGGTCGGGAAGCGCTCGCGGGTTCGCCTCTCGCCCGGCTACATCCGCGGCTACACGGAGGAGATCCTCGACCCGGCACCCCTCGAGCCGTTCGTGGACCGGTTCCCGGTTCACGGCATCGCGGCGCTCCTGTGTGTCGAAGCCACCGCCCAGGCGTGCCACCGCTCCCTGGTGGCGCAGCGACTGGCCGACCGCTTCGGGTTCGACGTCGTCCACCTCGAACCCACCGAGCCGGCCGACGCCGAGCTCGACTGACCCGCAGAAGCGACGACCCGAGCCTAGACTGCTGCCCGTGGCCCCAGGACTCGAGCACACCGTTCGCGTCCAGCTCCGGTGGCGGGACATGGACATGCTCGGCCACCTGAATCAGTCCGTGTACCACGAACTGCTCGAGGAGGGGCGCATCGCGCTGATCGCGGAGCTGATGCGTCGCGCCGGCGAGCAGGGGCGGGGCGGTTATGTCCTCGCCCACGTGGACCTCGACCATCACGCCGAGGTGCGCATGGACCACGGCGAGGTCGAAATCACCGTGCGCGTGACAGGGGCCGGAACCTCCAGCGTCAAGCTGGAGCATGACGTCAAGCTGCCCGATGGTCGCCTCGCCGCGTCCGGGCACTCGGTGCTCGTGGCCTGGGACCTGTCGCACAGGACGAAGCGAACGCTGTCCGAGGACGAGCGGGCCGCGCTCAGCTGACGAGGTTGCGAGGTCGGAATCGCATCGCCGATGTGGGGCGAACCCGTACCGTTCCTCCATATGCGTTAGGCAGGCTCGCGCGGAATCGGCCACCTAGCCGTCGAGGATTTCGACGCGCCCCTCCGTACCGTCGACGGAGATCGTCTGCCCGGTCTTGATCGCCGACGTGGCGCGACCGGTGCCGACCACCGCCGGCAGGCCGTACTCGCGGCAGACGATCGCCGCGTGCGACATCACGCCGCCCACATCGGTGACCGCAGCCTTGATCTTGGTGAAGATCGGCGCCCACGCGGGCGAGGTGGCTCCGCACACCAGGATCTCGCCTTCGTGCACCTCGCCGATCTGATCCACGCCGCGCACGACCCGGGCGATTCCCTCAATCGTTCCGGGTGACGCGGGCGCGCCGGTCAGGACCCGCCCGCCGTCCTGCTGGCGTGCCCACTCGCGCACGCGCTCGGTGGTGACACCCCACAGCATGTTCAGCGCCGGGTCGGTAACGGCCTCGGGGACAATTCCCACGGCGGGCGGCGGCGTCCAATCGGCCAGCCGGCGCAGGATCTCCTTGCGCCGGGCGACGATCGGCGGCCAGTGCTGCGGCCCAAGCGGCCTTCCGCCGGTGGCCCAGGTGAGGACGAGCTCGTCGAGCGCTCCCGCCACCTCGTAGCGCGAGAGCTGGAAGACATCCTCGCCGTCCTCGAGGAAGCCGTTGCGCGCGAGCAGCGCGCCGAACTCCCGGACCTTGTTCCACCACCGGGTGAGGAACCAGTAGTCGCAATAGAACTTGTGCTCCTCGACGTAGGGGAACACGGTCCGGGACAGCGCCAGCAGCTCCTCGAATCCCTTGCGCGTGTCGTCGTCGAGCAGCGCGCCGTACTCCTCGGCCAGCCGTTCGCGCTCGCGGCGGATCTCCTCGGTCGGGCGCTCGATCTGCTCCCCCGCCTTCAGCGCCTGGACGTACCCGATCAGCGAGGCGTAGGGGATGCTCGGATCGTCGTACCAGCTGCGATAGAAGTGATATAGGCCGTCGCCCGTGGCCATGTTGAACCATGGGTCCTTCGTCTTCTCGAGCTCCTCGAGCCACTGCCGTCCCGCGTCGCTACGCGCCAGCTCCGCGTCAATCTCGGTCGGCGACCGGCCCTGCACGAAAGCCGACTCAAGACCGGTCTCGATGGCCAGCCGCGCGAGCCGGCGCAGCTCGACGTCGGCCCGGAACACGAGCACGTCGATGCCGGCCACCATCTGCGCGATGTGCTGGTCCGGGATGTCCGGCAGGTGCGTCTTGCACAGTTCGGCGAACGTCGAGTAGGCGCCGTACCCGAGCAGCAGGAACTCGAAGTGGTGCTGCCACATCAGGTCGCCCAGCCGCAGCACGCGGGTGTACGCGTCGAGCAGCTCGTAGAAGGCCGTGTTGCGATCGTCGCCGAAGGCGACCTCGTCGGGCTCGTACTCGGGCAGATCGGGAACCTCGAGCTCACCGAGCCCGCGAATCAGCGCCTCCATCTTGCCCCGCCACTTACCGTACAGCTCGGTCCAGTTCTGGAAGTAGTAGCCCGCCCGCTGCTGGAAGAACTCGGCTCGCTCGGCGATCTTGGCGGGGTCGAGGACCGGGTTGCCCGTGATGTAGATGTAGCCGTTGATGACGCGCCAGTCGATGCCCATGGCCGGCGGCACCGCGAACACGCGGTTCTGCCACTCACCGATCGCCTGGTAGGGCGAGTCGATGCAGATCACATCGAACGCCGGCATCGGCTCGGGAAAGTGCATCGAGTTCCAGAACCAGAAACGGCTCTCGTCCTGCTCGCGCCGGCGCTCGTCGAACAGGCCGTGATACGGATACATCTCCTCCCAGCCCTCGCACCCGGGCGGCGTCTCGATCTCGTAAGGGTTCGGAAACGAGCCGTCGGTGGCGCTTGTCGTTGCCATCCGTCCCTCCTATGTAAGTGCCGGATTCGTCAACCAGGCGAGGATCTCGGGCATCCGCTCGTAGCTGGCGAAATGCCCGCCGTCCAGCACAGAGACCCTGGCGCCGGGAATCGTGCGCGCCAGCCACTCGCCGTGGCCGGCCGGCACGAGCGTGTCGTGGGGGCCGTAATAGACGGACACAGGCACGGTGATCCTGGCCACGTCGAAACCCCACGGCACGGTGAACGCGAGATCGTCGTCGACCAGACCGTCGACGGTCCGCCCGATTCCCTCCCGGACGCTGGCGGCCAGCATGGCACGCACGTCGCCGCCACGCATTACTTCGAGGTCCGCCTCCGACAGCGTGTAATCCGCTCCGAGTGGGCTGCCCGAGTCCCTGTGGAGGCTCGTGATCAGTTCACGAGCCTCTCGCTCGAGCTCGGGTCTGAGCGTCCCCTCTCCGGCCAGCGCCCATCCAAACTCCCGGATGTTGCCCTCGACCATCCCCGCGAAGAACTCCTCACGAGACAGACCACCGGGTCCCAGCGGAGCCGGGCCCACGACGCTCGCGCACCGAGTCACCCGATCGGGCGCCAGCGCTCCGCACGCGAGCGCGTGAGCCGCACCGCCAGAGACGCCTACGACGGCAAACCGGTTCACGCGCAGGGCATCGGCGATAACGGCCACATCGTGCGCGGCATCGGCCACGCGCCGGCCCGCGTGCCGCGATGAGGCGCCGTAGCCCGGACGGTCATAGGTGATCGCGCGTACGCCGGCTTCCCGATAGACGCCCTCGTCCGGATGGCGCGTCAGGCGTGACCCAGGCGTCCCATGCAGACAGAACACCGGGGAGCCACCCGGATCGCCCCATTCGCAATAGGCGAGTGTCCGCCCGTCCGGTGTGGTCAGGGTCGTGGCGATCGCGCGATCCTACCGAGCAGGAATCGAGAAGCGCAGGGTCTTCACCGTGCCTACCATCGCCCGTGGCTTGCATCCAATCCGTCACCCTCGAGGTGAGCGACCCCACGGCCGCTGAACACTTCTACACCACCGCCTTCGACCTGGGCCCCCGCCTGCGTCTCCAGCCTCGCAGGAAACGACGAACGGCTTTCGCGGGTTCACGCTGTCACTCGTCGTATCCCAGCCCGCGACCGTCAGCACCCTCATCGACTCCGCTCTGCACGCCGGCGCCAAGCCACTGAAACCAGCCGCGAAGTCGTTCTGGGGCTTTGGCGGCGTCGTGCAAGCCCCCGACGGGGCGATCTGGAAGGTCGCGACCTCGGCGTACGTCGAGGTCGCGACCCCGTCAAGCGGGGTCATGATCAGCGGTGATGCCGGGCCCTTCACCGATCCGGACGGATTCGCTTGGGAGGCCGGCGCCGTGTAGCCGCATCCCGTCCTCACTCAGATCAGGAAGGTTCGGTCGCCAATGCCTCACATGAGCTGCGGCGACGCTTGACGGATGGTATCTATACGCATAAAGTACTAGCTACCTAGCGATATAGGAGATCATCCGTGATCGAGTTCCACCTCGACTCCCGCTCCGGCGTGTCGCCCTACATGCAGATCGTGCAGCAGGTCCGCCACGCCCTGCGTCTCGGCCTGCTGCATGAGGGCGACCAGCTGCCCACGGTAAAGGAGGTCGTCGCACGGCTCGCGATCAATCCGAACACCGTGCTGAAGGCCTACCGCGAGCTCGAGCACGCCGGGCTCGTCGCCGCGCGCCCCGGCGTCGGTACATTCGTCACCGGCTCGCTGGCCGATCCCTCGATCGCGGCGAACGCACCGCTGCGACGGGAGCTGCGCAGCTGGATCGTCAAAGCGCGTCGCGCCGGCCTCGACGAGGAGTCGATCGAGGCGTTGTTTCGTGACGCTGTTCGCTCCGCCCGCATCGAAGGGGTAGCGTGAGCGCTGCCCTGGCCACGCGGGGCCTGGGCAAGCGCTACGGGCACCGCTGGGCCCTCACGAATTGCACGCTCGAGGTGCCGGCCGGCCACGTCGCCGGCCTGGTCGGGGCCAACGGCGCCGGCAAGACGACGCTGCTGCACCTCGCGGCTGGGCTGATCGAGCCCAGCGCCGGATCGATCGCCGTCCTCGGAGAAGCAGTCGCCGGCACGCCCGCGCAGCTCGCGCGTATCGGCTTCGTCGCGCAGGAGACGCCGCTCTACCCACTCCTCTCCGTCGCCGACCACCTGCGCCTCGGAGCAGCGCTCAACCCAGGCTGGGACGCGCCGCTCGCGCGGGCGCGGGTCGCGCGGCTCGGTCTCGACCGGAGCCAGCGCGCCGGCACGCTGTCCGCCGGTGCGCGCGCCCAGCTCGCGCTGACGCTCGCGATCGCCAAACGTCCCGAGCTGCTGATCCTCGACGAGCCCGTCGCAAGCCTCGACCCGCTCGCGCGTCGCGAGTTCCTCCGGGCTCTGATGGAGTTCACGGCCGCCGACGGCGTGAGCGTCGTCCTCTCCTCACACCTGGTGGCCGACCTCGAGCGCGTCTGCGACTACCTGATTCTGGTCGCGGAAGGTCACGTCCTCCTCTCGGGTGAGATCGACGAGCTGCTCGCCACCCACCGCCGCCTGAGCGGACCGCGCCGCGACGGCGCGGGGTTGCCGGCAAGCCAGCAGCTGATCGAGGCGAGTCACACCGCGCGGCAGAGCACGTTGCTCGTCCGCACCGAGGACCCGGTCATCGACCCGGCGTGGAGCGTCGCGCAGGTCAGCCTCGAGGACATCGTCCTGGCTTACATGGGCCGCCGCGGGGCCGATGCGGAGCGGGCGGGGATCGGCCGATGATCTGGGTCGCCTGGCGCCAGTTCCGCACGCAGGCGCTCACCGCGCTCGGTCTGCTCGGGGCGTTCGCCGCGCTCGTGCTCGTGACCGGATCGCACCTGCATGTCGACTGCGCGGCCCGGAGCGAGTGCACGGCGCTGAGCGCGCACGACACCGCGCTGGCCGACCTCCTCGGCCCTGCGCTGCTCGCGATCCCCGCGCTGCTCGGGATGTTCTGGGGCGCGCCGCTTCTCGCCCGCGAGCTCGAAAGCGGGACCTACCGCCTCGCCTGGACGCAGAGCGTCACCCGTCGCCGCTGGCTGTCGATGAGGATCGCGCTTGTCGGTGTCGCCGCGCTCGCCGTCGCGGGCCTCGCGACCTGGCTCGTGAGCTGGTGGTTCGGGCCGATCGACGCGGCCGATATGAACCGCTTCGCCCCGAGCGTGTTCACCGAGCGCGGGATCGTCGCGGTGGGGTACGCCGGGTTCGGGTTTGCCTTCGGCGTCGCGATGGGCAGACTGACGCGACGCACGCTGCCGGCCATGGCCGCCACACTGATCGGCTTCGTGGCGGCGCGGTTCGCCGTCACTCTCTGGGTCCGCCCCCACCTGCTCGCGGCCAAGCAGGTCCTGGTTTCCACGACCCTGGGAAAGGGCCTCGAGTTCCTCCCGAAACTCGTCAGTGCCGTCGCAGCCCCGCCTCCGATTCCGGGGGCCTGGACGGTCTCAGCCGTGCTCGTCGATCGCGCCCACCATCCGCTCAGCACCGCGCGGCTGCACGACCTGCTCCTCCGCGCCTGCCCGACGGTCACGGGGGACCTCCTGCGCAACGGTGCACCGTCCCTGCGCTGCCAGGTGACACTGTCGCGTGAGGTGAAGCAGCTCATCACCTACCAGCCGCCCGGCCACTACTGGCCACTACAGGCACTCGAGACCGGGATCTTCCTCGCCGCCGCACTCGTGCTCATCGCTGCCACGGTCTGGAGCATCGGGCCACGCGTGGCGGGCAAGCCGGCAGCCGGGGAGTCACACGAGCGCACGCGAGTCCCACTCGTCCTCACCTCCGTCGTCGTCATAGCCGCGGTCACGCTGCTCCTTTCCGCGTGTGGCTCGAACTCGCCCGCGTCGTCCACCGCGTCCGGTTCGGGGCAGCCGACGACCCAGGCGGACTCTTTGCAGGAGGCCGTCGGGTTCTCGCACTGCATGCGCTCACATGGAGTGCCCGACTTCCCGGACCCGGGCACCGGGGCCTTCAAGTTTGCCCTGGCCCCGAGCACCCCCAAGTCACCCGCGTTCGGACCGGCGTACTCGGCCTGCCGGCACCTGCTGCCGAACAACGGAGAGTCCGGTCCGCAGGCGCGCAGTCCAGCGCACATCAACGCGATGCTGGCGTTCGTTCGCTGCCTTCGCAACCACGGTTTCACCACCTTCCCCGACCCGACTAGCACCGGACAGCTGACCCACCAGATGGTCACCGCCGCCGGGATAAATCTCCATCAACCGGCGGTTTTGCAGGCCGGCGATGCCTGCATCGGCGTCACCCACGGGTTCATCACCCGGGCCGACGTGGCCCGCTTCGTAGCCGGACCGTAGATCGTGGTCGACGATCAGCTCCGGCGCCACGTCGTCTGGGCCTCGTAGTCCTTCTCCGGCCCGCGGACGCGCCAGCGCTCGAGCAGGAGATCGGGAGAGCTGGCGCCGAACTCGAGCTCGTAGCGGTCGAGGGAGCACCGATGCACCGCCTGACAGGTGCCCGTCACGAGGTCGAGGTGGAAGAACGGCCGCCCGTCCGCGAACAGAACCGCGACGCCGCGAGCATCCAATACGACGAGCTCCAGTGCACGTCGCGCGCTACCGTCATAGCCGCCAAAGCGCAGCCGGCCCTGCTCCTCGTAGCGTCCCCGCCGTCCGAGCGTATGCACTCGAGCGACGCCGTCAAACGAGCCGCTGCTACCGCTTCGATGATCAACGATCGCGCGGGTGAGTGTCCACGTCCCGGCCAGATACGCGAGCGTGTCCTCGACCTCCATCGCGCTCATTGTCGCTGACGGCGGCAGCCGGCTCGCTCTCGCTCGGGCGGTCGATCGACGACGCGCGCTGGTAGCGTGCCCAGGTCCTCGCGGACAGGGGGCCTCTGACTACGCTCAATTTCGCCTGCAAGGAGACGCCATGAACACAGCCGCGACGCTACCCCGCCGAACGCCGCTCGTCCTCGCCGACCTGTTGCCCGGAGCGGCCGTTCGCAACGTCCTCTTGGTCGCGGGCGGCGCCGGCCTGGTCGGACTATTGGCGCAGATCTCGATCAAGCTCTCGTTTACTCCGGTTCCGATCACGGGTCAAACACTCGGCGTCCTGCTCGTCGGGACAGCGCTCGGGTGGCGCCGCGGGCTCGCCGCGATGCTCCTGTACGCCACCGCCGGCCTGGTCGGCGTGCCGTGGTTCGCCGGCCACGCCAGCGGCTACGTGGGGGCATCGTTCGGCTACATCCTCGGGTTCATCCTGTGCGCGCTGGTGTGCGGCGTGCTTGCCGAGCGAGGTGCCGACCGGTCGTTGCTCGGCTCCATTCCGGCCATGGTCGTCGGCGAGATCCTCATGTACGGCGTCGGCGTCACCTGGCTTGCCTTCGACCTGCACGTCGGCGCCGGAAAGGCGATCTCTCTGGGCCTCACCCCGTTCCTCGCCGGCGATGCGATCAAGGCAGCCCTGGCCGCGCTCCTGCTCCCGGCGGCCTGGAAGCTCGCCGGCTCGCGCCCAGGCGCGAGGTGACACCCGTCCGGACTCGCGGCCTCGGGCCATTCTCGTCCCGCTGGGCAGGTCGACGAGGACCTCGCGACCAACCTCCGCCTCTGGACCCGGGCCATCAGGAAGAGTCCGTCCGCCGGCCGTCGAGCAGGATCGTCCAGGGCTCGATCGACTTGATCGCGAGCATGCCGTTCTGATGCCAACTGTCTCGGGCTAAACGTTCCCTGACGGCGTCTTCCGAAGGAGCCGATATCGCGTGGAGAATCTCGCGCTCGCCCGCGAGCGGTCCGCCCAGGATGAGGAATCCGTCCGCGACCAAGGAGTCCATGAATCGCGCGTGCTCGTCCCATCCGTCTTGTTGGCGAAGATCGCGCGACCAATCCCATGGACCGCCACGCTCGAGCCGGACCGCGAAGAACACGACCGAGACGTTACCCCGGGTCTCGCCGCGGCGTGCGCGGTTATCCAGCCATGCTCACTCGCCGACCGCGGCCATCTGGGCGGCGCGGGCCGCAAGCTCGTCGGCCGGCGTGCGTAGCCCGCCACTGAGCAGGAACAACAGCGCGACCGTCCCGGTCCAGCCGGTCTGGTGGCTGGCGCCGATGCCGGCGCCGTTATCCCCGTGGAAGTACTCGTGGAACAGCAGGAGGTCGTGCCAGTTGGCGTCGGTCTGGAACTTCTCGATTCCGCCGAACACCGGGCGGCGCCCGTTCTCGTCCTGGGTGAATGTGGTGGTCAGCCGGCCGGCGATCTCGCCGGCGATCTGCAGCAGGTTCAGCTCACGACCCGAACCGGTCGGACACTCGACCTTGAGCCGATCCCCGTAATAGCGATGCAGCTGAACCAGGCCTCGGAGGATTACCAGGTTCATCGGAAACCAAACCGGCCCGCGCCAGTTGGAGTTACCCCCGAACATCCCGGTATCTGACTCGGCCGGCAGGTAGTGCACGACGTACTCCTGGCCACCCCAATCGAACACGACGGGTTGCTCGAGGTGACGGCGAGAGATGGCCCGGATCCCGTGGGGGCCGAGGAACTCGTCCTCGTCGAGCATCACGCCGAGGATGCGGCGCAGTCTGGCCTCATCTACGAGCGAGGTCATCCGCCGGCCCTCGGGGCTCAGGCCCGGCAGGTGGGCGAGCTGCGGGAGCGAGTCCGAGAAGCGTGCGACGAACTGGGCGAGCAGGTCCACCATCTCGGGGTAGCGCGCGAGAATGTCGGCGTCGAACACGGTCGCGGCGCACATCGGCAGCAACCCAACGAGCGAGCGTACCTTCAGCTCTATGGTCCTCCCGTCTGGCATCCGCATCACGTCGTAGTAGAAACCATCCTGTTCATCCCACAGCGTGGCGTCGCCCTCTGGCGGGTTCATCGCCACCGAAATCCACATGAAATGGGCGGCGAACTTCAGCGCCATGTCGAAGTACGCGGGCTCCTCGCGCGAGAGCTCGATCGCGATCTGGAGCATCCACTGGCAGTACAGGGCCATCCAAGCCGTTCCGTCCGCCTGCTCGAGCTGCCCGCCGCCGGGCAGGGGCGCGGAGCGATCGAAAATCCCGATGTTGTCGAGCCCCAGAAAGCCGCCCTGGAACAGGTTACGGTCGTCGGGATCCTTGCGGTTCACCCACCACGTGAAGTTGGTCACGAGTCGATCGAACACGCGGGCCAGAAACTCACGATCACCCCGACCCCGGATTTCCGCCTCACGCTCGTAGACAAAGAGCGCCGCCCACGGAGTCACCGGCGGATTGACGTCGCCGAAGTTCCACTCATAGGCGGGAATTTGCCCGTTGGGATGGAGATAGCGGGTCCTGAGCAGCAGCTCGATCTGATCCTTCGCGAAATCCACGTCGACGAGCGACAGCGGCGCGCAGTGAAAGGCGAGGTCCCACGCCGCAAACCAGGGGTATTCCCATTTGTCAGGCATCGAGATGACGTCCTCGGCGAGCATGTGGAACCACTGGACGTTGCGCACGGCGCTGCTGGGCGCATTCGGCCCCCACGGGTCGACGCCGTGCTCGCGCAGCCAGCGGTGCACGTCGTACTCGTAGTACTGCTTGCCCCACAGCAAGCCGGCGAGCGCCTGGCGCATCACCATGGCCTGGTCCGGGGTCAGCGCCGGCGGGATCACCGTGGCGTAGAACTCGTCGGCCTCGGTGCGCCGGCTGCTCATCACCCCGTCAAAACCCGGTCCGAGCCGCTGCCCGCCAGCGCCTGTGTCGGCGCCGCCACCACCCGTCGCGGCCAGGCGTAGGCGCACCTCGGCGCTGTCGCCCGGCGGTATCTCCAGCACGTGGTGCACTGCCAGCTTGGTGCCGGTTCGGTCGGGGTTGACCGTTCCCTGCGCGCCGCTAACCACGTAATCGTTCACGCCGTCCTTGACATAGGGTGACGCATTGGGAGTTCCGAACAGACGCTCATTGTTTGTGTCGTTATCGCAGAAGAGCAGTTGCGCCGACGCGTCGGCGGTGAGCCGCAACTCGCCGAGCTCGTGGTGAACGACCCGCACGCTGCCGTCGCCGACTGCCACCATCGTGGGCTTAGGGACGGCGTCGCCCCACGACCAGGTGTTTCGGAACCACAGCGTCGGGAGCAGGTGGAGGGTCGCCGGCGCGGGTCCCCGGTTGTACGCGGTGACGAGCATGAGGACGTCGTCTGGCGCTGCTTTCGCGTATTCGACGACCACGTCGAAATACCGATCGGCGTCGAACACGCCCGTGTCGAGCAGCTCGTACTCCATCTCCTGCCGGCTGCGGCCGGCGTTGGTACTGACCAGGTCCTCGTACGGGAACGCTCGCTGCGGATACTTGTACTGGCATTTGAGATAGGAATGGGTGGGGGTGCTATCGAGGTAGAACCAGTACTCCTTGACGTCCTCGCCGTGGTTTCCCTCGCCATTGGACAGGCCGAACATCCGCTCCTTGAGGATCGGGTCCGCTCCGTTCCACAGCGCGAGTGCCAGGCACACGCGCTGACGCTCATCGCAGATTCCCGCGATCCCGTCCTCGCCCCACCGGTAAGCGCGTGACCGAGCCTGGTCGTGGGTGAAGTAATTCCAGGCGTCGCCGTTCGAGCTGTAGTCCTCGCGCACGGTTCCCCACTGGCGCTCGCTCAGATACGGCCCCCACAACTTCCACGCGGTTTCGCCGGTACGCGCCTGCTCGAGCCGCCGGTGCTCCGGAGTGTTCAGGGTTCTGTTTTCTCTCGCCATGGCTTGAGTTTGACCCGCGGCGCCGGCGGGTGCAACGGTGCTCGCACCCGGCGGCCCGACATGCGCGCTCCCTTGCATCCGATCCGCCGTCGAGAGAGGCTTCCAGCTCCCCTGACCGCGCGCTGACTGAGGAGACCGATCGATGACCGTCCAGTCGACGAGCCGCTGGCTCGAAGCCCCCGCCCACACCCCACCGCTCGGCGCTCATCATGACGGTGCCGGCGCCACGTTCGCGCTCTACAGCAGCGTGGCGGAAGCGGTCGAGTTGTGTCTGTTCAGTGAAAACGGAGAGGAGACGCGCTGGAGCCTGACGGAGGGCGACGCTTGTGTCTGGCAGGGATACCTCGCGGGCGCGCGACCGGGTCAGCGCTACGGCTACCGCGTACACGGTCCGTGGGACCCGTCCGCCGGGCTGCGGTGCAACCCGGCCAAGCTGCTGCTGGACCCCTATGGCCGCGCCGTCGCCGGACAGGTGCAATGGCATCCGGCCGTTTACGGCCACGCGCCCGGCGCGCCCGACCAGCGCGACGACTCCGATTCCGCGCCGTACGTTCCCCGTTCGCTGCTCCTCGCCGGCGGCGAGTTCGAGTGGGGCCAGGACCACCGGCCGGATCGGCCGATGGCCGACTCGATCTTCTACGAAGTGCACGTCAAGGGGTTCACCAAGCTCCACCCCGAGGTTCCCGATCGCCTACGCGGTACGTACGCCGGTCTGGCGCATCCAGCGGCAATCGCGCACCTGAAGCGGCTCGGTGTGACCGCCGTCGAGCTCCTCCCGGTCCACCAGTTCGTCCACGACGCCCAGCTGGTCGAGCGGGGGCTTCGGAACTACTGGGGCTACCAGTCGATCGGCTACTTCGCCCCGCACAACGAATACGCCGCCTCGGGCGACGCCGGCGGTCAGGTGGACGAGTTTCGGGACATGGTTCGGGGGCTGCACGCGGCTGGCCTCGAAGTGATCCTGGACGTCGTGTTCAACCACACGGCGGAAGGAAACGAGTGGGGACCGACGCTCTGCTTCCGCGGCGTCGACAATGCCGCCTACTACCGGCTCGCCGACGACCGCGGGCGCTACGTGGACGACACCGGCGTGGGCAACACGACGGATCTCCAGTCGCCGCCCGCGCTGAGGCTGGTGATGGACTCGCTGCGCTACTGGGTGCAGGAGATGCACGTCGACGGCTTCCGCTTTGACCTGGCGGCGAGCCTCGGCCGCGCCAGCAGTGACTTCGATCAGCATTCCGCGTTTCTGGAGGCCGTCGGCCAGGACCCGGTTCTCAGCGAGATCAAGTTGATCGCCGAGCCGTGGGACATCGGTTGGGGCGGCTACGACCTGGGACAGTTCCCGGCCGGCTGGAGCGAGTGGAACGGCCGGTACCGCGACACCGTCCGCGACTTCTGGCGGGCGGCCGACGGAACCCTGCCGGACCTCGCCACTCGGATCGCCGGATCCCGGGACCTGTTCGGCCACGGCGGCCGCCGTCCAACCGCGTCTGTGAACATCGTCACCGTCCATGACGGGTTCACGCTGGCCGATCTCGTCAGCTACGACAGCAAGCACAACGAAGCCAACGGCGAGGATAACCGCGACGGCAACGACGACAACCGCAGCTGGAACTGCGGCGTCGAGGGACCCACCGACGATCTCGCGGTCCTCGAGCTGCGCGCGCGGCAGCGGCGGAACTTCCTCGCCACGCTGCTGCTGTCGGAGGGCGCGCCGCTGATTCTCGGCGGCGACGAGTTCGCCCGCACCCAGAGCGGCAACAACAACGCCTACTGTCAGGACAACGAGCTGACCTGGTTCGACTGGGGCGCCGTCACGGCGCACGACGATCTGGTCAAGTTCACGGCCGCGCTGTGCCGGCTGCGCGAAGAGCATCCGGTGTTCCGCCGGCGCCAGTTCTTCACCGGCACACCCGCGCACGACACGACCCGCGACGATCTCGACTGGTACCGGCCGGACGGCCTGCCGATGACCCCGGGGGATTGGAGCGCGTCGTTCGCGCGTGCGGTGACGATGGCCTTGAGCGGCGCGACCGGTGATGACCAGGCGCCGCCGCCAGGAGCCGCCGACCCCCGGCAATCCAATCGCCCGGACGATCCATTTCTGATCATGGTGAACGCTTGGTGGGAGCCGCTGCCCTTCGTCGTGCCGGCGTCGGCCGGGAGCCTCAGCTGGCAGGTCGAGGTCGACACCGGCGACCCGAACCACCACGGGCACGCAGTCGACGCAGCCGCCCCCGTGGCGGTGACCGAGCGATCGCTCGTCGTGCTCAGGAGCGCCAGGTCACGTCGCTAGACGGGGACCCGCCGGATCCGATGCGAGTCATCTCGCGTCCCACTGGAACCATCGGATGCCGACGCCCGCGCACACCACGATGTAGCCCGCGCACGCCACGACCGAGAGCGTGTCGCGGCTGTACCACGTGGAGAGGTCGAGAACTCCGCCGAACAGCGTCATCACCGCTCCGACCGGGCTCCAGCGTGAGACCGACTCCCAGAAGTTGCCGAGCGAACCGCTGGTCCCGATCGTCCCGAGGATGATGAACACGGCAAACAGCACGCGCGCGATGGCCTGGACGCTGTCGGCGGATTTCACCAGACCGACGAGCGCCTGGCCGATGCTGAGGAACACGGCGCCGCCGAGGAGCGAGACGAGCAGGACCAGCGCGTACTGCCCGATCGACGGCGAGAGGTGATGGATCCGGGCGCCGACGATCACCACGACGAGCGCGAGGATCAAGTTGGCCGCCGCCTGCATCGTCAGACGGCTGCCCATGATCGTCCACGTCGGGGCCGGGGTGACCCGCAGGCGCTGAAACACGCCCTTCTCCCGATCGCGCGCGACCGTCAGCGCATAACCGAGGATCGATGTCGCCATCAACCCGTACGCGACCGCCAGGCCGATGATCAGCACAGCTCCACCGAAACGATGCGTGGCCTTGTTACTGGTCGTGGTGATGAGCAGGAAGAACGGGAGCAGCATGCTCACGAACAGTGCTCGCCGATGCTTCAGGAACACGAGGAAATCCGCGCGCAGCAACGACGTGAAGACGAGCCCGAGCGACGGCTCCGCTCTGGACGGTTGGCTATCCACGGATCTCACTCCCGGTCAGACCGATGAAGACATCTTCGAGCGTGACCGGACCGCGGGCGACCTCGCGCACGCGGGGGTCGTCCTTGTGCTTCTCGATCAAGTCGTGCGGCGTCTCGGTCGTGAGCAGTACGCCATGATCGATGATCGAGACACGATCGCAGACCGCCTGCGCCTCCTCCATCGAGTGGGTCGTCAGGAGGATGCTCCCACCCTGCTGTCGGAGGTGTTCGATCCGTCCCCACAGCTGTCGCCGTGACTGTGGATCAAGCCCGGAAGTCGGCTCGTCCAGCAGCAGCAGGAGCGGCTCGTGGACGACCGCGATGTACAGCGACAGTCGTTGCTGCTGTCCGCCCGAGAGCTGCTTGAACGGCTTTCCCGTCTCATCCCCGAGTCCGGCCACGCGGAGACCGTCGTTGATCTGACTGTCCGATAGCCGCAGGCCATAGAGCCCTGCGTACAACCTGACGATCTGCTCGATCGTCAGGTCGGACTGAAAGCTCGTCGCCTGCAACTGCACGCCCATTCGGGCCTTTCCCTGCGCCGGATGCCGCCTGATATCGATCCCGTCGAGCGTCACCGTCCCGGACTGCGGCTTGAGCAGACCCTCGATCGCGCTGAGCGTGCTCGTCTTGCCCGCCCCGTTCGGCCCCAGCAGTCCGAAGATCTCCCCCTGCGCGATCTGGAAGCTGACGTCGTCGACGGCTTTTTTTGCCCCGTACGCCACCGAAAGGCTGCTGACATCCAGAATGACCCCGGGCTGACGGCGCACGACCGTCGCGGTCGACGCGGAGATCGGCTCGACGGCGGCTCGATCCGAAGTCTCGGGCCGGAGCAGGAGCGAGCCGTCGTCACGCTCTTCCGAAATCACATAGGTGCCGGCCTGCCCGTCCCGGATCACCCGCACGGTGTCGGTCACGCACCGGACGCTAGCGCGTTCGACGGTCGAAACGCCGGGCCCTCAGCCGTCGCGCTCGAGCGCTTGGTCAGATGTGCTCAGGCTTTGGTAGCCACGAACCTGCCCTGGCAGATCTTGCCGTCGTGCGCGAGCTGCCGGACGAAGTTCATCTCGCCGCCAAGCGTCTGCATGAGCTCCATGTCGAACCCGATGAGCTTGAGCGCGTCGTAGGTCAGCTGCATGTTGAGCATTTCCAAATACAGGTCCACGTGGGGCTGAAACCGGCCGGTGTCCTGAGCCGTCTGCACCTGGCAGCCGTATGCCTCCAGGAGCCGGCAGTAATCGTCGAGATCGCACACGTTGGGGAACTTCATGAACCGCAGATAGCGCTCGGACTCATCGTCGTCCATCGGCTCCGGGCCGGCCAGCCAATCGGTGAACGCGATCGTGCCGCCGGGTCGGGCGAGACGGGCCGCCTCGGCGATCAGTCTCCCCTTGTCCTCGACGTAGCACCACGCGTCCTCGCCCCAGACGAAATCGGCCGACGCCTCGGGCAGGCCCGTATCGGTCGCGTCGCGGACGACGAACTCGACCTGGTCCGACAGCCCCTCTTCAACAGTCCGCCGCCGCCCGCGCTCGACGATCCGCGCCGTCGCATCCACGCCGGTCATATGCGCGACGCCCCGGAACCGCACGAGGAAGCGCATCCCCGCGCCGTTGCAGCAGCACAGGTCGACCCCGGAGCTGCCCTCCGTGATCCCGGCCCGCTCCGCGAGATCCATCGACGAGGCCATTCCACCGATGTGGATCTGCTCGCCCATCACCAACTCCCACAGATCGCCTTCAGGCCCGTCGTAGACAGCCTGAACGTCGGCCAACGAAATTCCCGCCAGCGTCTGCATGATTGCCCTCCGTCCTGCGTTGCCCTCGGTTGCAGTCAATCCTCCGCCACCAGGCCGCTTGTGTCAATAGTTACCAGGCTGTTACTGATGGACGGATACACCTGCCCCCTCACTTGACCAGGTACCACGCAACGCCCGCGCGGTCCGGTCCGACTCAGTCAACTCCCTCGATCGCGACCATGTTGAGCCGCGCCGCGCCCTCGCGCAGGCGCTTGGCCTCCTGATACTCGGGGGACTCATAGAACCGCTTCGCTGCCTCGAGGTCGGGAAACTCCAGGAGCACGACGCGCTTGGGTTGCCAGTCGCCCTCCAGCACCGCGACCTCGCCGCCACGCGCGATGAAGCGACCTCCGCCGGCCTTGACGGCGGCCGGCGAGGCCTGCTTGTAGAGCTCGTACTGCTCGTGATCGGAGATGTCGGTCTCGACGACGATATACGCAGGCACTAAGGCTCCTCTCGGGGTTGGTGGTGAGCAAAGGCCCTCACCCGGTTTTTACGCATTGGCGCCCGGGCTGAGCAACTCGAGTACCGCTATCTCATCGCTCGCGCGTGCTTGCCAACTGTCACTCGCCCACGCCTCGGCCTCGACCATCTTCCCGGCGCCGTAAAGCTCGAGGACGCGGGGGTCGACATAGGACCGCAGCGCGACGGCCGGCGTGTTACCGAGCGCTGCGGCCGCGGCTCGTGACGCGACGGCTGGGGCTCGAGAGGTCCGAGGACGCTCCGTCGCGAGCGCGACGGCGGCGATGACCGTTGCATTCCACGTCCGATACTCCTTGGCCGAGAACGGTCCCGCTGCCTCCACGCGTAAGAAGTTGTTGACGTCCTCGCTGTGTATCCGAGTCCAGCCTCGTGATCCACGAAAGGCCAACAGCTCCGGAGGGCCGGTGCGCCGACGTCGCAGCGGCCCCAACACCGCCACCGCCTCCGGGTCGGTGATCGTGAGCTGCTGATGCCGGCCGGCCTTCCCGGTGTAATCGAACACCGCTTGCTCGTGCCGAACCGCGACCTGATTGCTGAGGAGCGTGGTGAGACCGTAATGCCGGTTATCACGGGCGTACCGATCGGAGCCGACCCGGAACAGGCCGACATCGAGAAGCCTCAGCGAGAGCGCCAGGACGCGGCGGTGAGAGAGCTCAGGCTCGTCGGTCAGGGCAAGAGCGATCCGGTCACGCAGCTCCGGCTGCGCTCGGCCGAACGCCTCCATGTCGATGAACTTGAGCTCGTCGCGATCGTGTCGCCACGCCGGGTGGTAGCGATACTGCTTTCGACCGCGACCGTCGATGCCCGTCGCCTGTAGATGAGAGTTCGCGTCGGCCGCGATCCACACGTCCTTCCAGGCCGGCGGGATCGCGAGCGAGGCGATCCGGCTCAGTACATCCGGATCGCTAATCGTGTCTCCAGCGGCGTCTACATACGTGAACGGACGCCGCGCGCCGCTGCGACTGATCCCGGGCCCGAAACCGTGCGCCAAGCTGAGCTGCGCTTGATCCACGCGGCAAATGCTTGCACGTCGCCCTCCCCGAGCTAGCTCGTCAGCGATGCAGGCGCCCAGACCCCTGAGCGCACTCGATACTTCATGCGCGAAGGCGGGTCTGAGCCAGTTCTGAGCGTTTCTTTCAGGAACTCTTAGGTTCCTCGGTAAACCTTCGCGATCTTGTGGGGAGGCACCGACGGAGATCTATGCCCGAACGGCTCCTGTCGAAGACGATCGCGGTCCCGCTGCTGGCGGTTGCCCTGCTTTTCGCCGGACTGGATGTCGCACGCGCGCACCTGCGCGACCACCGTAAAAGCACCGGGAAGACCATCGCCGCCCACCGTCCCACCAAACCGGTCACCCATGCTGTGGACCCGCTGAACACTGCCGCGATGCGCCACTACATCGACTCCCGGAGCGGCGACATCACGGTGGCGGTCGAGAATCTGCTGACCGGTGCGACGTACCTGTGGAATCCGGAGGAGCGCGCCCAGACCGGCAGCATCATCAAGGCGGACATCCTCGAGACGCTCCTGCGCCAGGCGATGGAGTCCCACACCCCGATCAGTGAGAGCACCGCCAGCGTTGTCCAGGGAATGATCGAGGACAGCGACAACGACGACGCCACCGACCTGTGGAATCAGGTCGGCGGCGCGGGCGCGATCTCCGCTTATAACCAACTCGTCGGCATGACCCAGACTGACCCGAACACCGAGGGATACTGGGGTGAGACGACGACCTCCGCTCTCGACCAGATCAGGCTGCTCCGCGAACTGGTCGACAAACACGGCTTGCTTGACTCAGCTTCTCAGCGCTACCAGCTGGGGCTGATGGAGAACGTTGTCTCGGGTCAGAACTGGGGCGTCAGCGGTGGCATCCCCGCCGGCGTCAGCATTGCGCTGAAGAACGGGTGGCTGCCGCTCACCAGTTACACCGACTGGGAGATCAACAGCATCGGCCGGATCAAGGGAGATGGTCGCTGGTACCTGATCACGGTGCTCACCGCCCACGACCCGAGCGAGCAATATGGGATCGACACGATCCAGGGGATCTCATCGCTCGTCTGGGGGGCGCTCCCGCCGGCGCGCCGCCCGTCATAGTGCCGCCGGCGCGGGGAGGCGCTGCCATGAAAGCCATCACCCTCATCTCGCTGGTGTCAGTCCGACTCACCCCTGGCACGCCCGTAGCGCTCGTAGATCACTCCTGAGCCGAAGGTCCTGGTCTCGATCAGGTGCAGTGGAACCTGTTCGGCGACCGGCGGCAGGAACGGCGTGCCGCCGCCGACAACGACCGGATTGCGAAACAACCGCAACTCGTCGACCAGGCCGAGCTCGATCGCCGCGGCGGCCAGACCGGCGCCGCCGATCGACACATCCTTCTCGGTTGCCTCGCGCGCCGCGGCGGCCTCCTCGGCCACCGACGCCTCGGCGAGCCGAGCGTTGCCCTGGACGCTGTCGAGCGTGCGGCTGAAGACGACCTTTGGGATCGCGCACCAGACGTCTGCGAACGCGGCCCCGAGTTCGGTGTCCCGCAGCGACGAATCCGTCTCCCACACCAGCATCGTCTCGTAGAGCTTGCGGCCGCACAGATGGGCGCCGAGCTCGCGTACCTGCGCAAGGTGGAGACGAAACTGCTCCTCACTGGGGACCGACCACCCGATCGCACCCGCGCGGTCGGCGATAAACCCGTCCACCGAGACGCTCATCGAGTAGATCAGCATGGGCTTTGGTGCGACCGGGTCATCGCTTCGCCGCCGCTCGCGGCTCTTGCTCTGCGTTCACAGGTGGGTTGGCCACGATGGCCTGCAGCGATTTTCGGAGTCGGTCGGCCTGCTGTGGGGTGAGCGGTGCGAGCAGCTCGGCCTCGGCGCGCTCGCTCGCCCGGTCAGCTCGCTCGACGGTGTCGCGACCGGCCTCCGTGAGCTCGACCACGTTGCGGCGCCGGTCCGCCGCGTGGGGATGACGCGACACGAGCCCCTTGTCCTCGAGCGCGTCAAGGAGCGTGACCATCGAGGTCCGGTCGATGCCGAGCCGCTGCGCCGCCTGAAGCTGCGAGCCCGGTTCGTGGCTTGCGATCACG
Organism: Solirubrobacteraceae bacterium; assembly: GCA_035502815.1. Classification (GTDB taxonomy): domain Bacteria; phylum Actinomycetota; class Thermoleophilia; order Solirubrobacterales; family Solirubrobacteraceae; genus Palsa-465. The sequence goes on from DATJUA010000038.1 coordinate 20,689, forward strand.
AGCAGGATGCCGAGCTCCCGCTGGTCAATGCCAAACGGGGCCAGCGCCTCGGTGTTGAGCTCGTGCATCCGAATCTGGGCGTGCTTGAACAGGTATCCCAAGCGCCGGCTCACCACGGGGCCAGGTTCGTTGTCGATGGACACGGGCACAGCGTATCGCTATGCTGATCGTCAGTACTACTGACGATCAGTGCTCGGGACGAAAGCGAGGACGATGATGATTCTGATCACCGGCGGGCTGGGCTTTATCGGCTCCCACACCGTGCAGGCGCTGCTCGACGCAGACCAGGAATGCGTGGTCGTCCAGCGCACCTACGCCGCGGCGCCCGCCGGCCGCTTCAGTCGCGCGGTCGCGATAGAGCGGGCCGACGCGACCGATCTGGAAGCGTTGCTCGAGGTTGGCCGGCGCCACCGGATCACCGGGATCGTCCACCTCGCCGGATCGATGCCGTGGCCGCCGAGCCCCGAGCCGCCCGTGCCAGCGGCCAGACGGTCGCTCGGCAGCCTGTTCAACATCATGCAGGCGGCGCAGGAGTGGGGCGTGGCACGCGTCGCTCTGGCGAGCACGATCGGTGTCTACGGCGGTGCGCGAGACCCCTTCGAGGGGCCGCTCACCGAGGACATCCCGCTGTCGATGAGCGCGCCGCACCTCATCCCCACCTTCAAGAAGGTCAGCGAGCTACTCGGCGGTCACCTGGCGCAGGCCACCGGGATCGAGGTGGTCAACCTCCGGATCTCCGGCACCTGGGGACCGCTCGGCCACAGCCCCGATCCGTTCTTCCCGGCCCCGCAACTCATTCACGCCGCCGCCCGCGGCCAGGCGCCCGACCTCTCCGGGGTGCGCGGCCGGACGCACGCCGAGGACTCACTGGACCTCCTCTACGTGAAGGACACCGGCCGGGCTATCGCGCTGCTCCAGCTCGCCGAGCACCTCAATCACCGCACCTACAACGTCGCCTCCGGGCACGCCACGACAAACGCCGAGATCGCCGCCGCGATCCGACACGCCGTCCCCGACGCCCAGGTCGACCTGCCGAGCGGCGGCGACACCCGCCAGGCCTGGCTCGACATCACCCGTCTGCACCAGGACACCGGGTACGAGCCCGCCTGGAACATTGAGCGCGCCGCCGCCGACTACATCGCCTGGCTGCGGGCAGGGAACAAAAGCTGACCCAACCGGCCCCGAGCTCGGCCGTGCGGCCGGCGCGTGTCCTCAGCCGGTGCGCATGGTCAGCTCGACATCGCTGGCGAACGGGACCGATGTGTAGCCGTGGTCGGGCGACCGGACACGTTGGAGGTACTCGGGGCTGCGGTCCGCGTTGTCGGCGACGATCAGCGTGCCGGGCTTCAGGCGTTGCTCGAGCGTGGTTAGCACCGCCGGGTACAGACTCTTGGCGCCGTCGAGCAGCACCAGGTCGATCTGGCCGGGCAGGTCGCCCCGGAGCGTTTCCAGAGCATCCCCCTCGCGAAGCTCGATCAGGTCGGCCAGACCGCCGGCGAAGAAATTCTCACGCGCCCGCGAGGCCTTCGACGCCTCGAACTCGGTGGTGATGACCCGTCCGCCTCCGTTGTCTCGCAGACCGGCGGCCAGATGAAGGGTGGAGATCCCGAATGAGGCGCCGAACTCGACGATCTCGCGGGCTCCCGTCGCGCGCACGAGCATGTAGAGCAGTTGCGCCGTCTCCCGGGAGACGGCCAGATACGCGTCCTTGGCCAGGGCATAGAAGCGGCGGTAGTCCGCGGCGTCGGTGCTCGCGCTCAGCGACGCCCGTTCGTGCGGCGAGATCTGGGCCAGCGCGGCGGTGCGCTCGGGTGAGGCGGGCGCTTCGGCTTCGCTGAACAGTCGGTTCAGCAGCGGGGCGAGTGGCGCGGTGGTGAGCGTGGTCATGATGGTCCTTTGGTCGGCTTTCAGTCCCGTGGGTGTTGCAGCACCACGAGGACGGTGGTAATTAGAACCAGCGCGACACCCACGCGCAGTCCCAGGCTCGTGCCGTCGGTGAACGCGGCGCGAGTCGCGTGTAGCAGGTGGGCCCGCACAAGCGGATCAGTGGCGCTGGAGGCATAGTTCAGGGCCGCGGTGATCGAGTGTTTGATTGCCTGACCACGGCCGCCCGGCAGGCTTCTGAGCGCGCCCGGCAGGTGGTCGGCGAACCGAGCGGTGAGGACCGTGCTGAGCACGGCGACACCCAACGCGGAGCCGAACTCGCGGGTGGTGCTGTTGAGCCCGGAGCCGACGCCCGCGTGGCTGGGCGGAAGCGCGTGGACGATCATGCCCGACAGCGGTGGCATTGCCAGCCCCATGCCGGTGCCGGCAACCCCGAGCAGGACCCCATACAGGGCGTACGGGGTCGCGGCGGTGGCGAACGACAGCGCAGTGATCCCAGCCGCAAGCGACAGGAGCCCGAGCACGATGGTTGCTCGGGGGCCGATCTGCTCCACCAGCCTTGTGCTCCGCGCGCTGGCGACGGGCACGACGAGCGCGAGCGGCAGGATGCAGACGCCGGCAAGCAGCGGCGAGTAGCCCTTGACGTCCTGGAGGTACTGGGCGTTGATGTAGAAAAACCCGAAAAGGACGAAGAACAGCGCGACGATCCCGAGCGCACCCGTTCGCACCCCGGCAAGCTTGAATAGGCGCGGATCGAGCATCGGATGCTGTCGACGCGTCTCGTACCAGGCGAATGCCACCAGCAAGACGATCGCGAGAATCAGCGATCCGATCACCTGCCACGACGACCAACCGCGTACCGGCCCGTCGACGATGCCGTACAGCAAGGCGACGCTGCCCGCGGTGAGCAACAGCGCGCCGCCGCCGTCAACCGGATCGCGGTGCGGAGTTTGGTCGGGAACCTTCGAGGCGATCAACGCGGCCGCCGCGAGCGCGAGTGGGACCCCAGCCCAGAACAGCGTCCGCCAGCCTCCGACCTGAACCGCCAGACCGCCGCCGAGATTACCGAGCACCCCCCCGATCCCGGTCAGCGCGGACCAGAGGGCGAGAGCGCGCGCACGGTCCGAGGGCTTGACCCGCGACAGCGTGACCGCCAGCGTGGCCGGCAGCACGAGCGCAGCGCCGACGCCGCTCAGCGCGCGCCCGCACATCAACACCGCGGTACTGGGAGCCAGCGCCCCGCACGCCGACCCGACGGCGAATACGACCAGCCCGACCAGCATGCCGCGTCTGCGCCCAAACCGGTCGCCAAGCGCGCCCGCGGGTATCAGCAGGCACGCGAACACGAGCGTGTAGCTGTCGACGATCCACGCCGTTCCGGACACCGACGGCTTCAAGCTGCTGGCCTGAAGCCTCGGGATCAGGAGATTGACGGCTGCGACCATGCCCAGAACGAGTACGGTCGCCGGCGCGATCGCCGCCACGGCTCGACCCGCGGTGCTCGGAGCGGCCACCGTCTGGGACTTCGATCCCGGATCCAAGCGAGACCACGAGGGTTTCCGGCCCGGCAGGGGCGCCCGACGTGTCTCGTCATGTGCTGGTCGCGATCTCATCGGCTGCCTGGCTGAGGATAGACGCAACGGTGCGTCTCGTCAAGCGCGACGCGCAACGCAGCGTTGCGCTACGATCCCCGCCGATGCCAAAGCGCACGGACACCGCGCCTCGCATGCCCAAGGGACGCGCGCCGCAGCGGCGCGACGAGAACGCCCGTCTCGCCGTCCTGCACGCCGCCGACGACCTGCTGGTCGAGCGCGGCTTCGTCGGCGTGACCGTCGAGGGGATCGCCACGCGCGCCGGCGTGGCCAAGCAGACGATCTACCGCTGGTGGCCCTCGAAGGTCGACATCCTCCTCGACACCCTGATCGAAGACGCCGGTCGCGCGCTCGCCATCCCCGACACGGGCTCCGCCGTCGAAGGCACGCGCCGGTATCTACGCAGCCTCGCTCGTTTCCTGACCAAGGACCCCGCCGGCAAGGTGCTGCTCGCGCTGATCGGCGAGGCGCAGCACGACCCAGAGGTGGCCCGGACGTTCCATCAGCGCTACCTCGACCCCCAGCGGTGCAGGGAGCGCGAGCTCCTACGGCGCGGGATCACCTCCGGCGAGCTGTCAACGGGGATCGACATCGATTCCACCCTCGACGTCCTTTCCGGACCGATCCTCTACCGCGCCCTCACCGGAAAATCGATCTCCCGAAGCTTCATCGACCAGCTCATCGCCGACAGCCTCGAGAAAAGCGTCGCGTAGCGCGGTGCAGCGGCGGTTGGGGCTTGCCTGGCCCCAACCGCCGGCCAAACCGTTATGCGCCGCGCACGGGCTCAGTCGCGGCGGAGCTTCGCACGACCGGCTCGCACCCGTCCAAGCGGCCGGTCACCTCAACCGTCACGCGCTGGCCGCGATCCTCGGGGCGGACCTTGTACGCGGGGCCGGTGCTGCGGCCGTCTCGGGCGATGCCGCCGACGATCCACTGGTAGTGGAACTTAGCCTGGGCGCTCCACTCGCCCTTGATCACCTGGAGCGTCTCGCCGACGCGTGGGTCGCCTTCGATCCCCGGCATAGAGGACTCGATCGTGCCGTACCCGATCGTCACCGCGTCAGAGGTCGTCTCCCGGGTGAGGTAACCCGTGCGCTTGGCGGTCACCCGGAGGGCGATCTCCCGGCCGGCGCAAGCGGCGGGGACCGCCAGCGTTTCTTCGGTCGCGCCATCGATCGGCTCTCCGTCCCGTAGCCACTGGTAGCTGAGCGTCGGGCTCGGGGACCACGGTCCAGCGATCGCGACCAGCGTGCCGCCGACCACCGGCGTGCCGCGGAAACCGGGGCGCGACGCGGTTTTGAACGCGGCCGCGGCCACGGTCTGCGGCTCGGAGATCACCGACTCGTCGCCGGCGCTGAGCTTCAGCTGAAGCTGCTTGCCGGCGTCGGCCGGGACCGGGGTGTAGGAGGCTGACTGGGCGCCGTCGATCTCGGCCCCGTCGAGCAGCCACTGGTGGGCGGCGTCCTCGGCGGCGATCTCGGCCCGGAGCGCGACCCCGACGGTCGGCTCCGGTGTGAGCGTCGGGACCGTGAGCGCCGTGCCACCACCCGGTACCGGCTGCGCGGACGAGGTCACCGACACCGGGTCGTAGCCGTCGACGCGCTCGGTCACCTGCACCTCGAGCAGATGCCCGACGTCGGCATCGAGCGGGTCGTAGGTGCTGTCGGTCGCACCGCTGATCGGCTCACCGTCGCGCAGCCACTGGAACTTGCGGCTAGAGCCCAGCGCCAACGGCGCCACGACCGCGGCCAGCGAGCCGCCCGCAGCGAGCTTGCCGCTCATCGTCACGATGTTCGGTGCCGGCGGCGCGGCGGCGCCGAGGACGCTCGCCGAGGTCGCGGTGTCCGTGATGTTGCCGGGGATCGTGCCGGTGACCTGAACCTGCAGCTGCTGACCGAGATCGTCCTCGGTGAGCGTGTACTTCGAGGAGGTGGCCCCGGCGATCGGCAGGCCGTCGCGCAGCCACTCGTAGCTGAGCCGGGCCGACCTCGGGGACCACCGGCCCGGGTCGGCGATGACCGTGTGGCCGACCGTGGGCCTGCCGACAATCCTCGGCTCGCCGGCCTGAATCTTCTGGGTGCGGCGGGTGAAGGTGAACTTCTCCACCGGCTTCGTCGGCAGCGGGCTGCTGGTGGGCGGCACCGAGAACCACTGGAAGGTGATCGAGGTCTCGCCGGGACGGTCGCCTGGGTCGACGTCGAAGACTCCGTAGCCGTAGGCGTTGACGGTGTCGTAGAACCCGAGCCAGGGCGCGTCCTCGAGCGCCTGCACGTTGTTGCCGTTGGAGGAGGCGAACGGGTGAGCCTGCGTGAACCCGGTCTTGGCATCGATCGTCTCGCCGATCGTCGAGCCGGCGCCACCGCCACCAATGACTAGGTGCGCCGTGCCCAGCGAGGTGTCGAAGACGTCATCGCCGTCGATCGAGATGGGCTCCGACTGGCGCACGGTCGGACGACGAGTATTGAGTGTGTCGCCCGTCGCGAAGGTACCGAACGGATTGGTGATCGGACCGGTCGCGACCGCGGCCGGCGGGTCGTACCCGCGTACCGGCAGCGAGCGGCAGTAGTTGTGGTTGTGACCGCTCAGCGTGATGTCGACCTCGTACTTGTCAAACAGCGGTCCGAAGGCGGTGCGGAGTCCCATGTCGCAGCTGTTGCCGGTGTCGACGCTCGCGAACGGGAAGTGGAACTGCACGACGATCATCTCGACGCCGGAGCCCGGCCTGCGCGCCTCACGCAGGGTCCTCTCGAGCCACTCGAGCTGCAGGTTCGGGGTGCCGTCGGAATCGTCGGGGACCAGGTTCGTGGTCCCCGGCTCGGCCTTCAGATCACCGGTGTACTGAGTCACGTTGGGCGAGCTGAAGTCCGACGTCTGCCAGATCACGTCGTTGCCGTAGAGGTTGACGAACAGCACGGTGCCGACCTGGAAGCTGTAGAAATTGCCCTGGAGCGTGTTCCCGTCCCAGTTCGTCAGCCCGTTGTCCGGCAGAAGGTAGCGGGCCATGTAGGTGCCCAGTCCGTAGGGGCCGTTGTAGACGCCGGTGCTACGGCCGGTGATGTCGGTCTTGCCCGTCTCGAGCTCGTGGTTGCCCGGCACGGGCATCCACGGGAAGGTCGAGGCAGCCGGCGCGACCATCAGCGCCCATGGCCGCCAGACCGCCGGCGGGTTGGTCGTATTCGCGTACGCGAGGTCGCCCACCATCAGGTGGAACAGCGGTCCGCCGGCGCCATCTCCGGGGTTGATCACGCCCGCGGTCGTGCCGGGTGATGGCGGGTTCACGCCCTGGTCGCCGAACGCGGTGAAGCGGAACGAGGCACGACCGCGCGGTGCGGTCCGGAACCGCGCCGAGGCGGTCGAGCCGGCACCGTCGGAGACCTCGTAGTAATAGATCGTGTCGGGCCGCAGATCTCTGAGCGGGACGTGGTAGTGGTACGTCGTCTGTCCGGTCTGGCCGTCGAGGAAGCTGGTCGAGCTCGGGCCCCGGCGCGGTCCCTTGGTCAGATCGAGCGGCGCCGACTCGGGCAGCGCGATGACCTTGCCGCGATTGGTCGCGGAGATCGGACTGGTCGAGTAAGCGAGCGTCGGCGCCGGCATCGGCACCGTGCCAGGCGCGCTCCACGAGACGGTCATCTCGGTCTCTGGGTCGTTGCCGAACTCGAGCCGCAGCTGCTCGGGGGCAGTTGTGGTCGGCAGCGCCGCGTCGGCCGCGGGCACACCGACCGCGAGGCCACCAGCGAAGATCAGGCCGCTGACGCCGACACCGCCGGCCACCAGGGCCGTACGCCGCGTGACGACCAAGCCCTCCGAGTCCTGCTCCTGACCGAGTGCACCCGCCGCTCCAGTCGGCTCCTCGCCGCCTGGCTTGTGGTCATGCTCGAGCATTCGACCGCCTCTCTCTCGTGCGATTACGTGGCGTGGCGGCCACCGTGCCGCACCAATTCCCGTACCGTTGGAGCCGCGGACGCCGACCCGCGATTGCCCACGGCCTTACGGGATGACCAGCGCCGCTCAGCTAATCGGCAGGCCGCCTGGATTTGGTATCCATGCAATGACCACCCTGTGACGATCGCGTAATCGTGACGGCCGGATGGTTGCCTGTCGCCGACCACTCGGCTTGCGCCCCTGGTAGCGAAGTGATATCATTCGACTATCAACTTCACAGGGATCCCCAAGGAGGGACCATGAACACCAATCGATCACGTGAGCACGCATTCCAGCTCCGGTCCTGGAGCCATCGGCAGATCGCCCTGCTGCGCGTGGGTGTCGGTATCTGGCTGCTGCTCTTGACGGCGATTCTTTACCGCGCGGGTGTCGGCGGTCCCTGGGAACTCCTGCTCGTCGGGTTCGCGGCGTTGCACTTCGGCCTCGCATACCGCGTGTTTCGAATCGCAAAGCACGATCGTGGATAGAAGGCTCGGGTTCCGTTAGGCCTTCCTCGCCGAACCGACGGATCAACTGGTCGACCGATCGAATGACTGCACATAACCAACGGCCGGGCTTGGACGGCCAATGGGCGCGTAAGCACTACAAAGGGATGATCGTCGTCCGCGCCCTTCTCGCCCCGTGGATCCTCTTCGTCACCGTGTTCCTGTGTGCCAAGGGCTACTGGTGGGGGCTCGTATTCCTTCCGTTCCTGGCCATCGATCTCTGGCTTCTGCGTAGCCTCGTGCGCCACGCACGCACACAAGGCCCGTGACTCAGTCGCGACACCATAAGCCGGCGTGGTGATCAAACGGGTGCGAGTTCGCACCGCCGCTATGCCGGTCGGTAGGCGATGCCTAGTCGGTCGAAGATAAACGTGTAGGTGTCGGTCAATTTGGCGATGGTCTCATCGAGCGAGCTGCCGATGCCGTGTCCGCCCGATTCGATTCGGAGCAGGACGGGCTGGCTGCTCGACGTAGCGGCTTGAAGCCGGGCCGCCATCTTCCTCGGGTGGTACGCATCGACTCGCGGGTCGAACTCTCCGCCGGTGAGTAGTGTCGCGGGATAGGCGGTGCCGTCCCGGACGTTGTGGTACGGAGAGTACGCCAGTAGCGTCTCGAACAGATCAGGATCGTGCACCGTGCCGAACTCTTCGGCCACGAAGGCGCCGTTAGGGTGCAGCTCGGCTCGTAGCATGTCCATGACAGGCACCAAGGCCACGACGGCGCGGGCGAGTTCGGGATGTTGAGTAAGGGTCGCGCCGATGAGCAGCCCGCCGTTGGACCCCCCGATGATGGCAAGCCGCTCGCTGCTGGTGACACCCGAGTCGACCAGATACCGCGCACACGCGAGAAAGTCGTCGAACACGTGCTGCTTGGTGGTGCGTCGCCCACCGTGGTGCCACTCCTCGCCATATTCACCGCCGCCGCGCAGGTTCGCGACCACGAACACACCGCCCTGCTCCAGCCACAGCAGGCGGGTCAGGTCAAACCGAGGCTTGAGCGAGACGCCGAAGCCGCCGTACCCGGTGAGCAGCGCGGCGGCCGAGCCGTCGCGGCGGGTGCCGGGCGCAGACATAAGGGTCATTGGCACTTGGGTGCCATCCGCGGAGGTGGCAAACTCGCGGCGCACGTCGTAGGTCGAGAGGTCGAACAGCGACTCATCGGCAAGCGCCGTCGGTCGCGGCGAAGCGTCGTCTCTCGCGCGCCACCAAACCCGTGGGCGGGTGAACGACTCGATCGCGTAAACCACCTCGTGTGCGTTGAGTCTGCCGAGGCTTTCGATCGCAGACACCGGCGGCACGTCGACGCGCTTGAGGTTAGCGCCATCAGGGTCACTGACCCGCAGGCCCGATGGACCACCATCGATATCGAGCAGCCAGAGCCTGCCTTCTGTGGCGGCGAGACCCTCAATCGTGACCTCAGCCGCCGGGACGACACACTCCGCCTGTGACACCGTGACGCCGTCCCTGAGCGAGAGGCGGAGTACCCGACCGCGCGGGGAACTGGCGCGCGAGAGCATATATAACGCATCGCTGCCGAAAACCGCCCACACGCACCGGTCGGATATCTCGGCGACTTGCCACCACTCACCACCGTGCTGGGCACGAACAAACACCTGCCACTCGCCGCCGTCGCCCTTCTGGGTCCGGTCCATCACCCAGCGTCCGTCCGGCGACGGCTCGAGAAAGTGCTCAACGATGCGTGGGTCGGCCAGCGGACCCGGCTGGTCGCGACGGTCCCGGTCCAGCGGTTCCCCAACCACATGTCGCCAAACCTCCTGGAAGAACGCGAGGTCCTCCTGCGGGCGCTCGTCCGGCCCCGGCCCGCGGGTGTACCAGAACCAGGACGAGTCGCCCGCCCAGGCCAGTGATCCGCCCGCGGTGCCACCGTGGACACGAGGAATGCTGACGTCGACCGGCTCCCCGGTGCCGACCGCGAACAGATGCAGCGTGCCCTCCTCGGTACCGTGCGACGACAGCGAGACGGCGACCAACCGACCGTCGGGAGAGGGCGCGAACCAATCAATCGTCGTCGCGCCCGTGTCGTCGACGACGTTCGGATCGACGACCGCTCGCGCGCCGGACGCGTCATCGAGATCGGCCAGGGCCACCAGGACCGGTTGCTGCTTCGGCGGCTCGTGCTTGAGCACCAAGTACGCGCTGCCAGCCTTTCGTGGGCCCTCAAACTCCTCCCCGTAACTGCCACGGCCCCAGCTCACCGACTCAGCCCTGGCGATCGCCTCAGCGCGCTGCCGCACCGCTCCGTACGACGGCCGACTGTCGAGAAAAGCGCGCGTGCGCGCGTTCTGCGCGGCCGTCCACTCCTTCGTCTCCTCAGAGGTGGCGTCCTCCAGCCAGCGGTAATCCTCGGTGATCCTCACGCCGTGGTAGGTCTCGCTGACCGCGATCCTCGGCGTGTCGATCCTCTCCGGCGACGTCATCCAGTTCCGCCGACTACAGCCCGCATCGGGACCTTCGGCACCAAACCGTCTGCGCCGACCGCCTGATGCTCGTGGCGGCTCACCGGCCGTGAGTCGTTCATCTCCCCAACATGATCCCCTAAGTTCGCCGGCGGAGGGCGTCCGCATGCGCGTGCTGTTCGACCACCCGGGGGTCCTTGTTCCTCGAGCTCGAGCGCCACCGTCTGGGTCGCGCCCATCGTGGTGGTTTCCCCGGTCCTCGACGCATCCTTCCAAGGCGCCTTGGGTTACGAACGTGCAGAGCATCACAGCGGGAGCTGAAGCACCGCGCGTGCGGCGCAGATCATGGAAGCGGAGCGGCCTTGGCCAGGAAGCTCTGGCCGACCCGCAGGGTGACTGTCTTGCCCGTGTGGAAGTCCAGGACGACGACCCGGCCGCGCTTGACCTTGGTCAGCGTGCCGTCGCAACGATCCTCAACCGTCCACTCGGTGCCGCGCACGGTAGCGGCGCTGTAGCGGCCCGCCGTGCGGAAGCTGCCATGGTTGTCTGAGGCGCGAAGCAGCTGCAGGACCTTGCGGTTGAGCTTCGCCGCCCGCGGCGCCACCGGCATGCTCGCACTGGCTGCGCTGGCCCGCTTGCCAACGCCGCAGCTGGCGTAGCTCGGCCCGCTCGGGAACGCGTTCTCCTTGAGCCTGAACGTGGCCAGCCCCTTCTGCTTGCCGGTCCTCGCCTGGCTGACCGAGAACACGCCACCGCTCAGACGCGCCTGCTGCGTATGGTGCTTCTCGGGCGTCGCCAACACGATCTGCAGCGTGCCGCGTCGGGCGTCGACCTGTGCGCCGACCGGCAACCGGCGAGCCTGCGTAAGCGGGATGAACCCCGCGCCGGTGATCGGGGACACCTGGGAGTGCGCCGCGGGGCCGCCGCCGGGCAGCTTGACGAACACCAGACCGGAGATCGGCTTCACGTCCGCGGTCTTGCCCAGCGCGGGCGGCGGCGGCGCCGGCGCCTTCCCGGTCGCGAACACCTCGTCGGGGCTCGTGCTTGTCCCTGCTGAGTTGGTGGCGACGAGCCGCATGTGGTACACGGCGTTGGGCACGAGCCCCGTCACGACCCGCGAGAGCGAATGGCTCGTGGAGTCGGCGCCCACCGTCACCGTCGGAGTGCTCTGGTCATAGACAACCGAGCCGCCGCCGGTGTAGCGAGGATCGAGCCCGTACTCGAAATGGGCGGTGGTCGGAAGTCCGCCGGGGTTCACCGCGCCGGCGAATGCCGCGGCTGAGCTACCCGACGGCTTGGGCGCGGAGGCCGATACGGTCGGTGCCGTGGCGGCGCCGGGCAGCGGCGATGACGGGGCCTGTGCCGCGGTCATGACGTCGGTGGCGATGACAGCCGACTGCGCGTCGGAGGAGATCACCTGCGCGGCGTTTGCCAGCGGTGAGGCCGCCGTTGCCGTGACGTCAACTGGGACCGTGATCGATGGGAGGCTGGCGCCGACGGCGATCGTGGCTTGGCTGCTGGTCGTGCACCGCACCTCACTGCCGCCGGACTCGTCACAGTTCCAGCCCGTTCCGGCCGGAGTGGCCGACAGGCTCTCTCCCGCGGGTAGCGGATCGTAGATGGTGAACAGGCGAGGACCGTTCTCGCCAACGGGACTGTCGGCGCTCACGCCGGCGGTCAACGTATAGGTGGCCGCGCCGCCGCGGGGCTCGACACCGTTGTGATCGTCGGTGTTGGTGAGAAAGAGCATCGGTGCCTCGGTAGATGACGGCCCGAACGTCGCCTCGACGACGTTGGTCGTCCCGCTCGTGACTTGACAGGTGCCCGAGCCGGTGCATCCCCCTCCCACCCAGCCGGTGAACATATAGCCGGAGTTCGCGACCGCATTCAGGGTCACGGGCGCGCCGGGGGCGGACGTGGCAAAGCACGCCGTGCCGGTCGAACCGCTGTCGCTCGGACCGCAGTCGATCGACCCGGATGTGCTGGTGACCGACCCGTTCTGGACATCGAGCGCGACGGCCAGGCGCGGGTTATCGCTCTGCCCGGGATCGGCTGTGACGGTTGCCGTCCACTGCCCCGAGTTGTCGGAGTAGCCATCGTCGTCATCCGCGAGGTACACCTCGCCTGTGCCGAGGATGGTGGTGGGACCTGACCCGACCTCCTGCCACGGTCCATCTCCGATCCGAGCGATCAGCGACCAGTAGGTCAAGGTCGGCGCCGGGCACTGAGTGCTGCAGGCGCCCGCTGTCGCGTCGCCGTCAGGAGTGTCGTTTGGGCCGTACCCGATGTTGACCGTGCCAGACGTCGAGATAGACGCCGATCCCTGTACGGAAACGCCGGTATCGACAAATCCGGTACTCCCATACGCATCTGGCGGACCCGCTGTCGCCGGCACGTACACCGTCGAGTCCGCGCGCGCGCCGCTCGCCAACAACAGACAAGCCACCACGATCGCCAGTGCGATCGCCGCGACCCACGTCACTCGCCCCCCGGCCCTGCCCTCCATGGTCCTCCTCAGGTGTCGCCCGATCCGCCAAGCTGCCGACCAAATCACCTAGGCGCAGATGCCGGGTCGGCGTGCGACGCCGGTCGCTGTCGAGTCCTCGAGCCTCGATTCCGCCCAGCCCACCGCGCCCCCACCGATCCCATAACTCCGCCTGCTGGCCCCGTTGTTAAGCAGGCAACCTACCAAGAAATCCCTTTCCTGGCAAATGGTGCTGAACCCCTATCGGGGTTCACGATCGACCCACGAAGGGGGCCGCTGCGAACGGCTGGCGGTCCGCCACGCCGTACGCGGCGTGGAGTCAGGTAGCACCCCGGCTTAGTGAGTACTTGCAGCGCCACGGAACACGCTGTGCTGCGCATGCGCTCGATCGTGCTCGACGGCTGAGAAAGCCCCGGTCGATCGAGCCGGCCGGGGCTTTCGGTGTTTTCTGGCGCGATGGAGGTTCTAGGGGAGCGGCGGGATGGTGTTGAACACGCCCCATGGGGTGTGCGCACCCGCTCCGTAGATGCCCTGCGTGCCGACGTTGACGGGCGGCCCGATATAGGCGTCCTTGTAGAGCAGGTATAGAGGCCGACCGTGGTAGGTCACCTGGTGGCTGCCGTCGGGTCTGACGATGAATCCGAGGGCACGCTGGTCAACGCCGGGGCCTGCTACAGGCTCCTCTGAGGTGAGGAGCGGTGGCCAGTAAACGGCACACAGCCCCTGACACGTGCTCCCGTGGCGCCACTCGTGATGTCCTAGGCCGCCCTGCTCGTGACCCGGGTCCCGGCTCAAGGTGTAGACGGGGAAGCTCGCGTCGGGGAAGGCGCTGAAGTCGTTGTTCATCCTTGCGGCCAGTACGGTCTGGCCGGGCCCAGTACCTTCGACGGAAGCCGTCTCGAGCTCCAACTCAGCCTGACCCGTTGCCGGAGTGCCACGACGCGGATCGACCAGGTACCAGATGCCTGGAGGGCTGGGCACCGGATCGTCCAGGTTGGCCCCTTGCGTATCCCCCGCCGCTTGGTCCAGGAAGAACCGGTACAGCGGATAGCCGTTGTAGGTCACCTGCTTGACCGACGCCCCGCCCGTCAGGAAGTCGAAGTCGGTGCGGGTCACCGTCCCGAGAAGCCTGGGGTTGACCCCAGGCCCCGCGATCGGAGCGCCCTTGGTGAGGAGCGCCGGCCACAGGTCACTGTCGCAAGGATTCAGATCGTCACTCGTGCTTAGGGCGTTCGCGTTGTCGCCACATGCGAACGGCGCGCCGGTCAGCGCATGGAGCCGGTCTGAGGTGAGCAGGTACAGAGAGCAACCGGTGTAGGGACCCGATCCCTCGACCAGGACCCGGCCATATGGCGTCGTCGACGCGGTCGAAATCGTCGCCGGGCCGGTCGGAGCGACCGCATCGTCGGAACACTCGGGACTGCTTTGGGCGCTCGCGGACGAGCTGAAGACAAGGGCCACGGCAACCAGGCCCACGGTCAGTGCGGCGGCTGCGGCACGTCCTGCTAGCGGCCTGCGGAGCCGCTGAAACAACGTCGTCATTACGACCTCCAATCGTCTTCCCGGGGTCCGCTGGACCGACCGCAAGCGACCAGGCCTCGCATCGCCACCCCGGCGGAAACACGGCGACCAACGCGCCGACGAGAGCCGGCGCGAACCTTTCTCATCTGCGCATCACACCCCCTCAGCTGTAGAAGTAGGGGTCGAGCACCTGGACCTGCGTGATCTGATCGACGGGCAAGTCGTTCCGGGAGGCGGTCTTGCGGATCGCCTCGGGCGTGGGTGCGTCGTAGACGCAGAACGTTGTGCGCTTGTCGGCGCTCACGTAGGAGTGCACCCAGGTAACACCGTCCTCGGCGTTTCGCTCAACGACGATTTGGCACAGTTCGGATCCACCGTTCCCGACCGGAATCTGGAGTCCGTCAGGGAAGGTGCGCTGCACGATGTATCGCGGCATGTGGGTCCTCCTGATCAGTTGCCCTGTGGGATGCCGTGAACGTAGGAGCGCCGTGATCGGCGCGCATCGGGAGGACTACCTATGTTGGGAGTCGTCGCTCCCTATCTTGGGCTCCCAGCCCCAGCCGCGTCGCCTCCGCGGCCGCTTCACCGTGTGTGTGCGAACGTCGAGCTTGCGCAGGATCGCCGAGACGTGCCCGCTAGCGCCAGGGCCGCCTCGGCTTCCGGAGCGAGCCGATCGCGTATCCCCGCGCGCCACCGCCAGCAGGCCAGCTCTCCGACCACCCAGGGCGCTTGCAGCCGCAGTGCGAGCGACAGCGCCGCATCCGTCTCCGGCCCCACCGCCGTCGACCCGGCCGTAACAAACTCCCGGGGCTGGTCGAGATAACCGAGTGCCCAACGACGTCAACCATGGACACATCGTTCACCGGCGCGATCGGCCCGACAAGCCGTCCCAAGATAGGTACCCCCACCGCCCAACATGGGTGCTCCTCCCGATGCGGGTTGACCGATCGGCCCCTAGGTTGTAGCCGTGTCACCGAGTGTCAACCAACTAATGGAGGAGGAAGTCATGTTCAAATCGATCAAGCGGCTGCTGGTCGCAGTGACCGCGATTCTCGCGCTGAGCGCGCCTTCGGTCGCGTTGGCATACATACGCGTCGACTCCGGTGGATCTTTGACGAGCGGCAACGCATCCCGTGCTTCGGTGGCGTCTGCGGTTCAGCCGGCGGGACCGTCGGCGCAGGCCGGCTTCCAGTGGGGCGATGCTGGCATCGGCGGGGCTGGGGTGCTGGCTCTGGTCGGCCTCGGCGCGGGCGCGACCGTCGTGGTCCGGCGCAGAGTGCGCGAGCCCGTGGCTGGCTGAGCGTTGACCGGAGTAGTTGAAACGCGTGGCGCACGGGAGCATGATGCTGCCGTGCCGCTGCGTAGTCGCGCCGTCGCTGTCGGGACTGTGGAGCTCCTCGAGCGCACGGGGGAGCTGTCGTTGCTGCGCGAGCGGCTCACCGAAGTCGCTGCGGGCGCACGCGGGCGCTTGGTGCTCGTGCGCGGGGAGGCCGGGCTCGGCAAGACGGCGCTGTTGCGTCGCTTCTGCGCGGAGGCCGGCGAGCGGGCCCGGCTGCTGTGGGCCTCGTGCGATCCGTTGTTCACCCCGCGCCCGCTCGGCCCTTTACTCGACATCGCTCGACAGACCGGTGGTGAGCTTCGCGACCAGGTCGAGCAGGGCGGCCAGCCCCATGACGTGGCCGCCACGCTGCTGAGCGAGCTCGACTCACCTCAGCCCACGGTCCTCGTGCTGGAGGATCTGCACTGGGCCGATGAGGCGACCCTCGACGTGGTACGCCTGGTCGCGCACCGTACGGAGACCGTGCCGGTGCTGGTGATTGGCAGCTACCGGGTCGAGCAGCTGCACCGCTTCCATCCGTTGCGGATCATGCTGGGTGACCTGCCTGGTTCGGCGCGCGTGACCCGCTTCGAGCTCGCCGGCCTGTCGCGGGAGGCGGTGGGTCAGCTCGCGCAGGGGTCGGCGCTCGACGCCGACGAGTTGTACGCCCGCACCGGGGGCAATCCGTTCTTCGTGACCGAGGCGCTCGCCGCGGATAGCGAGCCCGTGCCAGAGGCGGTGCGGGACGCGGTGCTGGCCCGGGTAGCCCGGCTCAGCGCACCAGCGCGCGGGCTGTTGGACGCGGTGGCGGTGGTCCCCCAGCGCGCCGAGGTGTGGCTGTTGGA
Organism: Solirubrobacteraceae bacterium; assembly: GCA_035502815.1. GTDB lineage: Bacteria > Actinomycetota > Thermoleophilia > Solirubrobacterales > Solirubrobacteraceae > Palsa-465. The sequence continues at coordinate 37,177 of DATJUA010000038.1, forward strand.
GGCCTTGGCTTCGGAAGCGTTGGAGGCGCTCGATGAGTGTGTGAGCTCGGGCATCCTCAGGACCGAGGCCGACGGCGTTGCGTTTCGGCACGAGCTCGCGCGACTAGCGGTCGAGGACTCGTTGCCGTTTGACCGAGCGATCACGCTGCATCGTCGTGCGATCGACGCTCTCGTCGAGCCGGCGATCGGCCAACCTGACCTGGCCCGGCTGGCGCACCACGCCGAGGCGACCGGCGACGCCGCGGCCGTGCTGCGGTTCGCGCCGGCCGCGGGCGAGCAGGCCGCGTCGGTCGGCGCTCATCGCGAGGCGCAGGATCAATATGCCCGGGCGCTGCGCTTCGCCAAGGGCCTACCGGCTCCGGAGCGAGCGTTGCTGCTCGAGCGGTTCGCCGATGAGAGCTACCTGACCGACATGCGCGAGCAGGCGATCGAGGCGCTGGACGACGCTCTGGCGATCCATCGCCGCCTCGGCAATGTCGTCAAGCAGGGAGAGACGCAGCGTCGACGGCTCGGGCTGCTCATGTGCCTGGGTCGACCGGACGAAGCCAAGGCGGCCGGGCTCGAGGCGGTCACCCTACTCGAGCCGATCCCACCCGGTCCGGAGCTCGCGCGGGCCTACGCGGGACTCTCCGAGCAAGCGGCGCGCGTTGAGGCGATAGACGAGGCGATCGCCTGGGGTCGGCGCGCGATGTCGCTGGCCGAGCAGGTCGGCGACGTCGAGGCGCTCGCGTTGGCGCTCAACATCATCGGCTGTGTCGAGATTGGGGAGGGCGATCGCGAGGGCATCGACATGCTCGAGCGCAGCATCGAGCTGGCCAAGCAGGGCGGCGTGGCGATCGAGGCCGGGCGCTCGTATATCAATCTGTGCGGCAACCTCGCGCGCCTTCACGACTGGGCGCGGTTCGATCAGCACAACCACGCAGGAACGGAATACTGCCGTGAGCACGGCCTCGACGCGTGGCTGAGCTACCTGCTCGCCAACCGCGCGCGAGCGGATCTCGAGCGAGGAGGCTGGAGCGCCGCCGCTGAGCTGGCCGCCTCGATCCTTGCCAGCCCGCTGGAAGGAGTTCTCGGGTCCCGTTTCATGGCACTCAAGGTGCTCGCGCTGGTGCGGGCCCGGCGCGGCGATCCCGGAGCTTGGCCGCTACTCGACGAAATGCTCGAGATGGCCACCGGCACCGGGGAGCTGTATGGCCTCGGGCAGGCCGCCGCGGCGCGCGCCGAGGCGGCGTGGCTGGAGGGCAGACCCGGCGCAATCAACGCCGAGACGGACAGCGCCTTCACGCTCGCTCTGGAACTCCGCGAGCCGGTGCGCATCGGCGAGGTGGCGATCTGGCGTTGGCGAGCCGGGCTGCTGACCGAGCCTCCCGACCAAGCGGACGAGGTGTACCGCCTGCAGATCGGCGGCGAATGGCAGGCCGCGGAGCGGTTCTGGCGCGAGCACGGCTGTCCCTACGAGGCGGCGCTGGCCCTCGTCGACGCCGACGACGAAGCGGCCCTGCGCCGCGCCCTCGAGGAGCTGCGCGGGCTCGGCGCCGCGCCGGCAGCAGCAATCGTCGCGCGTCGCCTGCGCGAGCGAGGAGCACACGGGCTTCCCCGGGGCCCTCGTTCACAGACCCGCGCCAACCCGGCCGGCTTGACGACCCGTGAGCTTGAGGTCCTACCGCTCCTGGCTGAAGGCCTGCGCAACGCCGAGATCGCCGAGCGTCTCGTCGTCTCGCAAAAGACGGTCGATCATCACGTGTCAGCGATCCTCCGCAAACTGAATGTCCGCACGCGGGGAGAAGCCGCCGCGCAAGCCGCACGCCTGGGAGTCGCCGGCTCGTTCTCTCAGCCGACGCCTTGAAGCAACCCCAGCCGCCCAGCGGCAGCGGTTGCCTCACCGCGGGAGCGGACATCGAGCTTGTGGAGGATCGCTGACACGTGATGATCGACGGTCTTCTCGGACAGGACCAGTCGCTCGGCGATCTGTGCATTGCGCAGCCCCTCGGCTAGCAGCCGAACGGGTTCCCGCCCGTCCGCTCATACAGCTCAGCGGGGTCAACCGCGGAGGACTCCGACAGCCTCGCCACCGCGTTGCCAGACAAGCGACCAAGCTCCTGACGCCGGCTCCGCCCGCTCGGCAGCTCTCCGAGCATGGTTCGCAGCGGGTGGGAACGGGCCAAGCTGTCGTCGCGATACGTCAGGACCAGCAACGCGGGCACCGCGTCGACCCGCCGCGCGCACAGCCGCAGCACATCCAACGTCGCCTCATCCCCCCAATGCAGATCCTCAACCACCACCATCGACGAGGACCGCCCATCCAGCTCGTCCATCAGCGCACGCGCCACCTCGTGTGGCTGGCCGGAGGCTTCGACCTGCCCGCGGAGCTCGCCTTCGACCACCCGGGCGATGTCAAACAGCGGCCCCAACGGCCGCGGCGTAAACAGCGGATCGCAGGTCGCCCACAACACCCGCACCGACCCGGCCGTCTGCGCGCAGAACCGGCGCACAAGCGCCGTCTTGCCGATCCCGGCCTCGCCGTGCACCAACACGAGCAGCCCGGAACGACGCTCAACGACGTCACTCCACGCAGCAGCCATCGCTGCGAGCGGCTCCTCACGTTCGAGCAGCTCGGTCGTATCAACGTCAAGCACAGGCCCCGATCCCCGCACGCCGAGATGATCCTCTCCGGCCCTCACGAGCGCAAGTGCGGGCACGGGTCGAGCAGGCGCCCCGTGGCGGCCGAGGCGTGGAGACGTCGCACGCTCGCCGCTGATGCCGGTGTCCTCACCCGACAGCGCCATCGACAGACTCGGGCTCGTCGAGCATCACGAGCCTCACCCTGATCTGCAGGCGACGGCGGATACGAAGCTGGTCACAGCCGGCGTCGCGGTACTGCGTGCAGATGCTCCACGCCAATAACGAGACGATCGCGACGGTCACGAGCCCCATCAGAACGACGTCCAAAATGATCATGATTCCTCCAGCGATCCGTGTGCCCCAGCAACGTAAAAGTCTCCGACGGCCGGCGCATCGGGAGGACCACCTATGTTGGGAGCGGGTGGTACCCATCTTGCGAGGCGGAGAGGACGACGCGCATCTCTTCGAGTCCAGCCGAGCCCCGCCGTCTTGTCGCTCCCTCGCCGCGGCCCGTCGAGCTTTCGAAGGATCGCGGTGCCGCGCTGATCGACGATCTTGTGCGAGACGACCCGTCGAGGTAGTCGAGATCCCGGAGGACACGCCGGACTGGACGCTCGGGTCGTTCTGGGCCCACCCCGAGCGCGTTCTCGACCGCGCTGCGCGCGACGCGACCTCCGGGTTCGCGCGCATGCCGCCCGCCATCGTCGAGCGCGTGACGCAAGCCGTGCGGCGGGACCTCGACAGCGGGACTTGGGACCGCCGGCACGGCCACTTGCGAAAACTGCGGTCCTTTGACGCCGGTTTCCGACTCATCACCAACACGCCATCGAGCGAACTTCCAAGCTGAGAAAGCAGCCGCCGCTCCAGGCTCACGACGGAGATTGCTGCATCGTCGCAGACCCGGCAGTCTCAGCAAGACTGCTGCTCTTCGCGCAGAACGGCAGCCGCGCGGACGTTCGCCACTGTGGCGAGTGCTTCTGCTGGCTACGGGGATCGGGTCGCCGTGTGGGGGCGGGTCGGTCGCTCGGCTCCTCGTCGTTGTGCGGGAGAACCATTGTGCCCGCCGAGCGGGTGATGTCCGCGACCGTCAGCACCGAGCTCCCGCTGGAGCCGAAACAGGACTCGTGCGCGGTCGGGAACGGCGGCACCTGCGGGTGGACGCCGTGGACGCCCTTCCGCCGGCCCAGTCGCGCGCGGAGATCGGACCGATCCTCCATCCTCGACTGGCACATCGCGCGCGCAAGCGTTTGGGGAAGCTGGCCCGGTGGTCGGCGAAACGCACCCGACTCGATTGCCGTGGAGACGACCCCCGGGGGACCTCAGCCAGCGCTCCCGCAGCACCGATCCGCTCGCGACGTAGAGCCGGCACTCAGCCAGCACCGCACGCGGCTTATCGGAAGCGGCTGCCACGCACCGGTCAATCGGCGGCTGGCCCGCCGGGACGTTCGGAGACGCTTCGGGACGCTTCGGGACGCTTCGGGACGCTTCGGTTACTCCGGCACGTGCGCCGGCGCCGGCGGCTCCACCCGGAACGCCTCGGCCACCAGCGCAGCGTCCTCGGCATGCGGGGCGTATTCGAGGTAGCGCATCGTCGTCTGGATGTCCGCGTGGCCCATCCACTCCTTTACCCGCCTGATGTCCGCCTTGGCGATCATCCGCGTCCCGAACGTGTGGCGAAGATCGTGGAAGCGAAGAGGGCGGAGACCTGCTCGGCCGAGCGCGCCCTTGTAGCGCCGGCGGAGTGCGGACCCGTCGAGGTAACGACCGAGCTCGCCGGCGAAGACCAGGTCGTCGTCGCCGATCCAATCCTCGCGCCGGCCGAGCTCCGCCAGCGCCGAGGCGACGTCCGGAGCCATCGGGACCGCGCGCACCTTCCCTGACCTCGGCGTGGTCAGGTGGCCGGCGGCGTAGCTACCGCGCACCCGGATCGTGGCGCCGGCGAAGTCGATGTCCCGCCACCGCAACGCGAGCAGCTCGCCCATCCGCAAGCCGGTGAACGCAGCGGTGAGGAAGATCGCGGCGGCCTGCTCGGACGCGGCCGCCCGCACGAGTGCCCAGACTTCCTCCGGCGAGAAGACCTGGATGTCGCCGGTCGCTCGGATCGGGTGCTTCTCGACCCGGACCAGCGGATTGGCCTCCAACCCCCACACCATCTGCGCCCGCCGGAAGACGCCATGCAGCTGAATCAACAGCTTGTTCTTGCTCCGGTTCGACAAGCCGGTCAGCCCACGGCGCCAGGCATCGATCAGCTCAGGAGTGATGGATTCGAGCTCTAAGGCGCCGAAGGCCGGCAGCAGGTGCGCCTTCAACGCCGACCGGTAGTCGTTCAGCGTCGACGGCTTGCGTGCCCGATCCTCTTCGATGAAGCGCAGCCACTCGGCCGCGGCGTCGGAGAACGTCGCGCCCGACCGAACAAGACCCGGCAGCGTGCCGCGGCGCGCCTGGTCGAGAAGGTCCCGCAACCAGGCCTCCGCCGTCCGCTGGGTGAACCAGCCGACGGGCGGGCGGCCGCGTTCGCCCCACGCCGGCCCGATCTTCTTCTGGACCTGACGCCCGTCGGGCAGCCGGTACTTCGCGTACCAGACCGGCCGGTGCGCGCGCTCGACCCGGAAGACATGACCAGTGGGAGGACGAAGCGCGCTCATGCGCAAAATGTACGCCTATCTCGGGACATATTCGGGACACAAAAAGTTTCCGCGGAAACGTCCCAGGCCCCAAAACCCCTGTCTAACAGGGCCAAAACAGTGCCGCCGGCAGGATTCGAACCTGCGACCCTCGGATTAAAAGTCCGACTCAGGGCTCGCGGCTGCTCCTGACCTTTCTTGTTTTGCCCTGCAAAGCGCTTGTTTCGGCAGCCGACGCCGACGCATTGATCGCGTCCTTTTCCGGGTGTTCGGTGGCCCCACGGTGGCCCCAGCCATCCCCGAGGATTCCGTCCCAGATCTCGGCGGTCCCAAGGCCCTCGTCCGTCTCATGGATGTAGGCGTTCAGGGTCGTCGTCAGCTGCGAATGCCGAAGCCACGCCTGGATCTGCTTGAGCGTTCTGCCCTGTGCGAGCAGCAGTGATCCGCACGCCTTGCGGAAGGCGTGGAATGCGATCCCCTGGTAGTCCCACTTCTCGCGGCCACGCTCATCCATGCCAACCTGGACCGCAATCCCGGAGGTGCGCAGGGCTGGCAGGAGGACTCGGTGGTAGACGTTGGAGTAGATCAGCGGCGTCCCGGCTGCGGAGGCGAAGACGGGCGCATCCGGCGACCCATCCGCCGGTCGCAGCTCAGCGAGCCATGCGGCCATGGTCGTGGACAGGGGTACCTTCGCGATCGAGGCGTCAGTCTTGACCCGCTTCCGCTCGCCCTTGTAGACCTGCTCGGCCACGAAGATGTGAGGGTCGTCGCCCAGGTCGACGTTCCGCCAGGTCAGCCCGAGCAGCTCGGAGACGCGCACGCCAGTCTGGACGAGCACCAGGAAGAACAGCTGCCAGCGCTCGTCCATCGCGCGGAGGATCGTGGTGACGTCTCCGGCAGTGAGCTTGCGCCGCGTGCGCTTCGGGTGTGCACGCTTTGCCTTATCTGAGGGGACGTAGCGAACGCCCGCCGTGGGATTGGCCGCCAGCTCTCCGTCCTGCACCGAACTCGCGAACATCACCGCCAGCGCGGCCTTGGCCTTGCGGATCGTTGTCGGCGAACAGCCGCGACGCTCAAGCTCGCCGAGCCAGTCGCGCACGTCTCGCGCTCCGACATCTCGCATCCGCATGCGGGCGATCGGCAGCGGAAGGATGTGGCGACGGAAGCTGATCTCGTATTCGCGCCGACTGGATTCCTCGAGGCCGCGAGATGTACGCCCACGGTAGTTGTCCAGCCACTCTGGGTAGTAGTCGGCGACAGTCTGGGAGGCGAGTGGCCGGCGCGTCGTCTTCCCCGAGTCGAGGCCGCCCTTGAACTCGCGCGCGAGGTCGAGCTTCGCGAAGAATTGCTTGTGCGTCACCCCCCGGTCCTTCCAGCGAACGACATACGAGTTGCCTCGGTAGTAGATCCCAGGATTCCTGGGCACCGAGATCAGCACTCGTGAGTGGCTTGCGCAGCACGCGAGCATGCCTGGGGCGACTGGCTCGCCACACGGGCGCGGCGTCCCACGCGTACCGACGTTCGCCCTGCATCGCTTGGCTACAGCCATGACAACCCCTCTCTCGCGCGCGTCTCGCCGAAGTAGCCGCCGACCCATCCGTTGCCAAACGGCGAGCCAGCACAGCCTCCGCTGCCCGGCGCGTCGAGCGCGAGCGAGCGTGCGCGGTGAAGTAGGCTGCGAAACCGCATCGAAGCTAGTCCTTCGGTGCCAGGCCCGGAGCGTTAGCGCGCTGCCGGGCCGAATTGATCAACAGGGCCATCGTAACTCCTGTTTCGGACTCACCGGAATCCTGACCGTCCGAGCCGGATCATGGTCGAATCCCGCCGCCCATTCTGACCCAGTCGTCGAGCTCTTCGCGCCGGAACAGCAGCCGAGACCCGTCGCGGTGGTGGGGGATCCGCCCCGCGCTGACTAGCGCATAGATTCGGCTGCGAGGGCACGTCAAGTGCCGGGCGGCGCCGTGAACGTCCAGCCACGGCACAGCCTGACTGTTCGTTTCTATTCTCGACACCAGGATCGGCGCGAGACGATCGGCGAGCCTCGCGAGGGTCTCGTCGTCCATCTCTGCGAGCAGCGCGGCAGCGAGCGCGTTCATGGACCTGGCAACACGACTGAGCAACAACCAACCGCCCCCAACAACGCCATTGCGGCGAACGCCGAGTAGCGCATCCGCGTAGAGCAGACCCCACCGGCCGCGGCTGCTGCGACGACTGCGAGCCTCACGTTCACTGCTAAAGCAATCACCATCAGCTCTATAGCCGCCAGGAGGAGGAGGAGGAGGAGGGGCAAGCGGTCCTCGAGCCGCTGCGGCCTGGTCATGGCACCAGCGCCCTGAGTGCGCCGTCCTTGTAATACCGGCGCTGGCGGTAGAAGGTGGGTGGTTGGTCGGTATGCACGAGGAGTCCCTCCCCCGCAGTCGTCCGCTGTAGGGCTTGGGCGGTCAGGATCTCTGGATGTTGAAGCTCCTGCGAGGCGCGCTGCCCGAGCAGTCGAGTGAGTTCGGTCACGGTGTGCCCATCGGTGATCGAGCCCAGGAAGATCTTCGCCTGGGACAGGGCGAGGATCTCCGCAGCGGCCGCCGGGCCATAGTGACGGTGCATCTGCGCCACCGAATGCCAAACGGTTAGGAACCGGGCGCTCGGCAGCGACGTGGCGAGAATCTGCGGCAGCTCCTGCAGCGGTGCGATGTTCGCGGTCTCGTCGAGCGCGAATAACGCCGGCGGCCAGAGACCATGGCCATTTCGGTTCTCACGTTCTGACAGGTGATGGAGCAGGCTCGAGATCAGTGTCACCACGAGCGGTGCGAGCAGTTGCTGGTGCTCACGCCCGGCGACGATGTAAAGCGAGTTCGCCTCATCGGGTGCAAACAGCACGTCGGGGCTGAGGCTGCCCGCCCGCGAGGCGGTGCGTGCCGCCCCAGGGTGTCCGTACGCTTTCAGCTGCACAGCCGCGGTGCCAATGATCCCGTCGCGCTGGCGCTCGGTGTAGCTGTATACGTTCGTGAACCGTTCAAGCGCGTCGTCCGCGCCGACGCCCCGAAGTATTGCCTGCGGCGCATCGCGTTCTCGCTGAAGGATCCATCGGTATACATCGAGGATCGTGTGCTCGCCCGAGAGTGCGGCGGCGTGCAACAGCGGGGCGGTGAGCCCCTCGGCTTCTTGATCGAAGTACTCCTGGGTATGAGTTGCTCCGAGCCTGACGGCGTTGCCGAGCCACCGGGCAACAAGCAGCGTGTGCTCCCAATCCTGGCATCCGTGAAGCGGATTCCACGAATCCGTGCTCGTACCGAAGGGATTCCAAACCCACACGCGGCCGAGCTCCCGTCGGCGCTTGATTGTGGTTTGCAGGACGTCGGTTCGAACCGTCGTGTTGACACACGCTCCCCGGTGTTCGAGCAGCGCCGGAATAATCACCCCAGAGGTCTTGCCGGAGCGCGGCGCCGCGATCGCAACGGCCTGGACGTTCGAGCCGACCGCCAAGAGCCGCGCCGGTCGCCCGTAATGACCTATAACGATGCGCTCCGGGTTCGGCGCGCTTACGAGTAGCTCGCTGAGCGTGCGTGGCCTCGCGAATGGCCGTGGCCGCAGACCACGAATCTGCCACCAGCGCCTATCAGCTACAGGGCGGCTCGCGCGCACGTCGACTGCGCGAAGGGCAGAGCCGGCAAGCGTGACGAGCGTGATCACGAGCAACGCCTGTACCACCCAGAATCCCTGTGGCTCCAACAGCGCCCGGCGAAGTGGAGCTGGATAGCTCAGCGCCGCGCGGAGGCCGAGGACGGCACGGATCGCGGCCCCTTGGGCCTGCCAGAAGCCGAGCGGCGCAAGCTGGCCGGAGGTGACCCAGCCTGCGAGCTCGGGGCCTGCCCAGACGACCAGTGTGGCCGCTGCCAGCACGCCGAGCGACACCGGTAGAACCAGGAGTCGGGTGGGCGCGGCGTACTGGCGAGCGGCCATGCTTCTTAAGCGAGCGAATCCAGGATTCACGACAAATCGACGGCTCGGCGGAGCCGTCCGGCCGCCGTGGTTAGTGACCGCCGCGTCGGCGGCGGCGAACGCCCGCGATGCTCCTGCTCGCTGTCCGGAGTCGCAATTGGTGTCTTGCGAACCGCGCATGGAGTGCACGTGCTTTACGGACCTCGAGCGCGACCGGGGCCAATCGCTCCGCGGCGGTCGAACTGTCGGGGCCACCAGCGGTACCGAACTCTTCCAGTCGATTCGCGTCGATCGCCCCCTCGGCCGGCGACAGCGCTTCGACAGACTCTGAGCTTCGATGCAGATTCGCGAGTTCGAGAACCCCAACGCCGGCCGGAACGGCAGCAGCGAGCAGCACACACGTCTCCCAAGCTGGAAGGGGACCCGCTCCGTGCGAACCGGCCGCGATGGAGAGGAGAAGCTGAATCAGCCATACCGGCACGCCCAGAAGACCGACCGTCACGAGCACGGCGCCGACCAGCATCGCCACCAGCCGCGCAGGCAATAGCACGAGCTCGAGGACGATGAGCAGCAGCTCAGCGGCGAAACGAGCTGACAGCCGCGCGGCGCACATAGAAAGATGGTGGCGCCCGGCGCGGACATCGCGCAAACAGTCAGAGAGGGGTCATCGGCCATTTGGTAACAGCGTTGGCTGATCGGTATTTCGGGGCGGGCGGGCATCTTGCATGAGCAGGCTCCTCTCCCTGGCTGGCAGCGGACAGCGAGGATTTCTTCGGTGCGACGCACGGAATCGTCCGGGCTCGATTACTGGGATCGGGATCCGCTACTGAGCGCGGTCGTCGGTTGGCTCGCGACCAACGCGCCCATGAAGACTCGGTGGCGCGAGACGCGTCTTCAGTAAGCGCATTTCGCCGAGATCAGTAATTGGCTACTGACGACAGCAGCTCGCCGAGGAGAGATCCTGCTCGCATGGAGACGAGCTGCCTTGCCGGACAGCGCGGCACCGAGCAAGTCGATCCCGCACGGCGAGCGTCGGGGACGCCAACCATCGACCAACCGAATTCGACGAACGATCTCGTCGCGATGGTTATCCCGACCGTTGCGCCGCCGACGGCGGGGTCCGTGGGCGGTGTGATAGATCTGCCGCTCATCGTGCCGCTGATCGGGCTGGCGGCCGGTACGGCGCGGGGCGGGCCGGACGACGCCGGGATCGATGATCCGTTCCGGAAACGACTCGGCAGCAGTGTCATCTCAGGCGGGGCGGCGCTGATCCTGCTCGCGCGAAAGCCCTACAACGCGTTGCGCGACTCCACCCCTACGGCGCCGGGATCATCGAGATCGCGCTGGACAATGAGACCGAGGTGCGCATGCGCGAAGCGCTCGCGCCCGAAGCGACCCTCGCGGCCGTCTGACCCCGGTCCCTTCCGCCCAGACGCCACCGGCATTGGGGAGCCGGTCGCGGCCAGGCGGGACGCAAGATTCGCTGAGCACCCGGCCAGTCGGACGATGAGATGCTGGAATGGCAGACGCGTGAGCCCGCGCCGCCGCTAGGGAGCTTGCCCACTCGGCGCGGATCAGGTGCACTCGACGGCCAGGGTGATGCGCCTGCCGAGGAGCGGTCACGGCGTTTTCCCGTGCCAGCTTGGCCGGTAATCGGACGTGAGCCAGAGCTCGCGCGGATCGCGGATGCTCGTGCCGCCGGTTCGAGAGCCTTCGTGCTGCAGGGAGACGCGGGCGTGGGCAAGTCTCGGCTGGCGCGCGAGGCGCTGGAAAGAGCAGACCGGGACGGCGCCCACGCCGCCTGGGCGCAAGCCACCAGGAGCGCCGCGAGCGTGCCGTTGGGGGCGTTCGCCGCCGTGATCCCGGTGGAGGTACGTTCCGAGGATCGGTTCGAGCTGTTGCGACGCAGCACTCAGGCGCTGCGGGAAAGTGCGGGCGCCGGTCAGATGGTGATCGGCGTCGATGACGGGCAGCTGCTCGACCCGACCTCGGCGGCTCTGGTTCTGCACCTTGCCACCAGTTCCGCCGCGTTCGTGGTCGCGACGGTTCGGAGCGACGAGCCGTGTCCGGACGCGATCGTGTCGCTGTGGAAGGATCTGGAGTCGCCGCGGCTCGAGCTGGGTTATCTCGGTCAGGCTGACACGGAGCGGCTGCTCGAGGCGATGCTGGGCGGGCCGGTTGAGCAGCGGGTGAGAAGCTGGATCTGCGAGACCAGCGGCGGCAACCCACTGTATGTCCGTGAGCTTGTGCTCGGCGCGCTGGCAAGCGACGCCCTCGAGCGGCGCGATGGGCTGTGGCGGCAGCGGGCACCGCTCCCCATCACCAGCTCGCTGAGCGAAATCGTCGATGAGCGCCTAGCGGGCGTCAGCGATGGCGAGCGGGAGACGCTCGAGCTGCTCGCCTTGGGCGAGCCGCTACAGATAGCGGAGCTCGCCGAGATGGTTGGGCAGGGTCGGCTCACCGCGCTCGAGGAGCGCGGGCTGATTGCGATCGAGGGCTCGGGACGCCACGCTGAGATACGACTGGCGCATCCGCTGTACGCCGAGACGGTCCGCGCATCGCTTGGGAGCCTGCGTGGAAATCGCGCCCGCCTGCGGCTGGCCGAGACGGTGCAGTCCCAGGACCAGCTCTCCCCCGACCGTGCGCTGCGAGTGGCGCGTTGGCTAACCGACGCCGGCGAGCGCGTGCCCAAGGCAACCCTGCTGGATGCCGCGCGTGCGGCGAACCTCAGCGGTGATCCCGAGCTCGCCGGTCAGCTCGCCGAGCAGGCCGTCGAGGCCGGGGCCGGAGTCGAGGCCGCGTTGGTGCTGGCGCGCTCACACTCAATTCGCAACCAGCCCGAACGAGCCAAAGAGGTGCTCACGGCCGCCGAGAGCAGCATCAAGACCCAGGAGGCCGCCGTCGCGTACCTGGTGCAACAAACCTCGGTTCTCCACGCTGGTCTGATGCGCACCGACGAGCTCAGCGACCTGCTGCGGCGTTGGCAGCGGTCGTGGCCGGACGACGAACGATGGCGGGCGCGCCTGGCTCGGTGGCGCCTGTGGGGCACCGTGTGGGGATCGGTCGAGGATCGAAACGACATCCTGTCGCAGATCTCGGTGCTGATCGACGACAGGAAGCTGGACCCCGACAGTCGGCGCCGACTGGAGGCGGTAAAGCTGGCGATGCTCTACTACAACGGTCGCGGGCGCGAGGCCGACGCGCTAGCGCGCCGCCTGCGGCACAGGCCGCCGCTGCGAGACGAAACGGACGAAGTCGTCCTCTCCGCCTATGTGGCCGCGACAGCCGATACGGGCGAGGGGCTGGACGAGCTAGAGCGCTGGGCGAACGTCACGATGAAGAAGGCGTCCGCGCTCGGTGACCACGGCGCGGCGGGTCTGGCTTCACTTGCCCTCGCCCATCGGCGCCTGATCGAGGGTCGCTTCGTCGATGCCGGCCGCTGGCTCGCGGAGGCCCAGCTGCATCAGGAGCAACACGATCCGATTGGACTGCTGGCGATCACCTTCGACTCGCAAGCTTGGAGGGCTGCCTGCACACGTGACGAGGCGGCCGCCGACGCGGCCTTCGCCCGCTGCCGCGCCCTCGCGCTGGGCTCCGATCCCCACGGAATCCAATCCCGCGCCTTGCGAGCGGCCACGGCCTGGGTGGCCATCGCCCATGGCGTAACTACCCGGGGGCGGGGCATCCTGATCGACGTCGCCACCGAACACCGGCAACTCCCGCTCTATGCCGGCCGGCTCCTTTACGAGGCGATGCGCGCGGGCGAACCGGCCGATCACATCGCAGCGCAGCTGACCGAGCTCAGCGACGGCTGTCAAGCCCGCATGCTGGCCGCCAAAGCGTCGCACGCAACGCATCTCGCCGCCCACCACGCTCCCGGGCTGCTCAAGACCTCAGCCCATTTCCAGGAGATAGGCGCCCTGCTCTATGCGTCCGAAGCGGCCGCCGATGCCGCCGAGGTATTCGTCGAAGCGGGCCGGAGCGACTCCGCGCGACGCGCGGCAACCCGAAGCCGCGAGCTACACATCGCCGGGCAAGCCAGACCACGCCCGGTGATTCGCGGTCTAGACGCCGACGCGATCGAGCTGACCCCGCGCGAGGCCGAGGTCGTCGAGCTTGCCAGGACCGGCCTGTCCAACGGCGAGATCGCCGAGCGCCTGGTGCTCTCCAAGCGAACCATCGAGTCGCACATGCACCAGGCGATGCAGAAACTCGGGATCGGCAACCGCGGCGATCTTTGAGCCGCAGGTCAGTCTCAGTGTGCTCGACCGTCAAGTTACGTAGTCGGCTACGGAGGACGTGCGATGACCCCGGCAGGATGCTGTTCGCACACATACCGGGCCGCGCTGCCACAGCGCGCTAATAGAAACGAAGGGGACGACATGACCGAGCAGTTGCTGAAGGGTTTTCTGCGATGAGCACATCGACACCCTCGTCGAGCCCGCGGCTGTACGTGCGGGCCAGGCAGATCCTGCGCAGCAGGAAGATCTGGATCGTTCCGATCCTCACCGCGAGCGTGTTCGCCGCGCTGATGGCGACGGTCTACTTCGGCTCGGTCGTCAACCCGACCGGCCATCTACGCGGGCTCCCTGTGATGATCGTCGATCAGGACTCGGGCGCCGTCGTCGACGGACACCACATGAACTTCGGCGCAAGCCTCGCCAGCACGCTCGAGCACTCCTCGGCGGTGACCAGCCGTTTGAACCTGACGCAAGTCACGTCGCGGCGGGCCGACGCCGAGATGGACAAAGCCGGCGCGTACGCGACGCTTGTGATCCCGGCGACGCTCACCCGCTCGGCGCTGCTCGCCGCCGGAATTCACACCCCCGGCGCCACGCCCCCCGCGACCGCGGCGGTGGAGCTCCAAGAGAACAACCGCCTGGGCAGCCTGGGGGTGAGCCTGGCCAGTGGGGTGCTCACCCCGGCCATCGCCAAGATCTCGCCGCAGATCGGCCGGCACCTCTCGGCGGTCGCTACCCCGGCGAGCAAAGACAATCCGGTGCTGGCCAGCCGAGTGGAAAACCCGATCGCGCTGACGAGCACCACGTACCGCCCGCTGCCCGACCACTCGGCTCTCGGCCTTTCGGCCTTCTACATCGCCCTTCTGGGCCTGATTGCCGGCTTCGTCGGCGCGACGCTGATCAACTCATCCGTGGACAGCGCGCTCGGCTACGCGTCATCGCAGACGCGAACCCATTTCACCCAACGCCGCCCGGTGCCGATCAATCGCACCCAGACGTTTCTCGTCAAGTCGGCGATCGCCACCTTGGGCGTCCCCATTCTGGCCGGTGTCGTCGTGCTCGTCACAGTCGGCTTGCTCGGCATGTACGCCCCCAACGTCATCGCGTTGTGGGGGCTGCTCAGCCTCGCCGCAGTGATGATCGCGCTCGGCACGCTTGCGCTACTCGCCGCCTTCGGCTCGATCGGTCAGCTGCTGGCGATGCTCCTCCTCCTCTACCTGTCGCTCGCATCCTCGGGCGGTTCGGTCCCGATCCAAGCCCTCCCCGGGTTCTTCCGAACCGTCGGACACGTCGAGCCATTGCGCAACACGCTCCTCGGAACGCGCGCAATCCTCTATTTCGGTGCCCGCGGCGACGCCGGCCTAACCACATCGCTCACCGTGCTCGCCTGCGAGGTCCTGTTCTGGGCCGCGCTCGGACTCGCAGCAACGCTCTGGTACGACCACAAGCGACTCGACCGCATCTCGCCAGAGCTGATCGGCTACATCAATCGCACGGTCGACGAGGCTGTTGCCGAACGCACGGATGCGACCGAGGCGAGCAGTAGCGGTTCGGTGGCGGGCAGTCACTCGCTCAGCCCGCCGATCGGGTGACACAGTACGCGCGAGGCATGCTCGTCTGACTTCCGTCTTCTCGAACAAGCCGGCGTGCGGACGACGCTCAACGAAAGCGCCGAGGTCGAGCACCGTGGCGTAACTGACACTGAGCAGCACCACCAGGCCGTCCGGGATCAGCGTGACGATCCCGGCGCTCGAGGTGGCCACCGCCGTGTGGAGCGGGACCGCGCGGTGGTACAGCGAGTAGCCGAGCACGGCGCCGAGCCCGAGCACCAGCCCCACCGTCACGTAGAGCAGGCGGTTGACGGCCCGCTCGAGCGGCGAGCGCGGGTGGCGAAATCTCCGTGCCGCGCCGGTGATGCGCGCCGCGAAGCCCCCCCGACCGCGGTGACCCGGTAGGCGCCGGTGCCCTCGACGACGAACGCACCCGATCGCACCTCCTGCCCAGCGGTGCCCACTGAATCGATCGGATCGCCGGGGCGCAGTAGTGAGCGCGGCGAACTGCAGTATCCGCTACTGAGGACGCGCGTGGCACGCCCGCCTAGGGTGGCCCGACAACTCGAACCGATGGAGCGATCGTGAGCAAGCAGACTGGAGCATCCAGACGCGCAAGACAGATCTTTGCCACCACGGCGGCGCTGCTGACGCTGCTGGTTGGCGCGGGTGCGCTGGCCGGCTGCGGCTCGGCGTCGAAGGTGACCTCGACCCCGACAGGTGAATCACCGGTCGGGTCCGTCACCACCGGGAGTTACATCCCGCGGATCGTCGACCAGGTCGAGCCTGATGTGGTGACCGTGCTGACCTCGAACGGGGGCGTGGGCAGCGGCGTGATCTATCGCTCCGATGGGGTCATTCTCACCAACGAGCACGTCGTCCGGGGCAACAAGGACGTGCAGATCGCATTCGCCGACGGCTCGCGAGATGCGGGCATGGTGATCGCTGAGGACGCCGACACCGATCTGGCGCTCGTCCGCGTGCAGCGCAAGAACCTTCCGAGCGCTAGCTTCCAGACCGCCCTGCCCCAAGTCGGAGCGCCGGACGTCGTGCTCGGCAGCCCGCTCGGATTCGCCAATACGGTGACGGCCGGGATCGTCTCCGGGCTGCATCGCTCGATCCCCGGCTCCTCGCAGGAGAGCCCCGCACTGGTCGACCTGCTCCAGACCGACGCGCCCATCTCGCCGGGTAACTCAGGTGGCGCCGTCGTCGATGCGCAGGGCAAGGTGATCGGGATAACCGATGCCTACATCCCGCCGCAGCAGGGAGCGGTGGCCATCGGCTTTGCCATTCCCGCGGCCACCGCGGTCAGCGTGGCCGATCAGCTGCTCGAGAAGGGACGGGTCGAGCATGCCTTCATCGGGATTCAGCCCGCGCAGCTCACCGCTGAGGTCGCCCGCGAGTTCGGCGTAGACGAGTCGACCGGCGTGCTGGTTTACGGGGTCACGCCCGCCGGTCCCGCGGCTCGGGCTGGCATCGAGCCCGGCGACGTGCTCACCTCGCTCGGGGGCCGGAAGCTTGAGAACGTCGAGGACATTTACGTAACGCTCCGCCAGCACCGTCCAGGCCAAGAGCTTGGAGTCGACTTCGTGCGAGGCCGTCAGGCTCATACGGTGAGCCTCACGCTTTCGAGCAAGCCTCAATGACCAGGTCCCACCCACCCGTCCCCGCCCGCCCTACGGGAGGCCAGTTCGGAGATCGCGGCGATCCGTCACCCCGAGCTTCTGCATCGCTCGGTACAGGTGTGACTCGACGGTGCGCACCGAGAGCACGAACTGGTCGGCGATCTCCGCGTTGGACAACCCCTGCGCCGCCAGCTCCACAAGCTGTCTCTCCCGGTTGGTGAGACTGAAGGCATCAGGCTCGAGACCGCGAATCTCGGGCGCGAATCCGCCCTGGCACCGGCTGTGCAGCTCGCCGGAGCGGGCCGCGGCCCGCCGCGCGGAGTCGTGGCGGCCGTCCTGCGCGAAGATCTCGGCGGCCGCGGCGGCGCACTCCGAGGCGTGGCGAAGCGCGCCGATGTCTTCGAATTCGTCCGCGCAGGTCAGCACGGCCTTGCCATCTCCCCCCGCCCTGGCGGCCGCGTCGTCCATGTAGGCCACGACCAGGCGCGCGTCGCACTTGCCGCGCAGGGCCGCCAGCGGCGGGTGGACTCGGCGTGGCGGCGCTCCGGCGCGCATCGCCTCGTGGTAGAGCTGCGCGGCGTATAGAGGAGCGCGGGTGTACCCGTCCGCGCCCTCCAACAGCAGTCGCTGCGCCCGGGGCGGATCGCCCCGCACCATCGCGAGCCACGCCTCGCCGCGAACCACATACGCGCGTTCGGTGTCGAGCAGCTCGCCGGTGATCGTCGTCCGGCAGCGCTCCATCGCCGCGGCCACACCCTCCCGATCGCCAAGGAAGTACGCGACGCCGGCGACCAGGGCATGGCAGCACTTGACGGTCGAAAACGGGTCGTGGTACTCGAGGTGCAGAATCCCTTCCCTGAGCCAGCGCGCCGCGTCTACGTACCGGCCCCGCAGCAGGCATAGTCCACCCAGCGTGGTCGCGCTGACGCCCGCGGCCAATTCGTCGTACGTGCGGATCGCCTCCCTGAGCGTGCGGCGCATAAAGCGCTCGACCTCGTCGATCGCCCACCCCGACTCGATCCCGGCGATCGAGGAGGCGACCATCGCGAGTTCGTCGACCTCGTCGCGCAGAGGTATCGGCGGCCGCAGGCGGGCGAGCAGCTCACAGGCAGTGCCGACTTGGCCAGCACCGAACAGGTGGGTGGCATGGACGACTTCGACCTGGCGCCGCACCTCAGGCTCGAGGGCGTCGTCGGCGAGTGCCTCCCCGGATGCCGCCGCGGCGGTGCGGGAGTCGATGGTCGTCGCGAGGCCCCGCACCCGGAGCGGCGTGAGCCGGCGCCGCCAACCGGGCTCGTCCCACCACTCCGTCGCCCGCGTGACTAGAGCCACGCCGTCGCGGGGGCGGCGCAGGCCCCAGATCAGCCC
>DATJUA010000039.1:0-31263 GCA_035502815.1 Solirubrobacteraceae bacterium
TGCCCGACCGTCGACATGTCGCCCGCGACCGCGTTGTCCATCCGGCGGCCGAACTTGGTGGCGATCACGTACTGCTCGCGCCGGCCGCTGATCGCGCGACCGACCAGCTCCTCGTTCGTCAGCGGGCCGTAAAGCTGGGCGGTGTCCAGGAAGTTGATGCCCAGCTCGAGCGCGCGCCGGATGGTGGCGACCGCCTCCTCCTCGTCCGACGAGCCGTAGAAGGCCGACATCCCCATACATCCGAGTCCGAGCTCTGAGACCTCGAGCGATCCAAGCTTGCGTGTCTTCATCACTGCTCCAGTTCGTTCGCGGTACCGGTCTTAGCTCCCACCATAGGGACCGGGCGTGGAGAGCCGGCCTCAGCGGGCCCGGACCACGAAGCGCAGGCCACCCTTCGGCCCGAGCGTCGGGGTGGTCACGACCGTCGGTGGCTCGGGTGAGCAAGGGTCGAACCGGACCCTCGTGAGCAGCACCGCAGCCAGCGCGCGCAGCTCGTACTCGCCGAAGCGCTTGCCCAGGCACATCCGCGAGCCGCCTCCGAACGGGATGTAGGCGCCGCGCGGGAGGGCCGCCTCTCGTTCGGGCAGGAAGCGGTCGGGGTCGAACCGGAACGGATCGGGATACAGCTGGGGCAGGTGGTGGGTGACCCAGGAGGAGTAGTGGACGCCGATCTCTCCGGGTACCGCCACGCCCGCGAGGGTCACGTCGCGCGTCGTACGCCGCGGTCCCACCCACGCCGCCGGGTAGCACCGGAGCGTCTCCTTCAGGGCCCGCTCGAGCACCGGCAGGGCCTGACCGTCGAGCTGAGCGGGGGCGGGACCGCGGCCCCTGTCCACCGCGTGCTCGAGCTCCTGCTCGACGGCGCCTCGCGCGGCGGGGTTTTGGCCCAGTTCGTAGGCGAGGAAGGTGAACGTGGTGGTCGTCGTGTCGTGCCCGGCGAACAGGAGCGTGACCGCCTGGTCGCGGACGACACCGGCCGGGATCGGCGCGCCCGCATCATCGGTGGCGGCGAGCAGCAGTCCGAGCACGCCCTTTCCGGGGTCGCCGCGCCGGCGGCGCTCGTCGATCTCGGCGCGCACCA
This sequence comes from Solirubrobacteraceae bacterium, assembly GCA_035502815.1. Taxonomy (GTDB): domain Bacteria; phylum Actinomycetota; class Thermoleophilia; order Solirubrobacterales; family Solirubrobacteraceae; genus Palsa-465. The sequence goes on from DATJUA010000039.1 coordinate 1,082, forward strand.
GGGCGTCGAGCGCGTGACGCGCGGCGATCGCGCGTCGAAGCGGCCCGCGCGGCACTGGGAGCATCTGCATGAGGACGGGCTCGCCGTGAATGGCGAGCGAGGCCTCGAACGCCGCGGCCAGCGCTCGCTCGCGTCCACCGGTGGCGTCGAGCCCGAGCAGCCCGCGCAGTGCGATCCGCATCGCGAGCTCGCGCACCCAGCGATACATCTCAACGACCTGCCCGTCCTGCAGCCGTTCGGCGGCGGCCACCGCCTCCTCGACCATCGTCTCCGCGACCCGCTCGATGTACTCGCGATGGAACGCCGGCAGCATCAGCATCCGGAACTCGCGGTGATAGGGCCCGTCGCTGTTGAGCAACCCGTCGCCGAGCAGCGGCCACAGATCCGCGAACCGACCCTCGCGCCACTGGAAGGCGTCGAACTCGCTGACCAGGATCTGGTGGTTCGCCTCGGCGCCGATCGCCCACACGACCGGCTCGTGGAGGAGGCGAATCGTGAACACGGGCCCAAATCGCCGCTCGTGCTCGAGCAGCAGCGTCAGCGGGTCGGCGATGATCGCGCGGGTGTGCGACCAGCTGAATGCCGTGCTGCCTTCGGGAAGGGGGGCGCGCCGGCGCACCCGCCGCTCGCGCCGCACGTCATCGGCGATCCGCCCAAACAGCCGCTGCTCCATTGGAGCCGGGCGCGGAGCGGTGATCGTGCGGTTCGGCGTGAGCGCCTCGGTGGCCACTGCCAGTGGTTTACCACGCCGGCTCCCATCCTCGACGCAAAAGTCCCCGGGCGCGTTCCCGTTGTTCTCCGAGACGCGGGCTCCGGGACCTGCTCCGTCGGCAACGTACACGAGGGCTAAGGAAGGCGATGGCAGGGGAACAACCCGGAGTAGGAGAGATCTGGATCGCGCGCGCCGATCGCGTCCCGGACACGTACGTGCTCGTGGTCGAGGTCCACGACGGCCACGTCCAGGCACTCATGTGCGGCGATGAGTGCGAGCTGGCCACCAACACCGATTCGATCCTCGAGCCTCGTGTCACGAGCTGCCTTCGCCGGCTGCTCGTGCACGGCGATCTTGCTGCCACGATCCTCGACGAACGCCTGGTCCAGCTGATGGGGAGCGTCCCTCCCGAACTCGCGCAGCGAGTCGTGCTCCGGGGTCGTGGACTTGATTTCCACTCCACCGACCTCGGGCGCGGTACGCCGATCGTCGACGACACCGACCCGAGGTGGGAGTGGAAACTCGAGAAGCTCAGGCAGCTGCGTCGCCTCCGGGCGAGCGCCGCCGAGCTCGGTTGGAAGATGTACCAGCTCGGCGACCCCGCCGCCGAGCGGACGGCCTAAGACCATTAGGCCGCCCGCTCGGGCCGACGCGGCCGCGGCGCGGACCGTTGTTCCGCGTGCATGCGGACGATCGCTTCGGCTCTCTCCTGACGGCGTTCGCGCCGCCACTGCTTCACCTGCTCGGCCTGGGCCGACCATCGCCGAGCCGGCGCGACTCCGGGCAGCCGTGCGCTAGCCGCCCGCGACTCTCCTCTCATGGGAGGTCCTCCTTTTGAACTGTGAGTGTGTTTGTGTGTGTTACTCGGTGGCGTTCAGCCACCGACCAGCGCGGCGTGCATGTCACTATGCACGCCGTTGTGTAAGTCAGTCTGAGACGTCACCAACGCAACAAAAAAGGGCGACCCATTCGGATCGCCCTCGCATTCGTTCGTATGTGCGCTGGATTTAGCGCCCATACCTCCGAGCGAGGGTGACATCTCCGTTAGCGTTGGCCTGGTCGAACACGCGCGCCGTCGACGGGGCAAACGTGCACCGCGGGGCCATGTGGCGGAGGTTTGTGATCGAGTAGGTCATCATCATGCGTTCTCCTTGCTGCACGACCAGGGTAACCCAGCGTGCGGACAATTACAAGGGCTCGGTGAAATTAATCGTGGTGAGTCAGAGCGTGGCTGGCCGATATCCCGGCCAGCGCGATCGCGGTCGCCACGCCCGCGTTCAGGCTCTCGACTCCCTCACGGCCGCCCGGGATCCGGACAAGCGCATCGCACTTCGTGCGTGTCCGCTGGCGCAACCCCTGCCCTTCGGCGCCCACCACGAGCACCGATTGCCGATCGAACTCGGTGTCACCGAGCGTCGCCTCGCCGCGCTCGTCCAGTCCGTAGACCCAGTACCCGAGCTCGCGCAGCGTGTCGAGGCTCCGCGCCAGATTGATGACCCGGTAAACGTCGACGAACTCAGCGCCCCCCACGGCGATCCGCGCCACTTTGGGCGTCACCTCGGCGGAGCGGTTTTTGAGCACCAGGATCGCGTCGGCGCCAAAGAACGCGGCACTGCGCAGTACGGCGCCGAGGTTCTGCGGGTCCGAGATCTGATCCAGCGCAACGACAAGCCGCCTCTGCGCGAGGCGGTCGAGCTCGTGCTCGCCGAAGATCCGCCGCGGCTTGGTGAAGACGCACACGCCCTGGTGCTTGTCGTCGTCGGTCAGGCCGGTGAGACGGCGGAACTCGGGCCATGCGACGAACTCGGGCTCGACCCCGGCCCGCCGGGCCGACGCCACCGTCTCCTCGTGATACGACGGCTTGCCGCCGAGGATGAGCCGCTTCACGTCTTGTGGGCGGGTCAGGAAGACGGCCCGAACCGAATGCTTGCCGTAGACGATCTCCACGGCTAACAGCCTAGGCGCGCGACAGGTATCTCCCGTCGCGGGTGTCCACGCGGATCGTCTCGCCCTCGGAGATGAACAGCGGAACCTGGACCACCACGCCGGTCTCGAGCGTCGCCGGCTTGGTCCCGCCACCCGACGCGGTGTCGCCACGCAACCCCGGCTCGGTCTCAGTTACCTCGAGATCGACGGAGCCGGGGATCTGAACGTCGCTTGGCTCGTCGTCGAGGAACAGCACGTCCACCTGGTCGCCGGCCTTGATCCACTTCAGCGAGTCCTTGAGCGCGTCCGTGGGCAGCGCGATCTGGTCGTATGTTTCGGTGTTCATGAAGTGGGCGCCGTCGCCGTCCGCGTACAGGAACTGCATGGCCCTGCCCTCGCTGCGGACCGAGCGCAGCTTCTCGCCGGCGCGGAAGGTCTTGTCGATGACGTTGCCGTCGCTCGCCCTGCGGAGCTTGGTGCGGACGAAAGCCGCGCCCTTGCCGGGGTTGACGTGCTGGAACTCGATCACCTTGTAAATGGTCCCGTCCACCTCGACGTGGTTGCCGCTCTTGAGTTGGTTAGTGCTGATCGACATAGCGCGGGTCGAGGATAGCGGCGAGGAATAACCTGAGGGCACGCCCACCGAGTACTCCACTTACTTCCGGCCCCCTGGCCTAAACGGGATCGAGGCGTTGCACGCGCGCTTCGTGCAGCACGCCTACCGGCCGCATTCGCACCCCACCTGGACGGTGGCGATGGTCGAGCGCGGCGCGGCCCGGTTCTCGCTGGACGCCACCCGGCAGCGAGCCGCGCAGGGCGAGCTGTTCGTGCTCGAGCCCGACGCGGTCCACACCGGCATGGCCGACGTCCCCGAGGGCTGGGCCTACAAGGTGCTCTACATCGAGCCGAGCATCATCCACGACTGGGCGCAGAGCGACGGCAGCCCGCCCCGTGCGGCCCGCTGGGTGGTGTTCTGCGACGTTGCGCTCCGCGCCGCGCTTGAACACGCCCACACCGCATTGATCACCGAGCCGGCCAGAAGCCTGGCCATCGAGGAGGCGGTGCTCGGCGCCGTCGGCGCCCTGCGGCCGCATTTGCGGCCCGGTCCGCCCGAGCGCGGGCGCACGCATGCCGAGCATGCGCCGGTGCGCCTCGCGCGCGAGCACCTGCGCGAGCGCTGGGACGAGCGGGTCAGCCTGGCCGAGTTGGCGAGCGTGGCCGGGCTCAGCCGATTCGAGCTCGTACGGCGATTCCGCGAGCAGAACGGCATCACGCCCCACGCGTTCCAGACCAACCTGCGGATCGAGCGGGCGCGTCAGCTGCTGTCGGGGGGCGGGTCCCCCGCCGAGGTCGCCGCCGAGTGCGGCTTCGCCGATCAGCCGCACCTGAACCGCGTGTTCAAGCGCGCGGTCGGGGTGAGTCCCGGCCGGTACGCGCGCGCGCAATAACGTTCAAGACAGACGCGCGACCATTCGCGACCATTCGTGTCATGGGCGTGGGACAGTTCGACACGAAGGTCGCCGTCGTCGTGCGCGACGACCTCGCCGCCTGGCAGCGACTGAACGTCACCGCCTTTCTCATGAGCAGCGTCACCGCGAGCGCCGGCGCCGGCGCGATCGGCGAGGACTACGTCGACGGTGACGACCGGCGCTACCTGCCGATGCTCGTGCAGCCGGTGCTCGTGTTCGAGGCGAGCGCCGAGAAGCTGAAGACCGTGCATGAGCGGGCGGCTCGCCGTGAGGTGCCGATCGCGATCTACACGCGCGAGATGTTCGCCACCGGCAACGACGAGGACAACCGGGCGGCGGTCCGCGCGGTGGCGACCGACCGGCTCGACCTGGTCGGGGTCGGCCTGCGCGCTGCGCATCGGGACGCAGACGCGGTCCTGCGCGGGCTGGCCCGCCACCCCTAAGATCGGGCCTTGGCATCGCCCTGGCCTTCGTCGCCCCCCACCACCGCGCAACGAGCCGCCTACGCGGACGCCACGCCGCGGTCGTTCTGGTTGGAGAGCCTCCCGGAGCGCCCACCCCATCCGCCCCTGGAGGAGGTCATCGAGACCGACCTGTGCATCGTCGGTGGCGGCTTCACGGGACTGTGGGCCGCCCTGTACGCCAAGCAGCTTGACCCGACCCGGGACGTCGTGCTGCTCGAGGCGACCCGCTGCGGGAACGGCGCCAGCGGCCGCAACGGCGGCTTCCTCGAGGCCTCGCTCACCCACGGGACGAGCAACGGCCTGAGCCGCTTCCCGGACGAGATCGATCGGCTCGAGCGGCTGGGGCTCGAGAACTTCGAGGGCCTCGCACGCGACGTGCAGGAACTGTCGATCGACGCCGAGCTCGAGCGGACCGGCGATCTCCTCGTCGCGCTCGAGCCCCACGAGCTCGCCGAACTGCCTGACGAGGCGGAGCTGGCGCGGCGGTTCGGTCACCGCGTCGAGCTGCTCGACCGGGAGGGCGTCCACGCGGAGATCGATTCCCCGCTGTTCCTTGGTGGACTCTGGACGCGAACGGGCTCCGCGCTCGTGAACCCCGGCAAGCTGGTCGACGGGCTCCGTACGACGGCCACCCGCGCCGGTGTCCGGATCCATGAGCACACGCCGGTCCGTGAGCTCCGAGGTCGGGTCTCCGTGATCACCGAGGGCGGGATGGTCAACGCCCGCGGGGCCCTGCTGGCCACGAGTGCCTACCCACCGCTCGTGACCGCGATCCGCCGGTACGTCGCGCCGATCTACGACTACGTGCTGGTCACCGAGCCACTCGAGCTCGACAGGATCGGGTGGCGCCACCGCCAGGGCATCAGCGACATGGGCAACCAGTTTCACTACTACCGCCCGACCGCCGACGGCCGGATCCTGTGGGGCGGGTACGACGCCGTGTATCGCTACGGCGGCCCGGTCGGTCCTCAGCTCGACGACCACGACGCGACGTTCGCCCGCCTCTCCCAGCACTTCTTCACCACCTTTCCCCAGCTCGAGGGCGTGCGCTTCACCCACCGCTGGGGCGGCGCGATCGACACTTGCAGCCGCTTCTCGGTCTTCTTCGGCCGGGCGCTGAGTGGGCGGGTGGTCTACGCGCTCGGCTACACCGGCCTCGGCGTGGGCGCCAGCCGGTTCGGCGGCCGGGTGGCGCTCGACCTGCTGGACGGGCGCGCCACGGAGGCCACCGCCCTGACCATGGTGCGCCACCGCCCGCTCCCGTTCCCGCCCGAGCCGCTGCGCACCGCGGTCATCCAGCTCACCCGCAACCGCCTGGCCGCGGCCGATCGGAACCAAGGGCGGCGCGGCGTCTGGCTGAGAGCCCTCGACCGCCTCGGTCTCGGCTTCGACAGTTAGCCGCCTCCCGCACCGCCAGCAACTGGCGCGCGCCCGCAGTCAGCCCAGTAGCTTGCGGCGAACCTTGATCCGGTGCGCCGCAGTGCTGGCCTCTCTTGTGGCCCTCGCCCTCCCCGCGGCGGCCGGCGCCACCGTCCCGAATTTGCCGTCACTACCGGGGACGGGGACGGTCACCGGGATACTCCAGCACAACCCCGCCGGCGGAGTGCTCCAGACCGCAACCGGAGTACTCGAGCAAGGCACCGCGAGCGGATCGCCGCCACAACAGATCTTCGACGGCTTTCACTCCGTGCTCGCGTTCGGCGAGGGAGAGGGAACCTCCGACCAGGACCTGGCGCTGTTTGAGGCCAACGGGACGGTGCCCGCGGCGGACCTCAGCCAGGATCAGATGTACGAGGGACTCGAGCAGGCCTGGCCGGGCTTCACCGACGCCGACCTCGACACCTACTACAAGGACTCGGACTTCGCGCCCGAGCCCAGCGCGAGCCAGCTGGCCACGATCGAGGCGTCGAGCGCGAGCACCGCGCTGACCGGTTCGCCGCCGGCCGTGGAGACGCCAGAGCCGGGAGTGCTCATCGTCCGCCAAGCTCCCTACGAAGTCCCCCGGATCTACGCCGACACGCGCGCCGAGGGAATGTGGGCCGCCGGCTACGTCACCGCCGAAGACCGGCTGTTCCTGATGGACGTGCTCCGGCATACGGCCGAGGGCACGATGGCCGAGCTGCTGGGCCCGAGCGCGGTGCCCGAGGACAGCACGCAGCTCGGCGTCCAGGACGAGTCATCGCAGCAGCTGACCAGCGAGATGGACGCGCTGCCGCGCACGATGGGGACCGAGGGCGCCCAGACCCTGAGCGACATGAACCAGTACGTCGACGGGATCAACGCCTTCATCGACCTGACGCGAATCGACCCGGCCAAGCTCCCCGCCGAGTACCCCGCGCTGGGGACCCTCCCGAAGACGTGGACGCTGGCCGACTCGGCCGCGATCGGCGTCTACCTCATCGGTCAGTTCACGGTGTTCGGCGGCGAGCAGCCCCAGCAGGCCGAGGCGCTCCGGATGGCCGAAAACCGGCTCGGACGTTCGGAAGGGCAAAAGGTGTACGACGACCTGCGGATGGCCGCCGATCCCGAGGCCGTGACCACGCTGACACAGACCTTCCACTCGGACTCGACCGGCCCGGTCAACTCCGCCTCGGTGGCGATGATCGATCCGGGGTCGCTGGTGGCGCGCAACGCCCAGACCGGCGCCACCGAGCCGCTCGGCGCCGGCGCCGGCGCAGCCTCCGCCGCGGCGAACTCAAGCCGTCTGCCGGCGTGGGCGAAATCGCTCGCCACCGACGGCCTGCACCTCCCCCACCTCGAGTCAAACGCCGTGCTCGTCGACGCCGCCCGCAGCGGGACCGACCAGGCGCTGGCGGTGATGGGGCCCCAGGTCGGCTACTACACGCCCGAGGTGCTGCTCGAGTACGAGCTGCACGCGCCCGGGATCAACGTCAGCGGCGTCTCGTTCCCCGGCGCCAGCCCGTATCCGCTGATCGGGCACGGGATCGACTTCGCGTGGACGGGCACCTCGGCCTTCTCCGACAACGAGGACGTGTTCGCCGAAAAACTCTGTAACCCCGACGGTTCCAAGCCGAGCTTCAGCTCCACCCACTACGTGTACAAGGGCCGGTGCATCGCGTTCACCTCCCGCGCCGTCGTCGAGAACACGCCGGTGTCGCCCACCAGTCCGGCCGCACCCGAGACGATCACGCTGCACACGCTGAACTCCGTCCACGGCCCGATCAGCAGCTTCGCCACCGTGCACGGGGCGCCGGTGGCGCTCGCCATGGCGGCCGCCACCGTCGGCCACGAGGCCCAGAGCTACGTCGCGTTCATGCGCCTGGCCGAGAACGTGCCCACCTCGCCCCGGTCCTTCATCGCGGCGATGCAGCCGTATACCGGCAGTGAGAACTGGTTCTACGTGGACGACCGCAACATCGCCGTCTACCAATCCGGCTGGTTCCCCGAGCACGCGACGGGAAGTGACCCCGACCTGCCGATCTGGGGCACTGGGCAGTGGAACTGGAAGGGTTTCGATCCGAGCACCGACGGCTACGACCGGCTGCCGGCCAGCGCCAACCCCAGGTCGATCGATCCGCCCCAGGGCTACCTGGTCAACTGGAACAACGCGATCGCCCACGGCTGGCGGGTGGCCGCCGGCGATTGGTCCAGCGGTCCGGTCGTACGCGCGACGATGCTCCAGGACGACCTGAACTCGGCCCTGAGCAGCGGCCCGGTCGACCTCGCCAAGCTCACCGGCATGGTCACCGCGCCGTCGCTGACCTCGGATTTGCGCGGGATGGCGGTGTGGCCATACCTGCACGATGTGCTCGGCAACGGCGGGTCCAACCAGCAGCTCCAGCAGCTGATCGCGCTTCTGAACGGCTGGGCCCAGAACGGCGCGCAGCGCCGCAGCACGAGCGCCAGCGGAATCGTCGACGACAGCCCCGCGGTGCTGCTCATGGACACGTGGTGGCCGCTGCTCGTCCGCGCCGAGTTCCAGCCGGTGGTCGGTGCCCCGCTGATGAACTTCATCAACGCGAACTTCAACTCGATCGTCCCGGACGGGCTGCGGGACGGGACCGGCAACGGCTTCTTCGAGGGCTGGGAGATGGACGTCCAGCAGGATCTGCGCCAGGTCCTCGGCCGCCCCGTCAAGGGGCGCTTCTCCCGCACCTACTGCGGCGGCGGCTCGCTGAAGCGCTGCCGGGCGCTGCTGTCGAGCACCCTGCTGCAGGCGGCCGCTGAGCTGACGTCGAAGTACGGTTCGTCGATGTCGGGCTGGCAGCTCCCGACCACGTGCGCGGTGACGACGCCGGCGAGCTGCGACCAGATCGTGCCGACGAGCGCCGGCGCGATCTCGATCCCAGCCCAGCCATTCGACAACCGCGGCACCTTCTACCAGGCGGTCGCGATCCAGGGTCACCGATAATGGCCCGGTGCCGCCACAAGTCGCGTTCGTAACCGGGGCGAGCTCGGGCTTCGGTGCCGCGATCGCGCGCCGTTACGCCGACGCCGGCGTGCGCGTGATCGCCACCGCGCGTCGCGTTGACCGACTCGCCGCGCTGGCCGACGAGTTTGGTGAGGATTTGATTTTTATTTCGGGGCTCGACGTGCGGGACCGATCCGCCATCGAGCAACTGGTGTCATCGCTCCCGCCGGCGTTCGCCGACATCGACGTGCTGGTCAACAACGCGGGCCTGGCCCTCGGCCTCGAGCCGGCCCAGGACGCCGACCTCGATAACTGGCAGCAGATGATCGACACGAACTGCACGGGGCTCGTGTACGCGACCCGGGCGATCCTGCCCGGGATGGTCGAGCGCCGGCGCGGTCACGTGGTCAACCTCGGCTCGATCGCCGGCACCTACCCCTACCCGGGCGGCAATGTCTACGGCGGGACGAAGGCCTTCGTTCACCAATTCAGCCTCAACCTCCGCGCCGACCTGCACGGCACCCGGGTCAGGGTCACGTGCATCGAGCCGGGCCTGGTGGGGGGAAGCGAGTTCTCGGTCGTCCGGTTCGGGGGTGACGAGGAACGGGCGGCCGCCTTGTACGCAGGCGCCGACGCGCTCACCCCGGAGGACGTCGCCGCAGCCGTCGAGTGGGTCACATTCCAGCCCGAGCACGTGAACGTCAACGTGCTCGAGCTGATGCCGGTCAGCCAGAGCTTCGGCCCGCTGCCGATCGGCCGCGCGGACGGCTGACCCACCCACCCGGATAAACTTCCCACTCGCCTCCCCCCGCACAGGTGAATGAGCCGGTTCACCCGGCTCCTGCACGGACAACTCACCACTCGCCGCCCGCGCACGGGCGAGTGAGAACTTATCCGGCAACCACCCCGCACTCCGACCCGCTCCCCACTAGCCAAACCCCGACAGCGCTCACAGAGTGTGGACCTTCCCGGCTACCCACGGTCCGGGCCGCCCGAAGAACCACTGCGAGAGAATCTGCCGCGCGACCGGCGCCGCTGCGTGGTCGCCGAACCCCCCTCGGCTGACGGTGACCACGACCACGATCGGCTTCGAGGTGGCGGAGGCCGGCACGAACCCGGCGTACCACGCGTCGTCCTGCGCGCGGCCGGCGCTCGACACGTACTGCGCCGTGCCGGTCTCGCCGTAGACCTGCTCGGGGAAGTCACCGAACACGTCGGCCGAGGTGCCGCCCGGCTGCGAGGACGCCGCTCGCAACCCCTCACGGATCGCGTCGAGGTAGAGCGAGTTGACGTTCAGATCCCGCACCGGCGCCGGATCGATCGTCTGCACCGCCGCGCCGCCAGGTTGCTCGATGTCCATCCCCAGGTGCGGGCGCACGACCGTGCCGCCGTTGGCGATCGCCGCGTACGCGACGGCCAGCTGCACCGGGCTGACCTGCACGTCGCCCTGACCGACCGCGAGGTTGATGTTGTCGCCCACGCTCCAGCCCTGCTCGGGGACCACCGCGATCCCGCATCCCCCCTGAGCGGCCGGATGCCTCGACTTCCCCGCAAACGGCCCGGTGGCGTTCTCGCACTCGGCCTCGAGGCGGTTGCGCTCCGCCTGCCACGCCAGCGAGGGGAGCGTCCCGGAGACAGCATCCGGCAGATCGATCCCGGTGGCGCCCCCGATCCCCAAGGCTCGCGCCCACCGCTGGATCGCGCCGCCCTGAGGCTCGGCCGAGTTGGTCAGCGCCCCGAGGTTGTCGAAGAACACGGGGTCCGAGACCCGGATCGCGTTGACCAGGTCGAGCACGCCGTGGGCGGCGCCACCGTAGTTGCGCCGGCACTCACCGTCGATGCAGAACTGGCCGGTGTCGTCGTAGGTGTCGCCCACCCCCCACGCCCCGCTCTCGAGCGCGGCGAGCGCGGTGATCGGGGCGAACGCGGATCCGACCGCCTGGGCGCCCTCGGTCGCGCGGTTGATCAGCGAATTCGTGCCGGCCCGGCTGCTCAGAGTGGGGTCGTAGGTCGGGAGCGAGCCCATCGCGTAGACCTGACCGTTGTCTGGGTCCAGGGCGACGAACGCGCCGGCGTCGGCCGGCCGGTTGTCGTCGATCGCACGTTGCAGCGCCTGTTGCCCGGCGGCCTGCAGCTTGAGGTCGAGTGAGGTCTTCAGCGTGTCGCCGCTGCTGAGCTCGGCGTTGTAGTAGGCCTCGAGCCCCGACTGCCCGGTCTGACTCGACATGGTTCCGAGCACTTGGGCCAGCAAGCCACCCTCCGGATAGCCCACCCTTCGCGGGTGACCGATGCCCTCCGGGACCGGCTCGGCCAGCGCCTGGCCGTCCCGGTCGACGATCTCCCCCCGAACCGCGTGTCCGACCAGGCCGGCCTTCCGAGACGGGGCGCGACCGTGCAACGACACGACCGCGACCGCGACCACGATCAAGACAGCTCCGATCGCCGCCGCCCCCGGGACACCTCCAAGCGCCCGGCGCGCAAACGACCGTGGCCGCTGACGCGCTCGCCGCGCGCTCAGCACGCGCTCCAGGACGGCCTGGGCCTCCGCCCCGTCCGGCGACAGCGACTCCCCGGAGGAACGCCTCGGGCGGGCGCCGCGCACCGCCTCCAGCAGCTCGTCCTCGAGTGGGTGATCGCTCATGTCCCAGACCTCCTGGCCGTCTTTGGTCCTCGAGCAGCCCCGGCCGTCTTTGTCCCGCGGGCGGCGCCCCGCCGTTCCACGCCCAGCAGATCGGCCAGCCGGGCGCGCGCCCGATGCAGCCGGGTCCGCGTCGCCGCCGGCGTGAGCCCGAGCACGCTCGCCGCCTGTCCCGGAGTCAGCCCGTCCCACGCGACGAGCAGGACGAGCTCGCGATCGTCCTCGCTGAGCGCGTCCAGCGCCCGGCGGATCTCTCGCCACCCGACTCCGAACGGCTCGCCCGGTGGCGGGGTGTGCTCGGGCGGAGGTAGCCGTTCGACGAGCGCGCGGTCGCGCAACACCCGGCGCCGGTGGTTACGCAGCTGGTTGAGCGCCACCGTCAGCAGCCACGGCAGCGCTCCCTCGCCGGCAGGGACGACGTCGAGGCGCCGCCAGGCGACCTCGTAGGTCGCCGCCACGAGGTCGTCGGCGTCGTGCCCCGTAAGGCCCCGGTGGCGGGCGTACCGCGCCACCGTCGGATACGTCGCCTTGAATAGTGCGCGAAACCGCGCCTCGGCGTCCATCACCCCGTCCATGTCACGACGGAGCGCAGCGTTTCAGACCCGGCCGGGCAACAGGCGCGTGAGTGCCGCGACCCCGACCAGCAGGACGGCGAGCTGACCAACCGCGAGCTCGAACGCCGCCGCGTAGCCCGAATGCAGCGCGCCGAAGAAGATCACTCCGGTCACGGCCACCCCGAGCGCGTTACCCACGTTCTGGATCGTCGTCATCAGCCCGGAGGCGGCGCCGGCGCGCTCGGGCGCGAGCGACTCGAGGACGGTCGACGCGAGCGGCGCGAGCACGAGGCCCATGCCGGCGCCGACCAGCAGCAGCCCGGGAGCCAGCACCCCGATCGAGCCCCGCACGCCGACGTCGGCGACCGCGACCAGCAAAAGCCCCTGGCCGACAGCCAGGATCAACGCGCCGACGCCGATCGTCGCACGGCCATACCGCGCGGTGAGCGCCGGCGCGCGCATCGAGGCCGCCACGTAGGCGCCGGCCAGGATCGTGAACACGAGCCCGGCGCTCAGCGGCCTCAAGCCCCGTCCGCTCTGGAGGTAGAGCGCGAGGACGACGAAGAATGAACCTTGGCCGGCCCAGAAGCAGAGCTGGGTCAGCAGGCCCGCGCTGAACGACCGCTGTCCGAACAGCTCCAGATCGATCAGCGGGCTGCCACCTGAGCCCCCGAGGCGGCGCTGGTGGAGCACGAACCACGCGAGCAGCGCGGGAGCTGCGGCCAGCGACAGCCAGGTCCACGCCGGCCAGCCGTGCTGACGGCCCTCGAGCAGGGGCAGCACGACCGCGGTCAAGGCTGCGGTGGCGAGCACCGTCCCGCGCTTGTCCATCCGTGGCGACTCGGGCTGGCGGGATTCGGGAATGATCCGTGGGGCGAGCAGGAGCGCGGCGACCCCGACGGGAACGTTGATCAGAAAGCAGCTGCGCCATCCCAGACCGGCCGGATTCGCCGCGATCAGCGCCCCGCCGATCAGCTGACCGCTGACCGCGGCCAGGCCCATCACGGTCCCGTAGGCAGTGAGCGCGCGCAGCCGGTCGGGGCCGAGGTAAAGCACGCCGATCAGCGACAGGACGTTGGGCGTGACCAGCGCGGTGGCCGCGCCCTGGAACAGCCGCCCGATCACCAGCTCGAGTGGAGTGGCGGCCGCCCCGCAGCCCGCCGAGGCGAGCGTGAACAGCGCGAGCCCGAGGGAGAACATGCGCCGGCGACCGAAGCGGTCGCCCAGCCGACCCGCGGTGATCACGAAGATCGCCGAGGTGCAGGCGAACCCGGCGACGACCCACTCGAGCGCGCCGTCGCCGGCGTTCAGCTGCGACTGCATCGACGGCAGGGCGACATTCACGATGAAATAGTCGAGTACGACCATGAACGTGCCCGCCAGCACGACCGGTAAGGGCAACCAGCGGCTCTCCCGAACAGCCCGCGCCGGCCGGGAGGCGAGTGGATAGGTGAGTTCTCGTGTGCTCATGCCGGCACGATCACATCCGCGCCCGGGCGCGTCGATTACCTCACGGGTAGGGTTTCGAGGCTCCCCTTACCTCGGAAGTAGGGCGGTCGGTCTGATCTCCAGCGCAAAGGGACTTGACCACGGGTGCACACCTCGGTTTTTTGCGGCCAAGATCGTTCACAATCGCGTTAGCATCGCTCGCGGTGCTGCCGGTCGAGGACGCCCTCTGACCAAAGGCCGCGCCGGCGGTTAAGGCTTGCACGAAGCGAGGAGAGCCCGGATGATCGACGCCATCCGTCCCAGCAGGCTTGCAGCAATTGCGGCCTGTCTATTCGTCGTTGCCGCATTCGTTAGCGCATGCGGCAGTAGTTCCAAATCATCTTCGTCGGCAACGTCCGCGTCGTCGTCATCATCGACGTCGTCCGCGGCGACCACAGCACCGAAGGCAGGTGGATCGCTGGTCGTACTCGAAAGCGCCGGCTTCGCCGGGGACTGGCCGGAGGGACTTGATCCGGCAAATAACACCAACGGCTCGTCGGACCAGAGCCAGATGAACGCGATCTACGGCGAGCCGTTCGAGCTGACCAGCAACAACACGCTCCAGCCGGATCTGTTCAGCGCATACAAGTTCTCGAACGGCGGTTCGACGATCACTTTCACCGTGCGCCCGGGAGTCAAGTTCTCCGACGGGACGCCGTTCAACGCCACCGCCGTGGCGTTCAACTGGAATCGTGACCTGGCAACACCGTGCACGTGTAAGCCGACCGGGTTCGTGGTCAAGTCGATCAAAGCCACGGGTCCCGATACGGTCACCGTGAGCCTGGGAGCTCCGGACGGCGCCTTCGTCGATCAGCTCCAGGACTCGAACTTCTCCTGGATCGTGTCGCCCTCGGCGCTGAAGAGCATGGGTGACCAGGCGTTCAAGCTCAAGCCGGTGGGTGCAGGGCCGTTCACGGTGGTGAGCGACACGCTCAGCAACACGCTGGTGCTCAAGAAGAACCCGAACTACTGGCAGGCGGGGCATCCGTTGCTGAACTCGCTGACCTTCAAGACGACGGCCAACGACGAATCGGCGTTGGAGGCGATGCAGGCCGGCCAGGGAGGCGCCTACGAGGGAATGAGTCAGCCACAGCTGGTCAGCTCCTTCCAGTCGCATTTCACCGTCACCAAAGAGCCGTCGACGTCGCCCTACGACATCCAGTTCAACACGTCGATCCCGCCGTTCAACAACATCAAGGCTCGCGAGGCGATCTATTACGCGACCGACACGCCGCTGCTCGATCAGAAGCTGTTCGGGGACGCCTATCCGGTGACGGAGTCGTTCACGGCACCGGCGGGCCTGTTCTACGAGCCGACCGTGCCCGGATACCTGACCTACAACTTGGCCAAGGCCAAGGCGCTGGTCAAGCAGCTCGGTGGGCTCAACATCAACTACTTCACGATCTCTCAGTCGGCGACCCAGAACATGATGGTGGCGATGCAGCAGATGTGGAAGCAGGCGGGTATTACCGCGTCGATTCACTTCTACTCGCTGGCCGGCCTGATCCAGCAGTTCGAGTCCAAGAAATGGCAGATCGCGTTCCAGACCGCCGGGGCGTGGGACCCGGCCGCCGGCGTCGGGCTGGGCTTCCGCTTCCTGTCGGCCTCTCCGTTCAGCGGCGTCCATGACCCTAACCTGGACAAGTTGATCCTCGGGGGGCAGGCCAGCGTGAACCCGGCCACCCGTAAGGCGCTGTACGACCAAGCGGCGGCCTACATCGCCAAGAACGCGTATGGTCCGTTCCTGTTCCCGATCTCCGGTTACAACATCGCGGCGCACGGCGTGTCCGGGCCCGGCCTGACCACCCCGATAGCATCGGTGTCGGTCAACCCGCAGATTCTGTGGGAGGACGTTTCGGCATCGTGACCGTCGGACACGTCGACGTGACCGACGATGAGTAGCACTGCGTCGGCACCCCTGCCCGCGTCCCGCCTCGGGACCCGGGCGGGGGTGCTCGGCCGTCTGGCCGCCTCGCCGATGCTGCGGTTCCTGGGCCGCCGCATCCTGGTGGCCATACCGGTGTTGTGGGGAGTGACCTTCCTCACCTTCATCGTCATCAATCACCTGCCGGGAAACGCCGCGCAGGAGCTGCTCGGGATCAACGCGACACCCCAGGAGATCCAGCAGCTGTCGGCGAAGCTGGGACTGAACAAGCCACTGCTCACGCGTTACGGCGACTGGCTGCACGGCCTGGTCACCGGCAGCCTGGGCCACTCGCTGGCCAGCGGCCAGAGTGTCACCTCGATCCTCGGCAGCGACCTGCCGGTCACCTTCGAGCTGATCGCCTTCGCGTTGCTCATCGCGGTCGTGATCGCGGTCCCGGTGGCGCTGCTCTCCGCCCGGCGCCCGGGCGGGATCTTCGACCGTGTCGCGATGGTGTTCAGCATGGCCGGCCTGTCGATCGCCAACTACGTGCTGGCCCTGATCCTCGTCTACTTCTTCGCCGTGAAGCTCAATTGGCTTCCCGCGCTCGGTTGGGTACCGCCCGACCACGGGTTCGCCAACAACATCAAGTACCTGATCCTGCCGGCGGTGTCGATCGCCCTGTCGCTGCTGTGCTTCTACACACGCCAGCTGCGAGCCGACCTGATCCAGCAGCTCCAGAGCGAGGACTACGTGACCACCGCCCGCGCGAAGGGAGCGAGTCCCTGGCGCGTGCTCACCCGCCACGCGCTGCGTAACTCGGTATTCGGGCTGGTGACGGCCGTGGCCCTGAACTTCGGGACGCTGCTCGGGGTGACCGTGATCATCGAGGAGATCTTCGGCCTGCCAGGAATCGGCCACGCGCTGCTCTCAGCCATCAACTCCCGCGACATCCCGGTAGTCGAGGGCGCGGTGTTCGTGTTCGGGCTGATGGTGATATTGGCCAACCTGATCGCTGACCTGCTCTACGCGGCACTCGACCCGAGGGTGAAATATGGCAGTACCCCCGACTGAAACCGCCGTTCCGGGCCTCATGGACCCCGCCACGCTCGGCCCAGGCCTGGTGCCGGCGAGCGCGGGCGGGCGGTTCGGACGACTGCGGTCGATCGGTGGGATCTGGGTACCCGCCTTCCTCGTCCTGGCAATCCTGTTCCTGTGTTTCCTATGGCCCATCATCGGACCCGTCCCGTCCCCCACCGGTGGCTCGATCCTCAACTCGAACCTGCCGTCCTTCTCGCCGGGGCACCTGCTCGGGACCGACGCGACCGGCAACGACGAGTGGTCGCGCCTGCTCTACGGCGGCCGCGCCTCGCTCGAGATCTCGATGGCGGTTACCGCCATCGGCCTGCTCGTCGGCGGTCTGCTCGGCGCGTTCGCCGGATACGTGGGCGGCTGGCGCGACAGTGTCATCATGCGCGTGCTCGACGTGCTGATCGCTTTCCCCGCCCTCGTTCTCGCCGTGGCGATCGCCGAGCGGCTCGGGCCGGGAGAGGTCCACACGATCTGGGCCCTGTCTTTCTTCAGCGTGCCGGCCCTCGCGCGGATCGCCCGGGCCGCGACCTTGCGCGTCCGCGAGCAGAACTACATCGTCGCCGCCGGCCTGTCGGGCAGCCGGCACTGGCGCACTCTTCTGCGCCACATCATGCCCAACATCCTGCCCGAGCTGATGACGTTCGCGCTGCTCGGCATGGGCATCGTGATCGTGCTCGAGGGCGCGCTCTCCTTCCTCGGTCTGGGGATCCAGCCGCCGACCCCGAGCTGGGGCAACATGATCGCGTCGGGACAGGGCCTGCTGTCGGCCGAGCCGAAGTTCGTGCTGCTCCCGAGCGCGGCACTGTTCATCACCGTGGTGTGCTTCAACCTGCTCGGCGAGGGCCTGCGCGCTCGCTGGAGCGCGCAATGAGCACGAACGGGGTGGGTGCGAGCGGGCCCGGCGAGCTACCCGCGGGCGGTGGCGAGGCCGGACTGTCCACCGACGGGGCCCTGCTCGAGGTGACCGATCTGCGGGTCGATTTCCGCCAGCACGGCAGCGTCGTGCGCGCCGTCGACGGGCTCAGCTACGCCGTACCCCGCGGCCGCACGGTCGGGCTGATCGGTGAGTCCGGCTGCGGCAAGACGGTCAGCTCGCGGGCGATCATCGGGCTGCTTCCAGAGACCGCGCGCGTCACCGGGTCGGTCCGGTTCGAGGATCAGGAGCTGATCGGCCTGCGGGAGCGCCGGATGCGAGCCGTGCGCGGCAAGCAGATCGCGATGGTGTTCCAGGATCCCGCCCGGTCACTCAACCCGACACTGCGCATCGGCAACCAGATCACCGAGGCGATTCACCTGCACGCCGACGTGTCCAAGGCGACGGCACACGATCGAGCGGTCGAGCTGATGGAGCTCGTCCGGCTGCCCGCCGCCGCCGAGCGCTTCCGTCAGTACCCCCACCAGCTCTCGGGAGGCATGCGCCAGCGGGTGATGATCGCGATCGCGCTCGCCTCCCAGCCCAAGCTGCTGATCGCCGACGAGGCCACCACCGCGCTCGACGTGACGACCCAGGCCCAGATCATGGAGCTGCTGCGCGACCTACAGCAACGTCTCGGGATGGCACTGATCATGATCAGCCATGACCTCGGGCTCGCCGCGAGCTTCGCCGACGAGGTGCTCGTCATGTACGCCGGACGTGGCGTCGAGCGCGCGCCCACGCGCAAGCTGTTCGAGCACGTCCGGATGCCCTACACGCGCGCGCTGCTCGACGCGATCCCGCGCCTGGAGAACCCTCCCCACTCGCCGCTCACCGCCGTACCGGGTCAGCCTCCCGACCTCGGCCGGGAGCAGGTCGGCTGCCCGTTCTCGCCTCGGTGCCCGAGCGTCACCGATAAGTGCCGCGAGCACGCGCCTCCGTTCGAGGAGCAGGAGCCCGACCACCGGTGGGCGTGCTGGCATCCGTGCGGACTGGAGCGGACGTCTTGAGCGAGCCGCTGCTCGAGGTCGAGCACCTCGTCCAGGAGTTCACCGTGCGCGATCGCGGCGGGGCCAAGGCGGGCACCGTCCACGCCGTCTCGGACGTGTCGCTCGAGCTCGCCACCGGCGAGACGCTCGGCCTGGTCGGCGAGACCGGATCTGGCAAGTCGACGCTGGCCAGGGCGATCCTCCAGGCGCCGCCACCGAAATCGGGCTCGGTGCGCCTGCGCGGCGTCGAGCTCGTCGGCCTCAAGCGGCAGAAGCTGTTCGAAGCCCGCCGCCAGGTGCAGATGGTCTTCCAGGACCCGTTCGGATCGCTTGATCCGAAGTGGCGCGCACGCGAGCTCGTCGAGGAGCCGCTCGTCGCGTTCAAGGTCGGCACCCGGGCCGAGCGGCACAAGCGGGTCGACGAGCTGCTCGATCTCGTCGGCCTCGATCCCACCCGGTTCGGCGGCCGGCGCCCCCGCGAGCTATCGGGTGGGCAGGCCCAGCGGGTGGCGATCGCCCGCGCGCTCGCCCTCGATCCGGCGCTGATCATCTGCGATGAGCCGGTGTCCTCGCTCGACGTGCTGATCCGGGCTCAGGTGCTGGGTCTGCTCGAGCGCCTGCGCACCGAGCTCGGGCTCGCCTATCTGTTCATCGCGCACGACCTGGCGCTCGTCAAGCAGGTGTCCGACCGAGTGGCGGTCATGTATCTGGGCAAGCTCGTCGAGGTCGGCCCGGCCGAGTCGCTGTACCGCGAGCCGCTTCACCCCTATACGGTGGCGCTGCTCGCCTCGATCCCAAGCCCCGATCCGAGCGCGTCACGGCGACCGGTGGCCGACACGATCCGCGGCGAGCTGCCCTCGCCGATCGATCCACCCAGCGGCTGTCGCTTCAGAACCCGCTGCCCCCGGGCACAGGACATCTGCGCCACCGAGGAGCCGCCGCTGCGCCGGCTGGGCGACGGCCACCTCGCCGCATGCCACTTTCCGGTGGGTGCGCAGGAGTCAAATCAAACGGCGCCGGCACTGGCAGGAGGAGCCCATGACGCTGCAACTGACTGACACGCTCGACATCCAGGGACTGTTTCCCGACGGCACGCACCTGATCGGCGGTGAATGGGTGCCGGCGCGGGCGGGCGAGACGATTTCGGTGCTTAACCCGGCCACCGGCGAGACGCTGGCCACCGTCCCGCGCGGGGGCCCGGACGACGTGGCCGATGCCGTGGCAGCCGCCGAGGGTGCGTTCCCAGCCTGGCGGGACACGAACCCCAGCCGCCGCGGTCAGCAGCTACTCGACTGGGCCGCGCTGTGCCGCGAGCACGCCGGCGAGATCGACCTGCTCGAGCGCCTCGAGGTCGGCCGGCCGAAATGGGGACCGCCTGGCGCGGGCGGCCCGATGCCGGGAATCCTCACCTTCACCGCCGGACTCGCCGACAAGGCGACCGGGCAGACGCTCCCGAGCATGTTTCCCGACGTGATCGGCATGACGCTGCGCGAGCCCTACGGCGTGTGCGGAAGCATCATCCCGTGGAACGCGCCCGGGCCGAACACGGTGAACGATGCGGGGCCGGCAATCGCGATGGGCAACACGATCGTGATCAAGCCGGCCGAGGACGCGCCGCTCACGCCGCTGCTCCTGGTCAAGCTCGCCCACGAGGCGGGCATCCCACCCGGGGTGATCAACGTCGTGACCGGCTACGGCCCCGAGGCCGGCGAGCCGCTCGCCCGCCACCCCTCGGTGCGGCGGATGAGCTTCACCGGGTCCCCCGAGACGGGTCGGCGCGTGATGGAGGCGTGTGCCGCGCATCTGATCCCGCTGCACCTCGAGCTCGGCGGCAAGTCGCCGCAGGTCGTGCTGCGCGACGCGCCGCTCGAGAAGGCGATTCCCACCATCGCCCGGAGCATCACGCTGAACACGGGCCAGATCTGCGCCGCCGGCTCACGTGTGGTCGTGGATGCTTCGATCCACGACCAGGTGGTCGAGGGACTATCCGACCAGTTCAAGCACGTGCGCGTCGGCCCCTGGTACGAGGACGTCGACATGGGCCCGCTGATCAGCGCCAAGCAGGAGAAGCGGGTGCTCGGATACCTGCGCAGGGGCCGCGACGAGGGCGCTCACGTCGTCGTCGGTGGCGGCAAGCCCGAGGGCGATGTGTATGACGGCGGCTTCTTCGTCGAGCCGACGATCTTCGACGACGTCAAGCCCGACATGCGGATCGCTCAGGAGGAGATCTTCGGACCGGTCCTGTCGGTCCTGTCGAGCGATGACGAGGAGGAGGCCCTGCGGATCGCCAACGGGACGCGCTACGGACTCGTCGCGTCGGTCTGGACGCGCGACGTGGGCAAGGCCGTGCGCCTGGCGCGCCGGATCGAGGCCGGCCAGGTGTCGATCAACACGCTTTGGTCGGGCGGCGTGATCGGCGCGCCGTTCGGCGGCTACAAATCGAGCGGGTTCGGCCGGACGGTCAGCGCCGAGTCGATCCTCGACTACACCCAGGTCAAGAGCGTGATCATCGACGGGCGCGCGTAGTGGAGGTCACGCTCGAGGGCAAGGTCGCGCTGGTCACCGGCGCGGGCCCCAACATCGGCAGCGGGATAGCGCTGGCCCTGTCCCGGTACGGGGCGCGGGTGGCGTGCAACGACATCGACGCCGACGCAGCCGCCGCGTCCGTGCACCGGATCGAGCGCCACGATCGCGAGGCGATGGCGATCGCGGGCGACGTGACTTCCGAACAGGACGTCAGGCGCTACGTCGGCGAGGTACTCGACCGCTGGGGGCGGATCGACATCCTGATCAACAACGCCGCCATCCTCGGCGGCCGCGGCGTGCTGGAGGAGAGTCTCGAGTTCTGGAACCGCGCGATCGCCGTGGCGGGTGCCGGGACGTTCCTGAACACCAAGCACGTCGCGATCGCGATGATCGAGCGGGACATCAAGGGCTCGATCATCAACATCCTGTCCTCGAACGCCTGGCAGGGGTGCGCCGGCGTGATCGCCTACGCGTTCCATAAGGGCGGGCTGGCCAACTTCACGCGCGCCGCTGCGATGGACCTGGCGCCGTACGGCATCCGCGTGAACTCCTACTCGCCGACCGCGCCGCGGCCGGACAACCCGGAGCTGCTCGCCGAGCTGCCCGAATCCGGGGGTCTGCGCCGGCACTTCAAGCCACCCCCAGAGCGGCCGTCGTGGTGGCGGGACACCGGCAAGATCGATGTCCGCAACAACATGCCGATGGCGCCGTCCACGCCGACCGACATTGGCCACTGCGTGGCGTGGATGTGCTCGGACTACGCGCGTCTGATCACCGGGTGCGACTTCGTGATCGACGGTGGCGCGCGCGCCAAGTACTGGGCCTACACCCCACCCGACGAAAAGGCGGAACCGGCGCCGCTGATTCCCTTGTACGACGACGAGACGATGCCGGGAGGGTTTTGATGGTTCGAGGCGCCGTCCAGACTGGACCGCTCGCGTACGAGATCCGGGAGTTCGAGCGCCCGCCGATCGGCGACGACGACGGGTTGTTGCGGGTCGAAGCCTGCGGGATCTGCGGGTCAGACGTGGAGCAGTACCGCGGCCATCTGGTCCGTCCCGGGATGTTCCCGCTGATCCCCGGCCACGAGCCGCTGGGTGTTGTCGAAGAAGTGGGCGAACGGGCGGCGGAACGCTGGGGCGTTCAGGTGGGCGACCGCGTGGCGGTCGAGATCCTCCGCCCCTGCCGCGCGTGCGACTACTGCCTGACCGGCCGCTACATGTCCTGTCCCAATCGCGACGGCGCGTACGGGATGACGCCGCTGTCGCGCTCGCCATCGCTCTGGGGCGGGTTCGCCGACTACCTCTACCTGCACCCGTGGGCGATCCTGCACAAGATGCGGGCGGACATCCCGCCCGAGATCGCGGTCATGTTCAACCCGCTCGGCGCCGGCGTTCGCTGGGCCGCGTTCCTGGGCGAGGTCGGGCTCGGGGAGACCGTGCTGATCCTCGGACCAGGGCAGCGTGGGCTGACCTCGGTGATCGCGGCGCGCGCCCGCGGCGCCGGGACGATCATCGTGACCGGCCTGTCGCGCGATTCCCGGAAGCTGGCGCTGGCCCGCGAGTTCGGAGCCGATCACACGATCAACGTCGAGGAGGAGGACGTGGTCGCGCGGGTGAGCGAGATCACCGGCGGCGCGATGGCCGACGTGGTGCTCGAGCTGACCCCGATCGCCGATCAGCCGATCCGCGACGCGATCGAGTGCGTGAGGCACAGTGGCCGGATCGTGCTCGCCGGCCTGAAGGGCGGCAGGTCCGTGGAGCTCGTGACCGACCGCCTGATCAACAAGGGCGTGACGGTTCGGGGGGCGTTCGGCGTCAACGCGGAGGCGTACATCGAGGCGATCCGGATCATCGAGTCGGGCCGCTTCCGGCTCGAGAAGATGGCCTCGGGGACGTTCGAGCTGGCTGACACCGAGGCCGCGATCCAGGCGCTGGCCGACGGCGACGCGATCCATACCTGCGTCTGTCCGAATGGCGGCTCGGCCGTCACCGTGACCAGAGAGGAGGCAGCCCATGCTGGTTGACATGCACGCGCACGTGACCCCGGGGGCACTCGATCCCGTCGGGACCTCCGACGATCACCGAGGTCCGCGCATCGGGCCATGCGACGACCCCCACGCCCGCCTGCTCGAGAACGACCGCGGGATGCAGTTCAAGGCGATCGATGCGTTCTATTCGGCCGAACGGCGGCTCGAGGAGCTCGAACGCAGCGGCGTCGACGCCGAGGTCGTCTCGCCGATGCCGCCGCTGCTCGACTACGCGCTGTCGGGCCCGGACGGGCTCGACCTCTCGCGCCGGGTCAACGAGTTTGTCGCGTCGCTGTGCGCGGCGGACCCGGGACGGCTGATGGGCATGGGCATGGTCCCGATGCAGGCGCCCTCGTTGGCCACAGCCGAACTCGCCCGCGTACGCGACGCCGGGCTCGTCGCAGTCGAGATCGCCTCAAACGTGCTTGGCCGCGCGCTGCACGGCGAGGATTACGAGGAGTTCTGGTCCGAGGCCGAGCGGCTCGAGATGCCCGTGTTCATCCACGCGATGCCGGCCGATTTCGGGGAGCGGCTGCCGCCCGGCCTGATCCCGATCGCGGCGTTCGCGGTCGGGGCCGACGCCCTGCTCGCGTGCGCCGGGATCATCACGAGCGGCCTGGCGGAGCGTCATCCGCGCCTGCGCCTCGCCTTCAGCCACGGCGCCGGCGGCTTCCCGATGATGCTCCCCCGCGCGATGACCTTCTGGGGCAAGACATGGAACGAGGAGCCGTCTTCTGAGGGCGAGGGCATCTCGCCCGCGGAGCTGACCCGGCGCTTCTACTACGACGGGCTGGTGTTCGATCGCCGCGCGCTGCGCTTCCTGATCGATCTGGTCGGCCACACCCAGGTGCTCGTGGGCTCGGACTTCCCGGCCATGCCGCGCGAGCAGCCGTGCGGGCGGACGCTGCGCTCGCTCGACCTTCCGCCCGAGCTGCTCGAGGACATCACCTGGCACAACACGTTCCGCTTCCTCGGCATCGAAGCACCCGAGCTCGTCGGTGCGGTTACCTCAGCGACAGGAGAGACAGAGTGAAAACGCGCGCCGCAGTCATTCGGGGAGCCGGACAAGCCTGGGAGGTGACCGAGCTCGAGCTCGATGAACCTCGCGAGCACGAGGTGTTGGTCCGGGTCATGGCCTGCGGGCTGTGTCATTCCGACGAGCACGTCCGCGAGGGCGGCCCGTACCGCTACCCGATGGTCGGCGGCCACGAGGGCGCCGGCGTGGTCGAGAAGGTCGGGCCGCACGTCTCGCGCGTCCGCGAGGGCGACCACATCTGCACGTCGTGGATACCGGTGTGCGGCCACTGCCGGTACTGCTCCACCGGCCACCAGAACATGTGCGACGACGGCAAGAACGCCGCCACCGGCGAGATGCCGAACGGAGGCTTCCGCTTCCACGAGAACGGCGAGGACATCGGCGGCATGTGCGTGCTGGGCACGTTCTCGCAGTGGATCGTGATCCCGGAGAACTCGTGCGTGCCGATCGACGACGATCTCCCGTTCGAGGTCGCCGCCCTCGTAGCGTGCGGCGTGACCACAGGGTGGGGATCGTCGGTGTACGCGGCGGGTACCCGGGCCGGCGAGACGGTCGTCATCTTCGGCACAGGTGGGGTCGGCATGAACGCCGTGCAGGGCGCCGCCTACGCCGGCGCCAAGCACGTCGTCGCCGTCGACCCGAACCCGTTCAAGCAGGAGATGGCGGGCAAGTTCGGCGCCACGTTCACCACGGGCGACCCCGACGAGGCCTTGGAATACGTGCGCGATCGCACCCGCGGTCAGATGGCCGATCATGCGGTGATCACGATCGGCGTGATGAACGACGAGGTGCTCAAGCGCGCCATCGACATGATCGGCAAGGGCGGCAGCGTGGTGGTGACCTCGGTCGGCGGCGAGGGCGACACGATCGCCGTCCACGGCTCACCGGTCACCGGCTGGCACAAGAACATCCAGGGCTCGCTGTTCGGCGGCGCCAACCCGCTGTATGACATGCCCCGCCTGCTCGGGCTCTACAAGAGCGGCGACCTCAAGCTCGAGGAGCTGATCACCAACCGCTACACACTGGACAACATCAACCAGGGCTACGAGGACATGCTCTCCGGCCGCAACATCCGCGGCGTCCTGATCCACGACCACTGACACTGCCACCGACCCCCCGCCACCATGCAAAACACACCAAACTCTCCCGCCCCGCCCCCGCCTTGGCGACATAAGCATGGACCCAATGCTTATGTCGCCAAGGCAGTGGCGACCGGGGATGGTTTGGCACGTTTTACCTGGCGCAGACGAACATCTAGGAGGCCTCACCATGCCCAGCGCGATCCTTGACCCGACCGGACTGTCCGACCGCGGGGACACGAACCCGGCCTTGACGCTTGCCCCCCGCCCAGCCGACCTGGGCGGCCTGAAGATCGGCCTACTCGAAAACGGCAAGCAGAACGCCCGTCTGTTCATCGAGGAGGTGGCGGACGTGCTGCGCGAGCGCTACGGCGCCGGCGAGGCCACGCTGCGCCTCAAGGAAGTATTCACCGCACCCGCGCCACCGGAGCTGATCGACGAGCTGTGCGCGGAGTCCGACGTCGTGGTCATCGGCATCGGCGACTGCGGCTCGTGCAGCGCCTCCGCAGTCGCGGACGGAGTGCTGTTCGAGCGGCACGGCACGCCGGCGGCGGTGATCTGCTCGGAGGCGTTCATCACCACCGCCGACGCGATGGCCCAGGTCCAGGGCGCCCCCGGCTACCACTACCTGACCACGCCACACCCGGTCGCCGGGCTGACACCTGCCCAGGTGCGCGAGCGGGCCGAGCGCGTCGCCGCTGACGTGGCACAGGTGCTCGCCGCCAAGCAGGGCCGCCGAGCCGCGTAATGGCGGGAGTCCCTAAGGCGCCGCCGTCAGGCGCCGCCGACCAGCTCGATCCCGACCTGGCTCGGGAGGCGATCGAGTACTGCTACGAGCAGGGTTGGACCGACGGCCTCCCGGTCGTCCCGGCCTCGCAGGAGCTGCTCGAGCAGTTCCTGGCCCAGACCAGCCGCGACCCCGACGAGGTGCTGTGGCGGATGGACCACATCGGCCGCGAGTGCACGGTCAGAACGGCCGCGATCAATGCCGTGATGGCGGGCTGCCTGCCCGAGTACTTCCCGATCGTGCTCGCCGCCTGGGACGCGGTGATGCGCGACCGGGCCGCGAAGGGCGGCGGCTGGCAGTCGACCAGCGGGCCGGCGCCGCTGATCGTGATCAACGGTCCGATCCGCCACGAGCTCGGCTTCAACTGCACGGGCGGCATCTTCGCCGGTGGCTTTCGACCCAACGCCACGATCCCCCGGGCGCTCGGGCTGATGCTGCGCAACGCGTTCGGCGTCCTCCCGCACGTGTTCGACCAGACGACCCAGGGGATCCCCGGTCGCTGGGCGATCTGCTTCGGCGAGAACGAAGAGGAGAGTCCGTGGGAGCCGCTCGCCACCGAGACGGGGCTCGACCCGGACACCAACGCGGTGTCGTGCACGCTCACGCGCACCTACGAGTTCGTCGACAACCGCCACACGCAAAACCCCGAGCACCTGCTGAACGACTTCGCCGACACGATCTCGCGTACCGGGGTGATGATCTTCCGCACCCAGTCGGCCGGGCTCGTGTTGTGCCCCGAGCACGCTCAGATGCTGGCCAACGCCGGCTACACCAAGGCGGACGTCAAGGACTGGCTGGTAGAGCGGTGCGGCCGCGTTGAGGCGGACCTGCGTCGCGTCGGCAAGGACGCCGTGTCCGAGGGAGGACACGGAGGCCGCTCCGCCGGTGAAGAGGAACGGGTCCCCGGGGACGTGTTCTCGCCTTTCCTGCCCGGGGGCGAGTCGGTTCCGATCATCGTCGCCGGCGCGCGCAACGCCGCGATCTCGATGGTCTTCCGCGTGTTCGGCGAGTGGTCCAACAGCTCGGTCCCGATCGAATTCGTGCAATCGCCGGTGGCGGCTGCGAAAGGAGGCTGAGAGCAGATGTTCAGCGAGCAGGGATTGAAAGACATGCAGGCGACGCTGGCCGCCGACGGGTATGCGCTCGCCGCGTTCGAGGAGGGCGACCAGGTGGTCGTCACGATCGAGGCCACGCCCGATGCGTGCGAGGACTGCCTGGCGCCGCTAGACGTGATGCGCGCGATCCTCGGCAAGACACTGGCCGTCCCGGTCGAGGCGATCGACCTGCACTACCCGGAATGAGCGCCGTGAACGGCCGCGTCGCGCTCGTCACGGGCTGCGGCAAGCCCGACGGCGCGGGTCAGGCGATCGCGCGCGGACTGGCCGAAGACGGCGCCTCGGTCGTCGTCGCTGACCGCCGGCCCACGGGCGTCCCCAACCGCCGCCAGGAGATCGTCGGTTCCGGGCAGCCGGAGTCCTGGACCGGCCTCGACACGCTCGTCACCGAGATCGAAGCGGCCGGCAGCAAGGCGGTCTCGGTGCTCGGCGACATCGGCGATGAGCACGACGCGCAGGCGATGGTCGAGACGGCGCTCGCGCAGTTTGGCCGGCTCGACGTCCTCGTCAACAACGCCGCGGCGCCCCAGGGGCTCGATCGCAACGTGATCGACGAGATTCCGATCGAGGTGTTCGATGAGGTGATCCGCATCAACCTGCGCGGCGCCTACCTGATGTGCCGCGCGGCGGTGCCGGCCATGCGCGAGCGGCGCTGGGGTCGGATCATCAACGTCTCCTCGATGGCCGGCGTGATCGGCGCGCCGCGCTCGACTCCCTACTCGGCTTCGAAGGCGGGGATCATCGGGCTGACCCGAGCGCTTTCCATGGACGTGGCCGCCTGGGGCATCACGGTCAACGCGATCGCCCCAGGCGCGCTCGCCACGAGCCGCGCCATGCTCAGCCTCGATCCTGACCTTGATGTCGACGCCGAGATCGCGCGCCGAGGCCGGAACCTCCCCGTGGGCCGATACGGCCGTCCCGACGACATCGCCGCGGCCGTCCGCTACCTGGCCGGCGACGGCGCCGCGTACATGACGGGGCAGATGCTCGTCCTCGACGGCGGCGGGCCGGCGCCGTTTCCCCTGCCACGACCAGATCAGGAGGCGAGTTGAAACTCCGGGTGCTGATGGAGCCGCGTCACGGCGCGACATACGACCGCGTCGTGGGGATGGCCAAGGCCACCGAGGAAGCCGGGCTCGACGCCTTCTTCCGCAACGACCACTACCTGGGGATTGACTCGACCGATCCCGAATACCGGCCGACCGACTCGTGGACGACGCTCGCCGGCGTGGCCGTCGAGACGAGCCGGATCAAGCTCGGGACGCTGATGACGGCCGGGACGTTCCGCCACCCGAGCGTGCTGGCCAACGCCGTCGCCACCGTCGACCAGATCTCCAACGGGCGGATCATCCTCGGTATCGGAACCGGCTGGTACGAGCGCGAGCACAAGGCGTTCGGGATCCCGTTCCCGCCGATCGGGGAGCGCTTCGACCGCCTCGACGAGGAGATGCAGATCATCAACGGGCTGTGGACGACGCCCCACGGCGAGCCGTTCAGCTTCGACGGCCGCTTCTGGCAGCTCGAGGAGGCGCGTAACTTCGCCGTGCTCGTGCAGAAGCCGCGGCCGGAGATCGTGATCGGCGGCACCGGTCCGCGCCGGACGCCGCTGGCGGCCGCCAAGTGGGCCGACGAGTTCAACAGCGGCGGCGGCGCCGGGACGGCCGAGCGGTTCGCGAAGGTCCGGCAGGTGTGCGAGGAGATCGGCCGGGATCCCTCGACGATTCGCATGTCGGTCACCACGCAGGTGATCTGCGGCTCGACGAAGGCCGAGGCCGAGGCGCGCCTCGCGCGTCTGGGCGACCCGGGGCGGCGGATGCTGTCGATGGGCACGGTGGGCGACGTTCCCGCCGTCGTCGGCGCGCTCCAGGCGCTCAAGGAGGCGGGCGCCGAGGTCGCCTACCTGCACATCTTCGATATCGACGACCACGATCACCTGCGCCTGATCGGCGCCGAGGTGCTTCCGCAGGTCGCATGAACTTGACGAGCAACACGAGGAGAGAGTTCCCATGGCGAGCATGACGACGCGAGCGGCGGTGCTGCACGAGCCCGGCACCGACTGGCAGATCACCGAGCTCGACCTCGACCCGCCCAAGGATTACGAGGTCCTGATCCGCTACAAGGCAGCCGGCCTGTGCCACTCCGACGAGCACATCCGGCGCGAGGGCGGCAGCCACATCCGCTTCCCGCTGGTCGGCGGGCACGAGGGCGCGGGGATCGTAGAGGACGTCGGCCCCGGCGTCACGCGCGTCAAGCCGGGCGACCACGTCGTTACCTCCTATATCCCCGCCTGCGGCAAGTGCCGCTACTGCTCGACCGGGCACCAGAACCTGTGCGACCGCGGCCTGTACGCCGGCGTCGGCTGCCTCCAGGACGAGACGTTCCGCTTTCACCGGGGCGGCGAGGACTTCGGCGGGTTCTGCGCGCTCGGCACGTTCTCCGACCGCACCGTGGTGTCGGAGTACTCGTGCGTGCGGATCGACGAGGACATCCCGTTCGAGGTCGCCTGCCTGGTCGGCTGCGGCGTCACCACCGGCTGGTGCTCGGCGGTGCGCGCGGGCGAGACGCGCGCGGGCGAGACGGTCGTGGTGATGGGCGTCGGCGGCGTTGGGATCAACGCCGTGCAGGGCGCTCGCTACGCCGGCGCCAAGAACGTGTTCGCGGTGGACCCGAATCCGTTCAAGCTCGAGATGGCTAAGCGGCTGGGCGCGACTCACACGGCGACGAGCGCCGCGGAGGCGCGCGAGCAGCTCGTCGATCTCACGCGCGGCCAGATGGCCGACCTGACCGTGGTCACCGTCGCCGTGCTCGACTCCGAGATCACCGCCGACGCGGTCAGCCTGATCGGCAAGGCAGGCCGGGTCGTGCTGACCTCGGTCAGCGCCGCCGACGATCACTCGATCAGCCTGACCGGCTCGCCCATGGTCGGCTGGCACAAGCGGATCCAGGGCTCGCTGGCCGGCGGCTCGAACCCGATCTTCGAGATGCCCAACCTGATGGGCCTCTACAAGTCAGGTCACCTCAAGCTCGACGAGATCATCACCAACCGCTACTCGCTCGAGCAGGTCAACGAGGGCTATCACGACCTGCTGGCGGGCAAGAACGTCCGCGGGGTGCTCATCCACGAAAGTT
>DATJUA010000040.1:0-4746 GCA_035502815.1 Solirubrobacteraceae bacterium
ACCGACGACGCGCGGGGCACGGTGACCGTGATCGACCTGGTCACCCGGCGCGTCACGAGCACGATCCGCGTGGGGGCCGCCGCTCACCACCTCTGCTTCGACCGCAAGGATCAGAGCGCGTGGGTCGCGCTCGGCGAGTCGGCTCGCGTGCTCGTGCTCCTGAGCACCGAGGACATCGGGCATCCGCGGGTGGTCGGCCGTTTCCCGCCGCCGTTCCCGGTGCACGACCTCGCGTGCTCGTCCGGTAGCTCCCAGTTCTGGCTCACCTCGGCCAGCGGCCCAGACGCCATGCTCGCCGACGGCTTCGATTACGGCGCGGTGTTCCGGGTGCCGGTGGGGACACCGCCGCAGCACGTGGTGCTCGCTGGAGAGTCCGCCTATCTCACGAGCGGATACGCGGGGGTTATCGAATGGGTCGACGCGGCGAGCGGCCGGATCTTGGCACGGGCGAAATCCCCGTACGGCTCGTTCGAGCTCGCCGCCGGCGGCGGCTACGTCGTCACCTCATCGCTGCTGCGGGGCACACTCGCGATCTATACGCCCGCGCTGAAGCTCGTGCGAGTCGTGCACCTGGCGCCGGCGACGCGGGAGGTCGCGATCAGTTCTCCAGCCGGAAGCCCACCTTGAGCGCGACCTGGTAGTAGGCGATCGACCCGTCCTCGTTCAGCTGGCCGCGGATCTGGGTCACCTCAAACCAGTCGAGGTGACGTAGGGTCTTGCCGGCGCGCTCGAGTGCGTTGCGGATCGCATCGTCGATCGTGCCGGAGGCGGATCCGACGATCTCGCTGACGGAGTAGACGTGGTCGGGCACTGGGCTCCTCCTCGTGGCTGGATGACGCGGCGCGCGCCAGCCTACCAGTGCTTGCAGTTAGCTGCTAAGCTGCTAGCACAGCAAATCCCCTCCAGGAGAAATCGCATGGCTACCACGACTCAGACCAAGACCGCTATCCCCTCGTTCGACGACGCTTTCGAGCAGGTTCGCGACAGCAGCGAGCAGGTGCTGGCGGCCGCCCGCAAGGCCGGCAACCTGTACCTCGACTCCTACGAGAAGGCGGTCGACCGCACCACCGACCTGCAGCTGAAGCTGGCCGGGCTGACCCAGCAGGAGTGGCTCAAGAGCCTGATCGAGGCACAGGTCGACGTGACCCGCGAGGTCGCCGGCTCGTATACCACGACGGCGCGCAGCCTCCTCAAGTAGCTTTTCCGGACCAGGTTTACGCGGCAGAGGCACCGGCGGCAAGTCCCGCCGGTGCTTTTCCGTTTTTTAGGTGCTTTGACGTTTTTCGCCAAGGAGGTCGAACATGAGCGCTTTCCCGCAATGCCCCCCGGTTCCCGGCCCGGCCCTCGGGTCCGGACTGTTCGATAGCTGGCTCGACGGCTACGCGAGCGCGCTGGACGGTGTCGGCCGGATCTGGACCTCCGCGCTCGAGCGCGGACCGGGGTCGCTCGACGTGCCCCGCTGGCTGGCTACCGCCACCGACCGCAAGGCGCCGTCGTGGACGACGCCCCACGAGATCGTGTTCGAGACGCCGCTGGCGCGCCTGCGCGATTTCTCGACCTCGAAGCGCCGGGTCACCCCCACGCTCGTGCTCCCGCCCCAGGCGGGCCACGACTCGTGCATCGTCGACTACTCGGCCGAGCAGAGCCAGATGCGGACGATCGTCGAGGCGGGTCTCGAGCGGGCCTTCTCGCTCGACTGGGTCGGAGCGACCCGGAAGACGAGGAACGCCTCGATCGACGACTACGTCAACATCGTCGACCGGGCGGTGCAGCACTGCGGCGGGCGCGTCAACCTGGTCGGCGACTGCCAGGGAGGGTGGCTGGCCACGATCTACGCCGCTCTTCGCCCGGAGCGCGTCAACACGCTGACGATTGCCGGCGCGCCGATCGACTTCCACGCCGGCGAGCCGGTGATCCACGAGATCATCCGCCGCGTGGCGCCGGACGGCGACCTGCGCTTCTACGAGGCGCTCGTGGCCATGGGCGGAGGCGTGCTCGAGGGGCGTCACATGCTGGCCGGCTTCATCGCGATCCAGCCGTCGGCGGAGATCTCGCGCCAGATCGACCTCTTGTTGCACCTGGACGATCCCGCCCACGTGGCCCGCTACCGCGAGTTCGAGGACTGGTTCAAGCACACCCAGGATGTGCCGGGCGCCTTTTACCTGTGGATCGTCCGCAACCTGTTCCGCGACAACGCGCTGATCGCGGGCTCGCTCGAGGTCGGCGGACAGCGCGTCGACCTGAGCCGGATCGACATGCCGCTCAACCTGATGGGCGGCGCCACCGACCACATCACCCCTCCCGCCCAGGTGTTCGCCCTCGCGGACTGCGCGTCGACGCCGGACGAGCTGACCACGCGGCACACCTCGAGCGGCGGCCACCTCGGGCTGTTCATGGGCCACGAGGCGTTGCGCGAGCACTGGCCGCGGATCATGGCCGAGGTCGTCAAGCACTCGCGCGCGTCACGACCGACCAGGTCGGGTAGTCAGAAATAAAGCACCCGAATCAGGGAGGACCCGATGGGCGATCGAACGCAGCGAGTCAAGGGCAAGGCCGAGGAAGTCAAGGGACGCGCCAAGCGCGAGACCGGCGCGGCGACCGGCCGGCCGGGGACCGAGGCGCGTGGCGCCGGCGAGGAGCTCAAGGGCAAGGCCAAGAACGCCGTGGGCAAGGCCCGCAGCGCTGTCAAGAAGTCGACGCGCTAACAGGTCAGCCGGGCGCACGGCCGGTCCCGGGCCCACGGCCCCGCTGGCCGCTACAGGGGCATCGTGAAAATCTGCCCCTGCCAGCCGTTCAGCTCGAACCGGTTCGAGCGGCTGAAGCCCTGCTTCTCATACCAGCGGACGAGGCCAGGGGCGTGGGCCCAGCAGTCGACGCGGAGCGCCTCGGCTCCGCGGTCGTAGCCGAGCTCGATCGCCCGGTTGACGAGCTCTGATCCGATCCCACGCCCGATCAGGCGACGCGAGCTGAGCAGCAGGATGATGTACAGATCCGGAACCGGCGCCGGCGGCGCGTAGCTCGGCGCCGGTCCGACGACGAGGACGCCGACCGGGTCGCCGTCGAGCTCGGCGATGTGGAGACCTCCGTCGATGCGAAACTCGTGCACGCGCTCGCGCACTCCGGGTCGCTCGGAGAACGGGGTCGCTCCCCACTGACCCGTCTGGCCCCGCTCGACGAGCCACGCCACCGCCTCGTCGAACAGGGCCACGACAGCGCGGCCGTCGGCCTCGCTGCCGGGCCGGATGGTCAAACCGCTCAGAGACACCGAGCCCGGCATTATCGAGCCGGTCGGAATTTGGTCGCTTCGCCGCGCAGCCGCTCAAGGCCGGAACGCCGGCACCCGATAGCCAGACCTATGCCGCGTATCGCGCTCTCCGGCGTGATCGGCGCGCTCTCCTACGCGCTGGACATCGCCGAGGGACAGCCCCCCGGTCACGCGGTCAGATCCTGCCTGATCGGAATGCGGCTGGCCGCCGAGATCGATCTCACCCCGGCTGAGCGCTCCGACCTGTTCTACGCGCTGCTGCTCAAGGATGCCGGCTGCTCGGCCAACGCGAACCGGATGTCGGCGCTGTTCGCCGCCGACGATCGGGCGGCCAAAGCAACCTCGAAGCTGATCGACTGGACGAACCCCCGGGCCTCCTTCGTGTGGTCGCTACGGACCGTGGCACCCGGGACCGGGCTGCGCCGGCGGATCGAGGTGCTCAAGGGGATTCGCGATGAGGGTGAGGTCACGCGCAAGTTCATGGAGGCGCGGTGCGACCGGGGCGCCGAGATCGCCCGCATGCTGTTCCTCTCCGAGCAGACGGCGGCGGCGATCCGAAGCCTCGACGAGCACTGGGACGGTCGCGGTCTGCCCGACGGCCTGGGCGGAGAGGAGATCCCGCTCCCGGCGCGGATCCTGTGCCTGGCGCAAACGGTCGAGGTGTTCCACGCGACCGGCGGCGTCCCAGCCGCGCGCGCCGTGGCCACGCGCCGGCGCGGCCGCTGGTTCGACCCCGCGCTGGTCGACGCCTTCCTGCGCTTCTGCGATGACCGGGACTTCTGGGAGGCGCTCGAGTCGCCGGACGTCTCGCACTGGGAACCGCCGGACCTTGCCCTGGCCGGAGACGACGCCCGCCTCGATCGCATCGCCGAGGCATTCGCGCGTGTGATCGACGCCAAGTCGCCGTTCACCGCCCGTCACTCCGAGCGCGTCGCCGAGATCGCCGACGGGATCGCCGCGGCGCTTGACTTCGGCTCTGAGGAACGCAGAGTCCTCAGGCGCGCCGGCCTGCTGCACGACATCGGCAAGCTGGCGATCTCCAACCGGATCCTCGACAAACCGGGCAAGCTCACCGACGAGGAGTTCAGCGCGATCCGCACCCACCCCGTCCACACGCTGCGCATCCTCGAGCGCGCCCCGTGCTTCTCGGACCTGGCCGAGCTCGCCGCCAATCACCACGAGAAGCTCGACGGCAGCGGCTACCCGCGTGGCCTCGACGCCTGCTCGCTCGACCTGCCGATGCGCGTGCTCGCGGTGGCCGACGTGTATGAGGCGCTGACCGCCGAGCGGCCTTACCGCGCGCCGCTGCCCGTGCAGGAGGCGCTGGGCATCATCGACCGCGACGTCCCCGAACGGCTGGACCCCGACGTCCGCGGCGCCCTCGAGCTATATATCGAGGCTCCTGTTCACTCCGCCACGTAGTGCCGGTTGCCGGCCGGGTCGACCCACACGCGGAGCACGCGCTGGGATCGCGTGTCGCG
>DATJUA010000041.1:0-19987 GCA_035502815.1 Solirubrobacteraceae bacterium
CCGCGCGGTCAAGCGGCTCAAGGTCGTGAGCGCCTTCATCAGCTCGGGCAACAAGCCGGAGATGATGATCCTCGAGGCCGTCCCGGTGATCCCGCCGGAGCTGCGCCCGATGGTCCAGCTCGACGGTGGCCGGTTTGCGACCTCGGACCTCAACGACCTCTACCGCCGCGTCATCAACCGGAACAACCGGTTGAAGAGGCTGCTCGACCTCGGTGCTCCCGAGATCATCGTCAACAACGAGAAGCGGATGCTCCAGGAGGCCGTCGATGCGCTGTTCGACAACGGCCGCCGCGGGCGTCCCGTCACCGGCCCGGGCAACCGGCCGCTGAAGTCGCTGTCGGACATGCTCAAGGGCAAGCAGGGTCGCTTCCGTCAGAACCTGCTGGGCAAGCGCGTGGACTACTCGGGCCGGTCGGTGATCGTCTCGGGCCCGTCGCTGCGCCTGCACCAGTGCGGTCTGCCGAAGCTGATGGCCCTGGAGCTGTTCAAGCCGTTCATCATGGCCCGCCTGGTCGAGCGCAAGTCCGCCCAGAACATCAAGGCCGCCAAGAAGATGGTCGACTCGATGATCCCGGAGGTCTGGGACGTGCTCGAGGAGGTCATCCACGAGCATCCCGTGCTGCTCAACCGCGCACCGACGCTGCACCGCCTGGGCATCCAGGCGTTCGAGCCGGTGCTGGTCGAGGGCAAGGCGATCCAGGTCCATCCGCTCGTCTGCCACGCGTTCAACGCCGACTTCGACGGCGACCAGATGGCGGTCCACCTGCCGCTGTCGGCGGAGGCGCAGGCCGAGGCGCGGATCCTGATGCTGTCGGCCAACAACATCCTGTCCCCCGCGCACGGAGCGCCATTGGCGACGCCGTCGCAGGACATGGTGCTCGGCGCCTACTACCTGACGTACGGTCCCGAGGGCGACGCGCTCTCGAAGATCGACCCGGCGACGCACGACCCGCGGCCGCACGTGTTCCGCACCGCCCAGGAGGCTGAGTGGTCCTACGAACACGGCGTGGTCAAGCTCCACGACCTGGCCGAGTACCGGCCGCTCGGTCGCGAGGGCGGTCACGTGCTCACCACGGTGGGCCGGATCCTGTGGAACGACCGGATCGAGCGGGCCCTCGTCGAGGCGCTCGGCGACGGCTTCGATCCGACCTCCTACGAGTTCGTCAACCGCTCGATGAAGAAGAAGGACACGACCAAGCTCGTCGATCACCTGGTCCAGCTCTACGGAGCACCGACCATCTCGCAGGTGCTCGACGCGTTCAAGGACGTGGGCTTCCACTTCGCCACTCAGGCGGGGGTCACGATCTCCAAGAACGACGTGCAGACGCCGCCGACCAAGCCGGAGATCCTGGCTCGGTACGAGGCCGAGCTCGAGGTGATCGAGGCCCAGTACGACAACGGCGAGATCAACCAGGAGGAGCGCCACGAGCTCGTCACCGGGCTGTGGGACCGCGCCACCAACGAGGTGGGGCAGGCCCTGTACGACCACCTGGACGAGCTCAACCCGATCTACATGATGGCCAACTCCGGGGCCCGCGGGTCGTTCTCGCAGATCCGGCAGCTGGCCGGAATGCGCGGACTGATGGCCAACCCGAAGGGCGAGATCATCGAGCGTCCGATCAAGGCCTCCTTCCAGGAGGGTCTGACCGTGCTCGAGTACTTCATCTCGACCCACGGTGCGCGCAAGGGTCTGGCCGATACGGCGCTGCGCACGGCCGACTCGGGCTACCTGACCCGTCGTCTGGTCGACGTCTCCCAGGACGTGATCATCCGCCAGGAGGATTGCGGCACCGAGGAGTTCATCGATATGCCGGTGTCGAAGGTCGAGGCGGGCGCTGACAACCGGGGGCTGCGGCCGACCGGCGAGCCCAACGACAACCTCATCGGCCGGATCGCGGCGCGGGACATCACGACCAAGCGCGGCCGCGTGATCGTCGAGCAGGGCAAGGAGATCGACCGGGCCGAGCTCGCCGATCTCGCCGAGTCCTGGCACGACGACACCGAGAAGGGCCACGTGATCACCGTTCCAGTGCGCTCCGTGCTCAAGTGCGCGGCGCCCACCGGCGTGTGCCAGGCGTGCTACGGCCGCTCGATGGCGACCGGCAAGCTGGCCCAGATCGGCGACGCGGTCGGGATCATCGCCGCTCAGTCGATCGGGGAGCCCGGCACGCAGCTGACCATGCGGACGTTCCACACCGGCGGCGTCGCCGGCGCGGACATCACGCACGGCCTGCCGCGCGTCGTGGAGCTGTTCGAGGCGCGCAAGCCCAAGGGCCTGGCCAAGATCGCCGAGATCGGCGGCAAGGTGTCGATCGAGGAGTCCGACAAGGCGGTCACCGTGGTGATCACCGACGACACGGGCGAGGAGCACCGCAACACGTTCCCGCGGCGCACGCGCCTGTTCGTTTCGGAGGGCGAGCGGATCGAGCCGGGCACGCAGCTCAACGAGGGCTCGCTGTATCCGGCCGAGTTGCTGGCCGTCCGCGGCCGGACCGAGACCGAGCTGTACCTCGTCCGCGAGGTCCAGGAGGTCTACAAGTCCCAGGGCGTGGACATCAACGACAAGCACATCGAGCTGATCGCGCGTCAGATGCTCAAGCGCGTGCGGGTCGACCAGAAGGGCGACACCGACCTGCTGCCCGGGCAGTTCGTCGATCGCCAGGAGTACGCACGGGTCAACAAGGCGGTGATTGACGCCGGCGGCGAAGCCGCCCAGGCCGAGGAGATCATCCTCGGGATCACCAAGGCGTCGCTCAACACCGACTCGTTCCTGTCGGCCGCATCGTTCCAGGAGACGACCAAGGTCCTGACCGACGCCGCCCTGGAAGGCAAGATCGACCGGCTGGTCGGCCTCAAGGAGAACGTGATCATCGGCAAGCTGATCCCGGCCGCCACGGGCCTCAAGCGCTACCGGCGGATCGAGATCGAGCCGGCGGAGCCGCTCCCCCGCGGGATGGACGACGTCGGTCTGCTCGATCACGACGACCTGGCGGCCGAGCTCGGGTTGACCGACGGCGAGGGTCTGACCGGGTTCGGCGGCCCCGAGCCCGACCTCTCCGACCTGGAGGGGATCGGCGACGGTCGCTCCTCGATGGGGTTCGTCGACGAGCTCGCCGAGCTTGACGTGCCCGACGACGGGTCTGACGACTAAACAGTAAGTAATCGATGAGCGCTGGCGGAGCCGCTTGAGCAGTCGATCTCGGATCGCCCGCTTCGGCTCCGCCGGTCTGCTCATCGTCGCCGGTATCGCCTGCGCGTTCGTGTTCAGCGGCGGGCTCGGGCAGAACCTCGCGTTCGCGCTGGTCGCGCTCGGTCTGGTCGCGGGGACCGCGTTCGTGTTCTACGAGGTGGGGTTGACCGAGGACCGCGCGCGCGCCCGCGAGGAGCGGGCGCGAGTGGACGCGGCGCTGGAGCGGGATCGCGGTCGTCCCGGGCCGCCCGAGCACAACGATCGAGGCAGGCGAGGCTCGCCGCCCCGGATCGAGCGCGCCCGCGGGCACCTCAGACGCCTGCGATAATGTGAATCCCGATTCACATGGCCGCGACTGACGTAACCGATCCGGCGCGAGAGGTCCTCAACCAGGCGCCACCGCTCCAGCCGATCAACCTGTTCGAGGTCGATCAGGCGTTGCGTGAGGCGCTCGAGCGCGAGGGTGGAGGCTGGGGCGTCGATCGCGCGCGCGAGGCCGGCGGCGTGGCGGGCAGCGCCGAGGCGTTCGAGCATTGTCGCCGGGCGGAGCGCAACGTCCCCATCCTGCGCACGCACGACCGCTACGGGAACCGGATCGATCAGGTGGAGCTCGACCCTTCGTGGCACTGGTTGCTCCGCGGCGCCGTCGAGCGCGGTATCCACAGCCTGCCGTGGCGGGATCCGCAGCCGGGCGCGCACGTCGTCCGCGCGGCGCTGTTCATGCTCTACGGCAACGCCAACGCGGGCGTGATGTGCCCGGTCTCGATGACCTACGCGGCGGTGCCCGCGCTGCGCGACGGCGCCCCGGAGCTCGCGGCCGAATGGGAGCCGCGACTGACCCGGCCGGACTACGAGGACGGGGCGCTGGCCGGGAT
This sequence comes from Solirubrobacteraceae bacterium, assembly GCA_035502815.1. GTDB lineage: Bacteria > Actinomycetota > Thermoleophilia > Solirubrobacterales > Solirubrobacteraceae > Palsa-465. The sequence continues at coordinate 4,066 of DATJUA010000041.1, forward strand.
GGCCATGACCGAGCGCCAGGGCGGCTCCGACGTGCGCGCCAACATCACCCGGGCCGATCCGGTCGGCGATGGCGTGTACGAGATCCACGGACACAAGTGGTTCTGCTCGTACCCGCCGTGCGACGTGTTCCTGGTCCTGGCCAACGCCCCGGCCGGGTTGTCCTGCTTCCTCGTCGAGCGCGGTCCGGGCATGGAGTTCCAACGTCTGAAGGACAAGCTCGGCACCCGGTCGCTCCCGTCCTCGGAGGTGGAGTTCCGCGGAGCCCTCGGCCGGCTGGTGGGCGCGGAGGGGCGCGGCGTGCCCGCGATCATCCGGATGGTCAACCACACCCGCCTCGACTGCCTGCTCGGGGGAGCAACCAGCATGCGACGGGGTGCTGTGGAGGCGATCCACCACGCCCGGCACCGGTCGGCGTTCGGTGCGCTGCTCGTCGAGCAGCCCGCGATGCGCAACGTGCTGGCCGACCTGGCGATCGAGTCCGAGGCGGCGACGGCGGCCGCGCTACGGGTCGCCCGAGCCTACGACGAGTCGGGCGACGGCGCGTTCCGTCGGTTCGCCACCGCGGTCATGAAGTACTGGGTCTGCAAGCGGGCCGGTCAGCACGCTGGGGAGGCGCTCGAGTGTCTGGGCGGCAACGGCTTCGTCGAGGACTCCGCCCTTCCGCTGCTCTACCGCGATGCGCCGCTGAACTCGATCTGGGAGGGCTCCGGGAACGTCGCCGCGCTCGACGTGCTGCGCGCCGTGGTCAAGGAGCCCGGGGGTCTCCCCGCGTTTCTGGCCGAGTGCGAGACCGCGGCCGGCGCGGACCGGCGGCTCGACGCGCACCTGGCGGGAGTCCGCTCGGGGGTGACCGAAGTGTTCGCGGCGGGCGACGCGAGCGCGGCGCAGTTCAACGCGCGCCGAGTGGTCGAGGACCTCGCGGTGGCGCTCCAGGGATCGCTGCTCGTCCGGTTCGCCCCACCGGCGGTGGCCGACGCGTTCTGCGCAGCGCGCCTGGACGGCGCCGGCGGGCGCGTGTACGGGACGCTGCCGACCGGGGTGGACGCCGGCGCGATCATCGACCGCGCGCTCGCGGCGTGAGATGAGTGCTCTCGCCGGCGCGGGCACGCGTGGACGCCTGCTGGCCGCCGGCCGCGAGCTGATCGAGGAGGGCGGCTACGGCGCAGCGCCGGTGGTGGCGATCGCGGAGCGGGCGGGCGTGGCGGCCGGAACGCTGTACCGGCACTTCCCCTCCAAGGCCGACCTGTTCCTCGAGGTCTTCCGATCGGTGTGCGCCGGCGAGGAGCGCGCGATGATCGCGGCCGCCGACGCCGCGGGTCCGAAGGCAGTAGACCGGCTCGAGGCTGTGCTGACGACGTTTGCTCGGCGCGCACTCAGTAATCCGCGGCTGGCCTGGGCCTTGCTGGCGGAGCCGGTCGACTGGCTCGTCGATGCCGAGCGTTTGGCGTATCGCCAGCGCTACGCGGGCGTCGTGGCGCGCGAGCTGCGCGCGGCAATCCAGGCCGGCGAGATCCCCCGGCAAGATGTCGATTTCATGGCGGCGGCACTGGTCGGGGGCTGCGGCGAGGCGTTGGTGGGGCCCCTGTCGTCGGTGGAGGGGGCCGAGCAGATCGTCACCGCGATTCGGTCGTTCGTCCTGCGGGCGATCGGGGCGGTGTGAGTCAAGCCGTCCGGGTCGAGCGCTCCGGGCCCGTGACGACGGTTCTCCTCGCGCGGCCCGAGCGGCGCAATGCGGTCGACGGCCCCACGGCGGCCGCACTGGTCGACGCCTTTCGCGCGTTCGACGCCGACGCCGATGCGGCCGTCGCGGTCCTGCACGGCGAGGGCGGGGTGTTCTGCGCCGGGGCCGACCTGAAGGCCGCGGGCGCGCCTGACGGCAATCGCGTCGCGCCCGATGGGGACGGACCGATGGGGCCGACGCGGATGCGCCTGAGCAAGCCGGTGATCGCCGCTGTGGCCGGACACGCCGTCGCCGGCGGCCTCGAGCTCGCGCTCTGGTGCGATCTGCGCGTGGCCGAGGAGGGGGCCGTGTTCGGCGTGTTCTGCCGGCGCTGGGGGGTGCCGCTGATCGACGGCGGGACGGTCCGGCTGCCGCGGCTCATCGGCGCGTCCCGCGCCATGGACATGGTCCTCACGGGCCGCGGCGTGGCGGCGCGGGAAGCACACGAGATGGGGCTGGTCAACCGCGTGGTGGCGGACGGCCAGAGCCGGGCGGCGGCCGAGGCGCTGGCTCGCGAGCTCGCCGCGCTGCCGCAGACCTGCCTGCGGGAGGACCGGCTGTCTCTCCTGGAGCAGGAGGGGCTCGACGAGGCTGCCGCGCTGGCCAACGAGTTCGAACACGGCCTGCGCTCGCTCCAGGACGTCCAGGCCGGCATAGAGCGGTTCAGGGCCGGCGCCGGGCGGCACGGGTCGTTCCACTGAGTCCACGATGAGTTTTCGCATCGGCGCCCGTCTTAGGATGCGAGCACCATGGCTGTCGTATGCGTTCACGGGCCACTCAGGGGCCTCGCCGGCGGGCGCGCCGAGCTCGAGGTCGACGGAGGCACCGTGCACGAGCTGCTGCGGGGCCTCGAGGACCTGCATCCGTCCGTGGTCGGCTGGATCCTCGATGAACGTGGGGTCATCCGTCAGCACATCAACGTATTCGTAAACGGCGAACGGGGCGGGGAGGAGACCTCGGTCTGCGCGGCCGACCGGGTCGAGGTCCTGCCCGCGATCACGGGAGGAGCCTGCTGAGTTGACCGAGCTGCTGCTGGGAACCAAGAAGGGTTTGTTCGCGCTGGAGGGCGAGCCGGGCACCAGTTTCGACGTGCGCTGCCGCGCGTTCGCCGGCGAGCCGATCGACTTCGCCATGCGCGATCGCGCCAGCGGCCGCGTGATCGCCACCTCGACGTCGCCGTTCTACGGGCCGAAGATCTGGTTCGCCGACGACCCCGCCGGCGAGTGGAGGCAGGCCGAGGGGGTTGCGCTCCCCGAAGGCGGCGAGCACGCGCTCGAGCGGATATGGGTGATCGTCGCGGGCGAAGGCGGCTCGCTGTACGCCGGCGGGGACCCAGGCGTGCTGTTCGAGAGCCGCGACGGTGGCGCCACCTGGGAGCTCAACCGCCCGCTGTGGGAGCACCGGGTGGACGAGGACTGGCAGCCCGGCGGCGGCGGGCTGTGCCTGCACTCGATCGTGCCATGGCCGGGCGAGCCCGACAGGCTCGCGATCGCGGTCTCGGCGGCCGGCGTGTGGGTGACCGAAGACCACGGGGAGACCTGGCGGCGCAGCAACCGTGGCATCCGCCCGCGCTACCTGCCCGACGACGCGCCCGAGGACACATTCCAACTGTGCGTGCACCGCATGGAGCGGGCCGCGCGCGATCCTCAGCGCATGTTCATCCAGTTCCACGGCGGCGTGTACCGCTCCGACGATGCCGGCGAGAGTTGGATGGAGATCGGCGCCGGGCTGCCGTCAGATTTCGGCTTCCCGGTTGCGCTGGACCCCAGCGATCCCGACAGCGCGTATGTGATCCCGCTCCAGGGCGACTACGACCGCGTGACTCCGGGCGGCACGGTGCGCGTGTACGAGACGCGCGACGCCGGCGCCACCTGGTCGCCGCGCGGCGATGGGCTGCCCGAGCGCGAGGCGTACCTGACCGTACTGCGCCGGGCGTTCGACCAGGCCGGCGAGGGCGAGGCGCTCCAGCTGTATTTCGGGGCCACATCGGGCGAGGTGTTCGGTTCGGGCGACGCCGGCGCGAGCTGGTTCAGCGTGGCCTCGCGGCTCGCGCCGGTCTACTCGGTGACCGCGGCGGCGTAGGCCTCAGCCCAGCCCACGGGCCCAGTCGAGCAAGCGGTCGACCTCGCGGTCGGTGAGCCCGACCGCCGGGTCGGTCGTGACCAGCAGCGTCGGCCCCGCGCGGTCGGTCGCCCATGACCTGCAGGCGTCGTTGTGGGCGTCGTCGACCCAGGCGAGCGGGCGGCCCGGTTCGACGTGGCGGTCGATTCCCCACAGCTTCCAATGCGCCTGGGCCGGGCGCTGGGCGGGATCGAACGCGACGTGGGGGAGGGGGCCGGGCAGGCCGAGCGCGAACGGCAGATAGTCGTTAGCCTTGTCCTCCCAGCCGGTGCACCAGGCGAGCTCAAACCGCTCGGCCAGCCGGCGTAGTTGTTCGCCCGCCGTCGCCGACAGGAAGTGCGTGATCCCGTCGACGAGCTGGTAGCGCCCGGCCGGTGGGGAGGCGTGATCGAACCCGAACAGGGAGATCACGCCGTCGACGTCGATTAGAAGCAGGGGATGGTCCATGACTGAATTGATGCTGCCACGGGTACCCATCTGGCCGAAGTCGTCCGGTCCGCTCAAGCCCTGCGCTCGCGCTGCCGAAGTTCTCCGTGAGGCGAGCACGGATCGCTTGCCTGCCACCCAGCAATGAGCTCCTTTCTAGGCATCTTCCTCGCGCTCCTGTGCGCCCTGGCCACGAATGTTGGCTTCCTGTACAAGCATCGGGGCGCGTGCGCGGCACCGGCGGTTGACATGCGCCGGCCGTGGCAGTCGGCTAAGGCGCTGTTCGCCTCGCCCCTGTTCACGATCGGCTGGCTGATCGGCGCCGGCGCGTGGGTATTCCACGTCGCGGCGATGTCCGTCGCCCCGCTGTCGATCGTCCAGGCCGTGCTGGCCGGCGGCATGGTGCTGCTCGCCGTGATGGCCGAGCAGATGCTCGGCTGCCGGATCGGCCGCCGCCAATGGATCGGCCTGGCGCTGACCGCGATCGGCCTGATGCTGCTCGGCTTCACCCTCCCGGCCGCCCATGGCGCCCACTCGAAGTTTTCCACCCCGAGCCTCGTCGGCTTCGAGGGAGTCTTGATCGGAGCGGGCACGCTCCTGATTCTCGGCCCGAGGATGGGCGCGCCCCAGGAGCACCACGGCTACATGCTCGGCGCCGCCTCGGGCATTCTGTTCGGCGTCTCCGACGTCGCGATCAAGGCGATCTCGGGGATGGTCGGCTCCTCCGGGCTGGCCGGTCTGCTCACCCCCTGGCTGTTCGTGTGCGTCGCCGCGTCGGTGGTCGCCTTCTACGCGTCGGCCAAGGCCTTCCAGGACGGTGATGCGGTCCCGGTGATCGCGGTCACCGGAACCGCGGCCAACGTCGCGGGCATCGTCGGCGGCTTCATCGTGTTCGGCGACCCGCTTCCGACCAGCCCGGTGCCGGTCGTGCTCCAGTGCCTCGCCTTCGTGCTCGTGATCGGCGCCGCCTGGCTGATGCCGGCGCCCGTCCGCGCCGCCGCGATCCCCGCGCCCGCAACCGCCTCGGCGTAGGCCGATCCGGTCAGGACGGGCCCTCCCAGCCCCATGGACGCCGCCGCAGGCGGCCCATCATCGATTGAGCTAACCCCCCACGTGGGGACCTTCCAATCCGCACAATTGCCTTGTCCGCACCGGCCCGCTACGGTTGTACAAAACGGCGAACGAGGACTTGGAGGGATCGGATGGCAAGCACGGAGCAGGCGGTTCGGACCGGGCAGAGCACGCTCCAGGAGCTGGCCAAGCGCCACCTGTGGATGCACTTCACCCGGATGTCGGCCTACGACGACGCCGAGGTCCCGATCATCGTCCGGGGCGACGGTTGCTACGTGTGGGACGAGCACGGCAACCGCTACCTCGATGCGCTCTCGGCGCTGTTCTGCGTGAACATCGGACACGGCCGGGCGGACGTCGCTCAGGCCGGCGCCGACCAGGCCAAGGAGCTCGGCTTCTACACCAACTGGTCCTACGCCCACCCCCCGGCGATCGAGCTCGCGGCGCGGATCGCCTCGCTCGCGCCGGGTGACCTGAACCGGATCTTCTTCACGAGCGGCGGCTCGGAGGCAGTCGAGTCCGCCTACAAGCTCGCCCGCCAGTACCACAAGCTGACCGGCAACCCCAACAAGACCAAGCTGATCGCGCGCGAGATCGCCTATCACGGCACCAGCCTCGGCGCGCTGTCCGCGACGGGCATCACCAGCCTGCGCACGCCGTTTGAACCGCTCACCCCCGGGGACCATCACGTTCCCAACACGAACACCTACCGGATCAGCCCCGGTATCACGCCCGAGTGGTTCGCCGAATCAATCGCCGAGAAGATCGAGTTCGAGGGCCCCGAGACGGTCGCGGCGGTGATCCTCGAGCCGGTGCAGAACGCCGGCGGCTGCTTCATCCCGCCCGACGGCTACTTCCAGCGCGTGCGCGAGATCTGCGACGAGTACAACGTGCTGCTGATCTCCGACGAGGTGATCTGCGCCTGGGGTCGTCTGGGCGAGTGGTTCGGTGCGATCAAGTACGACTACGTGCCCGACCTGATCACCACCGCCAAGGGGCTGACCAGCGCGTACGCCCCGATGGGCGCGGTGATCGCGACCGATCGAGTGGCGGCTCCGTTCATGACCGGCCTCAACAGCTTCACCCACGGGTTCACCTTCGCCGGTCATCCGATCTGTTCCGCGGTGGCGATGGCCAACCTCGACGTGATGGAGCACGAGGGCGTGATCGACAACGTGCGCTCGAGCGAGGCGCAGTTCCGGGCGACGCTCGACTCGCTGCGCGACCTGCCGATCGTCGGCGACGTTCGTGGCGCGGGCTTCTTCCATGCGATCGAGCTCGTCAAGGACCAGGAGACCAAGGAGACGTTCAACGACGAGGAGTCCGAGACGCTGCTGCGCGGCTTCCTGTCCGGCGAGCTGTACCGCCGCGGCCTGATCTGCCGTGCCGATGATCGAGGCGATCCGGTGATCCAGCTCTCGCCGCCGCTGATCGCGGGGCCCGAGCAGTTCGCCGAGATCGAGGAGATCCTGCGCGGCGTGCTCACCGAGGCGGGCGAGCGGATGCACGTCAATAACGCGTAGGGGCCGGCGGGGGCGCTCGCAATGCTGACCGTAGGAGACCTGTTGCGCGATCTCGACGTCCGGCTGCTCGCCGGCGAGCGCAGCCTGCATCTCCCCGTGCGGTGGGTGCACATCTCCGAGCTGCTGGACCCGACCCCGTGGCTGTCCGGGGGCGAGCTGCTGCTGACCACCGGCATGCAGCTCGAGACGGCCGCCCAGGAGCGGGAGTTTGCTGCGCGGCTGGCCGATCACCACCTGGCCGGGCTCGGGTTCGGAACCGGGTTCAGGCACGCCACGGTGCCCGAGCCGCTGCTCGAGGTAGCCGCCGAGCGCGAGTTCCCGGTGTTCGAGGTTCCCTACGAGGTGCCGTTCATCGCGGTCACCGAGGCTGCCTTCACGCAGCTGGTCAACGAGCAGTACGCGGTGCTGCGCCGGGCGCTGGCCGCACAGGAGCGGCTCGAGCGGATCGTGCTGTCAGAACGCGGGCTGGACGCGCTGGTGGGCGCGCTGGCCACGCTGATCGGAGCGGCCGTGGTCGTGTTCGACTCCCGCGGTGAGCCGTTGCAGCAGCACGCCTTCCGCCGGGAGATCGACCCGGCCGCTCTGCAGACGCTGCGGGGGGAGGTCCGCGAGCGAGCGCGCCGGCGCGAGGCGCGCGCGTTCATGCCCTCGATGCTCGAGGGCAACCAGGGCCTGGCCCTCCCGGTCGCCTCCGACGGCGCGCCCCGGTCCGGGGGAAACGGTCCCGCCCAGGGCGGGCGGGACCACGTCCGTCCCCCCGAGGCGTGGCTGGTGGCGATCAAAGATGCCGGGCCGCTGTCTGACTTCGACCGGCTGACCCTGCACCAAGCGGTCACGATCGTGGCGCTCGAGCTGCTTCGCTCCCGCGTGGCCGGCGACACCGAGCGTCGCCTCGCCGGCGACGTGCTCGATGCCATCGTCAGCGGCGAGCTGTCGGGCACCGAGCTCGCGCGGCGGCTGGGGCCCTTCGGCCTGTCCGAGCGGGTCGCGGCGATCGTGCTCGGGCGCGACGGCGAGGCGCGAACGACGCCCACATCGCTCGAGGCGGCGCTGTGGAGCGGCCTGCGAGAGGAGGCGACGCCGGCACTCGTCGCGTCGGTGGGCCCGCTCGCGTGCGCGCTCGTGGCCGGGGACACCGACGAGGAGCTGTTTGCGCTCGGCGAGCGGGTGGCGGCGGTGGCCGACAGCGAGCTTGACGGGTCGGCTCGCGTCGGCATTGGCCGCGCGATGGCGGCGGCCGAGGCCAGGCGCAGCTTCCACGAGGCGCGGTGCGCGCTCGAGGCGATCGGGCTGGGAGTGGCGGCGACCAGCACTAATGGGAACGGTTCGGGGGCGTCCGCCTCCGCCGGGCGCTCGCGGGTTGCCACGTACAAGGACCTGGGCTCCTTCCAGCTGCTGCTCTCGCTTCAGGACGAGGAGGCGCTGCGGCTGTTCTGCGACTCGATCCTCGGACCGATCGAGGCCAGCGAGGGGCCATACGGCGGCGAGCTGATGCGCTCACTCGAGGCGTTCATCGAGGAGAACGGGCAGTGGGAGCGGGCGGCGAGGCGGCTGTACTGTCACCGCCACACGCTGCGCTACCGGATCCGGCGAGTCGAGGAGCTGACGGGTCGGAACCTGTCCTCCGCCCGCGATCGGATCGAGTTCTGGCTGGCCCTGCGCGGGCGGCAGTTGGTGTCATGAGATCGAGTGGAAGGCGGTGCGAGGCGTGAAGGTCGGGGTCCCCACAGAGGTCAAGTCGGACGAGTACCGGGTGGCAATGACGGCGGCCGGAGTACGCGAACTCGCCGACGCGGGCCACGAGGTGTTCGTGCAGAGCGGGGCGGGGCTCGGGTCCTCGATCAGCGACGAGGCATACACCGCTCAGGGCGCGACGATCGTGCCGGACGCGGACGCCGTGTTCGAGGAGGCGACGCTGATCGTCAAGGTCAAGGAGCCCCAGCCGCCCGAGGTGGCGCGGCTCGAGCCCCGGCATGTCCTGTTCACCTACCTGCACCTGGCGGCGGACGCCTCGCTCACCCATGGGTTGATGGAGTCGGGGGCGACCTGCATCGCCTACGAGACGGTCGAGGACGCGCGCGGCCGGCTGCCGCTGCTGGCGCCGATGTCGGAGGTGGCGGGCAAGATCGCCACCCAGGCCGGCGCGTTCATGCTCGAGAAGCCGCTGGGGGGACGGGGGATCCTGCTCGGGGGCGTTCCGGGCGTCGCCGCGGCCAACGTGATGGTGATCGGCGGTGGCGTGGTCGGCATGAACGCGGCGTTCATCGCCCTGGGGATGGAGGCCACCGTCTATGTCTATGACCGCAACATCGACCGGCTGCGCGAGCTCGACATCGCGTTTGGTGGTCGCGCGGATACGTGCTTCGCGTCCACCTTGGAGATCGAGGAGCGCCTGCCCTACATGGATCTCGTGATCGGGGCGGTGCTCGTGCACGGGGCGAAGGCACCCCACGTGATCAGCCGCCGGCAGCTGTCGGTCATGAAGCACCACGCCGTGCTCGTCGACGTTTCGATCGACCAGGGGGGCTGCTTCGAGACCTCGCATCCGACCACCCACTCGGACCCGACCTACGAGGTCGACGGCATCACCCACTACTGCGTGGCGAACATGCCGGGTGCGGTGCCGATCACCTCGACGGCGGCGCTGACCAACGCCACCATCCCGTATGTGCTGCACCTGGCCAACGCCGGCGTGGTGGGGGCGATCACCGAGAACCCGGGCCTGAAGCTCGGCGTGAACGTCGCCGGCGGGCAGGTGACGTACGCGCCGGTGGGGGATGCGGTCGGGGTGCCGAGCGTGCCGGTGGACGAGGCGCTGGGCGTCGCCGCCTGACGCCTGCCTGCCCGCGAATCGCCCGCAAAACCGGCCAAACCTGTCGCGTTACCGCCGCCTTGGCGAGATAAGCATGGTGTGGATGCTTATGTCGCCAAGGGCCCGGGCGGGGTTGCGGTTTGCCGCGTTTTACGTGGAGGGATGGGCGGACTCGCCATCCGGGCGTGCACGAGCCGGTCCGCCAGCCCGCCAGCCCGCCGGCCCGCCGGCCCGCTGTGGCCGCCACACGATCGAAACAGCCGGACCGTACCCCCCTGCTAAAGTCGCGACCCGCATGCCGACTACCAGCCAATTGGTCCGTAAGGGCCGCACTCCGCCCAAGAAGAAACTCGCCACGCCGGGTCTGAAGTCCGGCAAGGGCCGCAAGAAGAAGGTCGCGGCGCCGCAGCGCCGGGGCGTGTGCACGCGCGTCTACACGACCACGCCGAAGAAGCCGAACTCGGCGCTTCGCAAGGTGGCCCGCGTGCGGTTGACCAACGGGATGGAGGTCGGTGCCTACATCCCGGGCGAGGGCCACAACCTCCAGGAGCACTCCGTGGTCCTGGTTCGTGGCGGCCGCGTCAAGGACCTGCCGGGCTTCCGCTACAAGGTCATTCGCGGCACGCTCGACGCCGCCGGCGTGAGCGACCGCAAGAAGGCCCGCTCGCAGTACGGCGTGAAGGCCAAGTAGGACCGGCTGGATGCCCCGTCGCGCAGCAGCCCAGGTCAGGCCGGTCGAGCCCGACCCCGTCCACCGCAACCGCCTCGTCCAGCAGGTGATCAACAAGGTTATGCTCGACGGCAAGAAGTCGGTGGCGGAGCAGATCGTGTACGACGCGCTGGCCATCCTCGGCGAGCGGTCGGGCAAGAACCCGGTCGAACAGCTCGAGGCCGGGATCAAGGCGCTCACCCCGGTCCTCGAAGTGCGCTCGCGCCGCGTCGGCGGCGCGACCTATCAGGTGCCCGTCGAGGTACCGGCCCGCCGCGCGCGCACGCTGGCGGTGCGCTGGCTGGTCCAGTTCGCGCGTCAGCGCCGCGAGAAGACGATGTCCCAGCGCCTGGCGAACGAGCTTCTCGACGCCACGCAGCAGCAGGGCGGCGCGTACAAGCGCAAGGACGACATCTACCGCATGGCGCAGGCCAACAAGGCCTTCGCCCACTACCGCTGGTAGCCCAGCTCCGCCGGCGCTAGATCACGGGGCGGCGGATGCCGTTCCTTGGAATGACGCGCGGCGTCCAGCTGCTGCGACCCCCTAGCCCCGGAGGAAAACGCGAGGGCTGCCCACCACACGGGACCGGGGGCTGCAGTGAGACAACCCTCGCGTTTTCCAAGGGTAACGTCGTATTCCTAGCCGGATAGGGATAGTCCCGACTGGCTGTCAGGATGCCGACCACTTCCGGCGCTGGCCGTCCCGGAGGCTAAGAGGTCCCTTAGACATGATTGGGTCCTTCGATCCGGGCTCGCGCGGCCCTGGCTCGGGTGGCTCGGGTGTCCGCGGCTTGCCGCCGCTCGGGGCCGGCGGCTCGACCGGGCCGGGCGCTCCTCCCAGCATGAGGAACCCCACACCTCCGCTGACGAGCAGCAACACCGCCCCGAGCGTCTCGAGATACAGGCCGGCGGCCGGGGAAGCGACGCCCTGGACGTAGGTGCTGGCGCTCGAGCCGATCAGCCCCGTCGAATGGGCATCGGGCAGATCGCCGAGGAGGGCGATCAGGAGCGTCGCGATGCCCAGCACGGTCAGGCCGAGGAGGGCGGTCCGGTTGCCGTAGCGGTAGACAGCCGCGGCGAGCACGAAGCAGACCAGGGCGATCGGGACCGGAGCCCAGCCGTGGTTGGCACCGGTGCCGACCGACTTGACCGGAGCCGAACGGGTTGCAACGTGCACCTGGTAGAGGGGGATGAACTGCGCGACGAGCACGAGCAGCGCCCCGATTGCGGCCACGAGGACGACCGCTCCGGTACCGGACAATCGGGCCGCAGAACCCGGCTCAGACGGCGCGGCTGAGCGTCGCCGGCGCGGCCGCAAAAGCCCGCGGAACGCCTCAGAAGCTCTGCTATATTCGCTATGTGCCTCGGGCGGTGTGCTCATGCGCGCGCGCTTCCTGAGACGCAGGATCCTCGTAATGGAGTCGTCCACCCGATAGACACCCGCCCCTTCCCGACACCCGCGTCGTGAATGGGCCCAATGGGCCCTTTTTCATGTCCGCAGGTTCGACCGGGAAACCGGTGCATTTTGGCTGTAGACGACGGATAAACCGCAGCCCCCGAATACCTGACACTCATGCCTCGTACGTTCCCTCTGAAGAAGATTCGCAATATCGGGATCATGGCCCACATCGACGCCGGTAAAACGACGACGACTGAGCGCATCCTGTATTACACAGGTCGGACCTACAAGATGGGGGAGGTTCACGAGGGCGCGGCCGTCATGGACTGGATGGCGCAGGAGCAGGAGCGCGGCATCACGATCACCTCCGCCGCCACCACGTGCGAGTGGAAAGGCCACCGGATCAACATCATCGACACGCCCGGCCACGTCGACTTCACGGTCGAGGTCGAGCGCTCGCTGCGCGTGCTCGACGGCGCGATCGCGCTGTTTGACTCGGTCGCCGGCGTCGAGCCGCAGTCCGAGACCGTGTGGCGCCAGGCCGACAAGTACCGCGTCCCACGGATCGCCTACATCAACAAGATGGACCGCATCGGCGCCGACTTCAGCCGCGGGGTTGAGACCATGGTCGACCGCCTGGGCGCGAACCCGGTGCCGGTCCAGCTGCCGATCGGGGCCGAGGCCGACTTTCGCGGCATCGTCGACCTGATCGGCATGAAGGCGATCATCTACAAGGACGAGCTTGGCAAGGAGCAGGACATCGTCGACATCCCGGCCGAGATGGCCGAGGAGGCGGCCGCCGCGCGCGAAAAGCTGCTCGACGAGGTCTCCCACCACGACGACGAGCTGACCGAGATGATCCTCGAGGAGCAGGAGATCACTCCCGAGCGCCTCAAGCAGGCGATCCGCCACGCGACGCTGGCCATCGAGATCACGCCGGTTCTGTGCGGCAGTAGCTTCAAGAACAAGGGTGTTCAGCCGCTGCTCGACGCGGTGCTCGACTACCTGCCGAGCCCGGTCGAGGTGCCGCCAGTGGAGGGCATCGAGCCGGCCAAGGGTTCGAGCAACGGAGACGAGCAGCCGGCCGTCCGCCACGCCGATGACAACGAGCCGTTCGCGGCGCTCGCGTTCAAGATCATGGCCGACCCGTACGTTGGCAAGCTCACCTACTTCCGCGTGTACTCCGGCCAGCTCGAGGCCGGCGCGCGCATCCTGAACGTGAACACGGGCCGCACCGAGCGCGTCGGCCGCATCCTGATGATGCACGCCAACGAGCGCGAGGAGGTCAAGGATGTCCACGCCGGCGACATCGCCGCCGCGGTCGGGATCAAGCAGGTCGTGACCGGCGACACGCTGGCCGCGCCCGACAAGCCGATCAAGCTCGAGACGATCGAGTTCCCCGAGCCCGTGATCAAGGTCGCGATCGAGCCGAAGACGAAGGCCGACCAGGAGAAGATGTCAACGGCGCTGGCGCGGCTGGCCGAGGAAGACCCGACCTTCCAGGTCCGGACCAATGAGGAGACCGGTCAGACCGAGATCTCCGGAATGGGCGAGCTGCACCTCGAGGTGCTGGTCGACCGGATGCTGCGCGAGTACAAGGTCGACGCCAACGTCGGCCGCCCGCAGGTCTCCTACCGCGAGACGATCAAGGGCACCGCCCAGAAGGTCGAGGGGCGGTTCGTCCGCCAGACCGGTGGCGCGGGTCAGTACGGCATCGTTTACGTCGACGTGGAGCCGGCGCCCGGCGAGGGCTTCGACTTCGTCAACAAGATCAGGGGCGGGTCGATCCCCACCGAGTTCATCCCGGCGGTCGAGAAGGGCATGGAGGAGGCGATGGAGAACGGACCGCGTGCGGGGTACCCGATGGTGGATGTGCGCGCCACGCTCACCGACGGCAAGTACCACGACACCGACTCTTCGGAGCTCGCGTTCAAAGTGGCGGGCTCGCTGGCACTGAAGGCGGCGGTATCGCGGGCCAAGCCAATCCTGCTCGAGCCGATCTTCGCCGTCGAGGTGGTGACGCCCGAGGAGTTCATGGGTGACGTGATCGGCGATCTGAACCGCCGGCGTGGCCACGTGAACGGCATGGAGCAGCGCGGCAACGCGCAGGTCATCACCGCGTACGTGCCGCTGGCCGAGATGTTCGGGTACGCCACCGACGTGCGGTCCAACACGCAGGGCCGCGCGACATACACCATGCAGTTCGAGCGCTACGAGGAAGTCCCCCCTAACATCGCCGAGCGTGTGATCGGCGATCAAGGGCAGGCGGCCGCTTGAGCCCTCGCAGCATCGACTGGCACGAATTTATATCCTGCATAAGTTCGTCCTTGGACGGACTTAGGCGACTGAAATAGAAGGAGCGAAACCAAAGTGGCGAAAGCCAAGTTCGAGCGCGACAAGCCTCATGTCAACGTTGGGACCATCGGTCACATCGACCACGGCAAGACGACGCTGACCGCGGCCATCACCAAGGTGTTGAACGAGAAGTACGGCGGCACTGAGGTGCGGTCGTTCGATTCGATCGATAACGCTCCGGAAGAGAAGGCTCGCGGCATCACGATCGCGACTTCGCACGTCGAGTACCAGACGCCTAACCGGCACTATGCGCACGTCGACTGCCCGGGGCACGCCGATTACGTCAAGAACATGATCACGGGCGCCGCCCAGATGGACGGCGCGATCCTGGTCGTCTCGGCGGCAGACGGCGCGATGCCGCAGACGCGCGAGCACATCCTGCTCGCCCGTCAGGTCGGCGTCCCGTACATCGTTGTATTCCTCAACAAAGCGGACATGGTCGACGACGAAGAGCTCCTTGAGCTCGTCGAGGTCGAGATCCGCGATCTGCTCTCCGAGTACGACTTCCCCGGAGACGACATCCCGTTCATCACCGGCTCGGCGCTGAAAGCGCTCGAGGGCGATGAGGCGTATGAGGCGAAGATCCTCGAGCTCGCCGAGGCTCTGGATACCTACATTCCGGAGCCCGTGCGCGACCTCGACAAGCCGTTCCTGATGCCGGTCGAGGACGTGTTCTCGATCACCGGCCGTGGCACCGTGGCCACGGGCCGGATCGAGAGCGGGATCATCAAGACCGGTGAGACGGTCGAGATCGTGGGCATCAGGCCCACCACCTCGACCGTGGTGACCGGCGTCGAGATGTTCAAGAAGAACCTCGACCAGGGTCAGGCGGGCGACAACGCCGGCTGCCTGTTGCGCGGCACCAAGCGGGACGAGATCGAGCGCGGTCAGGTGCTGTGCAAGCCCGGGTCGATCACCCCGCACACCAAGTTCATGTCGGAGGTCTACATCCTGAAGAAGGAGGAGGGCGGCCGTCACACGCCGTTCTTCACGGGCTACCGGCCGCAGTTCTATTTCCGCACCACCGACGTCACCGGCGTGGCGAGGCTGCCCGAGGGCACCGAGATGGTCATGCCCGGCGACAACATCCAGATGGAGATCGAGCTGATCCAGCCGATCGCCATGGATCAGGGGTTGCGGTTCGCGATCCGCGAGGGCGGCCGCACGGTCGGCTCGGGGGTCGTCACCGAAGTAATCCAATAAGTTGATGAGGCGGCGTGGGCCTGACAGCCCCGCCGCCTTTTTGTGACAGATACGACCTTCAAGGCGGGCCCCGTTGCCCGGGGCTCGCCTTCACGTTGGAAAGACACCAGTTGGCAACCATCGCCC
Source organism: Solirubrobacteraceae bacterium (assembly GCA_035502815.1). Lineage (GTDB taxonomy): Bacteria > Actinomycetota > Thermoleophilia > Solirubrobacterales > Solirubrobacteraceae > Palsa-465. The sequence goes on from DATJUA010000041.1 coordinate 19,532, forward strand.
AAAACAAAATCCGCATTCGCCTGAAGTCCTATGACCACACGGCGATCGAGACGGCGGCCAAGGAGATCGTCGAGACGGCCACGCGCACCGGCGCGACCGTGTCCGGTCCCGTCCCGCTGCCCACGGAGAAGAACGTGTACTGCGTGATCCGCTCGCCGTTCAAGGACAAGGACTCGCGCGAGCACTTCGAGATCCGCACGCACAAGCGACTCATCGACATCCATCAGCCGACCCCCAAGACGGTGGACTCGCTCCAGCGACTCGACCATCTCCCGGCCGGCGTGGATATCGAGATTCGCCTGGCCTCCTGAGGTTGGTAATGGCGGCGATCCTGGCTCGGAAACTCGGCATGACGCAGCGGTTCCTCGAGGACGGCCGGGTCGAACGCGTCACCGTGCTCGAGGCCGGACCGTGTCCGGTTACCGCCATCCGCACCGTCGAGCGCGACGGCTACGA
>DATJUA010000042.1:0-10783 GCA_035502815.1 Solirubrobacteraceae bacterium
GCGGCCACCAGGACGCCGGCAACACAGGCCGTCAGCGGCGCCGGGAGGGGCGAGGCGCCCGGGATGTGGCCCGCCAGCCACGCGGTCAACGCGGCGGCGGCGACGCCAGCCAGCGCTCTACGTGGCCAGGGGGTGGGCGCGGCGGGGTGCGTCCGGCGACCCTCGCGATCCGACTGCTGCGCGGGCTGGCCCGGCGTATGAGCGCGGCGCGCCGGACGTACGTGCCGCCCCCCCTCGAGCTCCTCGTCAGGCGCGATCGCCGCCTCGCTGTCGGACTCGTCGTCGACCGCCGGCCAGGTCATGGTTCGCTGCGGCCAGGGTGCCTCGACGACACCGGGCTCGTCGCCCACTCGTCCCTCGGCGGATGCGAGCGCGGCGCGAAGCTCGTCGACCGTGCCCCGTTCGGACGCGCGGGGGCGGAGCGCGAGGTCGATCGCGCGGCCGAGCTCGCGCGGTAGGTCGCGTCGCTGCCGCCGTAACGGCGGCAGATAGGCGCCGACGCGCGCGTGCCTGGCCGCGAACCCGCCGTCACGTCCAGCGCGGAGCGGGTTCACGCCGCAGAGCGCCTCGTACAGGACGAGCGCGAGCGAGAACAGATCCGCCGCGGAGCCGGCCGGGAGCCCCTGCGCCTGCTCCGGCGCCATGTAAGCCGCGGTCCCGATCACATCGCCCGTCCGGGTCAGCGATTCGGCCGGGTGGGACTCCAATATCCGCGCCACTCCGAAGTCGGTCAGCCGGGCCAGCTGCGCCGGCGTCGTGGGACGCTCGGGGACCAGCACGTTGGACGGCTTGACGTCGCGGTGGATGACCCCGTGCACGTGCGCGTGGGACAGCGCGTCGGCTAGCGCGATCCCGATCCGGACGATGTCGCGGTCCGATAGGCGGCCGGCAGCCAGCAGCTGATCCAACGTGGCGCCGTGGACGAGCTCTGAGACGAGGTAGGCCCCCTCGTCGTCGACTGCTGCCTCGTACAGCGTGACGATGCCGGGGTGGGCGAGCCGCGCGGCCGCCCGCGCCTCGCGCTCGAAGCGCCCGCCCACGATCCGTTCGCGGGCGAGGATCTTGATCGCCACCTCGCGGTCGAGGCGCTCGTCGCGCGCGAGCCACACGGTGGCGAACCCGCCGGCGCCGAGCCGCCGGCGTAACCGGTAGCGGCCCAGGACGATCGGCGCGTCGGAGGGCGCCCGGCGGTCCTCGATACGCGGACCGGAGTCCCCGACGCGGGTCGCGAACTCGTCGGTGGGCTGCTTTCGAACCGTCGGCGCCTCTGAGCCATGGCGAATCCGCGCGCGCACGGCCACTGTTTCGAGGAAATGGACCCCCACCCTGCCCCCGGCCCGCTACTCCCTCTTGCCTCCGCGGCGTTCAGAACTGTCTTACCGCCGATTCGGCGGTCATACTGAGTGTTTCCAAGATTCGATGCTGCCGATCGAGGCTGACGCCTCGGTCGGTTTGTTGCCAAGGAGCAGCGTGTCGTTCTTTGACGAGACGGAGGAGACTCGTACCGCGCCACGTCAGGCCCCGCGCAGGCGCCGCCCGGCCGGCGGTGGTGGTGCTGGTCCACGTCGTCCGCGCGCGCCACGCTCGACGACGAGCCAAGCAATCCTGGTCCGGCGGATCGTGCTGGCGGTCATCGTCGTGGTCGCGATCGTCCTGATCGCCGTGCTCGTCAACAGCTGCGAGGTCAGCGCCCGCAACAGCTCGCTGAAGGACTACAACAACAACGTCGCGGCGATCAATGCCCAGTCGATCAGCACCGGCCAGACGTTCTTCGGCCTGCTGTCCGGATCGAAGAGCAATCCGACCTCGCTTCAGAGCAGCCTGGCCCAGGTGTCAAACCAAGCCACCAACGAGCTCAAGAAGGCGAAGGGGATAAACGTTCCCGACGAGGTCAAGGGCGCCCAGACGAACTTCGTGCTCACGCTCCAGATGCGGGCGGATGGGATCAACAACATCACCGCCGAGGTACCGCCGGCACTCCAGTCCCAGACCAGCCAGGGGGCAGTGAACACGATCGCCTCGGAGATGGCCCGCTTCTACGCCTCCGATGTGACCTACAAGGACTACACCGTGCCCGAGATCATCGGCGCCCTGCGAGCCGCCGGCATCACCGTCGGCGGCCTGGGCGGGCAACAGGTCAATTCGAGTCAGTTCCTGCCCTCGATCGAGTGGCTGAACCCCACCTACGTCGCCTCCCAGCTGAACGTGACGCTGCCCGCCGCCGCGCAGCCGATCTCACCGGGCACGCACGGCCACGCGTTGAACACGGTGAGCGTGGGCGGAAGCCAGCTCACCACCGGCGCGACCAACTCGATTCCGTCGAGCCCGGCGCCCACTTTCACCCTGAGCTTCGACAACAGCGGCCAGAACACCGAGAACAACGTTGTGTGCAAGGTCACGATCAAGGGGTCGAAGGTGAGTGGCCAGACGGTGGTACCGCAGACCAAGCCCGGCCAGTCCTACACCTGCAACGTGACGCTCAGCGGCACCCCGCCCCTGGGCTCGCAGTCGGTGACCGCCGAGATCGTGCCCGTCCCCGGAGAGAAGAACACCGCGAACAACTTCCTGACGTTCCCGGTCGACTTCCAATAAGGCGCCGCCGGGCTTCCGGCGCGTCCGCGGACCGCGCGTGACCGTATCCTGTCGGCAGTGCACAACCTCACCAGCACCGCTGGGATCGTCGCGATTGCTGCAGGCGCGTGTGCGCTGCTGGCCCTTCTGTCCTGCGCCGTCCTGGGGCTCAAGCTGCGCCGCGTCCGCGCGGCTCAGCGGACCGTCCTGGGCGACGGCGAGCGCGATCTCGTCGCCCACGCCGCATCGCTTCAGCAGCAGTTCGAGGCGCTCTACGGCTACGTCCAGGACGCCGCCGAACGGCTCGACGGGCGCATGGACACGGCTGAGCGCAGACTGGACCGAGCCGTCGCCTACCGGGCGCTGATTCGCTACGACGCCTACGGTGAGATGTCGGGCCGGCAGTCCACCTCGATCGCGTTGCTCGACGCCAATCGCTCGGGGCTCGTGCTCTCCTCGATCCACCACCGCGACCAGGCGCGCCTGTACGCCAAGGAGGTTCGCGAGGGCAAGCCCGAGCTCGAGCTCTCCCCCGAGGAGGATGAGGCGATCCGACGGGCGCTCGAGACCGACGGGCGTCAGCAGTCGAACTAGCGGGTTCCGGTGATGGGGAAACCCACCCACCCACCCACCCACCCACCCGTCCACCCAACCGCCCGCCCACCCAACCGCCCGCCCACCCAACCGCCCGCCCAGACGCCCATCCAACCGCCCGCCCACCCGATGCGCGTCGCCTACTTCGGCCCCGAGGGGACCTTCACGCAGGAGGCGCTGATCACCGCGGCCGCGGGCCATGAGGACCTCGAGCTGGTTCCTGCGCCCACGATCTACGACACCGTGATGGCGGTTCACTTCGGCTCGGCCCAGCGTGCGCTCGTCCCGATCGAGAATTCGCTCGAGGGCTCAGTCAACGCCACGCTCGACGCGCTGGCCATGGAAACCGACGACGTGGCGATCGTCGGCGAGGTCGTCCACCCGATCCGCCACTGCCTGATCGCGCGCACCGCGCTTGAGCTCTCGGAGATCGAAGCGGTGGTCTCCCACCCCCAGGCCACGGCGCAGTGTGCCCGCTTCATCCGCTCGCGCCTGCCCCAGGCGAGCGTGCTGGCCGGTAGCTCGACGGCCGAGGCGGTGCGGACCGTGGCCGAGCACGACGGCCCCTGGGCCGCGCTCGGCACCCGCGTGGCCGCTGAGCGGTATCGCTGCCAGGTGTTGCGCGCCGGCGTGGAGGACGTTCCGGGCAACGAAACCCGGTTCGTGTGGCTCGGGCCGGCGGGCGCACCGCCCGGCGCCCCGGGAGCCTCGGAGCCGCCGCTCGGCCCGTGGAAGACGGCGGTGGTGTTCTGGGGCTTGGGCTCCGAGGCCCCTGGCTGGCTCGTCCGCTGCCTATCCGAGTTCGCCTCGCGGGAGGTCAACCTCACCCGCATCGAGTCCCGACCCCGCAAGCAGGGCCTCGGGCGTTACATGTTCTTCCTCGACCTCGAGGGACGGGACGTCGAGCCGCACGTGGCCGACGCCCTCGCCGGGCTGCGCGGGCACGTCGAAGCACTCCGCGTGCTCGGCTCGTTTCCCGCCGCGGTGACGTAAAGATCCGGTAACCAAGCCTTATCAGATCTGCCAGGCGCGTCGGTACACTCCGCGCCTAGATATGGCCACCACAGTACCTGCGCCAGCGTGGTCCGCGTCGCTTCCAGAGCACCAGCGACGCGGACGTGAGGTTGGGCGGGTGCTCGTATTGAACGCGACCTACGAGCCGATCAACGTGTGCACGGTCAGGCGCGCGGTCGTGCTTCTGCTCAAGGACAAGGCCGAGGTGATCGAACGCGCCGAATGGGAGCTTCACTCGGCGAGTTCCACGATGGTTCGGCCGGTGGTTATCCGCCTCGTCAGCTACGTCCGCATCCCGCGTGACACCCACCGGCGCAAGATCACCCGTCGCGCCGTGTTCGCCCGCGACAACTGGACCTGCCAGTACTGCGGCGCGCGCTCGAACCTGACCGTCGACCACGTGATCCCGCGCTCGAAGGGCGGCGGGTCGAGCTGGGACAACATCGTCGCTTCGTGCGCACCCTGCAACCGGCGCAAGGGCGACGCGCTGCCCCGCCAGGCCGGGATGCGGCTGCTCAAGCAGCCCCGCACCCCGAGCGCCACCGTGTTCATCCACGTGGCCAGCCCGACGATCCCGGTGGCCTGGCAGCAATATCTCGCCGCCTAGCCGGTAGCCTGCTGCCGATGCCTGCCGGCACGACCGACGTCGATCGCCAGGTCCGCGAGCGGCTGCTCCAGGCGTGGCATGGCGAGATCGTCGCCGGCCGCGTGTACGACCTGATCGCCGCCCGCATGCCCGAGCGCGAGGCGGACATCCTCCGGCGCATGGCCGAGGCGGAGTCGAGCCACCGTCAGCGGCTAGAGGCGCGCATGACCGAGCTGGGGATCGAGATCCCACCGCGTGAGAGCGTCCGGGTATCGCCGTGGCTGCGCCTCCAGGCACGCATCGCGCCAGTCGACCGGCTGCTCGCCGCGCGCGAGGCTGCCGAGGACGACGAGGTCGACGACCTGTACAAGCGCCCGACCGGCGATCCGACCACCGACGAGCTGCTGCGCGCGATCCGCCGGGAGGAGCGCGCGCACTCAAAGACGGTGAACGAGATGCGTTCCGGCAAAGCGGACGGCGGCGCACCGCTCACGCCTCCGACCCCGCCCGCGCCGGCTCAGGCACGGCTCGACAAGATTCTCGGCCGCGAGAAGTGGCACCGAACCGCGGGCGGCTGGATCAGCGGCGCGATCTACGGCGCCAACGACGGCCTGGCGGCGGTGTTCGGGATCGTCGCCGGCGTGTCGGGCGCCACCGGCGGATCGAGCTTCGTCCTGACCGCCGGCGCGGCCGCCGCCGTGGCCTCAGCGCTGTCGATGGCCACGGGCGCGTTCCTGGCCGAGCGCTCCGAGGCCGAGGTCGCCGCCGCCAACGTCGAGCGTGAGCGCCAGGAGATCGCCGAACACCCCGAGGAGGAGCAGGAGGAGCTCTCGCTCTTCTACCAGCTCAAGGGCATCGATCAGACGACCGCCGACGCCATGGCCGCGCAGCTTGCCAAGCAGCCAGACGCGATGCTGCGCGCGCTCGCGGCCGAGGAATTCGGCATAACCGGCGAGCACGGCGACCCAACCCAGGCCGCCATCGCCGCTGGCATCTCGACCGGGCTGGGCGCGATCGTTCCGGTCATCCCGTTCATCTTCACCACGGGCACGGTGGCGATCGTGATCGCCGCCGTCGTGTCGCTGGCGGCGCACTTCCTCGTCGGCGCGGCGAAGTCGCTGGTAACGCTCCGCAGCTGGTGGTCCGCCGGCCTCGAGATGACGCTAGCCGGCGTCATCGTCGGTGGCGCGACCTACCTCGTCGGCCTCGCGCTCCCAACCTGAGCCCGGCCGGCGATCGGTCATAACCCCGCGCTCGGCCGGGACCGAAGGCCGAGTGCGTCCAGATGCACGTATACGGGTCACCATTGCGCACTCGGCCCGCGGAGGGCGTCGAGTGCGGACTTGTGCCCCAATTCCGTGGGGCGTTGGCGGATCGTGCGTGCACCCGCCCCTCCCCCAAGCCCAGGAGAGACGCGAAGGGCGCCGTCGACCACGGCGCCCTCCACGAATTTGGCTGCTAGACCGGAACGAGCTTGGTGCAATGCCGGAGGGACAAATCCCGGCGCTCGTCCCGGCGGTGTCTCGGGTGGACTCCGCTAGGCGGGGTCAGCCTCCGACTTAGCGGCGAGACACCTCCAGGGTCCCGCAAGAACTTTCAGACAGTCGGACCACCTCCTTTCTCTGGTGATGCTCAGATTAGCGAATGACGCGGGCGTGATTCCAGCGCCGCGGCACATCCGCCACCGACAATCAGACCGGCTCGGGCGCCGCGGCTCCGGGCGGGCGCGAGACGTGGACCGTGTCGCGCCCGGCCGCCTTACCGAGGTAGAGCGCCGCGTCCGCGCGACTGACGAGGTCGCCGATCGTCTCGCCTTGCCACTCGGCCAGCCCGATCGTGATCGTGACCGGGAGCTGGTGCGCCCGCGCCTCCCCGGGCTGATCCCCGGCCAGGGCGCTCCGCACTCGCTCGGTCACGCTCAGCGCGCCTTCTTCGTCGGTGCCGGGCAGCACCGCGAGGAACTCCTCGCCGCCCCATCGGCCGATCGCGTCCTCGGCCCGGAGCGCACCGTCCAGCACGCACGCGACGTGAGCCAGGACGGCATCGCCCTGCTGGTGGCCGAGCCGATCGTTGAAAACCTTGAAGTGATCGACGTCGATCACGAGCAGCGAGAGGTCCAGGCCGTGCCGGCGCGCGGCGCTCAGCGAGTCGGACAGATACTGCTCGATCGCCCGGCGGTTGCGCAGCCCGGTCAGCGGGTCGACCGCCGCCAGGCGGCCAAGCTCGAGGTTGAGCGCGCTCAGCTGGGCCCGGCGGCGCTGGAGGCGAACGAACATGACGATCACGGCCAGCCCGGCAACCGCCAGTCCGGCGAGCGCGAGCCAGGCGACCCACCGCCCGGCGCCCTCGAGGAAGCCGTACAGATCGCCCTCCGGATCGGTCACCACGAGCCGCCAGCCGGTGCCGGCGACCGAGGCGCTGAAGCGAACCTGCGAGCCCTCTCCGCTACCCGGACCGGCCGCCAGGCGCCCGCCCTGGGCGTCGACCAGGTAGGCCCGCCAGCCGGGCATGGCGAAGATGTGGCCGAGGACCTGCGGGAGCACGGTGTCCTTGACGTCGTATTCGCCACCGAACCTGCGCTCGCCCGACGCCGTCCGGTAGTCGATGGTGAATGCGATCGCCGGCGTTCCCGTGAGGCCAGTCAGCGAAAGCGCCGAGGGGGTGCTCCTGACGCGCGGCGGGGCGTCCGTCACCGTCCCGGCTCGCAGGCCGAGCGCGGCTGACGTATTCCGGAGGTCGGCCCCGGTTACCCGCGGGCCCGACAGCCAGGCCTCGGCCGCCGCCCGGTCGCGCGCAAGCAGGTCCCGCGTGTAGAGCGAGATGAACGAAGCCGAGTAGCGCGTCCTGCTCTCGACGCGGGCGGCCACGGCGCGACGGCTGCTGCTCTGCGACGCGGCGAGGGCCCAACCGCCGGCCGCGATCACGGCCAGCCATCCGATCACGAGCGCCACCGTCAGGCGTCCGGGTGCCCGCCACGAACGCCGACGACCTTCTCCGGATTCGTCCCCGCCGGTGAGGTGCGGCTCAAACAACCGCGGCAGTCGCCGCTGTGGTCCCATTCAACCGCTTATCGGTAGTCCGACAGGCGGCCTTGAGGGCCACGACCGCCCACTCGCCGGGAATACCCCCGCAGTTTGCGGGGCGCGCTGCTACGCGTCCTCGGCGACTTCCGCCGCGGTCTGGGCTTCGGACTCGACCACCAACGCGACGGCGCTGACCTGGTCGTCCTCGCGGATGTTCATCACCTTCACGCCCTGGGAGGCGCGCCCATAGCGGTTGATCCCGCGCACCGAGGTGCGCTGCACCATGCCGTTCTGGGAGATGAACACGAGCTCCTGATGCTCGCGCACGACCAAAGCGCCGGCGAGGGCGCCCTTGTTCTCGGTCAGGGTGATCGTCTTGACGCCCATCGTCCCACGACCCTTGACCGGATAATCGGGGATCGGGGTGCGCTTTCCGTAGCCGTTCTCGGTGACCACGAGCAGCTCCTGATCATCGCGGGCCACGTCCATGGCCAGCACCGCGTTGCCCGGCTGTGAGACGTTCATGCCGCGCACGCCGCTGGTATCGCGGCCCATCGCACGGACCTGGCTCTCGTTGAAGCGCGCCGCCTGGCCCGAGCGCGAGACCATGATGATGTCGTCGTGGCCGCTCGTCCGGCGCACGGCGACCAGTTCGTCGTCGTCGCGGATGTTGATGGCGATGATCCCGTCGGCCTTGATCGGCGTGTTGTAGGCGGCGAACTCGGTCTTCTTGACCATCCCATTGCGGGTGGCGAATACGAGGTACTTGCCCTCCGTGAAGTCGCGCGTCGATAGCACCGACTGAACGCGCTCGCCCTCGCGCAAGGGCAGCAGGTTGACCAGCGCCCGCCCGCGCGAGGTGCGCGAGGCCTCGGGCAGCTCGTAGACCTTGAGCCGGTAGATCTTGCCGCGGTTGGTGAAGAACAGCAGGTAGTCGTGAGTGGAGGAGACGAACAGGTGCTCGATGTAGTCGTCTTCCTTCATCTCCATGCCGGTGACCCCGACACCGCCGCGTCGCTGCTGTCGATAGGTCGACAGCGGCAGCGACTTGATGTAGCCGGAATGCGTGATCGAGATGACCATCTGCTGGTCGGCGATCAGGTCCTCGATGTCGATCTCGCCCTCGGCGTGGACGATCTCGGTGCGCCGGTCGTCGCCGTAGGTCTCGGCGATCTCGGTCAGCTCCTCCTTGATCAGAGCCATGACCCTGCTCTCATCGCCGAGGATCTCGCGCAGCTCCTTGATGCGCTCGATCAGGTCCTGGTGCTCCTGCTTGATCTTGTCCGCCTCGAGCGCGGTCAGCCGGCTCAGGGTGAGCTGGAGGATCGCCTGAGCCTGCACGACGGTGAGCTCGAACCGCTCGACCAAGCCGTTACGTGCGATCTCGGGCGTCTGCGATCCGCGGATCAACGCGATCACCTCGTCGAGGTTCGCGAGCGCGATCAGCAGGCCCTCCAACACGTGCGCGCGCTCCTCGGCGCGGCGCAGCTCGTACTTGGTGCGCCGGACGATGACCTCGCGCTGATGATCGACGTAGTGGCCGACCACCTCGCGCAGCGACAGCGTGCGTGGCACGTTGTCGACGAGCGCGACCATGTTCACGCCGAACGTCTGCTGCATCGGAGTGTGCTTGAACAGCTTGTTGAGGACAACCTTGGGGATCGCGTCGCGCTTGAGCTCGATCACGATCCTCATCCCGTTGCGGTCCGACTCGTCGCGGATGTCGGTGATCTCGGGGATCTTCTTCTCGTGGACGAGCGTGGCGATCTTCTCGATCACGCCGCCATCGCCGCCGCGGCGAACCTGGAACGGCAGCTCGGTGACGATGATCGCCTCCTTGCCCTGGCCGATCGGCTCGATGTGCGCCTTGGCCTGAACACGTATGCGTCCGCGCCCGGTGGCGTACGCGTCCCGGATCCCCTCGCGCCCGAGAATCGTGCCCGAGGTCGGGAAGTCCGGCCCCTTGATGTGCTTCATCAATCCCTCGACGTCGATGTCGGGGTCGTCGATGTATGCGATCGTCGCCGCGACCACCTCGCGCAGGTTGTGCGGAGGGATGTTGGTCGCCATGCCGACGGCGATGCCGGCGCCGCCGTTGACGAGCAGATTGGGGAAGCGCGCGGGCAGAACGAGCGGCTCCTGTTTTGAGCCGTCGAAGTTCGGGGCGAAGTCGACCGTCTCCTGGTCGATGTCGCGCAGCAGCTCGGTGGCCAGCGGGTCGAGCCGCGCCTCCGTGTAGCGCATCGCCGCCGCGCCCCAGCCGTCGATGTTGCCGAAGTTCCCGTGCCCGTCGACGAGCGGATAGCGCATCGAGAAGTCCTGCGCCATCCGCGCCAGCGTGTCGTAGATCGCGGAGTCGCCGTGCGGGTGGTACTTGCCCATGACCTCGCCGACGATCTGGGCGCACTTGACGTGCTTGCGGTTGGGCTGCAGCCCGAGCTCGTTCATGACGTAGAGCACGCGCCGGTGGACCGGCTTCAGTCCGTCGCGCACGTCGGGCAGGGCGCGACCGACGATGACCGACATGGCGTAGTCGAGATACGCCGAGCGCATCTCCTCCTCGAGCCCGCGGGGCTCGATGTTTCCGCCGCCAATGGTGTCCATGGTGGACATCTGGGCCTCCTAGACGTCGAGGTTGGACACGAGCCGCGCGTTCTCCTCGATAAACGCCCGGCGCGGCTCCACCTGGTCGCCCATCAGCATCGAGAACACGAGGTCAGCCGACGCTGCGTCCTCCATCGTCACCTGAACCAGGGTCCGGGTGGCGGGATCCATCGTCGTCTCGCGCAGTTCGATGGCGTCCATCTCGCCCAGGCCCTTGAACCGGTAGTACTCGATTCCCCGCTGGGCCACCCCGAGGATTGCCTCGCGGAGCTCGTCGAAGGTCGCCGCGTTCTTGATCGTCTCGCCCAGCCTGACCTGGAACGGCGGCGTGCCGGCCAGGCCGGCAAGCTCGCGGTGGACATCGGTGAGCCGGCGGTACTCCTCGGCTTCC
>DATJUA010000043.1:0-3853 GCA_035502815.1 Solirubrobacteraceae bacterium
AGAGCCGACGCGGGGACTCGAACCCCGGACCCCTTCATTACGAGTGAAGTGCTCTACCAGCTGAGCTACGTCGGCGTCCGCGGCCAGTCTAGCCGGGGCGGGACCCTCCCCGACCGCCACCGAGACGGCGAAAACGATCAGGAATCGATCGGCAAACCCAGGCTCGCAACGCGGGCCCGCCAGTCCTCGGCCAGGATGGCCCAGCGCTCGTGATCGCGCCACCGGCCGCCGATCTTGAGGTAGCGGGGCGAGAAGCCCTCGCGCGAGAAACCGGCGCCGCGGGCGAGGGCGATAGAGGCCTGATTGCCCGGCTGGATGTTGGCCTCGATCCGGTGCAGGCGCAGGGTGAGGAAGGCGTCGCGCAGGACCAGCTCGATTCCTTCGCGCATGTATCCCTGATGCGCGTGGATGCTGGCGACCGCGTAGCCGAGGTAGGCGCTCTGTAGCGAACCTCGGGTGATGTGCGAGAGGTTGAAGAATCCGAGAATGGCGCGATCGGCGCGCCGGCAGATGAGCATGGCCTCGAAGTCCGGCCGGCGCGAGTCCGCCAGGTAGGCATCGAACGCCTCGTCGTCGGTCGGGGCAGACGCCCAGGGCCGATGGAACGACCGGCTGGCGCGCATCAGCGAGATGAACTCGGCTCGGTCGGTGTGCTGCGGCGTACGCAGGTACACGCGGACCGCCGGCTGAGCGTCGCCGGCAGTCGCCGACGAAGCTGGCTCTGCGGACGGTGCGCCGCCCTGATGTGTCATGCCGCGAGCAGCCGCTCCAAGCGATACCCGAGCGATTCGCATGCAAGCTCCTCCGATACGTTCAGCTGGAAGCGTAGGCGCGTGTCCTCGACGGCCTCGACCGCCTTGCGCAGGCGCTGCGGGTCAGCGCCCCGCGCGCTCAAGTCGGACTCGAGCAGGCTCAGTCGATCCGTGTTCCGAACCAAGTCATCCGCCCCCCAAGACAGGGAGGCGAGGTCCGCGTACCAGAGCGCCACCACCTGAAGCGCGAGATCGAGCGCGGCGGTCTCGACCCGCCGGCGCGCGCGGCGGATCCGCTCGCTCCACTCGGTCTCGATCCGCTTGCGCTCCTTGCGCGGATACAGCTCGACCTCCTCGAGCGCCTTGGCCTCGAGCTCCTTACGCACGGCCTCCCCCCGGGAACGAACGGCGGCGAGCACGTCCGACCACGGCTTTCTGCGCCCCATCTCGCCGGCGGCGAACGCCGCCCGGGCGAAGCCTTCCCCCGCGCCCCGCAGCGCGCGTCCTTCAACGCCGGCCAGCTCCCGAGCGCGGTCGCCGTCCCCCAACGCGAGCCGGGCGCAGGCCAGCGCCGAATCATCCGGCTCCCCGAGCTGCGAAAGCGCGGCCGCCGTCTCCTCCACCGACGGGGCGTTGAAGCGAACCAGCTGGCACCGTGAGCGGATCGTCGGCAGCACCTCGGCGAGCCTGTCCGAGAGCAGGATCAGGTGCACGAACGAGGCCGGCTCCTCGAGAGTCTTGAGCATCCGGTTGGCGGCCTCGTCCCCAAGCTCGTCGACGCGTTCGATCACGAACACGCGGCAACTGGCCTCGAACGGCGTGCGGCTGGCCGCCGAGACGACCGGGCCGTCGATGTCGCCGACGAGGATCTCGTGGGCGCCGCTCGGGGAGACCCAGGTCAAATCGGGATGGGCACCCGAGGCAACGCGGGCGCGGGCGCCGGCCGGATCGGGCGAGCCGACCGCGAGCAGCTCGGCGGCCATCGCCCGAGCGACGGCGCGCTTGCCGGCGCCGCCGGGCCCGTAGAACAGGTAAGCGTGCGAGGCCTGCCCGCCCGACGCCAGCGCGGGCTCAAGGACGGCGCGCGCATGGGGATGACGCTCGAGCTCCGCAACCATCCTCCGATCGTAGTGGCCGGTAGGGTCGGGAGCCAGGAATCATGACCCGCGGGCGGCTGATCACGATCGAAGGCATAGACGGAGCGGGCAAGACCACCCTCGCCGTCGCGCTCGGCGACGTTCTCACCGCCGAGGGCATTGACATCAAGCTGCTGCGCGAGCCGGGGGGCGTGCCCGCTGCCGAGCGCATCCGCGAGCTCGTCATCGACCCGGAGCTCCACGTCACCGCTCGGGCCGAGGCGCTGCTCTACGCGGCGGCCCGCGCGCAGCTCGTGGAAGAGGCGATCGATCCCCAGCTCGCGGCCGGCCGCTGGTTGCTTCTCGATCGGTTCATCGACTCCTCGCTCGCCTATCAGGGCGGCGGCCGGCAGCTCGGGATCGACGCGGTCCGGTCGATCAACGAGTTCGCGATCCGAACGGCGCGGCCCGACCGGACGCTGCTGCTCGTGATCGACCAGCGCGTCGGGCGCACGCGTTCGCACGCGCGCGAGGGCACCCCGGACCGCCTCGAACGCGAGCAGGACGACTTCTTCGAGCGCACCGCGGCCGCCTACGAGCAACTGTGGTCAGAGGACCCCGAACGGATCCGGAAGCTCGACGCCTCGCAGCCGCCCGATCAGGTCCTGGCCGCGGCGCTGCGCGAGCTGGACGACCTACTCTGAGTAGCCGTTCGGATGCGCCTGCGCGAACGTCCAGGCGTCGCCCACCATCTGCTCGAGCCCAGGCTTGCGCGGCGCCCAGCCGAGCTCGGACCGGATCAGCTCTCCAGCCGCCACCAGCATCGGCGGATCGCCGGAGCGGCGCGGCGCCTCCTCAGCGGGAATGTCTACCCCGGTCACGGCGCGGGCAGCGGCGATCACGTCCCGGACCGAGAAGCCGTTGCCGTTCCCCAGGTTGAAGATGCGGTGCTCGCCCGGACGGACGCCGTCGAGCGCGAGCAGATGCGCCGTGGCGAGATCGTCGATATGGATGTAGTCGCGGATCGCCGTCCCGTCCGGGGTCGGATAGTCGGTCCCGTAGACCTTGACCGCCGGCGCGTCCCCCAGCGCCACCCTCAGGATGTTGGGAATCAGGTGCGTCTCGGGGTCGTGGTCCTCCCCGAGGCCGTCGCTCGCCCCCGCCACGTTGAAGTACCGCAGACTCACCGCCCCGAGCCCGTGGGCGGTGCAGAAGTCGCGGATCATCAGGTCCACGGCTAACTTGGACGCGCCGTAGGCGTTGATCGGCCGAGGTGGCGCCGTCTCGGGAATCGGAACCTCGTCAGGTTGCCCGTAAACCGCGCACGTCGAGGAGAACACGAGCCGGGGCACCCCCGCGGCGACCATCGCCTCGAGCAGGTTGAACGTCCCGAGGACGTTGGTTCCGTAGTAGCGCTCGGGATGGCTGACCGATTCGCCCACGAGCGCCAGCGCGGCGAAGTGGAGCACGCCATCGAACCCGCCGGCGAGAGCTGAATCGACTGCCGGCCGATCGCGCAGGTCGGCTACGACCAGCTCGGCATTGGGCGGAATCGCGGAGCGGTGACCCTGCTGGAGGTTGTCGAACACGGTCACCTGATGGCCGCCGTCGAGCAGCTGCTTGGCGACGATCGAGCCGATGTAGCCGGCCCCGCCGGTGACGAGCAGCTTCATCGGCCCGGCCCGGCTCGGCGTTCGGCGCACATTGCGCGGGACATATAGCAGGACCGGGTCTCGGAGACCCGGGAAGCCATGGTCGGCGGAGTAAAATTGGAACTCCGGAGATCCACCCGCCGCCAGGTTTTTCCGTCCGGGGCCTCCGCTTTCATTTACTGCCCGCTCGGCTGACCGAAAGTCGCGCGAGAGCAGGGGAAATAGCGGAAAAACGAGAGGAGCAGTACGGAATGGACCAGATCCCCCAGAGCCAATTTGATGCCGAGGTACGGACGGGCGAGGGGCTCTCGGTCAGGCGCTTCTTCACGACCCCGGGCGCGCACCCGTTCGACCTGGTCGAGTGGGAGCGCCG
>DATJUA010000044.1:0-12637 GCA_035502815.1 Solirubrobacteraceae bacterium
GACCAGATCACGGGTGAGTCGAGTGTCGCGTTTGAGCCGTTCCAACCGATCTTGGTCGCCTCGGTTGGTTCCATGTACGTCTCGCAGGTGGTGAAGCTCTGCCCGGCGGCGAACGGGCTGGGCGTGCTGGTGTCCTGGCACGGCGGGAAGTCGCCGGTAATGATCAGGTTGCCGTCGGCGTCGCCGTTGGGATCGATCGCCTGCACCGAGTCGGCGGGGTCCAGATTGTTGGGGTTGATCGACTGGCTGCTGAGGTTCGTCATTTTGAGCTTCACGTACGTGGGGACGTCGCCCTTGGGGACGCCGGTCAGCGAGATGCCGTTGAAGTCGCTGATCGAGCCAAGCTTGATCGACTCGATCGTGAGGCCGAGTCTGTAGCTCGGACCGTTGTTGCCGTTGTTCAGCGTCGTGTCGAACTCGACGGTCGCAGGCTGACCGGCCTTCAGCATCGTGCCCGGCGCGGTCAGGGCCCCCGCCGGCTTGGCCGGCGCCTGAGCCGCCGTCGAGCTGCTCGTGACGGCGGCGTTCGTCGCCGTGGTCGAGGCAGCGGCGGTCGCGGTGGTGGTGCTGCTCGCGCTCGTAGTGCTGTGGCTGGGGCTGCTGCTCGATGAGCCGCCGCAGGCCGCCAGGGCGCACCCGGCCAGCACGGCCGCGCTCGCAAGCGGGGTGCTACGTCGCCTGGCCGATCTCATCTTGCTGGGGTGGGAACTTCTCATTGCAGCTCCTCGCTGATTGGCTCTTCACGAGAATCCACCGGCAGACCTCGGCCGCTGCCCTCGGCGGCATGCTCGAGACGATCGATCAGCTCCAGCCAGCCAAAGAAATCGCTCGGCGAGGCCCCCTCAACCGCGACCTGCCCGCTGATCGTCTTGCCTGTGTGCCGGATCTCCACCAGCACCCGCACCGGTTGCTCGCCTTGCATGGCGCCGACTGTCGCCGGTGTACGGTGCCCGGCGCATCGGGAACCACCCTGGTGTTTTGACCGTCTGACCCCGAGGTTTGGCCGACTCGTGGCCTCTCAAGCAGGCTCGGGTCTGACGTTGTGAGCCGGCCGGTGCTATCGGCGGCCCCGAGGGGCGTCAGCCGATCCGCTCGAACAGGGAAACGAGGATCCCCTCTGGCCCGCGTACGTAGGCCATCCGGGCGAAGTTCTCGTGCTGACCGATGCCGCCGACCAGGCCGTAGCCGTCCACAGCCAGCCCATCGACGGTCGCCTGCAAGTCGTCGACTTCGAAGGAGATGTTGCGCAGGCCGAGTTCGTTGGCCATGGCGCTAGGCGAGCCTGGCCCATGTTCCGGGTGGACGAAGCTCGAGAGCTCCAGCCCGGGACCTCCCCCCGGCGGCCGCAGCATGACGATGTGACTGCGGGAGCCGGGGATGCCGATGACGGTGTCGACGAACTCGCCCTCCACGAACGTTCGGCCCTCGACCTCGAGGCCCAGCCCGACGAAGAACGCCGTCACGGTGTCGAGGTCCGCGACGGTGATGCCGACGTGGTCAAAGCGTCGTATGTGCGACATGAGTAGGTCCTCGGTTCTCCTGGTGTCGTGGGTCGCGCCAGTCGGCGGCCCTCGTGGCTGCGCAGCGGCGGGGGGCGCCGAGACCGCTGTCGAGTGCCGGTCACTCCTGGGTCCCTGACACCACCACGAGTGTCACCCACCCCACCGACCCGGAGGAGAGGAGATTCGGACGGGTTCTGTTCGCACCCGTGCGCCTCGACGACGGCGCCCGGCTGGGAGCCGGGGCGATCATCCTTCCCGGCGTAACGGTGGACGAGATGCCATCGTCGGGCCATCACCAACCTGACCGCATAGTTTCCGCGCGTCCACCGACGGCAGCAAGGTCGCGAATCCCTGCTGCGACTTCCGCGGCGTCATCCCATCCTGCGTCTGATCACGGTTGCGCCGCCGGTTTCTGCTTCTGTCCGCTCGGGGCCCCCAGGCCGCACGCGGCGGAGTCCGCGTTGAACGCGGGTGACTGAATCAGCGATTGCGGGATGTCGAGCGTCACCGAGCCGCCCGGGCCGCTGTAGCTCATATCCGCGCCGCTGGGCTGCGGCGCCTGCGAGGCCCGCGTCGCCGACGACGACGTCGGATCTGGGAAGCTCGTCAGGCCGTGCGCACGCATGCACCGCGCGAAGGCGACCATCATCGCCTTGCTCTGAGCGAAGGTCGGACCGACGGCCGCTTTGGCGGCCGGCGCCAGAGCCTTGCAGGCGTTCATTGCGGAATGGAAGGCCGGCGCGTTCAGGTTCACCCCGGAGCGGGCGAGCTGCTGCCCCATCGGCTCCCCGCCAGCGCCGAGGTCGGGGAAGTCCGGCACACCATGCGAGCGCATGCAATTTGAGAACCGGACTGCGGCCGAGATCCCGCTCGAGGCGCTCTGGACGGGGCTGGTGGGTTTCGCTGAGGAGCCGCACGCGGCGAGGGCGATCGTGCAGGAGCCGGCGAGCGTCGCCAGCTTCACGATCGTGGTCGCGCCCATGCTAGGCACAGTCTGCCGCTGAGCCGGTAACGCGACGGTTACGGCCACGCTGACTTCGGCGTGATCGACCGAAGGTATTCCACGCCCAGGGCGCCCGTCCTCCGCGGTGGTTGCCCAGTCAAGATAGGTGGCAGGTCTTGGCCGCCTGCTTGAAGACGGGGGAGCTGACACCGAGCGCGTCGGGTACCGCCAGGAATAGGTTGTTGGCGACTCCGAACTCGATTGAGTAGCCCTGGGCGCTGCTTGGTGGTGTGGTCGTCGGGTCGGGGAAACCAGTGACGCCGGAGCGGCGCATGCATTGCGAGAGCGCGAGCAGCTGTTCCTTCTGCTGCTCGGAGGCTGGTCGGGAACCTGGCCCGCCGCTCGGCAGCAGCTTGCTGCAGGTGGCCTGCGCGGACTCGAATGACGGCGAGGCCGGGTTGATGCCCGTGCCGTTCAAGTTGATCCCGGCGGCGGCGGGATCGGGGAAGTTCGGGACGCCATGGCTACGCATGCATTCCGAGAGTGCTAGGAACGGGTTCGCGTGCGATGAGATGCTCGGCTTGTGCGCCGACGCGCCGCATCCGGCGCTCGCGATTGCGCAGCCGATGCCTGCAAGTACCGGCAAGGTCCGCCAGGTGCATTTGTGTCCGGGCTTGGTGCTGTGTTCGGTGCTCATCGGTTTGCACCGCGGGGTTTCGGATCGGCCATCATCCAGCTGCGCGGTGTGCGATAGGGGAAAGTTGCGCGGGTCGCTCCGGGCTCATCCGGGCAAACTCGGTAATAGACCCGTGGTTCGATTTACGGGTCCTCCGGACAGGAATGTGGATCCGGTAACCGGTGCCGGCAACGGTCTCGAGCACGGGCTGGTCGCCGAGGTTGGGTCGCAGGCGGCTGATCGTCATCCTCACGGAGTTCGTCGACGGCGGGACGTCTCACGCGCCGGGATCTCAGCTGTTGCCGCTGTTACCTGGTCCGCTGGTACCGGAGCCGGAGTTGCCGGAGTTGCTGCTGTTGCCGGCGCCCGGGGGCGAAGCGGGGCAGCTGACCTGCATCCACCTTGCCGCCACAACGCTCTCTGCACCCGGGTGCGCTGCGCTCGCGACGCTCCCACTGTTGCCCGCCGTGAGCACCAGTGTGTGACCCCCGGGGATCCGGCGCGGGTCGATCGTCCAACGGGCGTTCGCGATCGCGTTCGACGGCGCAGGGACTATGACGGTCTTTGCTGGGGCGTTCGCGATCGCGTTCGTGCAGCCGGCCGGCACCTGCGTCGAGACTCTTGCCCTGATCCCGAGCTCGCGCAGCTTCGCGTTCGCTCCCGAGATCCCAGCGCTCCGCTGTATCCAAACCGTGACTGTGCCGTCATGGTTGCGCGTCACCGCGAACGCAGGCGACGTGCCCGCCGCGCTCAACACGAGCGTGAGCATCACGCCGGCGCTCGCGACACCAAGCGTCGTGCCGGCCAGCAGCCGCGGCCGGATCCGCAGACCGCGACCGACGCGGTCGCGGCGGGGCGTGAGTTCGCGTCGGATCACTCGTGCGAACTCCGCCAGCTTCAGGCGGCGTGATCCGCCGCGACGCCGCCGATGCGTCTGACTCGAGATCGCACGGTTGAGGCTCGGTCCGGCGCGTCTTAGGACATCGCTCCAGTCGGAGTCATCATCGGCCCACGCGAGGCTACGTAGGCGACGTTCGATCAGTTCGTCCTTCTCATCCATCGCACGGCTCCTTCCTTCGGTTCGGCTTCCAAGGTCCTGTGCAACTCGGCGCGCGCTTGGGACAGCGAGGCCGCGACCGTGCCCTCGCTGATCCCACACACCGCTGCGATCTGGGCGTAAGAGAGATCAGCGAAATACCGCAGGTAAACGATCAGGCGCCGTCGCGCGGGCAACGCCCTCAACGCAGCCGAGAGCGCCGGATCGCTTTCGAGCGCCGGCGGCGCGGGCGCGCGCTCAGCCACCTCCTCCAGCGTCAGCTCACGCCCGTTGCGGCGCGAGGTGAATGCGACCCGCACCGCGATCCGCCACACCCACGCAGCCAACGGCCCATCGCCGCGATATTCGTCGATGTCGCGTAGCGCCTGCGCGAACGCCTCCTGAACGACATCCCGGGCCGAGTCATAGCTGCCCGTCAACGTCGCAACGCCGTTACGGAAGGCGACGTAGCGCTCGCGGTACAGCCGCTCTAACTCAAGCACCCGAGAATCCATCACTGATCACATAGGGAGCCGACCACCACAGATTCTTTATCGCTCATCACGACTAAGCGCGACCGACGGACCGGCCACTCCCTCTCGTCATGGAGAACCGGGCTCGACGTCTGGGAGGCGATCCACGCTCGAGATCTACGCCCAGGTGCGGTGGCCTCCTGGGCCACGCTCTGGGCCATGGAGGCCGCCTCGCCTAACGAGAGCAGGGAACCAGCCGACGTCAAGCAAATCCCGGCAATCGATATGGGCACGGCTGGGCTTGAACCAGCGACCTCTCGCATGTGAAGCGATTTGCTCCGATCCTCGGTTCGCCTGGAAATGCAGGCCGCGCCGACGATCAACGGTCATCCGCCGCTCATCGCATGGCCCTGAATGTGCGCGGATCTCCGCGGATAGCGGCACAAGAATGCGAGTTGTGCCACTTCGCCTTCCCGCGCGTCGAGCGCGCCCGATGAGACGGGGGCTACGCAGCTCTCAGCGGAACAGCTCGGCCAGCCCGACCTGCCAGCCAGGGACCGCATCGCCGAGATCGAGAAGCGCGTCGCCCGTGTGGACCTGCACGTCTCCCGGTCCTCGATACGTCGTCGCCGTCCGGCGAGTCGGGTTCACCACCAGGACGAGCTTTGTGCCGGCCGCGAGCCAGTCCAGCGCTTTCGCCTCCACGTCAGCGAAGGTGTCGCCAGGCGAGACGACCTCCGCAACGAAATCTGGCCCGCCGGGCCAGTACTGCTCGGTCCGGCCGACTGCCTCGGCCCGGGCGGAGGTCACGAACGCGGCGTCGGGCGCGCGGACGCTGTCTGGATCGCGAGCGAGCAAAAACCCCGTCTCCGCCGCGAACGTGATACCGGCTCCAGTCTCACGCGTATGAACGAACAACAAACCCGCCACGGTCGCCGCGACGCGGCCGTGCTCGGCTCCAGGCGGAACCATCACACAAAGCTCTCCCCGGACGAGCTCGTACCGCATGCCGTCATCTGCCAAGTCCCAAAGGTCCTCAGCGGTACGCGCACGTGCCCGAACGGCCATGCCAACAGGCTAGCGCCGCGTTGGGGATGCCCGGACGGTCAACGAACAGCGCGCAGCGCGGCGAGTGACTCGTTGACGGCATCCACGTCGAAGGCGGCAGGGTCGAACTCGCCGGCGTGCTGGAGCCCCAGCCATTCCAGCATCTCGTCATGGCTTTCGGCCCCTGGATCAGCAAGCACCGCTCGCAGGTCCATATATCCCCAGGGTCCGCCGCAGTCCTCTGGGGGACAAGCGCCCTTACCGGCCACGCACCGAGGGTAAACGGCACCGGGCTCAGCCGGGACCTCTTGCTCGAACGCCAACTCGTGGTCCCAGTCGTCTCCGAAATCGTAGGTGTAGATGAGCCGGTCTCCTGACCCTTGTAGAACCCGAGCGAGGGTGATCTGGCGCTCATCTCGGTGACCCAGATCCGGATCCGGTACCCCATACTCGCCGGCCTCTGCCGAGAACACGTGCATGTGGTAGTCGAGCCACCCCATCGCGGCCTGGATAGCGTCGTGGAAGTGGTCGAGTCGGATCCCTGCGGGCACGAGGATGCGCCTCCAGACCGGCGGCTTCGAAACCCCTTTCAGCGTGATCTTGATCTGGAAGACCCGCTCGTCGATGCTCGAGGCTGAACCCATCGTCTCTCCTCCTATTCGACCGTCGTGGTTCTCGGTGGAACGACGGTACGACGAGGGGAGGACGGGACGGTGATGATGATGGGCACGGCTGGGCTTTAACCAGCGACCTCTCGCGTGTGAAGGGATACTGCACCGCGCTGGTTTCGGCGGAAAAGCCCTGTAAATGGCGAAAGCCCGTGGCCGCGTAGAGCAGTCTCGCTTGGGGCGTGACCATTTTGGACGGACCGGAGTAGCACCAGCGCTGAGCATGGCGTTGGCACCTGCGTGCGAATCGGAGAGCCGGGGCGTCGACCAGTCCGGGCAGCACCGCGCCCGTCGAGGTCGATCACCGACGCACCCTCCGGCGACGACTCGCGGCCCTCCGCCACCCGCACGATCCGGGCAGCGTCGAGGAAGCACGCACGCGGGCTCCCGCAGCGGCGCTCCCCTTTCGACGAGCACGTGATCGTTCGCAAGCCACAGACGCCCGCCCGCAGGCGGGAGCGACGAACAGCGCGGCCGGCCGATCCGGCGCGTGGAGGCGATGCTAGTCGGGCTGTTTGACCCTGGAGGTGGCCAGCAGGTCGACGAGGACGGCGGCCGCGAGCTCGACGTCCTCAGGGGTCGCGTGCTCCTCGGGGGTGTGGCTCTCGCCGCCCGCGAGGGGGACGAACAGGAGCGCGACCGGGACGCGGGAGGCCAGGTGCTGGGCGTCGTGGCCCGCGCCCGAGTACGTGCGGACGGCGCGTGCGGCGCGCCGCTCGGCGGCCGCGAGGGCGGCCTGGACGAGGCCGGCGTCCAGCACGGCGGGCTCGCCCCCTCGGAGGAGGCGGCGCTCGATCCGGACGCCGCGCCGGGCGGCGACGGCGTCGCCGGCGGCGGCGAGCGCGGCCTCAACGCGCGCGATAGCCGCAGCGTCCGTCCCCCGCACCTCGAGGCCGAGCACGGCTCGTCCCGGGATGACGCTGACCGCGCCGGGCTCGACCCGGAGCGTTCCTGCGGTCGCCACCGTCGGCGCCCCCGCTGCGAGGGCCGCCTGCTCGAGCGCGAGCACGAGTTCCGCCGCCGCGGCGAGCGCGTCGGCCCGCGCCTGCATCGGCACCTCGCCGGCGTGTCCGGCTCGCCCTTCGACCACGATCTCGTGCCGGTGCGGCACCGCGACGCGCTCGACAACGCCGAGCCGCGCGCCGTGGCGGTGCAGCTCCCGGCGCTGTTCGACGTGCACCTCGACGTGGAGGGCGAGCTGCGCAAATGGCAGCGAGTCGATCCGCGGCAGGTCGGCGAGCTCCGCGAGGAAGCGGCCGCGGCCCTCGCGCGCGCTCATGCCGTCGGCGTCGACGAGCTCTACGAGCGCATCGTCGTCGAGCGCGCCGGTCGCGAGCCGCGAGCCGATCGTCCCCGCGCCGAAGCGCGGCGCTTCCTCGGCCGCGCAGACGAGGAGGGCAGCGCGGCCGGGGAGGACCTCCGCCGCCTCGAGTGCGAGCACGACTCCGAGGGCGCCGTCGAAGCGGCCGCCGTCGGGGACGGTGTCGAGGTGGGAGCCGGAGGAGACGAGAGGGCCCGCGACTCCGGTCGGGGCCGCCCACAGGTTCCCGTGGGGGTCGAGTGCCGGCTCGAGCCCTGCCTCGCGTGCCCAGCCCGCAGCGAGGCGGACCGCCTGCGCCTCTTCTTTCGAATAGGCGAGCCGGCTTGCCCCCCCGTCAGTCCCGCGCGCGATCTCCCACAACTCCTCGAGCCGCGCGGCGACGCGCCCGCCGTCAGGCGAGGGCATGCGCAGCGAGCGGCTTGCGCGGCACGGCCTCGACCTCCGGATACACGGAGGGGTCCCGCCCGCCGTCGCCGAGCGGGATGTGCGACTTGTCCGCGTGCAGGACGTCGACCTCAGACATGGGCCACGGCCACCGTCGTCGACGCGGGTCGGACGAATGCTCCCCGGCCCGGGCCCGCCGTGAGCTCGCCGTCGTGAAACACGGTCACGCCGCGCGCGAGCACGCGCCGGACCTTCCCGCGTAGCTCCCGACCGGCGTAGGGGCTCCACCCGGCCGCCGTCACCAGCTCGTCCGGATCGACGACCCAGCGTGTCTCCGGATCGAGCACGACGAGGTCGGCGTCGGCGCCCGGCCGCAGCGCCCCCTTCGCCGGCCAGAGCCCGAAGCGCCGCGCCGGCCCCTCGGCCAGCACGCGACCGAGGAGGGCGAGCGGTAGCCCGCGGGCGAGGAGCGCGTCGTGCACGAGCGCCAGCTCCAGCTCGAGTCCCGGCGCGCCGGCGGCGAGCGCGAAGACGTCGTCGCCGCGCTTGCGCTCCGCGGGCCAGCCGACGTGGTCGGAGGACACGATCTCGAGCTCGCCGTTAGCGAGAGCTCGCCAGAGCGCCTCGACCTCGGCGGCCGAGCGCAGCGGCGGGTTGATCTTCGCCTCGCCGCCCCGACGCTCGAGCTCGGACTCGTCGAGCACTAGGTAGTGCGAGCACGTCTCCGCGCTCACGTCGACGCCATCGGAACGGGCGCCGCGGGCGAGCTCGAGGCCGCGACCGACAGTGACATGACACAGGTGGAGACGCACGCCGGTCGCGCGGGCAAACTCGAGGCACCGGGCGATCGCCTCGGTCTCGGCAACGGGCGGCCGAGAGCGCGCGTGCGCGAGCGGATCGACGCGGCCCGCCGCCCGCTCGGCCCCAATCAGCGCGCGGACGAGCTCATCGTTCTCGCTGTGGACGCCGGCGAGCCCGCCAGCCGCGGCGATCGCGCCGAACGCAGCATGGAGCTGGTCGTCGGGGATCCGGGGGAAGCGGACCGGATCGGTCTCGTAGGTAGAGAGCTTGAACGCGCAGGCGCCGGCGGCCACGAGCTCAGCGACATGCTCGAGCGGCCCGCGCGGCGGTACCGTCGCCCAGAGCGCGACGTCGACGAGCGCCTCCCGCTCGACGTCGGCGACCTTAGCGGCGAAAGCGTCGGGATCGGCGACCGGCCCGGATGCGTCGTACGGCATGTCGACGATCGTCGTCACGCCGCCCGCCGCCGCCGCGCGGGTCGCTGCCTCGATCCCCTCGTCGGCGGCGCTCCGGGTGTGGACATGCACATCGACGACGCCCGGGAGCACGAGCGCCTCGCCGACGTCGAGCTCCTGCTCGGCCTCGAGCGGCACGTCGCGCTCGCCCACGGCCGCGATGCGCCCACCCGCGACGCCGAGCGCGCCGGGGACCGGCTCGCACCCCGGCAGGGCCAGCCGGCCGCGCACTACGAGCTCGAGAGGCCAGTCCGGGCTCACCCCGCACAACGATAACGCTCGCGAGAAACGCGAGCGAAGCCGACGACGGCGCCGATCACGGCGGCGCCCGGAGCTCGATGCCGGCCCGCTCTTCGAGCAAGGCCACGGGCAGGAGCTCTCCGTCGACCGGCCCGAACCGCTCCAGCGCCTCCTGGTAGACCCTCTTCACCCGGTCGGAGAGCGTGGGCGGAACGCCGAGGTCGTCAGCGAGCCGCGTGATGCACTCGAGCTCGCGCACGCAGCCCTCGAGGCCGAATGACGTCAGGTAATTCCCCGTAAAGAGAGCGTCAACATCCCGGCGGATGAAGTCGCTGTTGGCTGCGCTAGCCGCCAGGGCGTTGCGGAGAGGCTCAAGCTCGATGCCGGCTTTGCGGCCGATGAGGAGCGCCTCGGCGGTGGCGACCGCCTGGCCGAACCAGAGCAGGTTGACGAGCAGCTTGGTGGTGTAGCCAGCGGTGTGGGCGCCGACGTGGATGATCCAGCCGGGGTCGGCAAGGGTCTCAAGCAAGCGACGGTGGCGGCGAATGTCGCGCGCGTCGCCGCCAACGAAGAGCCGGAGGGTGCCGTTCGCCGCTTCGAGAGGACCGCCGCCGACGGGCGCGTCGAGACAGCGGATTTGATGGGCGGCGGCGCGGTCGGCGAGCGTCCGGCCGATGGCGGGGTCGGTGCTGCTCATGTCGATCCAGGTGGCGCGGCGGGTCAGCGCCTGGAGGGCGCCTTCACGGCCGGTCATCGCATCGGTGATTGCGTCGGGGCCGGGAAGCATCGTGATCAGGACGTCCGCCTCGGCGGCTGCGCCGGCGTTGGTGGGCTGCCAACGGGCGGTTGCGTGTTCGGCGTCTGGCTGGCGCTGCGGGTCCCTGTCTGTGGCGATCACGTCGTAACCGGCCTGCGCGAGGCGCGCGCACATCGGCCGCCCCATGCGGCCCAGTCCGATGAAGCCGACCTTGATTGCGGGCTTCGGTTCGGCGGGCGCGCGCGTGGGCGGCAGCGGCGGAACGGTTGGAGGTCCTGGCGGGCGGCTCACACGCGCGCAGAATAGGCTGCCCAGCGCGTGAAGGGCCAGTACAGGATCATCGTGGGTATCAGTGGGGCGACGGGGATCGCGCTCGGCGCGCGCGCTCGAACTGCTACGCGAGGCAGGCGTCGAGACTCACCTCGTGGTGACGCGCCACGGCCAGCAGACGCGGGCGCTCGAAACCGATCTCTCCGCCGAGGATCTGCGAGGGCTTGCCGACGTCTCGTATGCGCCGCGCGACATGAGCGCTGCGATCGCGAGCGGGTCATTTCGGACGATGGGGATGATCGTCGCGCCGTGCTCGGTCCGGAGCCTGGCCGAGATCGCCGGTGGCGCGATGAGTTCGCTGCTGAGGCGGCGGCGGACATGACGCTGAAGGAGCGCCGGCGGCTCGTGCTCATTGTGCGCGAGACGCCGCTCAGCGCAGTTCATCTGCGCAACATGCTGGCGGTAACCGAGGCGGGTGGCGTGGTCGTGCCGCCCGTGCCTGCGTTCTACCTTCGCCCGGAGTCGCTCGAGGACGTGATTACCCTCGTCGTCGCGCGGGCCCTCGATCTGTTCGGGCTGGACGTGGCGATACCGCGCTGGGGTGAGGATGAGTAGCGAGGTCTCGCGGCAGTCGCTGCGAGCGACGCTCGGCGCGCTCGAGGAGCGCGGTGAACTGCGCCGGCTCAGGGGGCCGGTCGATCCGCGGTTTGAGATCTCGGCGTGTTTGGAGGTCGATCCCGGAGGCCCTGCGCTGTTGTTCGAGTCGGTGGTCGGTGGTGCGCTGCCGGTGGTCGGCAACGTGCTGAACGGCCGGCGCCGCATGGCGGATGCCCTCGGCGTTGGTTTGGGTGAGCTCCAGGAGCGGATCGTCGACGCGATCTCGCGGCCGGTGGCGCCGCGCGAGGTGGCTGACGGCCCGTGCCAGGAGGTCGTGGTCGACGCGCCCGACCTGCTAGGCGAGCTGCCGCTGCCCTGGTTCTTCGAGCACGAGACGGGGCCTTATGTGACCGCGGGCGCGATCGTGGCGCGCGATCCGGTGACGGGGGCCGGGAACCTCTCGATCGCGCGGCTAAAGCCGCTCGGCGGGAATCGTGCTTTGATCGGGATCGCGCCGAATCACCATCTGGCCGTGATGGCGCGAGTCGCCGCGGAGCGGCGAGTGAAGCTGCCCCTAGCGGTGGCAATCGGTGTGCACCCTGGACTGTTGATCGCGGCGTGTCTGTACCTCGGGTACGGCGAGGACGAGCTCGGCTGTGCGGGGAGGCTGCTGGGCGAGCCAGTGGAGGTCGTAGCCGGAGCCCGGCCGGGTCTCGTGGCGCCCGCTCAGGCGGAGGTCGTGCTCGAGGCGACCCTAGACCCAGAGGAGCGCGTGATCGAGGGACCCGTGTCCGAGTACCACGGCATGTACGAGGACTACGGGGCGGGCTATGTGGTGACTGTCGAGCGGCTGACGCGCCGCCACGATGCGGTGCTGCACGTGGTCCAGCCGGGCCACAACCCAGAGCACATGTGTCTTGGGGCGGTGGCGATCGCGGCCGGCCTGCTGCGTGGGTTGCGGGCGTCGTTTCCGTTCGTGCGGGCGGTCGCGCTGCCGGCGGGCGGGAGCGGGCGGCTGTCAGTGGTGGTGTCGGTCGACGTCGATCTGCTGCGCCCGGGAAGCGTGCGGCGGGTGATGCTCGCAGTATGGGCGGCGCTGTCGATCGTGCGTTGGGTCACGGTGGTTGGCGAGGACGTCGACCCGTGGGATGAGGAGCAGGTCGAGTGGGCGCGGATGTGCTTCGTGCGGGCTGATGCGGACCTGCTCGTTGTGCCCGGATTGAGCGCGGATCGGTCGGACCCGCTCAAGGAGGGGGCTGAGACGGTGGCGAAGCTCGGACTGGACGCGACGCCAAAGCGGGCGGAGGGGCTCGGGTCGCTGCGGGCGCGGCCGCCCGAGGAGGCAGTGGAAGCGGCGCGGCGGGTGTTGGGCGAGGATCGCGGCGGCTAGGAATGACGCGCCGGGACGAAGAGCTCGTCGAGGCGGACGGACGCGGGCCGCCCCGAAGGCATCCGGCTCCTTCAGTC
>DATJUA010000045.1:0-41326 GCA_035502815.1 Solirubrobacteraceae bacterium
TGCCCGAGCTTGTCCGGGTTGATGATCGAGCTCACGCCGGTGATCTGGCCGCCCGAGACCTCGAGCGCCCATACCGCCACCAGGCGACCCTCGCCGTCGAGCAGCAGCGCGCCCGGCGCGCCGTTGACCTCGACCGGCCGCAGCGAGGATCCGGGAACGCGGGAGCCCCAGCGGACCCAGTTGAACAGCGTACGCGCCACGCGCGAGCGTCCCCGAAGCCGGCGGGCGAGCGCAGGCACCTTCCCGCCGCCGTCGCCGGTGAGGACGACGTCGTGGGCGAGCAGCGCCTCGAGGCCGGCGATGTCCCCATCTTGCACCGCGGCGAAGAACCGCCGCGACAGCTCGTCGCGCTGCGCGCGCGAGGTGCGGAACCGCGGCCGGGTTGGGCGGGAATGCCAATCCAGGTGGGCCCGCGCCCGCACCGCGAGCTGGCGGACCGCCGGCCGGGTCTTGCCGAGGATCGACGCGATCTCGTCGTAGCCGTAGTCGAACACGTCGCGCAGCAGGAACACGGCGCGCTGCTCAGGCGCCGCCAATAAACCGCGAAGACCGCCGGTCACGATCGGCTCGGGCAGCCAGTCGCCGACGTAGCGCTCGCGCCGCGAGCGGGCCGAGCGCAGCTCGT
This sequence comes from Solirubrobacteraceae bacterium, assembly GCA_035502815.1. Lineage (GTDB taxonomy): Bacteria > Actinomycetota > Thermoleophilia > Solirubrobacterales > Solirubrobacteraceae > Palsa-465. Next base: position 626 of record DATJUA010000045.1, read on the forward strand.
CGATGGCCAGCCGCGTGGTCACGGTGGCGAGGAAGGCGCGCGGCGACTCGATCCGCTCGCCTGACTCGAGCGAGCGGTGCAGGCGCAGCAGCGCCTCCTGGACCACGTCCGCGGCCTCGGCGACGCTCCCGAGCATGCGGTACGCGATCGCGAATGCCACCGGCCGCAGCTCATCCAGCAGCTCCTCGTCGACCGGTGCACTCATTGGGCGAACCCCTGGCGCCAGCTGGGGTGTCCCGGCTCCCAGCCCAGCTCGCGCTTGGCCTTCGCGTTCGACGCGCCGCGGATCTCGGTCATCATCACGACGCCCGCCTCGCCGGCCGCCAGCCGCCCGAGCCACCGCGGCACCCGGTAGGGCTTGGGCGCGCCGATCGCCGCCGCCAGCCGCGGCAGCCACTCGGCCACGGGCGCCGGCTCGTCGTCGACCACGTTGTAGATCCCGGGCTGCCCGCGCCCGACCGCCGCGACCGTCGCGTCGGCGGCGTCCGCGACGTGGATGAACGACCAGACGCCGGCACCGTTGCCGACGACCGGGAGCCGGCGCCGGCGCACCATCTCGATCTGCTCGCCACCCGGGGCCATCGACGTGCCCGGACCATAGAGGCCGCCGTACCGGAGCACGACCCCCTCGGTCCAGTCGGCGCCGGTCACGGCAGCTTCGAGGTGACGGATCGCCTCCCACGACTCGCGCATCTCGCGCGGCTGGGCCGGGTCGAGCGGCTCCTCCTCGCTCTTGACCGCAGGACCCGTGCGGCCCTGCGGCCAGCCGGCGTAGCTCTGGGCCACGAACCGCTTGACCCCGACTGCGCGCCCGGCCGACAGCAGATGGTCTGTGCCCTCGGTGCGCAGTCGGTTGGTCGCCGCGAAGTCCCGGTCGAAGTGACGCGGGTTCAGGCCGCCGATCGAGGTCAGCTCGTGGATCATCACGTCCGGCTGGGCGCTCGCCACGACTTGCGCGACCTGGACGGGGTCCAGAGCGTCGGCCACGACCGGCTCGGCGCCCATCTCCCACAGGGCCGCCTGCTTGGACTCGCTGCGAGTCATGCCGACCACCCGGTGTCCCCCCGCGATCAGTCGCGGGACGAGTTGCCGGCCGATGGCGCCCGTGGCGCCTGCCACGAAGATCTTCATGTCGGTTCCTCTCGTCGTTTGCACTCCCTATGACGAGAGAGGGCGCGTGCCCGTGACAGGAACCTCTACGCGACCGGTACGCCCTCGAGCCGCTCGGCGGTGATCGCTTCGAGCGCGTCGCGCAGCGCGGCAATCCTTTCCGCGCCGAAGCGCTCGGCCCATTCCTCCTCGAGCTCGCCAATGATCTGGAAGCCCAGCGCCTGGGCCTCGCGGCCGCGCTCGGTCAATCGAATGATCTTGGCCCGGCCGTCGCCCGGATCGGGAACCCGCTCCAGATAGCCCCGCCGTTCGAGCTCGCTCGCCACCTCGCCAACCGACTGCTTGGTCATATGCGCGCGTTCGGCCAGATCGGTCAGGCGCGTCCCGTCCGGGTCGATGTTGCCGAACACGCAGCCGTGGGAGATGCGGATGTCGCTGTAGGGCGTGTCCGCCACGCGCCGGCCCATCTCCTCGGCGAAGACGTCGAAGCCCTGCTCGAGCAGGCGGATCATGGGGTGGTTTGACATTTAGTCAGGGATCCTGATAAGGTAGCCAGACAATTTGGAGACCTTACAAGGTTGCCTGACTAGTTTAGCACCTAACGCCGGAGGATTTCAATTGACCAGGAAGTGGTGGACCTTACTCACGGTAAGCGTCGGAACGTTCATGCTGCTGCTCGACATCACGGTCGTGAACACCGCGCTCCCCTCGATCCAGAGGGATCTATCGGCGTCCTTCACCGACGTGCAGTGGGTGATCGATGCGTACACGCTGTCGCTCGCGGCAGTCGTCCTGACCGCGGGCTCCCTCGCCGACCGCCTCGGGCGGCGGGCCGTGTTCGGGGTCGGGCTGGCCATCTTCTCGGCCGCGTCACTCGCCGCCGGGCTCGCCCCCGACGCGACGTTCCTCAACATCGCCCGTGCGATTCAGGGGATCGGCGGCGCCGCGATGTTCGCCGTCTCGCTCGCGCTCGTCGCGCAGGAGTTCCCCGCCGGGCGTGAACGCGCCACCGCGATGGGCGTGTACGGCGCGACGATCGGCATCGCGGTCGCGATCGGACCACTCGTCGGCGGCGCGATCACCAGCGGTCTGGGGTGGCGCTGGGTGTTCTTCGTCAACGTGCCGGTGGGTATCGCCGCGCTTGGGCTGACGTTCGCGCGAGTACGAGAGTCGCGCGATCCGAACGCGACCCGCGTCGACTGGCTCGGGCTGGTCAGCTTCAGTAGCGCCCTGTTGATGCTCGTGCTTGCGCTGCTGCGCGGCAACGACAACGGCTGGGGCAGCCCGCTGATCGTCGGCCTGCTCGCCGGCTCCGGCCTGATGCTGGCCGCGTTCGCCGCGATCGAGGAACGTGTGAGCGAGCCGATGCTCCCGCTGCACCTGTTCCGGCGCGGCGCGTTCACCGGCGTGCAGCTCGCGGCGGCCGCCGTGTCGGCGTCTCTGTTCGCGCTGTTCCTGTACCTGACGCTGTACCTCCAGAACTACCTCGGCTACTCGCCGCTCCAGGCCGGGCTGCGCTACCTGCCGATCACGATCGTCCCATTCCTCGTCGCGCCGCTCGCCGTCGCGCTCATGGGTCGACTGCCGGCCCGGGCGATCATGGCGATCGGGCTGGGCGGCGTCGGCGGCGGGCTGCTGCTGATGTCGGGCGTGACCGCGCACTCGAGCTGGACCGCATTGCTGCCCGGCTTCATCGTGGCCGGCGTCGGCGTCGGCCTGCTCAACCCCGTGATCGCCGACGTCGCGGTGAGCGTCGTCTCCAAGGATCGCAGCGGCATGGCGGCCGGGATCAACGACACCTTCCGTCAGGTCGCGATCGCGGTCGGGGTGGCCGCCTGGGGCGCGATCTTCCTCGCCCGCGGCGCGGACAAGATCAACTCGCTCGTGCCCGGCGGTCAAGGCCATCGGCTGATCGAGGCGGCCTCGGCGGGCGCCCTGCCCCACGCGGCCCACGGGATCCTCGCGGACGCCGCTCGCCAGGGGTTCCTGAGCGGGCTGCACACGATCCTCCTGATTGGCGGCCTGCTCGCCCTGGCCGGCGCGGTGGCGGCGGCGTGGCTGGTGCGCGAGCACGAGATCGAGCGCGACGTCCCCGAGCTGGTCGCGGCGCCGGCGTCCATTTAGGGCTTCGCTTCGCTCAGCGTCCGTGGGACCGTCCACCCCGTCCGGACGGGGCACCTGGCCCCACGGACGCCGGCGTAGCCGGCCCGAAAAATCAAGCCCAGGCCGGCGACGCGCCCTGCTCGCGTACCCACTGTCCGAGCAGCCCGCGCAGGTGCGCCACGAACCGGTCGTGCTCGTGGGCCGGGTAGGTGGCGCGCACGGTGTCGATCAGCAGGCGGTCGAAGTCGGCCGAGGCGACCCAGTCGAGCACGACGTCGTCGAGATCGGCCAGCCGGCTGGCGCAGAAGTCCTGGAAGCGGTCGGCCTCGAAGTGCTCGTCGGCCAGCCGGCGGTAAGCGGCTAGCTTTTCGTCGTAGCTCAGGTCGTCGCGGTCGGCGATCTCGAAGTAACGCCGCGTGTCGAGGTCCAGCCGCGGGCGCCGGCGGGTGACCAGGCAGAACGTGCACCACTTGACGAGCGTCTTGATCGCCCACGGGAAGTAATAGTGCAGGCTGGTCAGCGCGACGTCGGGCGATGCGTTGGCGTAGTCAATCGGATGCACCTGATCGCCGCGCACGAGACACTCGCACGAGTTGAACTCCCAGCGGAAGAACGCGTTGACCAGGCGGCTGATGGTGAGTACCTCTTCCCCCACCGATGGCGTGAGGAAGTCGTGTGCCACCTCGTAGCGGTCGTGCATCGGATGGTCGGGGCGAAACTTCATGATCATCGTCTCGGGCCCGATCGACAACGACCGCGCGAACACGTCGAACCCCTCAATCGACGCCTGGAGGTGCATGATCCGCCGCCCCGACGCGTCATAGGCGCGCTGAAGCTCGCTCCGATTGCGGATGCGGCTGACCCCGATCCACTGCCCGCCATCGTAGGGCTTCATGAACAGCGGGTAGCCAATCTGCTCGGCGATCGCGGCCAGGTCGAACGATTGGTTGTACTTGGCCGCGGTGTACTGGAAGCGTGAGTTTTCCGGCGGGTCCTTGTGCGGCACCATCACGGTAGGCGGCACCTTCAGGCCGAGGCGGATCATCGCGCAGTAGGCCGCATGCTTCTCCATCGACTGGAAGGTGAACGGGCTGTTGAGCAGATACACGTCGTCCATCAGCGCCACTTTCTTCAGCCACTCGCGCGGGACGTAGTACCAGTAGGCCAGGCGGTCGATGACCAGCTCGTAGGTCGGCCGGTCGCGCAGGTCAAACGGCTCGATCGTGATCCGCTCGCTGGCGATCCGGTGGCGTTCGCCGGCCCCGTCGGTGATCAGGCCGAGCCGCGCCACGAGCGTTTCGAACGCGCGTGGCCAATCCTCCTCGGTGCCAAGCAGGAGACCGATCAGATGTGTCCTCTCCGCCATGGCTCAGGAGAAGCGTGGCAGATGATGGGCCAGCTGCGCGCGCCACGATGGCCAGTCGTGCGCGACGTCGTGGCCCCACAGATCGAGCTCGCAGCGGATCCCCTTGCCGCCGAGCAGCGACGCGAACCGACGGGTCGAGTCAAGCGCGCCCGTCGTGTCCTCCCATTGCCCCTGTCCGCACACGAGCAGCACGCTCAGGCGGTCGCGGAGCCAGTCCAGGTGGTCGCCCCCGAGATGTGACACATAGTCCATCGGGTTGTTGAAGTACGCGGCCTCCCCGCGCTCGCCCCACCCGTCCCACACGGCGGGGTCGTAGTTGCCGGACAGGCAGATCGCCAGCGGAAACACGTCGGCGCGCTTGAGCGCGAAGTTGGCGGCGTGAAACGCTCCAAGGCTGACACCGCAGGTGATCATCTCGCTCGCGCCACCGCAGTCGTGGCGGACGAACGGCACGACCTCGCCCAGGATCCATGACTCGTAGATGCCGTGCCGGCGGGCTCGCTCCTCGAGCGGAATGTCGCGGTTGGACCACGTCTCGCGGTCGAACGAGTCGACGCAGTAGAGCTTCACGCGCCCGGCTTCGATCAGGCCGCCAACCGCGCCGACCATTCCGTGGCGCTCGAACTCGCCCGCATCACCCCTCTCGGCCGGGAACGCCAGCACCGGCCGGGGTGGGCGGGCCCCCCCATCCCCGTATACGGCGACCCCGTTCACCGCGCCGCCCACAGCCGGGCGAGCAGCCGGGTCAGGTGAGGATCGAACGCGTCGCGCCAGCCCGTGTAGTTGTGCAGGTCGGGCACCTCGGCGAGCCTCGTGTCGTAGCCCTGGGCACTGAGCGCACTAGCCATCAGCCGGTTGTTGCGGATGTTCTCCTCCTCGGCGCCGCAGGTCATCGACACGGGCACGGCCTCGGCGAACATCGCCGCGCGCAGCACCCCGCGAACGAAGCGCACGATCCGTGCATAGCGCGGAAACCCGGACTCGTGGCGATCGAAGCGCGGCAGGAAGAAGCTCGCGGACTGCAGGAACAGGCCCGCGAACACATCCGGCCATGTCCGCTGCGCCTGCAACATCGCCAGGCCACCCAGGCTGGCTCCCATGCCGACCGGGCGCCCGGCCACCTCCACGTGATCGACGATCGCCGGCAGGATCCGCCGGCACAGCGCCCGACCGTAGACGGCCGAGGCCGAGTACCACTCATCCCGGTCCCCCGGTGGGAGCAGCGCAACCCGGAACGGCGGGAGCGTGCCGCGCTCGATCATCGCCCCCGCGTACCGGGTGAGCGCCGCGAGCTCGTCGTATTCGGGGCCGTCATGGGCGACGAGCAGCGGCAGCTCGCCCTCGGCCGACGACCAGATGCCGATCGACACCTCCCGTCCGAGTACGCGGATGCCGAGCGCCTGAAGCTCTCCGCTCACCGCCGGGGCCGAGAGCCACGCGGGCGCGCGATACCCGGCCGCGAGCAGGACCGACTTCTCGCCAAACGCGCCGGGGGCGCGCCGCGGGTTGCCCGGGTCGCACACGACCACCGTGTCGCCGTCGTGGTCGGAGAGCTCGAGCTGATACTCGAGGCGCGCGAGCCCGCTCGGCGGCAGCGTGAGCACCCAGGCGCCGTTGTCGCGGACGAACCCCGGGTCCGCCAGCGCCAGGTCGGAGCACAGGCGCACCGCGGACAGTCGCTGGTCGGGATCCTCGACGCGCAGGCTTGCGAACACCGGGCCGGAAAGTAGCGATAGTGTCGCGCCCATGGGCTATTCGGTCTTGAACGTGGAGGACCTCGCGGGCTCGGGGCCCGGGGGCGCGGTGCGCTTCGTGCGTCGCGAGCTCGGCGTCGAGGCGTTCGGCATCAACTGGTTCGAGCTGCCGCCGAGCCGCGAAGGGCACGAGCACAGCGAATCGAATTCCGGTCAGGAAGAGGTGCTGGTCGTCGTGCGCGGAGGCGGCCACTGGCGAGTCGACGGCGCCGAGGTCCCGGTCCGCGTCGGCAGCTTCGTCCGCATCGATCCCGAGTCGACCCGCTGCCCGGTGGCCGGGCCCGACGGCATGACTTTCGTCGCGGTGGGCGCGCGGCGGGGCGGGTACGAGCCGCGCGGCCCGTTCTAGGGATCAAGGCGGCGCCGTCAGGCGCCGCCGACAATTCCCCAATCAGCTGCTCGACACGGTCACGCTGGACATGACGACCGGCGTCGTGGGGGCACCATCCTGCGGCGGGTTGGTGGGCAGCGACCCGATCTTCTCGACCACATTGATCCCGGACACGACCTTTCCCGCGAGCGCGTAGTCCGGGGTCAGGCCGTCCGACTGCGTCACGTTCTGGCCCGTGACGATGAAGAACTGGCTGCCCGAGGCGCCGGCCGGCTGGCTTTCCGTCTTGGCCATCGCGACGTCGCCCAGCACGTACTGCGTGCTCGATGGCGGGGCCTCGACGACCGTGTAGCCGGGGCCGCCGGTGCCGTTGCCGGCCGGGTCGCCGCCCTGGATCACGAAGCCCGCCGCCACCCGGTGGAAGGTCAGCCCGCTGTAGAAGCCCCGCTTGACCAGGTAATAGACCGAGGCGGAGGTCTCGGGCGCCTGCTTGACGTCGAGCGTGAACGCGAACGTGCCGCAGTTGGTCACCACGGTCACGGTGTAGGTGCGACTCGGGTCGAGCGTGAGGTGGGGCGGCGGGATGTGCTGAGCACCCCGCGGCGCCGGAAGGGGAACCTTCGTGCAGGCCGCTGACCCGGTCGAGGACGTCGAGGTCGACGGGGAAGCGCCGGCCGCCGTGCTCGTCGCCGAGCCGGCGGCCGTGCTCCTACTCGACTTCGAACTCGAGCTGCTTCCGCACCCGGCGATCGCCAGAGCAGCGGCGAGGATCGGTAACGCCTTGCGCACGGGCGCAAGGAAAGCACACCGCGATCACGGTGAGACCCCGAAGCTCTGCTCCGACTCCCCGCCGCTGCCGCCGCTGACCGAGCTGCCGGCCGACCCGCCGGCGCTGACGCTGCCCGAGCTACTCCCCGAGCCGCTCCCGTTCACGGGCGGCAGCTGGGGCCCGGGATTCAGCGTTTCCGTTTTGACCCCGGCCGGCGTCGTGACCTGGGCGGACTTGATGTTCTCGTCGCCCGGCCACCAGGCGACATACCACCCGTTGCCCACCGTGGCCTGCACGTTCGTGCCGTCGTCCAGGACCAGCGCCACGCTGGTCACTCCGGCGCCGGTGCGGCCCTCGGCGAACGAGTACGCCTGGTTGGCGTGGGGTGGCGGATGCGCGCTCGACAGCTGGATCTGACCGGCCGGGACGCTCACGGGCACGCTCGACGAGTTGGTCGTGACCGCCGTGAACGACGGACCCTTGATGCACGCCGCGCTCGTCTGGCTGTCAGCGTAGACCGAGAACGTGAACGGCCCGCGGGTGTCGGCGAGCTTGAGCGGCAGGCCGGCAACCGGCGACTGACCCGATTGGCAGCTGGTCTGCGCGGCCTGCACCTGACCCGGCGCCGGGTGGGTCGGGGTGGGCGTCCAGCCCGCGAACGCGTTCGACGCGCCGGCGCTGAGCGAGAGGATCAACGCCACCCCACCCGCCGCGGCGGCGGCCGTAGCGCTCGCCCCGATCGCGATTGGGGGTCTGAGCCGGGTGCGGCGCGGGCGGTAGTCCTGGCCGGTCAGACGCTGGACGGAGACGTCGGGCACCACGCTCGCGCGTTCTCGCAGCGCCGTGCGCAGTGTTGACTGCAGTTGCTCGTTCATGTCGCGATGCTCCTTGTGTCATTGGTAGGGCGCATCGCCTGCTCGAGTCGCGCGAGTCCGCGAGAGGCGGTGCTCTTGACGTTGCCGAGGGAGCACTTCAAGGCGGCCGCCACCTCGGCTTCCGGAAGGTCCAGGAAGTAACGCAGCACGAGCACGGCGCGCTGGCGTGGCGGGAGCGCCGCCAGCGCGCGCATGAGCTCGTCGTGGGCGTCGATCGCGTCCGGGCCCGCGGTCTCGTCGACCTGATCGGACGACCACTCGCCGGTGAGCTCGGTCCGGGCCTGGGCGCGCCGCGTGACGCCCCGCAAGGCCCGGTTGACGAGGATCCGCCGCGCGTAGGCGACCGGATGGTCCATGCGACGCACCCGGGGCCACCGTCGAGCCACCTCGAGCAGCGTCTCCTGAACTATGTCCTCGGCTTCCGGAAGGTCCCAGACGATCAGGAACGCGGTGCGCAGCAACCCGTCGGTGCTGTCGGTCACGAAGCGGTCGAAGTCGGCTCGGCGGCGATCCATCTACTGGGTTAAGGGCTCGCCGGCCCGAAAAGGTTGCGTCCGACGTCGGAACGGACGCCGGTGTCTACCGGCGGCGCCTGATGCGCCAGTAGTCAACCTCTGAGTCCTCGCCCGGGCGCGGTCGAAACACGATCGACCCGAGCAGCACGGCGAGTAGATAGCCACCCACCAGCAGGACCAGTTGCTCGTTGCTCTTAAAGACGGTGAGCGACACCACGGTCACGAGCAACCCCAATGGGAACAACCAGGGGAGCATCCAGGACTTCACGGCTGCCCGGAGAATACTCCGGTGTCCGCTTGCTGACCAGAGCTCTCAAGCTTCGTCAGCCGACGCCGAGAAGAGGAGTGATCGCTGGCGGGCGCCTAGGCTGGAAGGGCCCTCGCGGGGTGAGCTTCGGCGCCTCACCGTCCGCCTCCTGATCCCTCTCTCCTCTCCCGAGCCGGCTCCTCAGCGAGCCGGCTCACTTGTTGGTGAGCCGGCTCGCCTGCGGAGAGCTCCTACTGGAAGTGGATGACCTTCTCCAGCGCCAGCGCCAGGAGCGAGGCCCCGGCGTAGCTCGGATGAATGCCACACGTGGTGCTGGTGCCTCCCAGCTCCGTGAGCAGACCGGCGGTGCAGGTGCTGTCGCCGCCCGAGTGCGCCGATGCCGTCTGGAACGCGCCATATCCGTCCGCTACTTCGACGTGGTACGGCTTGGCCGCCGCGTCGATGCTCTGGTCCAGGAAGGTCTCCTGCTGATTGTCCGTCGCCGACGCGGAGTCGATCGAGTAGTAGTTCTCGATCGCGATCTGGCCGTTGTAATGCGCCTTGCTGCGGATCGTCGAGAGGATCGTGCGGACGTTCTTTTCCACCGTCTCGGCGACCCCCGCTTCCTCGGTCAGGCCGGTGCACTGGTCGGCGGTCGTCTCCTCGCACAGCAAGCCGTCGTTGGCGCCGATCATCAGCGACACGAGCCGGACGTTCTGGTGCTTCTTGAGGTAGCTGACCGCGAACGCCAGCTGGGATCCGCTGTACTTGACATGCAGCGGGTACAGGGTGCGGTAGCCGACGTTGCCCTTGCCCGGCGTGTTCTCACAGCCGTTGCTCTGCGCGGTGTCATTGATCATGCTCGATGACGTCTCGCCGGGGCAGGCCGCGTTGACGACCTTCAGGTGCAGCTCGGACCCGAGGATCTCGGGATAGCCGACGAAGCTCGCCGCATCCTGGTAGTTCGGGGTCGGGACGACGCCCGCCTCTTCATAGCCGAACGTGATCGAGTCGCCGAGCGCTAGATAAGTCGAGCCCTTGGTGATCGGGGTGGTCGGCGTCAGCTTCGACTTCTTGGTCGTGATCGACTTCTTGGTCGTGGTCGACGTCTTGGCCAGGGCCTGGCCGCCCACGGTCGCGAGCATCGCGCCGGCGCACACGAGCACCAGCGCCGCCTTGAGGGCCCGCTTCGCGTTTGCGGGCATACGCACAACTGACTTCATTCGGGTTCCTTCTCCCCACGCTACGAATTCGCGCGCGGCCGGCCGTGCCGCGCGCCCGATTGGCCGCGGGCATGTAAGCAGATGTGACGATCCCGTGAACGCTCGCCCGGTAGATGGACGGCGTCACGGGGGCGGCGACGCGATTAGACTGCAGCCGTTCCGACCGACCTTACGATCGAACGGAGTGTTGACGCCCGGGGGGTGGTGCTCGCGCTGTCCGGGGAGCTCGACGTGGTCACAGCGCCCGAGCTGGCGCAGACCCTCCACGAGGTGCTCGCCCAGCCCCACGTCCGCGTAATGCTCGATCTCAACGGCCTCAGCTTCGTCGACAGCGCTGGCGTGAGCGTGCTGATCAAGGCCAAGCAGGCCGCCGCGCTGAACGAGCAGACGCTCGTGCTGCGCCGGCCCACCGAGCAGCTCGAGCGCGTGTTCGCGCTGGTCGGCCTGGCCGACTGGCTGGCCGTCGAGGACTGACGCCCGTCAGCTCGGCGCGAGGGCCAGGGTCCGCCGCAGGAAGTCGTGCTCAGCGTCCAACGCCGCGTCCGCGACGGTCATGGGCAGGGACACGAACCCGTGTGGCGCCTCGGGCCAGAGGTGGAGCTCGGTCCGATGACCCGCGGCGCGCCAGCGCGCCTCCATGAACAGCGTGTCGTCGAGCAGGGGGTCCTGCGTGCCACACGTGAAGATCGCCGGCGGCATGGCCGCCAGGTCTGCGAACAGCGGTGAGATATCAGGATCGCGCCGTGCCTCGCGGTCGCGACCCGGCAGGAACTGTTCTGAGAACCAGACCATGATCGGCCCCGACAGGACGAGGTTGCGCTCGCCCCACAGCCGCTGGCTTGGGGTCATCGAGAGATCGAAGCAACCGTACTGGAGCACGGCGGCGCCGAACGCGTCCGTGATGCCATGTCGATCGCGGAGCCGCAGCAGCGTCGCCGCGGCCAGGTGGCCGCCGGCCGAGTCGCCGCCGATCGCGCGCGGGCCCGGGGCGCCGACCGCCGCCTGGCCCTCGTCACCAAGCAGCCACAGCGCGGCCGCCTCGCAATCGTCGGGGCCGGCCGGATACGGGTTCTCGGGCGCCAGGCGATAGTTCACGCTCACGACGGTCAACCCGGTATCGCGCGCCAGGCGCTGGAGGCGCACGTCCTGCCCGTCGCTTTCCCCGAGCGTCCAGCCTCCGCCGTGGAGGTGCAGGAAGGTGCCGGTCGGCTCCCGGTCGGGCGCGATGATGCGCAGCGAGATCGGGCCTCCCGGTCCGGCGACCTCCACCTCGCGCGCCTCCGGCACGTACACGGGCGGCGGGAAGATGCCCCGGCCTTCGCGCCGTGCCCGGCGGCTCTCCTCGACGGGGACCGTGTTGACGGGTGGGACCGTTGCCAGCCGGCGTTCGAGTTCGGCGTTGGCCTCGCGGGTCTCGGCAAGCAACGTGGCGTGGTCGGGCGGGGTCACGGTGGAGCGTGCGACTGTACCCCGGACTGGCCCTTGACATCGCGCCGAGGCGAGCATTAGCTTTTGTGGTGTTCGCGTAAGGAACACATTGTTCGTATCGCGAACAATTCGGCTCAAGCGCGGCAGCGCCTGAGCCGACAACCCCTGATAGGTCGGCTCTTCAAAGCCAGACGCTCAGCTGTGGTGCTCGGCCCGACGGCTAGGCTGAGATGCTCCGCCGCCGGGGCACCACGGCTGGGCGTGCTAAGGCGCCGGCGACAAGCTCAACCAGTCCCGACGGTACAGTCGCGCCATGTTCGACCTAGACGGCTACCTGGCGCGGCTCGGGTTCGGATCGTCTGTGGATCCCGACGCCCGCCCGAGCCTGGCCGAGCTGCACCGTGCCCACGTCGCCGCGATCCCGTTCGAGAATCTTGACCCGCGGCGCGGCGTGCCCGTGTCGCTCGAGCTCTCGGAGCTCGAGGACAAGCTCGTGGCGCGCCGGCGTGGCGGCTACTGCTTCGAGCAGAACCTGCTTTTCAAAGGCGCGCTTGAGGCGCTCGGCGCGCAGGTCGACATGCTGCTGGCCAGGGTCCGCGTCGGCCGGCCGGCGGGAAGCCCGCGCCCGCGCACCCACCTCGTCCTCCGCGTGCGCGCCGACGGAGGCGACTGGCACGCCGACGTCGGCTTCGGGCGCGGCACCCTGCTCGAACCGATTCCGTTCGGTCCGGGGGGCCCCTACGAGCAGTCCGGCTGGCGCTTCCGGGTCGTGCCCGACGGGCCCGAGCTCGTCCTCCAGACCGCGCAGGACGGCGACTGGGTCGACCTGTACGGCTTTCTCCCCGATCCGGTGCCGCTGATCGACGTCGAGACGAGCAACTGGTTCACGTGCACGCATCCCCGCTCGCCGTTCGTGACGGGTCTGATCGTCCACATGCAGCGCCCGGACGGCACGCGACTTACGCTGAGCGACTGGGACGGACTGTCGCTTACTGAAGAGACGCCGGCGCGCGCCTCGGTGCTCCCGGTGGAGCCGAGCGAGGTCGACGAGCTGATCGCCGTGCGGTTCGGGCTGGACGGCTTCGATGACTGATGCGGGACTGACCGTCGCGGTGACCGGCCCGACCGGGACGTTCGGCTTCGGACTGGTTCCGCTGCTCCAGGACGAGCAGCGAGTTGACCGAATCGTCGGGATCGCCCGCCGCCCGTTCGACCCGCCCGCGCACGGTTGGAGCAAGATGGAGTACCGGCAAGGCGACGTCCGCGACGCGGCCGCTCTGCGGGAGGCATTCGAGGACGCCGACGTGGTCGTCCACCTCGCGTTCATGATCACCGGCACCGCCTCGCGCGAGACGATCCGCTCGATCAACGTCGAGGGCACCCTTAACGCCTTCCGCGCGGCGGCGGCGTGTGGCGTCGAGCGCTTCGTGTACGCCTCGTCGGTCGCGGCGTACGGGTTTCACCCCGACAACCCGATCGGCATGTCCGAGGACTGGCCGGTGCGTCCCGCCGCCCGGCTGTTCTACGCCCAGGAGAAGGCGGAGCTCGAAAGGCTGTTGAACGAGGAGGCACAGGCCAACCCCGGCGTAGCCCTGTATCTGCTTCGGCCGCCGATCGTGCTCGGGCCGCATGCGGTCGGCGCCAAGGAGGCACTGCCCGCGCCGCTGGGCGCACTCGTCGGGCGCGCGCTCGAGTTGGCGGGAAGCCTCCCGGTCCCGATTCCCGTTCCCGCCACCGATCTGCCGCTCCAGCTGATCCACGAGGAGGACGTCGGATCGGCGCTGCTCGCGTGCGTGCTCGCAGACGGCCCTCCCGGCGCCTACAACGTCGCCGCCGACGGCACGGTCACGGTCGCCGATGCGGTCCGCGAGCTGGGGCTGACGCCGGTGACGTTTCCCTCCGGCCTGGTCCAGGGCGCGGCCCGCGCCGCGTCGCTGATCCCGCTTCCGCCCTTCGCACCGCCGGCCAGCGAGTGGATCGAGGCCGCGACTCACCCGGCGATCATGGATACGAGCAAGGCCAAGCGCGAGCTCGGGTGGCGCCCGCGCCACACCGCGCTCGAGACGCTCCGGAGCACACTGCGCACCGCCGAGTGATGGACACCGTGATGGCGTTGCGGGAGACTCCGTGACGTGCTCGGAGCTGGTGCCCGCAGGCATCGACTGGCGCGGACCCTGAACGCGGCCTACGCCGAGGGACTGCTGAGCGAGGAGACGCTGACCCACCGCCTCGACGTTCTGTTCGGCGGCGAGCTCATCGACCCACGGCGACTGGTCGGCGACCTCACCCAGCGCGTCCCGCGGCGCCGGCGTCCCAAGCGCGGCGATGCCGGGACCCTGCTGGCGCTCGACTGGAGCGGCGCCCAGGAGGAGCTCGTGATCGGGCGCGATCCAAACTGTGACCTGGTGCTGGCCGATGACACCGTGTCCCGAACGCACGCGCTGCTCACGTTCAGGGACGGGGCGTGGATCATCCGAGACCTCGAGTCGACAAACGGCACGCGACTCAACGGACAGTACGTGGGTCGCTGCCGGCTTGCACCCGGCGACCAGCTGGCGCTCGGCAATCAGCGGCTGCGGATCGACTGACCGGGCAGCGTCCGGACCGAAACGACGACGCCGGCGTCGAGCGGGACGTCGACGGTCACGTAACCGCGGTTGGGGTCGTGCACGCGCTCCAGGTACGGGAGCTGCTCGGGATCGTGCTCGCTCAGGTCCGCGACGACGAGCGCGCCCTGGGTGAGCGCCGGCTCGACCAGGTGCAGGACGTCCAGGTACAGGTTGTTCCACCCGTCGAGGAACAGCACGTCGACGTCGCCCACCCCTGCGAGCGTCTCGAGGGCATCTCCGACGCGCAGGTCGACCAGGTCGGCCAGGCCGGCAGCGGCCAGGTTGTGCTGCGCCGCACGCGCCTTGTCGGGCTCCATCTCGGTGCTGATCACCGCGCCGGCGCCGTGATCGCGCACGGCGGCGGCGAGATGGATCGTCGAGAACCCGAGCGAGGCGCCGAACTCGACGATCGTGCGGGCCCGCCGCGCTAGCGCGAGCACGTAGAGAAGCTCGCCGACCTCGGATGTGATCGCCAGCGACGCGGCCGGGCCATACAGCGCCGCGCGCTCGCGACCGTGGACCCTGCGTCCCAGCTCCTGTTCACGCGCGCGAACGCGAGCCTTCGCCGGCGGGTCGTCCGCGTCGGCCTGCCGGCGCAGTTCCGCGAGCACGCGCTGCACCCGCTCGGAGTGCAGCGTGTCGCTCACGACGACGTCTTACTGAAAGATCTCGGTCGTGCAGTCGCCGCCCGGCAGGTGGATCTCGTGCGGCCGCGCACCGTCGGCCTGCTCGTGGAAGTCCACTAAGAAGTCCGGGTCGAGGGCGTAGGTCCCGTCGGCCTGGCGCTCGAGCTTGACCAGCCAGCCCTCGATCCCCGGATAGAACTGGTTGTCCCAGGTCGAGAACAGCGAGTTGGTCACGTACACGCGATCGCCATCGAGCGAGTTCTGGATCATCTGCGGTCCACCACCCAGCGCCCCGCGCGCCTTGGGATGACCGCCGTCGCGGCCAAGCAGCCCGCCGAGCCACACCTGCGACTTCAGCTGCGGGTTGGTCGGGTCCGACACGTCGTAGTGCCGGACGTCGCCGTGCAGCCAGTTCGAGAAGAACAGGTCCTTGTCGTCAAGGGAAAGCACGAGGTCTGTGATCAGGCCGGGGACGCCACCTTCGAGCGGCCACCCCTCGAGCTCCTCATTGGCGACGTCGATCGCCTTTCCCGCCGACCAGCTCCCGTTATCGCGGTTGAACCGAATGATGTTGCTCGACAGGGTGGCCCCCACGAAGCCCTGAGCCGAGTCCGGGTTGTGCTGCCAGCGGATCTCGAGCGGGATCCAGCCCTCGTCGCCGAGGTCGATCGTCTGCACCTTGGAGCGTTTCTCGAGGTCCCAGAAGTGCAGCTTCCGTCCGTACTTGCCCGCGGCCACGTCGGCCGGGTTGAACCCGTCCTTGAACGTGTTGGGCGCGCCCCACTCGCTCGAGATCAGCGTGTTCTGCCGCGGCTGATACCAGAAGTCGTACGTGAACTCGATTCCGCCCGCGTCACGCTCCCAGCGCTCGGCGATCGAGAAGTCGCGTGCGTCGAGCACGGCGAACCCGCCGGGGGTGTTGCCGTCCGCGTCGCCCAGCATCGAGATCGTGACGATGTCGCCCGGCATGCAGTGAACGGTATGCGGCGCGGACAACCCGAGCTTCTCCTTGATCTCCTCGCCCTCGATCACGTTCTTGATCCGCGGCGCTCGCGGCTGCGAAATGTCAATGATGTGAATCCGGGACGAGCGCAGACCCGGGACGACCATCGTGTCTCGATTCAGCTGCGAATGACACGCCGATGAGCACGCGTTCCAGCCGAAGTGGTGAAGCTCGTCGCCGACGTTGGGCATCTCGGTGCGGTGCACGATCTGTCCGTAGGAATCGGAGTTCGGATCGACATCGACCACCGCGATGAAGTCCGGGCGATCGATCCCCGTCCCCTCGTACAGCGAGGCGACGTACACGAACTTCTCCGGGGGTTGCTGACGGGCCACCTCGGGTGACGCGTACCCGGGCCCGTTGTGCTCGTGGTCATCGTGCTGATGAGCGCTCATGCGGCGGGCTCCTTCGGTTCGGTGCCTGGTTACGAGGGCAGCTTAAGGCTCTGGGAATTGCCACAAACCCTATAGCAACGCTCGCCTTCGCCGGAGCGAAAGCCCGCCCGTGGCGCGAGGCCACGGGCGGGCGGCTGGCGGGGAGCCGGACCCGCCAGGGCGCCGCCTTCCGGCGCCGCCGATCATCGGACTAGGAAGCCGCGTTGCGCGCGATCACGTGCGTGACCTTCGGTCCCTGCACCACGCCGACGCGCTGGCCGGCGGTCAACCGGGAGAGGCTGGCGGCCTGGCCGTTGTCGCGGACCTTGGCGTTAGTGGGAATCGTGAGCGTCACGACCTTGTAGGTCGCCTTCTTCGTCCCCTCGCGGATCGTCAGCTGCTGGCCGTTCACCGATTGCACGAAGCCGCGGTTGAATGCGACGGTGGCGAACCCGCTCCGGGTTGCCACGACCACGTCGCCTTGAATCGCGCGACGCGCCAGCCGGTGTCGCGCGCGCGATGCGGCCGCTGCGTGCGGGCTCGACGCGGCGGTCGCACTCGTACCGGTGCTGCCACTCGTACCGGCCGCCCCGGCGGTCGCGATCGCGCCGGCCCCAACGCCGGCAGCGGCGCACGCGGCGCCAATCGATACCAATTTGATGTGCTTACGCAGAAACGTCATCGGAGCCTCCTTGGGTTTCCTGGACTCGCTTACGGTTAGGAGCCTGGCAAGCCCATGCAAGGTGAGGGTCAGCTGAAGGTCAGCTGCGTGTAAAGAATCTGACTCGCCCGCGCTAGCCCCCGCCTACGATGTCGCCATGGCAGCCACGGTGCTCGTGGTCGAGGACGAGCCAAACATCGGTGAGCTCCTGCGCACGTACCTGCGCCGCGAGGGTCACGAGGTCGTATGGGTGCGGCGGGGCGAGGACGCGCTCGTCGAGCTCCGCCGCCATCCGGTCAAGCTCGTGCTGCTTGACGTACGCCTACCGGGCATCGACGGGTTCGAGGTCTGCCGCCGGATCGGCGGCGGCGTGCCGGTGATCATGCTGACCGCGCGCGACGAGGAGGCCGACCGCGTGGCCGGGCTCGAACTGGGCGCCGACGATTACGTGACCAAGCCGTTCTCACCCCGCGAGGTGATGGCGCGCGTCAAGGCCGTGCTGCGGCGCGCGTCGGCGCAGCCTCCGGCGGATGACATCTCTCGCCTCGGCCCGGTCACGGTGTCGCGCGGCGCCCGCGAAGTCCACGTCGACGGCCGCGAGGTGATGCTCACCCAGCGCGAGTTCGACCTGCTCGAGTACCTCACGCGTCGCGCCGGCCGCGTGGTCACGCGTGACGAGCTGCTCGAGTCGGTATGGGGGTTCGTATCGCCGGGCGAGACGCGAACGGTCGAGGTGCACATCGCGCAGCTGCGCAAGAAGCTCGGTCATCCCGACCTGATCGAGACGGTCCGGGGCCTGGGGTACAAGGTGCCGGACGCGGAATGAGGCTTCAGCGCCGCGTCCTCGGCTACCTCGCGCTCGCCGCCGTCGCCTCCTGCGCGCTGACGGTCGTGGTCGGCGCCGTCCTCCTGCGGCACCAGATCGCCTCCCAGCGACTGTCCGCGCTCGAGAGTCAGGCCGATCTTGTCGCCGCCGTCGGCGGACCGCCGGCCGCGCTCCAGCCGGGCGACCACGTCTACAGCGTCGGCACCGGACGGGCGCGCCGGGTGCGCCGGCGAGCGGCCGTCGCCGTGCTGGCCGCGATCCCGTCCGGCTCGAGCCAGGGAACAGTCAGTGTCACCGGCCGCTCGCTCGTGTACGCATCGCGCCCGACACCCACCGGGCTCATCGTCCTCGTCCGCTCGGCGGCGGTCGCGTTCTCGGAGTGGCGGCCGTTCATCGGAAGCCTGCTGCTCGCCGGCCTGGGCGGGACGCTACTGGCGGTGGCGCTGTCGTTCCTGCTCGCCCGCCGGCTGACGCGGCCGATCGGCGAGCTGTCCGCCGCGACCAGGCGCCTGGCAGCCGGCGACGCCGAGGTCGCCGTCCCCGTCCGCGGTACCGACGAGCTCGCCGAGCTGGGATCGACCTTCAACGAAATGTCGGGGGAGCTGTTCCGCGCGCGACAGGCCCAGGCGCGATTCCTCGAGTCCGTCAGCCACGAGCTGCGAACCCCGCTGACCTCGATCCGCGGGTACGCCGAGGCGCTCGAGGAAGAGGCGATCGCGCCGGCCGAGGCCGCCCGCGTGATCGAGACCGAGGCCGGCCGGCTCGAACGGCTCGTCGCCGACCTGCTCGAGCTCGCGCGCGTCGGACGCGCCGACTTCGCGGTCGGGCGCGAGCCGGTCGACCTGGCCGAGGTTGTTCGCCACGCAGTCGAGCGCCATCTCCCCCAGGCGCGCGAGCTGTCGGTCGCGCTGTCGGGTTCGGCGACCCCGGACGGCTGGGTCCTGGGCGACGAGGACCGGATCCTCCAGGCGGTGTCGAACCTGATCGAAAACGCGCTGCGCCTGACCCCCGCGGGAGGGTCGGTCGAGGTCCGGACCGAGCCAGGGGAGATCACCGTCCGCGACACCGGACCGGGGCTCGAAGCCCAGGACATTCCCCGGGCCTTCGAGCGTTTCTACCTGCACGGGCGCTACCGCAGCGAGCGACCGGTCGGATCCGGCCTCGGACTGGCCATCGTCCGCGAGCTCGTGACCGGGATGGGGGGCAGCGTCGAGGCGTCGGTTCCCGCCGGCGGCGGGGCGCAGTTCACTATCCGGCTACCGCCTGCACCGGCGCGCTCCGCTCGGCGAGATGGTGTCCGACCTTTCGCTTGACGCGCTGGAGGGCGTTGTCGACGGTCTTGCAGTCACAGCCGATCCGCCGGCCCACCTCCTCGTAGGAGTAGCCGTCGAGGTACAGGGCGAGCACACGCGACTCGAGCTCGGACAGCGCGGTCGAGATGCAGGCGACGAGGGCCCGCAGCTCCTCGGAGCTGATCACCTGGTTGACCGGGTCGTGAACCGGTGAGCCCGGGATGACCTCGTCGAGGGTCGGCTCGCCTTCAGCCGACGCGGTTGCCGAGCTCGAGAACGAGACGTACTGGTTGAGCGGCGTGTGCTTGTTCCGGGTCGCGGTCTTTACCGCGGTGATGATCTGGCGCGTGATGCACAGCTCCGCGAAGTTGCGGAAGCTCGATTCCCGATCGGTCCGGTAGTCGCGCACCGCCTTGTAGAGCCCCACGAGCCCTTCCTGGATCAGGTCGTCCGCATCGCCACCGGCCAGGAAGTACGAGGACGCCTTCAGCCGGACGAATCCGTAGTAGCGACGAACGATCGCGTCGTACGCCACCGGGTTTCCCTGCTTCGCAAGGGCGATCAAATAGCCATCCTCAACCTGAAGTTGAGGATTGGAATACGGCGAAAGCCGAGCCACGAGTCATCCCTTCTCGACCCCTGCCAGAAGCGACCAGGATCGGTCCGAAATCGTGGCGCACTACCTCCCCTGGCGCCTGTTTCCATGAAGTTCGAGCGCGAACGCGAGCGGACGCACCCTCTCTGAGCGACCAAACCTAAAGCTTTACTCTAGCGTTATTCTCCCGGCGGGGAGAGTTACATAGCACCGCTCCCGTGTCAAGCGGCAAGTGCAGGGACTTCGAGAGCTTGGCCAGGCTTTGCGACTCGGCTGAGCTACGCTGCCGGCAGCAGCTCGGGGCCATCCGGGCCGTCGCGGACCTCCCAGCCGTGCGCGCGAATCTGGTCGCGCAACCGGTCGGCCTCCGCGTAGTCGCGCGATGCTCGGGCGTGCTCGCGGGCGCCCGCCAGCTCGGTGACCTCGGTCGGCGCCCGCACCTCGGGCACCTCGAGCAGATCGTCGAGCCCGAGCACGGACAGCATGTCGCGCAGATCAGCGCCGCCGACCGGCTCCGCCGATCGGTTGGCCTGCGCCACCCAGTCGAACACGGCGGCCATCGCCGCCGGCGTCTTGAAGTCGTCGGCCAGCGCGTCGAAGAACCGTTCATGCAGCGGCGCAGACCAGCTCGGCGAGGGCCCAGGGGTCAATCCGCGCGCGGCCTCGGCGATGCGTTTGACCCGCGACTGCGCCTCGGACAGGCGCTCGTCGTCGAACTCGACCGGCTTGCGGTAGTCGCTCGAGACGAAGTACATGATCAGCGCATCGCGTCCGAACGCGTCGAGCGCCTGGTGCAGCAGAAAGATGTTCCCGACCGACTTGGACATCTTGGCCTGGTCGAGCCGGATCATGCCGTTGTGCACCCACAGCTTGGCGAGCGAAGCGCCGTGGGCGGCCCGGGTCTGCGCGGCTTCGTTCTCGTGATGGGGGAAGATCAGGTCAGAGCCGCCCCCGTGGATCTCGAAGCCGACGCCGAGCAGCTCCTCGGCCATGGCCGAGCATTCGATGTGCCAACCAGGGCGCCCTCGCCCCCACGGCGCATCCCACGCCGTGTCCTCGCCGTCCTTCTGTGCCTTCCACAGCGCAAAGTCGGCCGGATCGCGCTTACGCCCGGCGCCCTCCACCCCCTCGCCCTGGTCCATTTCATCGAGGCGGCGGTGCGACAATTCCCCATATTCCGGGTAGCTGCGCACCGAGAAGTAGACGTCGCCGGCCACCGCGTAGGCATGACCTCCCTCGATCAGTGCTCCTATCAGCTCGACGATCTCCTCGATCGTGGCGCTGGCGCGCGGCTCGAAGTCGGGTCGACCGAGGCCGAGCCGGTTCGTGTCGGCGATGTACGCGTCGGCCATCTCCCGCGCCAGCAGGTCGCTGGGCGTCGCGCTCTCCTGCGCCGCGGCGTAAATCTTGTCGTTGACGTCCGTTATGTTCGTGACGAATGTGACGTTGTAGCCCTCATGGACGAACAGCCGTTTCAGCAACGAGAAGACGACGAACGGGCGGGCGTTGCCGACGTGGATGCGGCCGTACACGGTCGGCCCGCACGTATAGATGCCGACGCGGTTGCCCTCGCGTGGCTGGACGGGCAGCACCTGACCGGTGCGCGTGTCATGCAGACGGATGACTCTTCCCACGTTGCGGGCACAGTAGCGCCAGGCGCCCGTTCCGGCCGGAGCGGTAGGTAGGGTTGGCCGCCGTGGCGGGGAGGCCAGAGCAGATGCGACGGTTGAGCATCGTTGACGAGGCCTTTCGCTCCCTGCCCGATCGCTTCCTCGGCGCCGACCCGGGCTTCGACGCCACGTACCTGATCACGCTGGGCGACCTCGGACACACGTGGGAGGTCCGCTGCACGAGCCGGGCCGCCCTGGTGCGTAAGGGCGGGTCGCGCCGGCACCCCGACGTGACGCTCGCGACCGATTCCGACACCTGGATGCGACTGCGCCGCGGCGAGTTCTCCGGCATCGAGGCGTTCCAGCGCCGGCTGCTCTCCGTGCGTGGCAACCTGGACCACGCGATCGCCTTCGAGGGGATGTTCCGGCTGGTCGGCGGCCGCCCGCCCCTGCTTCAGATCCACGACATCCCCGTCGGCCGTCATCACATCTCGACGCTCACGATGGGGCGCGGCCCCGACGTGCTGCTCCTCCACGGCCTGGGCGGCACGCGCGCCTCGCTGTTCGAGACGGCCGCGGCGTTGAGCCACACCTATCGTGTGCACGCGCCGGACCTCCCGGGGTTCGGGTCCTCGGGCAAGCCGACGCTCGGCGGTTACAACGCACGCTGGTTCGCCGACATCATGCTCGGACTGATGGACGAGCTCGAGATCGAGCGCGCGCACGTCGTCGGCAACTCGATGGGCGGCCGCGTGGCGATCGAGCTCGGGCTGATCCGGCCCGAGCGGATCCGTTCGCTGGGGCTCCTGTGCCCCGCGGTGGCGTGGATCAAGCGTGGACTTCACCCGATCGTGCGGCTGATGCGTCCCGAGCTCGGCCTGCTTCCGCACACGTTCCGCCGCTCGACGGTCGCATCGCAGTTCTGGAGCATGTTCTGTGACCGCGACCTGATCGATCCCGCCGTCGCCGACCTGGTCGTGGACGAGTTTCAGCGGATCTACCACACGGCGGGCGCGCGCTACGCGCTGCTCGCCAGCGCCCGCAACATCTACCTCGAGGCCCCGTTCGGCCGTCACGGCTTCTACCGCCGCCTGGCCGAGCTCGAACCGCCCGCGCTGTTCGTGTGGGGCAGCCACGACTGCCTCGTCCCGCCCGCGTTCTCGCGCCACGTGCGCAAGTGGCTGCCGAACGCCGAGCAGGTGGTCATCGACCGGTGCGGGCACGTGCCCCAGGTCGAGCGCCCGGAGGAGACCAACGCCCTGGTCGCCGACTTCTTCGCCCGGGTCGAGCGGTCCGAGGGTGAGGGCGCGCCGGCTGCCCTGAGACGGCGCGCCAAGGCGGCCTGACGGCTAGCCTGAGCCGTGATGGCGCAGGCACGAACGACCACGTCCACCCGCCGCAACGGTCACGAGTCCGGCGTCCGGATCGAGCCTCCGGCCCAACAGACCCCCGACTCGCTCCTGTCGCGAGCCTGGCGCGAGCTCTCCGGCGCCGTCCAGCGTCGGATCCCCCGAGCCGACCTCGACGAGCGAGATCCCGACTACATCCGCGAGCAGCTGCCGCTGTTCTGGCTGTTTTCGAGCCTTTGGTTCCGCGGCGAGGTGCGTGGCCTGGGCAACATCCCCGACGAAGGCCCCGTGCTGCTCGTCGGCAACCACTCGGGGGGAAACATGATCCCCGACACGATGGTGTTCACGGTCGCGTTCAGCACTTACTTCGGCGTCGAACGGCCCTTCTACCAGCTCGCGCACAACCTCGTCCTCTCGCTGCCCGGCCTGAGCTGGCTGCGTAAGTTCGGCACGGTCGCCGCATCACCCGAAAACGCCCGCCAGGCGCTCTCCTCGGAGGCCGCGCTGCTCGTCTATCCGGGCGGCGACTACGAGGTTCATCGCCCCAGCTGGGAGGGCAACCGCGTCGACTTCGGCGGGCGCAAGGGATTCCTGCGCCTCGCGCTCGAGCAGGACGTTCCGATCGTGCCGGTGGTGGCGATCGGGGGTCAGGAGACGGCGCTGTTCCTCACCCGAGGCGAGCGGCTGGCTCGCCTGCTCGCGCTCGACCGCGTGCTGCGCCTCAAGGTACTGCCGATCTCGATCTCGCTGCCCTGGATCGTGAACGTCGGCGACTTCGGCCACATTCCGCTCCCGGCCAAGATCACGATCGAGACGCTGCCGGCGATCGACCTGCGCGCCGAGTTTGGCCCGAATCCCGACGTCGACGAGGTGTACGACCACTTGATCCGCCTGATGCAGGACGCGCTCGACGCGCTCGCCGCCGAGCGTCGGTTCCCGGTGATCGGATGAGGGTGAGCGCGCACCGGGTGCTCCCCGCGCCGCTCGAGGACGTGTGGTCGATCGTCACCGATCCGGAGCGCGTGCTGGGCTACATGTCCGGTGTCACCCGATGGGAGCTGGCCGGCGGTCCGCGCACCGGCCTCGGCGCCCGCTACCGGATCCTGTTCAGGATCGGCGCGGCCGAGGTCGGCGGGCTGGTCGAGGTGGTCGAGTTCGACGAGCCGTACGACGTCGCGTGGACATCGGTGACCGGCCTCGACCATCGGGGGCGCTGGCGCCTGCGCGAGGCGCCGGGAGGCCGCACGCAAGTCGAGCTCCGCCTCGCGTACGTGGTGGCCGGCGCTGGTCTGAGTGGATGGATCGCCGAGCGGATCGCCGCGCCTACCGTCGCGGGCCACGTCAAGGGGACCCTGCAGCAGCTCGAGCGCATCGTCGCGCACGAGCAACTGCGCGCACGAGCGGCCAGGCGCCGGGGCAGTCCCGCCCGAAGTTAGCTCGATCGGCATCGTGATGTCGAGGACGAGCCAGCGAGTGACGTGGGTCGGCCGTTCATCACCTTCCGCGGGCTCGAACGAGTAGTGAATGTGCACGTCAACCGTCGCCCTGAGCTGCGACCGTCGATTCATAAAGCTTGTGCCACTTCCCTCTGACCAACATTGGCAACCGTACTCGAGATGTGACGGGTGAGGTACGAGGGCGAAAAGAACCCGTGAACAGGTGTAAGGATCCGACCGGCCAGGCGTCGTGATCGCTTGTACCGCCTCATCTCAAGCTAGGAGGGAAGCAGTCCATGCGGCACCGTTTTGCCATCGCCGTCACCGCGGCGATCATAGGTATGAGCCTTGTCGGCGTAACGTCGGCCGGCGCAGCACCGACGCCTGCCCAGCCCTACGTGACGCTGCCAAGTGTTTTGGTGACGAACGTGGGTCAGCACCCGCAATTGGTTGGCCAGTACGGCAACCGCGGGGGAACGACATTGAACGATGTCACGTTCGCGTGCACCGTCATCCATTCGGACGGGAGCGTCGCTCCGCTCCAGGAATTGACATCCACCCCGTTCACTGCCCCGTTCATTCCCGGGCAGAACGCGAACTTCCAGTACGAAGGGACCGCGTTCAAGGTTGGCAGCGGCACTCAAGTCCAGTGCACCGTCTCCGGGATTGAGGCGGGAACCGGCATCACCCGTACCGCCACCAGCAACATCACGACCTTCCAGGTCAACCCCTAGACGACGACGTCGAACAGCAGACGTATGCCGCGGGCCCGGCCGGCACGGCCGGGCCCGCTGCGTGCGTCGCTCGCCGCGGTGTCACCGCTCGACCGTCGCGATCGCCATTGCGACAGCGCCCTCCTCGCGGCCCACGAACCCCATCCCCTCGCCGCGCGTCGCCTTCACGCTGACATGCTCGGCCGAGATCCCGAGCACCTGGGCCAGCGACGCGCGGATCTCATCGCGGACCGGCGCCAGGCGTGGGCGCTCGATCACCACGGTGGCGTCGACGTGGAGAATCGTGATCCCGCGGTGCATCAGCATCGCGACGGTGGTGGCCAGCAGGTCGAGCGAGTCCGCGTCGCGGTAGCGCTCGTCGCTGTCGGGGAAGTGCTCGCCGATGTCGCCGAGCGCGGCCGCGCCGAGCAGCGCGTCGATGATCGCGTGAGTGAGCACGTCGGCATCCGAGTGCCCGGCCAGCCCGCGGTCGTGCGAGAGCTCGACGCCACCCAGCACGAGCCGCCGCCCGGCCGCGAACGGGTGGCAGTCGTAGCCGAGGCCGGTGGTGACCGTGCCTCGCGCGTCATCCGGCCGGGCCAGGGTCAAGCCCGCGCCTCCGCCAGCAGCAGCTCGGCCAAGGTCAGATCGGTCGGCGTGGTGATCTTGAGGTTGGCCGGCGAGGACTCGACGACCTCGACCGCCCCGCCGGTCCGCTCGATCAGCCACGCGTCGTCGGTGGCCGCCGCGAGCAGCTCGTCGCCGGCGTCCATCAGCGCCCGGTCGAGCGCCGCGCGCCTGAACACCTGGGGCGTCTGAACAGCCCACAGCCGCGCCCGCTCCAGCGTGCGCGTCACCCTGCGCCCGTCCAGTGCGTCGACCTCCTTGATCGTGTCCGACACCGGCGCGGCGGCGACCACGGCGTCCGCGCCGGAACGCTCCAACTGGGTGAGCGCGCGCTCGAACAGACGTGCCGGCGCCAGCGGCCGCGCCGCGTCGTGGACGATGACCGGATCACCGCCCTGCGCCGCTCGAAGCGCCTCGCGCACCGACGCCGAACGGACCGCGCCACCGGCCACGGCGACGGTTCCCTCGGGCGCCTGCGCAAGCGCATCGGGCGGCAGCGCCACGACGATCCGCTCGACCCCGGGAACGGCGCGGAGGGCCTCGACGCTCCACTCGAGCATTGGCCGTCCCCCAAGCATGACGAGCGCCTTGGGCCGGGTCGTCCCAAGGCGCTCGCCACGTCCGGCGGCCACGATCAGCGCAACCGCCATGCGCGTCTTGACGCGTGACTACTTCGCGGCGACGGTGACCTTTCCGTTCTTGCCACTTTTACCGTTGTAGGAATCGAGCAGCAGGCCCTGGAGGTACTCCTCGACGCCGTCCTCGTCCATCTCAAGCGCGTACATGAGCTCGGAGGCGAGGATCTTCTTCGCCCGCGTGAACATCTGCTTCTCGCCCGTCGACAGACCCTTCTCGGCTTCGCGGAGGGCCAGGTTGCGGACCACCTCGGCGAGCTCGTAGATATCGCCGGTCTTGATCTTGTCGCGGTTGTACTTGAAGCGACGGTTCCAGTTCTTCGGCATCTCGGAACACTCGTCCTGGAGCACGCCGAGGACCTTCTGGACGGTCTCCTCGTCAATGACCCGGCGCAACCCTGCCAGGGCTGCGTTCTCCGTCGGGACCATCACCGTCATGTCGTTGTGCAGGATCTTGATTGTCAGATACTCCCGCCGCTCGCCGAGGATTTCCTTGAGCTCCTTGCGGATCACCTTGCCCGCGCCGTGATGGGGATAGACGACGTTGTCGCCAACCTCGAACTCGATGTGAACTACTTCTACTTCCTCGACGATCTCGAGGTCCTCCAGGGGCTCGTCCATTAGCTCTGTGATGGTGTCCTCCTCTGTTCGGGACGGGCGAGATACGCGATCCGCGCCCGACCTTCTCCCTTGGCAACTACGTTTGCAGGTACCTGTCGACCAGGTTGATTTCCTGCTGCCGGCGAAGACCTTCGCGGATGTCCTTCGCCCTGATCTCGCCGACGCCGTCTACGGTTTCGAGCTCGCCATCGGTAGCGGCGAGCAGCTCCTCGAGCCCTCCGAACTCCC
This sequence comes from Solirubrobacteraceae bacterium, assembly GCA_035502815.1. Taxonomy (GTDB): domain Bacteria; phylum Actinomycetota; class Thermoleophilia; order Solirubrobacterales; family Solirubrobacteraceae; genus Palsa-465. Next base: position 27,552 of record DATJUA010000045.1, read on the forward strand.
CGACGATCCGCTGCACCACCATCTTGGGCAGGCGAGGGATCCGCCCCAGGATGCGGAAGCCGCGGGGCGAGGTCGGGTAGTCGAGGGTGTTCAGCTTGCGGTCGTAGCCCAGCAGCTCGGCCAGGCGACCAAAGTCCAGAAGGTCCTGATTGGGCAGGCGCACCAGCTGGTCGAACGCCGCCGCGAACGTCTCGTCGGTGTCCTCCATCAGGTAGTCGTGGACGAGCGCGGCCTTGTCGGCCGAGACGCCGACCATTGTCTCGTCCAGCTGCATCTCGATCAGGCGCCCCTCGGTTCCCAATTCAACTATGTAACGCTCGATCTCGACCGCCATTCGCGTGACGAGCTCGGCCCGCTGGAGCACGGTCAGCACGTCGTGCAGCGTTGCGCCGCCTTCGAACTCGAGCGCGGTCAGGCGCGTGGAGACCTGGTCGAGGCGGCTGCGGTACTTGTCGAGCGTGGCCAGCGCCTGGTTGGCCTTGGCCAGCACCACGGGGATGTCCTCGAGGATGTACTTGATCCCGTCGACGTACAGCGACACGACCTCGCGGCGCTCGGAGATCGCCACCACGAGCGCATCGGTCTGCTTGGACACGCGCTCGGCCGTTCGGTGCCGGGTGCCCGTCTCGAAGGTCAGGATCGTCGGATCCGGCGTCAGCTGGACGTTGACGTAGATGATCTTGGTGGCGTTCGAGCTCAGCACGATCGCGCCGTCCATCTTGGCCAGCTCGTAGACCATCGCCGGCGCATAATCCAGATCGAGCTTGATCCCGCCCGAGAACAGGAACGCGAGCTCGTCGGTGTCGCCGATGACGATCAGCCCGCCGGTCCGGGCATGCAGGATGTTGTCGATCCCCTCCCGAAGCGACGTTCCGGGGGCCACCATCTCCAGTGCCCTTACCAGCCGGGAATCCTGTCGAGATTCGAGCTCTCCCTTGAGCTCTTCCCCGGAACGCGGCGGCATGAAGGTCGATTTTACCGCTTCTTGACGGCCTACGACCCAGCTCGCCCGGGCCTCAGGCCGCGAGCGCCGCGCCCCGGGCGCCCTCGAAAGCGCCGGCCAGGGCCGCTCGGAGGGTGCGGTGCGCGCCCGGCTCGAACACCGGCTCGAGGCCGAACTTGGCTGCCTCGGCCAGGCGCCGGTCGGCGTGCGCAACCGAGCGCAGCTCGCCGGTCAGTCCAAGCTCGCCGAAACAGGCCAGCGGCTTCCCACCGGCGCCCCTCAGCGCCACGCCCTTGACCGCGCTCGTCACCGCCAGGGCCACGGCGAGATCCGCGCCGGGCTCGTCCACGCGGACGCCGCCGACGACGTTGACGAACACGTCGGCGCTGCCCGTCCCGACACCGGCGTGGCGTCCCAGCACGGCGAGCACGAGGGCCAGCCGGTTGCGATCAAGGCCCGATACGACCCGCCGCGGCGGGACGAGCTCCGAGCTCGACACGAGCGCCTGTACCTCGACGAGCAGCGGACGGGACCCCTCGATCGCCGCCAGCACGACGCTTCCGGGCGCTCGCGTGGCCTCGCCGAGGAAGCGAGCCGACGCGTCGAGCACCTCGACCAGCCCGTCGTCGCGCATCTCGAACACGCCGGCCTCATTGGTCGACCCGAAGCGATTCTTGATCGCCCGCACCGTGCGGTACGTACGCTCGCGCTCGCCCTCGAACTGGAGCACGCAGTCGACCAGGTGCTCGAGCACTCGCGGTCCGGCGAGCGCGCCGTCCTTGGTCACATGCCCGACGAGCAGCACGGCGATGCGCAGCGCCTTGGCCACCCGCATGAGCTCGCCCGCGACCTCGCGGACCTGCGCCACCGAACCGGCCGCGCTCGACAGCTCGGCCGTGTGCAGGGTCTGCACGGAGTCGATCACGCACACGTCGGGGCGCTCCTGCTCTAGCGTGGCCAGCACCGCGCTCAGGTCCGTCTCGGCTATCACCGGGATCGCCAGCGCACCTCCGCTCAGGCGCTCGGCCCGCAGGCGGATCTGGGCCGCGGACTCCTCGGCCGACACGTACAGGGTCCGGCGTCCGGCTTCCTGGAGGTTGGCCAGCACCATCGTCGTGAGCGTCGACTTCCCGATTCCCGGGGAGCCCCCGATCAGGACGAGCGACCCGGGGACGATGCCGCCGCCAAGCACGCTGTCGAGCTCGCCGATGCCGGTGGGCAGACGCGCCTGCTCGATCGCGGCCACGTCACGCAGCGCGACCGGGGTTACGGCCGCCGCGCCGTTGGATCGGGCGCCACCCGTGCCTTGACGGCGACCCGGTCCCGTCGAGGCCCGGACCTCCTCGACGAGCGTGTTCCATTCTCCGCAGCCCGGGCAGCGTCCCGCCCAGCGCGAGGTCTCGTGCCCGCAGGCTGAGCAGACGTGGATCGAGGTGGGCCGGGGCACGCGACGAGGCTACGCCGCGTGCCCGACGGAACTCGTTAGCGCCTTATTCCGATGGTCGGCGCCTTATTCGCCGGCCGGTGCGTCGTCGGTGCCGGGCGGCTCGTCGGATCCGGCTTCCTCGCCGCCTTCGCCGTCTCCGCCCTCAGCGCCGACCGCGACCGGGGTGGGCTTCGGCGCCGGCTCGATCACCGTCAGCTTGACCTCGCCGTCCTTGGATCCGGCGTCGCCGTCCTGACCACCCTCGCCGGGCCAGTCGACCACCACGGTCGAGCCCGACGGCACCTGCGAGCGCAGGACGAAGTCCGCGAGCGGATCCTCGATGTAGCGCTGGATCGCGCGACGCAGCGGCCGGGCGCCCATGGCCGGGTCCCAACCCTTGTCGACGAGCATGTCCTTGGCCACCTCGGAGAGCTCGAGCTGGAGCTCGCGCTCTGCCATCGACTCGCGGATCCGCCGCAGCAGCAGGTCGACGATCTCCTTGATCTCGTCCTTGGTCAGCTTGTGGAAGACGATGACCTCGTCGATGCGGTTGAGGAACTCGGGCCGGAACACCTTCTTGAGCTCGCCCGTGATCCGCGTCTTCATGTCGTCGTAGGTGATGCCGGTCTCGTCGTCGGACACCGCGAACCCGAGCGGGGTGTTGCGGGCGATCTCGGAGGCCCCGATGTTCGAGGTCATGATCACGATGCAGTGGCGGAAATCGACCGTCCGGCCCTGCGCGTCCGTGAGCCGTCCGTCCTCCAGGATCTGGAGCAGGATGTTGAACACGTCGGGGTGGGCCTTCTCGATCTCGTCGAGCAGCAGCACGCTGTAGGGCTTGCGCCGCACGGCCTCGGTCAGCTGGCCGCCCTCGTCGTAGCCGATGTAGCCCGGAGGCGAACCGACCAGGCGCGACACCGCGTGCTTCTCCATGTACTCGGACATGTCGATGCGGATCATCGTGTCCTCGTCGCCGAACAGGAACTCGGCGAGCGTCCGCGCCAGCTCGGTCTTACCCACGCCCGACGGGCCCAGGAAGATGAACGAGCCGGTCGGCCGCTTCGGATCCTTGAGGCCGGCGCGGCTGCGGCGGATCGCCTTGGAGACGACCTCGATCGCCGGGTGCTGGCCGATGACGCGCTTGTGGAGCTCCTCCTCCATCCGCATCAGCTTGGCCGTCTCGGCCTCGGTCAGCTTGAACACCGGGATGCCGGTCCACATCGAGACGATGTCGGCGATCTCCTCCTCGCCGATCGAGGGACGCTCGGTCGACTCGCCGGCCTCCCACTGCTCGGCCAGCTCGCGCTTGCGCTGAGTCAGCCGGCGCTCCTTGTCGCGCAGGTTGGCGGCTTTCTCGAACTCCTGGTTCTCGATCGCCTCCTCCTTGGCGCGCCGGGTCTCTTCGATCTCGTCCTCGAGCTCGCGGTACACGGGCGGGGAGGTCATCGACTTGATCCGCATCCGCGACGCGGCCTCGTCGATCAGGTCGATCGCCTTATCGGGCAGGAACCGGTCGGAGATGTAGCGGTCGGCCAGCTCGGCTGCCGCCTCGAGCGCCTCGTCGGTGATGTTCACCTTGTGGTGCTGCTCGTAACGGTCGCGCAGGCCCTTGAGGATCTGAACGGTCTCCTCCGTGCTCGGCTGATCGACCGTGATCTTCTGGAAGCGGCGCTCCAGCGCGGAGTCGCGCTCGAGGTACTTGCGGTACTCCTCGAGCGTGGTCGCTCCGATCGTCTGGAGCTCGCCGCGAGCCAGGGCCGGCTTGAGGATCGACGCCGCATCGATCGCGCCCTCGGCCGCGCCCGCGCCCACGAGATTGTGCAGCTCGTCGATGAACAGGATGATGTCGCCGCGCTGGGTGATCTCCTTCATCACCTTCTTGAGGCGCTCCTCGAACTCGCCGCGGTACTTGGAGCCCGCGACCAGGGCGGCCAGGTCAAGCGTGTAGATCTGCTTGCCCTTGAGCAGCTCGGGGACGTCACCGTGCGTGATGCGCTGGGCGAGGCCCTCGACGACGGCGGTCTTGCCGACGCCGGGCTCGCCGACCAGAACGGGGTTGTTCTTGGTCCGCCGCGAGAGGATCTGCATGATCCGCTCGATCTCGGTCTCCCGTCCGACCACCGGGTCGAGCTTTGACTCGGCGGCGAGCTTGGTCAGGTTGCGCCCGAACTGGTCGAGCAGCTTGGAAGACTTCTTGCTCTCTCCCTGCGCGGCCGCGGCTGCACCGGAGCCGCCGGCGCCGCGCTGGCGGCTGCCGGGACCCGACAGCATCCGGATCACCTCGTTGCGGATCTTCTCCGAGTCGGCGTCGAAGTCGAGCAGGATGCGGGCGGCTACGCCCTCGTTCTCGCGCACGAGGCCGAGCAGGATGTGCTCGGTGCCGATGTAGTTGTGGCCCAGGCTGAGCGCCTCGCGCAGCGCCAGCTCGAGCACCTTCTTGGCTCGTGGCGTGAACGGGATCTGGCCGGAGGTGACCTCTTCTCCGGATCCGACGATGCGGACGACCTGCGCGCGTACGCGCTCGACCGTGATGTCCAGCGACTCGAGCACACGCGCCGCCAGGCCCTCCTCCTCGCGCAGAAGCCCGAGCAGGATGTGCTCGGTCCCAATGTAGTTGTGCTTGAGCGTCCGCGCTTCTTCTTGAGCCAGGACAACGACCTGACGGGCTCGCTCTGTGAATCGCTCGAACATAAGTCTTCTCTCTGCGTGCGGTGTATCTCTAGCTGCTCGGTCGAGGTGTTTTCCGGTCTTTCTCCTCCGCTACCTGCTGCCGTACATGGTAGTTCGCGGCTGGGGGGACACCGACGGTTCCGTTCTACCCACGTATTCGGCTGGTAGCCGGGTTTTGATGAGCGAAACGGTCGCGTTTTCTCGGGCCATAGGGCAGTTTACCAACGGCTATACACGCCTCTTACGCACCTCCCGCTCAGTCCGCGAAGTTCACGAGGCGTTCATGGGTGGATTCTTGCGGGATGGTTCTCGCTGGGCGTCGCGGATGCGGAACGCGAAATTTCCGCCATTCCGCGACGATTTCCCCGCTAAGGACGGATTTCTCCTCTCCAACCGAAGTTATCCGTCAGGAACGCCGGCGGCACATCAGTAATGGCGGAAATTCCCCCGGAGGGGATAACTGCGATGCGCGGGTCGGAAGGGCCCTGTCGCGCAGGTCCGACCAAAACTCCTAATCCCTCATGGCAGGGAAAAGCACGACCTCTCGGATCGAGCGCCGGCCTGTGATCACCATCACGAGGCGATCGATGCCGATCCCGATTCCGCCGGTCGGCGGCATCCCCTGCTCGAGCGCCTCGAGAAACCCTTCATCGAACGGCTGCGTCTCCTCGTCGCCGGCGCCGGCGAGCGCCCGCTGCTCCTCGAACCGCCGGCGCTGCTCTTCGGGGTCGTTCAGCTCGGTGAACGCGTTGGCGACCTCCAATCCGCCGATAAACGCCTCGAAGCGCTCTACCAGGCGTGGGTCGTCCCGGTGGCGCTTGGCGAACGGCGACAGCTCGACGGGATAGTCCATCAGGAACGTGGGCTCGATCAGCGTCGGCTCGACGTGCTTGGACAGCAGCTCGTCGACCAGCTGGGGCCACGTCTCCCCCTCGGGAACCGCGAGCCCGCGCGCGGCCATCGCGCCGGCGAGCGAGTCCCGATCGGAGAACTCCAAGACATCAATCCCGGTCCGGTCGCGAATTGCGCCAACCAGCGTCTCCCGCCGCCATGGCGGCGACAGGTCGAGCTCGCCGGCATATCCGGCTTCCGCGGCGGCATACGACACGAGCTGCTCACATCGCGTCGCAATGTCGAAATAGTCGGCGTACGCCTCGTAGAACTCGAGCATCGTGAACTCGGGGTTGTGGGTCGAATCGACGCCCTCGTTGCGGAAGTCCTTGCCGAGCTCGTACACCCGCTCGAGCCCGCCCACGATCAGGCGCTTGAGGTAGAGCTCGGTGGCGATCCGCAAATAGAACGTTCTATCCAGAGCGTTGTGGTGCGTCGTGAACGGGCGAGCCAGCGCCCCGCCGTACAGCGGCTGGAGCACCGGCGTCTCGACCTCCACGAACCCCTGGGCGTCCAGGAACCGCCGCACGGCCGAGATCACGCGCGCGCGCACGATGAACAGCTCACGGGCCTCCTCGTTGGCGATCAGGTCGAGCTCGCGCCGGCGGAACCGGGTCTCGACGTCGGTCAGTCCATGGTGCTTCTCGGGTGGCGCGCGCAGCGACTTGGCGAGAATGGCGAAGTCGAGCACGCGGAGCGTGAGCTCGCCCCGGCGCGACATGAACGCGATCCCGTCGACGCCGATGAGATCCCCGAGATCCAGCCCGAGAAGCCGGTCCATCCCTTCGACTCCGAGCTCGTCGACGCGGGCCTGGAGCTGGATCCGCCCCGAGCGGTCGACCACGTCCAGAAACGCCATCTTGCCCTGCCCGCGCCGTGCGGCCAGCCTTCCCGCGACCCGGTGGCGAACCGAAGTCTCCTCGCCCGCGGACAGCCCAGAATGCGCGGCTCGCACGGCCGCGATCGGCTCGACTCCGGGGTAGGAGTGCGGGAACGGATCGATGCCTGCGCCGCGCAGCGACTCGAGCTTGCGCCGCCGCGTCGCGAGCAGCTCGTCCGCGCCGTCGGGCCGCTCGGCCGAATCGGCCACGGCGAACCGCCTACTTCGATTCGACGTCGATCTTGGTGATCTTCAGCCGCCGCTCGCCACGCGGCGTGCTGATCACGACTTCCTCGCCGCGCTTGCGACCGAGGAGGGCCTTGCCCACCGGCGACTCGTTGGACAGCTTCGCCTCCGCGGGGCTGGCCTCGGCCGAACCGACGATCGTGTACTTGACCGACTTGCCGCCATCGTCCTTGACGTGGACCACCGATCCGACGCGGACCTCGTCGGTGCCGAGATCGGTCTGGTCGATTACCGTGGCCGACCGGAGCTTCTCCTCCAGCCCCGCGATGCGCGCCTCGAGCATCGCCTGCTCGTTCTTGGCGTCGTCGTACTCGGCGTTCTCGGAGATGTCGCCGAACTCGCGCGCCTCCTTGATCCGGGCGGCGACTTCGCGTCGGCGGGTTGTGGTCAGGTGGTCGAGCTCCGCCTTGAGATTGGCGAGCCCTTCGGGTGTGATGATGACGTCCTTAGGCATGACATAGACCTGTTTTGTGGATTGTCGGCGGCGCCTGACGGGGGCGCCTATTCGAGGGCGCCGCTGATCGAGGACCAGCGGTCCGGACGAGAAAAAACCCGCCTGCTAAGCGGGAGTTTGTACGCAGCTGGGGTGCGTGGGCGGATGAGTATAGACACCCACGGACACCGGCTGGGGCCGCTCGTCGTACACGCCTCTATGCCGCGGCAGGCAGTGCGCCGCAGTGCAGCAGCTCTTGCGCCGCCGCCACCGACGGCGCCGTCTGGAGGGCCGCCTGTAGTGCCTTGCACCCGCCCAGCCGCTCGACGTACCAGGGATAGAACTTGCGCAGGTAGCGGGTGGCGCGATCCTCGCCGAGGTGCTCGACGGCACGGTCGATCACCCAGTCGAGCTCGTCGAGAATCTCGTCGCGTCCGGGCCCGCCCGACCGCACACCCAGTACCTCCTCGAACAGCCACGGATTGCCGAGCGACCCGCGCGCCAGCAGCACGCCGGCCGCGCCGGTCTGCTCGAACGCGCGTCGGACCTGCTCCGCAGACTGGAGCCCGCCGGAGACCAGCACCGGGACGGGCAGGTCGTCGACCAGGTCGCGCACGAGCTCATACCGCGGGACGCCACTGTGCCGCTGGGACGCGTGCCTCGGATGGATCGAGATGCCAGCCACCCCCCCGTCGAGCACGAGCCGCCGGGCCAGCTCAACCCCGCTTACATCCCCCGGACGCAGGCCGGAGCGAAGCTTCACGGTCACCGGCAGCCCACTCCCAGAAGCGGCCGCCCGCGCCACGGCCACGGCCCGCGAAGGCTCCTCGAGGAGCGCCGCACCGGCACCGGTCTTGCAGACCTTGGGCACCGGGCACCCCATGTTGATGTCGATCAGGTCGGCGCCGGCCGCCGCCACGCGCTCGGCCGCCGAGGCCATGACCTCGGGGTCGTGGCCGAACAGCTGCACCGACACCGGGTGCTCGTCGGGGTGGATCCGCAGCAGCTCGCGGCAGGTACGCTCGTTGCGGTAATGCACCGCGAAGCTCGACACCATCTCGGACACCACGAGGCCGGCGCCAAACCGCTTGGCCTGAAGGCGGACGAACCAGTTGCCGATTCCGGCGAGCGGCGCGAGCACCACGCGGTTGGGGATAGCGACGCCGCCAAGGCGCCAGGGTTCCGCGAGCGACCGGGACATCGTGAGTTCATAGTAAGGCGCCGCCGCCAAGCGCCGCCGGCCATTCAGTTGATACGAATCCCGCGATGAACCTGTTCGAAGCGCTCCGTCCGTGGACCGAGGTCATCTACGAGCAGGTTCCGGGTCTCGAGCTGTTCGACGCTCACACCCATCTGGGGTTCAACGACCCCGACGGGATGAAGCAGAGCGGCGAGGAGCTGGTGAGCGCGCTGCAAACCGCGGGTGCGCGTGGGGCGTTCACCTTCCCCTTCCACGAGCCCGACGGCTACGCCGCGGCCAACGACGCCGTGCTGGCGGCCGCCCGGGACGCGCCTGACGGGCTGCTCATCCCGTTCTGCCGGGTCAATCCGCACGATCACTCGCTGCCCGAGGCCACGCGCAGCCTCGACAACGGCGCCCGTGGGATCAAACTGCATCCGCGCGCCGAGCAGTTCACGCTCGACCACCCGGGTGTCAAGCCGTTGGTTGCGCTGGCCCACGAGCGTTCGCTCCCCGTGCTCATCCACGCCGGCCGCGGCATCCCCGCACTTGGCCTGCACGCCGTCCAGCTGGCCGAGGAGTTCCCGAACGCCCGGTTGATCCTGGCCCACGCCGGCACCAGCGACCTGTCCTGGATCTGGCGCGCGGCGGCCGATCTCCCGAACCTGCTGTTCGACACAGCCTGGTGGATCCCGACCGACCTCGAGGCGCTGTTCTCGCTCGTCCCGCCCGGGCAGATCGTGTTCGCCAGCGACGCGCCGTACGGCAACACGTTGATCTCGGCCGCATTCCAGATGCGGTGGGCGCTCCAGCTCGGGTTCTCGGCCGACCAGGTCCGTTCGATCGCGGCCGGACAGTCGCTGCGTATGGCGGCCGCGGAGACACTCGAGCCCGCTGGGGCGGCGATCGGAGAGCGCGAAACGGCGCCGCACCTGCTGCTGGACCGGGTCGCCTTCTTCCTGCTCTTCAGCGCGATGGGGTCGATGCGCGGCGTCGACCCGACCGAAATGCTCGCGCTGGCCCGGCTCGCCTGCGACGTCCCCGATGAGATCGACGACGCTCCGGTATTCGCCGCGATCCGCGGCCTCCTCGACGGTTACGACGCGTTTGTCGCCGAGCACCCGGACGAGCGGCGGCGGATCACGTTCCTGATCCTGGCCGCGACGGTGGCGCGGACGCCGGACGTGCCGATCCCGCCGGCGGCGCTGGAGCCGGCTCACGATTCCGCTCCCAGATCAGCCGCAGCCCGGTCAGCGTGAGCAGGTCGTCGACCTCGTCGATCGTCTCCCGGATGGATGGGACGAGCAGCCCGGCCAGGCCGCCGGTGGCGATCACGTACGTGGTCGGGCCGAGCTCGGCGCGTAGCCGCCGCACGATCCCTTCCACCTGACCGGCGAAGCCGTAGACGATCCCGCTGCGGATCGCGTCCACGGTGTTCTTACCGATCAGCGACCGCGGCGGGGCGAGCTCGACCTTGGGCAGCTTGGCCGCGCGGTCGTACAGCGCGTCGATCGAGATCTCGGCACCCGGCGTGATGATGCCGCCCAGGTACTCGCCGGCCGCCGACACGATGTCGTACGTGATCGCGGTGCCGAAGTCGACCACCACCACTGTGTCGTGCACCTTCTCGTAGGCTGCCACCGCGTTGGCCAGGCGATCGGCCCCGACCTCGTGCGGGTTGTCGTAGCGGATGGGCATCCCGGTGCGGATCGACGGGCCCACCACGAGCATCTCGTGCCCCAGGTAGCGCCGGGCCATCTGCGTCCACTGTTGGGAAAGCTGGGGTACGGTCGAGGAGACGATCGAGTCGTCGACGTCGCTGAAGGCCAGGCCCCGCAGTTCGAGCAGGTTCGAAAGCCGGGAGCCGAGCTCGTCGCTGGTTGACTCCCGTACGGTGGCGAAGCGCCAGTGCTCGGCCACGGTCGTCTCACCCTCCGCGAACAGCCCGAAGTGGGTTTGCGTGTTCCCCACATCGACGACCAGCAGCATGGGCGAAGGCTAGACCAGCGGGTCCCCGACCCGCCGCACTTCCTGCCTGGGGCGAGCGGGGTCCAAATCCGCGGGATCCAAATCCGCGAGCGCGACGGCGACGGCCGTGCCGTCCGGCAGGGTCAGACTCGGGTCGAGCTCGAGCAGCGGCACGAGCACAAACCGACGCGAGGTCACCTCCGGGTGCGGCAGCCGCAATCGGTCCGAGGCGTACGACAACGAATCGAGCAGCAGCACATCGACGTCGATCGGCCGTGGCCCGTGGCGGACCCCGCCGGCTTCTCGCCCCAGCGACCGCTCGACGGCCTTGCACGCGTCGAGCAGCTCCCCGGGACCGAGATCCGTCTCGACCCGCAGGCAAGCGTTGTAGAAGTCGCGCTGGTCGAGGACGAGGCCGACCGGCTCGGTCTCGTAGACCGACGACGACGCCAGCACATCCACGCCATGTGACGGCAGGGCCGCCACGGCGTCCAGCAGGTGTGCCCGCCGGTCGCCCACATTCGAACCGAGGCCCAGGTAGCCGAGGGTCACCCGGAAGTCACTCGGCCTCGCGCCACACCTCGACCGAGACCTCGCTCACCGGCAGCGCCATCGGCGGCTCGGGCTTGGCCGCCTTGACCCATACGGCACCCAGGTCGTAGCGCTCGAGCAGCCGGTCGGCGATCGCCGTGCACAGGCGCTCGAGCGTCTTGTAGGAACGCTGTTGGGCGACCAAATTCGCGGTCTCGCAAACCTCCGCGTAGTCGACGGTGTCCTCGATCCGGTCGGTCACCGTCGCGTCGCACTCGCCCACGTCGAGCCGGAGGTCAAGCAGCAGGCGCTGGCCCACCTCTCGCTCGGCGGCCGTCACGCCCACGTGCGTGAACAGCGACAGCCCGCTGACCTCGATCGTCACCTCGGGCTCGGGGTGACCCTCCTCCTCGTCGTCTTCCTCTACCTCGTCGTACTCGTCGGGGTCGTCCATGGCGCGCTGACCGTAGCAGCCGTGACCGTCAAAGCGTCGCGAACGGGGCCCACATCGTGGACGCGGAACACCCGCGCGCCGCGCTCGTAGGCGAGCACGTTGGTGGCGACCGTCGCGGCGAGCCGATCGTCCGGAGACTCCCGCCCGGTCAGCCGGCCCAGGAACGACTTCCGGGAAGTCCCGATCACCACCGGCCGCCCCAGATCGACCAGCTCACGCAACCGTCGCAGCAACTCCAGATTGTGAGCGACGGTCTTGCCGAAGCCGATTCCGGGATCGACCAGGATCCGCTCGATTCCGATCCCCGCCGCGACGGCGAAGGCCATCCGGTCCTCGAGGAACCCCTTGACGTCGCTCACCACGTCGTCGTATTGCGGATCGTCCTGCATCGTGCGCGGGTCGCCCAGCATGTGCATGAGGCAACACTCAGCGCCGGCGGCCGCGACCACCCCGGCCATGTCCGGATCGCCGCGAAGCGCGGTCACGTCGTTGACCAGGCCGGCCCCCGCCGCTACGGCGCGCGCGGCCACGCCGCTCTTGAAGGTGTCGATCGAGATCCGAGCTGCGCACCCGGAGGCGATCAGGCCCTCGATCACCGGGATCACTCGGCGCAGCTCCTCGCGCTCGGTCACCGGTGCGGCACCCGGGCGGGTCGACTCGCCGCCCACGTCGAGGATGTCCGCCCCCTCTGAAACCAGCGACAGCCCGTGCTCGATGGCCGCCGCGGCGTCCAGATAGCGGCCGCCGTCCGAGAACGAGTCGGGCGTGACGTTGACCACGCCCATGATGGTGAATTCGGACCCCGCCCGCTCCGGCCCCGCCGGCTCCGGGCCCAGCCACCCGCTACTCATCCGGCCACCGCCCGTGGCGATCGAAGTACTCGCGCGCCTCCTCCTCCCGTTCGCGATCGCGGTTGCTCGAGACGCCGATCCGGTACAGCCAGTTGACCATCCACACGATCAGGGCGACGATCACAAGCCCGACGCCGGCGCCCGCCGCGGCGTTCTTGCCGTGTCCGATCACGATCGCCACCACGCCGGCGACCGCGATGACCGCCGGCACCCAGATCCGGGTGGCGGTCAACACAATCCTCCCGAGGATGCCCGTTGGATTACGGCGGTCTCCCATGTTCACGAGATAGTGTCCCCGAACGCAGCGTTTGCGGAACGCGTCGGTTGACACGGACGCGGCGTAGTGCAATCGATCAGTTGCGTTTCCGGGGAACATCAATCCACCTCGCCCCCCCGATCCCGGTGGCTCCGGGCGAATGTCGCGTCTGATCGGCCGGATAGCGGCACACTCGAGCTTCAACGCCCGCCGAGCGAGCCGCAACCCGTGCTATAGCCGGGTGAACCGGCATTCACCGCCGGCGCGGTGGTGAGTGAGCCGTTATCCGGTGGATCACAGGCGCGGGATCCTGCCCATCGGGCGTCATCAGTAGCCGCGTCACCGCCGCGGCCGAGCCGCAAGGGGACCGAAGTGGCTATCCAGCTCCGCCGGCTCCGTGCAGCGTCCCCCATTGCTTACTCGCCGGTCGACGGGGACAACACGAAAGGACGGCGCGTCTTATGCGCGCAGCTGGTTGACGAGCGTTCGCGCGATCTCCCCGATAGCGGCGTCGATTAGAGCTGGGTTGGTGCCGAACGCCGGGTCGGCGCGGGTAAACACCGCCACCGCGTATTCGGCGCCGTCGGGAAACGCGATCACGCCTGCCTCGTTACGAATTATTCCCGCAAGGCCACCGCTCTTGGCCGCCACCGTCACCGACGGCCCGAACCCAGACGCGATTCGCTGACGGGTCAGTTGTCGCGCCATCGCTTTGCGAACCTCTGCACACGCCTGCGGCGGTCCTGCCTGGTCTGACCAGATCGCTTTGAGCAGAGCCGCTGTCTCGCGTGCGGTCGTGCACGAGCCGCGGCTAGGGTCCAGCGCTGCACTCGCGCCAACCTTGCATCTGATCTGACCTTCGAATCCCGAGCCCGAACTGGCCCGACCATGCGCCTCCAGAGCGGCGTAACCGGAGAACCCGACGTCGCTGGCCATCGAGTCCAGCATGTCGCCCAGCGTGCTGGCGATCCGCGTCCGGACCATCCCGATGTCACGGGTGGTCTGATTGATCTGATCGAGGCCCACTAAGCCGATGAGCTCATCGG
>DATJUA010000046.1:0-122078 GCA_035502815.1 Solirubrobacteraceae bacterium
AACGGCCGCAGCTCGAGCGCCCCGCCCGGGCCCGACGCCGAGGGCGTGCTGACGAGCGCCGTCTGGATCGGGACGAGCTCCGACGGTCCGAGGCGCACCTGCGCGCGTCCGGGCTGGCTTCGCCCGATCTGCGCCGCGGCCGGAGCGTCGATCACGTCATTCGACTCCTGGGGGGTGTTGACCCGCAGGCAGATCCGGATGTTGGTGTTGGCCCGGATGTTCTCCGAGACCGCGCCCGACGGCCGCTGGGTGGCGAGCAGCAGGTGCACGCCGAGGCTGCGCCCGCGTTGGGCGATGCCGACGAGCGAGGCGATGAATTCGGGCAGCTCGGCGGCCAGCGTCGCGAACTCGTCGATGATCACGAGCAGCCGGGCCAGTGGCTCGGCGCGGCCCTCGGCGATCAGCCGGCCGTACTCGATCAGGTCACCCGCGCCGTGCTCGCGGAGCACCCGCTCGCGGTAGTGCAGCTCGGCCTCGAGGCTCTGGAGAGCGCGCTCGCCAAGCTGCTCGTCGAGGTCGGTGACCAGGCCGACCGTGTGCGGCAGCTGGGCGCAATGGGCGAACGCGCTGCCACCCTTGTAATCGATCAAGACGAAGTTCAGCCGCTCGGGTCCATGCGCGGCGGCGAGCGCCGCGACCAGGCTACGCAGCAGCTCGCTCTTGCCCGCCCCGGTCGTGCCCGCGATCAGCCCGTGCGGCCCGTCGGCGACGAGATCGACGCCGAACGGGCCATCCTGCGAGAGGGCGAACGTCGCGCGCAGCCCGAGCTCGCGCGACGAGCGGAGCCATCGCGAGCGCACGCCGTCGCCGTCGAGATCGCGCAGCCCGAGCAGCCCGAGCAGCTCGACGTACTCGGGCAGCGCTCCGCTCGAGAGCTCGAGGTCGGCGTCCTCGAACCGCGCCAGCGCCAGCGCGCACTCGCGGGCGGTCGCTGCCGACACGCCGGCGACGAGCAGCGGGTCGGTCAGCTCGCCCGCCTGGGGCCGGCGCAGCGTCGCCTCGGCTCCTTCGGCCGACAGCTCGACGACCGTCGTGCAGCTCGCCGGCAGGCGCTCGACGGAGCCGGCCAGCACGATTCCGCTGATCAACTCGGATCGGCGCAGTAGCGCACGCCCGGGCGCGCCGCGGCCCTCGATCAGCTCTGGGCTATCCAACACGACGAGCGTGCGGCGCTGATCGCCGGTGTCGGGGTCGCTCAGTTCCGCGGCGAGCGTGCTCGCGCCGGCCGGGCCGGCCGCGAGCAACCGCCGCGCGCCACCCGACGCGGCGTCGCGCACGTGGGGCAGCCACTTCACCCAATCCCAGGCTTCGGGGCCGGACGCCTCGGTGAGCACCGCGACGCGCAGGTCGGCGGGTCCGTGCAGGACCGCCGCCTGGCAGACAAGACTCCGAGCCAGGGCGAGCGCGGGCTCGCGCGGGCCGACCAGGCCGACGACGCCGCCACGGGAGAGGTCGACGACGACCGGGGCCAGCTCGAGCTCGGCGTACTCGGTGAGGATCTCCTCGGCCTGCGGGGCGGGCGTCATGCGCTGGGCGAGCGGGGGGCGAAACGGCACCCGGCCGAGGCCGCCCATCAGCCGCAGGAAATCCTCGTGCTCGGGGCGGCGCTCCCACAGGCGCGGATCGGGCGCGGTGGCCCGGCGCATGATCTCCGCCGGGTCGGGGAGGGCGGCACGGAGACGGGCCAGCTCGGACGCGTGGCGCTCGGCGACCAGCTCGCGGAAGCGGGCCAGCTGCTGGATCTGCTCGCGGGTGTGGCCCTGCGCGGTGCGCCGCGCGAAGCGGCGGTTCTCGAGCCAGCTTCCAATCACGAGGATCGGACTCAGCAGCATGAACAGCGCGAACAGGATGTTGTGCAGGGCGATCACGAGCACGAGGCCGAGCACGAGGGGACCCACCGCGGAGACGATGCTGAGCCGGGGCCGCTCGGGATCCGGCGGGCGCTCGGGGGCGCTGAGCGGCCCGCCGGCCTCGGGGGCGCGCGCCCGCGGCGGGCGGTTGAACGGGATCGTCCCGTCGCGGCGGGCCTGGCGGAGCGGGTCGACCGCCATTCCGGGAGTTACCGGCGCCACCGCGAGCGCCACGTCCCCGGCCTCGAACAGCTGACCCGGCGAAACCTCCGTCTCGCGCTCGATGCGCTTGCCCTCGACCCAGGTCCCGTTGATCGACCCGAGATCGCTGACGGTGGCCCGCAGCCCACTGGCCCGGGCGCTCACCTGCACGTGACGCCTCGAGACGCCCTCGTCGAGGAGAACGAGATCGCAATCGTCGTCTCGACCGACGGTCGCGGGATCTGAGCCCAGCGGCACCCGGCGTCCCGCGTCCAGACCAGCCACAACCCGGAGCTCGAGCGCCTCGAGCGGTCGGGGGTGCTCGCTCGGGGGACCGCCGGCGGCGCGCAGCCGAGCACCCTCATAAATGCCGATCTCGCTCAGCGCGAGGTCGGCGTGGCAGAAACGGCCGTCGACCACCACGCCACTCGCGCCGTTGTCCTCGCCCAGGGCGTCGAGGAGGTCGCCGACGGTGGCGTCCTCGTCCGCCACTCGCAGCTCGAGGTCCCCGGCCTCCCCTTCCCCGACGACGACTCTCATGGGCCGCCAAGGCTACCCTGAGGTCGTGCGAGCGCAGGACAGGGCGGTGATGGGGCACATGCACCCGACCGAGCTCCAGGCGCTGATCGCCGCCGAGCGACGCGGCGCGCCGTTCCTGTATCTGCGTGACGGTGAAGGGGGTCAGCTCGTGGTCGTGCTCGAGCCGGAACGGCTCGTGCTCGGCCGCGCCCCGGGCAGCGATCTCGAGGTCACGTGGGATCCGCGCGTATCCGGAGTCCACGCATACCTGGAACGGCGGGGTTCGCGGTGGGTGATCGAGGACGACGGGCTGTCGCGCAACGGCACGTTTGTCGGCGGCGAGCGGCTGCAAGGGCAGCGGACGCTGCGCGACGGTGACGTCATCCAGATGGGTGACACGCTGGTCGGCTTTCGCGATCCGGGCCCGGCACCGGTGGTGGCGACCGTCGCCACGCCGACCGCGTCCTCGCCGGAAGTCTCAGACGCGCAGCGCAAGGTGCTCGTCGCTCTGTGCCGGCCGCTGGCGAGCGGCAAGCGTTCGATGCCCGCGACCAACGACGAGATCGCGCGCGAGCTCGTGCTCAGCCTCGCGGCGATCAAGAGCCACATGCGAGCGCTGTTCGAGCGCTTCGGACTCGAGGACCTACCCCAGAACGAGAAGCGGGTCCAGCTGGCCGAGCGCGCTCTAGCCGCCGGAGTCGTCCGGGCCGGCGATCTCGACGGCCCGCGGAACTGATGGGAATGGTCGGCGGCGCCTGGCGGCGGCGCCTCAATCGCCCAGCAGCGTGATCTCGGGCAGCCTGCCGTTGCGGATCATCACCATCGCCCGCTCGGGCAGATACCCGGGCGCCTTGAGGACGATCAGCACGCGATCCCCGGCCCGGTAGCGCTTGCCCCGCAGTCGCTTCAACAGCCGGCGCACGTGCCGCGCGCCGTGCGCACTGATGTTGTGCTTGCCCGGACATCCCTTGCCACGGCACTGCACGAAGATCTGCGCCCGGCCGGGGAAGCTGCCGATCTTCGCGGTGTGCAGCCGCGTGGTGGCGTGGTTCCAGGTCCAGCTGATTCGCAGCCGGACGGCGAGGGCGTGGGGCGCGACGGGCACCGGCACGGGAGTGCTGACCGGCGTGGTCACCACCGGATCGGGCGGCGGCGGGGGCGCGGGCGCCGGGCACGAGGTGACGGCCGCCGGCGGCTTCGGCCCCAGCGATCCGCCGCTGGCCTTGCCGTTGGTCGCCGTGTCCCAGACGGCCTTGGATCCGTCGTAGATGACGAGGTTGCCGTCGCTCTGGAGCGCGAGGTAGGAGCCGCGGTCGCCGTTGGTCTTGCTCGCCCACAGCGCGTGACCACTGGGCGGATAGACGACGAGGTTGCCGTCGGTCTGCATCGTCGCCCAGGCGCCGGGATGGTGGTCGGTCCCGCTCGCCCACAGCGGCTTGCCGGCGCCGTCGTAGAGCACGAGGTTCCCGTCGGATTGCATGATCAGCTGCAACTGCTCAGACGGCGAATAGATGCTCCAGCCCGGACGGAGCACGTCCCCCGGCTGCATCATGGTCTGCACGGTGTGGGTGGCCCAGATCGCCCGCGGGGAGTAGATGACGACGTTGCCGTCGTTCTGGATCGTCAGCTGCGGGCAGCCCGTGCCGCGGCTGTTGCTGCTCCACACGTCGGCGCCGGCGGGGTTGTAGACGGCCAGATTGCCGCCCGTCTGCATCACGGCGTGCGATCCGGTGTCGCCGCTGGTGCCGCTCGCCCAGATGGCGCGACCGCCGACGATGTACTCGACCAGATTCCCGTCGCTCTGCATCAAGAGCTCGTAGTGGCCGTCCGGCGAGACGATGGCCTGGTTGGTCGTAAGCGTCCCGTAGGTGCCGAGCGTGCTGCTCGCCGCGGCAGCTGCCGGCAGCACCGCCGGCACCGCCAGCACCGCCAGCGTCGTCACGAGCAACAGCGTCGTGCGTCCGAACCTCCCGATCTGGGAAATGCTACAGGGCGGCCGCCAGCGCCTCGGGGCTGGTGACCGGCGCCTGGCACACGAAGTGCTCGCACACGTAGGCGGCGGCCCGGCCGTTCACGGGCTCACGTCCGTCGAGAAGCGGGACGCCATCGGTACCGGCGGCGGTGGCCAGGACGAGGTGGGGCCGGAAGGCAGCGCGGACGACGCGGACCAGCTCGGCCGCCCCCGGCTCGGGACCGACGATCGCCACCTCCTTGACCGGCGCGAGGTAGAAGTCGGCGCCTTGGAGCAGATGTCCGAACGCGTGCGGGTGGCGCACGGCCAGCGGGAACAGCAGGCGCAGGACGCCCAGGGCTTGACCCTCATACGAGCCATCTCCGGCGAGCAGCGCCAGCCGGAGGAGCCCGAACGCGGCGGCCGAGTTACCCGATGGGATCGGCGTGTCCTCGAGGTCCTTGCGCCGGGCAGCGAGATCCTCGTGGTCGGAAGCAGTGGTGAAGAACCCGCCGCGCTCGCCGTCCGAGAAGCGCTCGATCATGACGTCGGCCAGCGTGCGCGCTTGCGCGAACCAGCGTGGCTCACCGGTCGCCTCGTACAGTCCGATCAGCGCCTCGACGAGGTACGCGTGGTCCTCGAGGTACGCGGCGATCGCACCCCGGCCGTCCTTCCACGTCCGCAGCAGGCGACCGTCCGAATCGCGCAGATCGCCGAGCACGAAGGAAGCGCAGCGGACCGCCGCCGCGACGTAGTCGGGGCGCTCGAGCACCGCGCCCGCCTCGGCCAGCGCCGAGATCATCAGCGCGTTCCACGAGGTCAGCCGCTTGTCGTCGAGCCCGGGGCGAACGCGCCTTGAGCGCGCTGCGAGCAGGCGGCGCTGAATTTCGCTCAGGACCTCGGGCGGGGGCTCGGGGCCGCGGCCCTCGAGGATCAGCTGATGCTCGAATGGGCGGGGCCGGAAGTAGTCGAGCGCGGCCGGCTCGAGATCAGGGACCCCGCCCGCCCCCAGGACCTCGCGCAGTTCCTCGAGCGTCCACACGTAGAACTTCCCCTCGACACCCTCGGAGTCGGCGTCAAGCGCCGAGCAGAAGCCGCCCTCGGGTCCCTGCATCTCGCGCAGCGCCCAATCGAGCGTCTCGCAGCACACGCGCCGAAAGCGTTCCTCGCCGGACACCTGCCAGCCGTGCAGATAGGCCCGGGCTAGCAGCGCGTTGTCGTAGAGCATCTTCTCGAAGTGCGGGACGGTCCAGGTCGCGTCGACTGAGTAGCGGGCAAAGCCTCCGCCGATCTGGTCGTAAATCCCGCCGCGCGCCATCGCCATGAGGGTGCCGAGCGACATCTCGCGCTCGCCGCGCGCGAGGAGCAGTTCGATCACGGACGCCGGCGGGAACTTCGGAGCGCCGCCGAATCCGCCGTTGGCCGGGTCGTAGGTGGCGCGCAGAGAATCGACGGCCTGCTCCAGCGGTTGCTCACGGATAGGCTCGGACGACGGCTCGATTCGCTGACTCGCGCCGAGTGCCTGAACGATCCGAGCGCCCTGCTCGCGGATCTCCTCGCGCCGGTTCGCCCACGCCTCGGCCACGCCGTCGAGGACCATGCGCCAGCTCGGCAGCCCGTGGCGCGACTGCGGTGGGAAGTACGTTCCGGCATAGAACGGGACGCCCTCAGGGGTGAGGAAGGTATTCAGCGGCCAGCCGCCGTGGCCGGTCATCGCCTGGCACGCCTCCATGCAGATCGCGTCCACGTCGGGGCGCTCCTCGCGGTCGACCTTGATGCACACGAACCGCTCGTTCATGAGCGCGGCGATGTCGGGGTCCTCGAAGGACTCGTGCGCCATCACGTGGCACCAGTGACAGGCCGAGTAGCCGATCGAAACCAGCAGGGGGCAGTCCTCCTGGCGCGCCCGGCTCAGCGCCTCCTCGCCCCACGGATACCAGTCGACCGGGTTGTCCCGGTGCTGGAGCAGGTACGGCGAGCTCTCGGCGGCGAGGCGATTTGCCACAGCTTCACCCTACCCTCACTAGGCTGTGAATCCCGCCCGACGAGCAGGAGGAGGCACCGTTGCCAGCACATCGCGAGTTGATCAGCGCGCCCGGCGCTCCCGAAGCCGTCGGCCCCTATGTCCACGCCGTGATCGCGGGTGGTCTGCTGTTCTGCTCGGGCCAGATACCGCTCGATCCAAAGACCGGCGAGATCGTCGGCGGGTCGGCCGCCGATCAGGCGGGCCGGTGTCTGGAGAACCTGGCGGCCGTGTGTGATGCGGCGGGTGCCACGCTCGGCGATGCGGTCAAGCTGACCGTGTACCTGACTGACATGGGCTCGTTCGCGTCGGTCAACGAGGTGTACGAGTCGTTCTTCGAGGCGGACCCGCCCGCGCGTGTCGCGATCGCGGTGGCCGCGCTGCCCCGGGGTTCGCTCGTGGAGATCGACGCGATCGTGGCGCTCCCCTGACCGGCTTAGTGGTGGCGGTCGGTGACTGACACGGCTCGAGCCGCCCTCCTCACGCCCGATGACTTCCGTCGGGCCGCGCGGACCATCGCCGGGGTCGTCCGCGAGACGCCGGTGGTGAGCTCGCGGACCCTGAGTGAACGGGTCGGCGGGACGGTCGTCATGAAGACCGAGAACCTCCAGCGCACTGGGTCGTTCAAGCTCCGCGGCGCGCTGAACAAGGTCACGGCGCTGGGCGATGCTTGTGCCGGCGGGGTCGTCACCGGGAGCGCCGGCAATCACGCCCAGGCGGTCGCCTACGCCGCTCGCGCGCGCGGCGTCTCGTGCGTGGTGTTCATGCCCGAGCCGGCGCCGATTGCGAAGGTAGAAGCGGCGGAGGCGCTCGGCGCGGACGTGCGGATGGTCGGGACGAGCGTCGACGAGGCGCTCGAGGCGGCCCATGCGCTCGCGGCCGAGGACCCGCGGGTCGCGTTCGTCCACCCGTTCGAGGACCGGGACGTGATCGCCGGGCAGGGCACGCTCGGGCTCGAGCTGCTCGAGCAGGTGCCAGATCTGGCCCGGGCGATCGTGCCCGTGGGCGGCGGCGGGCTGATCAGCGGCGTCGCCGTGGCGCTCAAGTCGGCGCGCCCGGAGATCGAGGTCGCCGGCGTCCAGGTGGCCAGCTGCGCTCCGATGCCGGGGTCGCTCGCCGCGGGCACGCCGGTCCCGGTCAGTTCGGCCTTGACCATCGCCGACGGGATCGCGGTCAAACGTCCCGGCGAGCTGACGCTGTCGCTGATCGACCGCTGGGTCGATGAGCTCGTGTGCGTCGAGGAGGACGAGGTCGCCGAGGCGATGGTGTTCCTGCTCGAGCGCGCCAAGCTCGTGGTCGAGGGCGCCGGCGCGGTCGGGGTGGCCGCCCTGCTGGCCGGCCGGCTCGCCCCGGCCGAGCAGGGCACGACAGTCGTGCTGCTGTCGGGCGGGAACGTCGACGCCGGCCTGCTGGCCGAGGTGGCGCGCCGCCACGAGAGCCAGTCGGGCCGGCGGCTCGTACTGCTCGCCTCACTGCCCGATCGGCCGGGATCGCTCGCGCAGCTGCTCGCGCTCGTCGGGGAGCAGCGGGGCAACCTGCTCGACGTCGAGCACATCCGCGAGGGGCTCGATCTGCACGTGCGCGAGACCGCCGTCCAACTCGTGCTGGAGACACGCGGCCGGGCGCACGCGCGCCGGATAATCGACGCGGTGCGGGCGGCCGGCTACGCCGAGCCGGGCCCGCTCCGTGAACCAGCTAACTAACTAACTAAGGCGCGGCGGTTAAGGCGCGGCGGTCAGCAGCCTGTACTCGGCCGCGTGCTCGACGAGCGCGCCGACGATGCGGCTGCGCTCGTCGGCTTCGGGATGCCATTGCACCCCGAGCACGAACCGCCGATCGGGTGCCTCGATCGCCTCGGGCAGGTCGTCGAGCACCGAGTGGCCGGTCACCTCGAGGCCGGCGCCGATCGCCTCGACGCCCTGGTGGTGGTGGGACTTGGTGCCGTGCACCACCTCGCCGGCGGCACGCGCCGCGAGCGAATCGGGGGTGAGGCGCACGTCGTGGTCGGCGCCGTCGAAGCTGCCCGGCGTGCGGCGGTGCTCCTCGTGGCCGAGTTCCTCGGGCAGGTGCTGGCTGAGCGTTCCGCCGAAAGCGACGTTGATGAGCTGCATCCCGCGACAGATCCCGAGCACCGGCAGGTCGCGGGCGACGGCCCGGCGAACGAGCGCGAGCTCGGCCCGGTCGCGCTCGGGCACGGTGTGGACCGTCTCGGGATGCGGGTCGGCGCCGTAGCAGGCGGGGTCGATGTCGTTGCCGCCGGCAAGTATCAGTCCGTCCAGCAGGTCGAGCACCTCGTCCGGGGCCTGCTCGAAATGCCCGTCGGGCGGCAGCATCAGCGCCAGCCCCCCGGCGCGCTGGATCGCCGCGATGTAGCTGAAGGCGAGCAGCGCGGCGTCGCGCTCCCACACGCCCCACCGGGCGCGCGTCAACACGGTGCAGATGCCGATGACGGGCCGCCGGTTGCTCATCGACTCCTTAACTTAGCCCGCTGGATCTTGCCCGACGCCGTCTTGGGCAGCTCGTCGGCGAACTCGACGATGCGGGGGTACTTGTACGGCGCGGTCTCGTGCTTGACGTGCTCCTGGAGCTCGGCGGCGAGGTCGCGTCCGGGGACGAACCCGTCGCGCAGGACGACCACGGCGCGCACGACCGCGCCGCGCTCGTCGTCGGGGGCGGCCACGACGGCCGCCTCGGCCACCGCGGCGTGGGAGACGAGCGCGGACTCGACCTCGAATGGGCCGATCCGGTAGCCCGCGGAGATGATCACGTCGTCGGTGCGCCCTTCGAAGTACAGGTAGCCGTCCTCGTCGCGAGCGACGCGGTCGCCCGTCCGCCAGGGCTCCTCGACGGGCGCCGGCGCGCCGTCCACGTAGCCGACGAAGAAGGTGGGATCGGTGGCCGGGTCACTCAGCACGAGCTCCCCGTCCTGCACTCTGAGGTCGACTCCGGGCAGCGGACGGCCCATCGAGCCCGGGCGGACCGGCTGGCCGAGCGGGTTGCCGGTCAGCTGACCGGTCTCGGTCTGACCGTAACCGTCGCGGATCTCGAGCCCCGTGGCTTCGCTGAACGCGCGGATCACCTCGGGGTTGAGCGCCTCGCCGGCGGCCACCAGCGAGCGCAGCCCGGGAACCGGCCGCAGCTCGACGCGCTTGGCCATCACGCGGTACTCGGTGGGCGCCATGCACAGGACCTTGACCCGCTCGGACGCGAGCAGCTCGAGCCGCCGGGCCGGATCGAAGCGCTCGTCGTGCAGGAGCGCCGCGGCGCCACGCAGCCAGGGGGCGATGAACACGTTGCGGGCGGACTTCGACCAGCCGGTGGCGGCGGTGCACCAGACGAGCTCGCCGGCACGCGCGTCCATCCAGTGCTCGGCCTGAAGGCGCTGGCCGGGCAGGTAGCGCTGGCCGTGAACGACGCCCTTGGGCTCGCCCGTGGTGCCGCTCGTGAAGGTGATCAGACACGGGTCGCCGAGCTCGAGCGCGGCCGCCGGCGCCGGCTCGCCGGCGAACAGCGCCTCGTCGGGCACGCTCGCGACCGGGCAATCGGGCCGCGCGGCCGACAGCTCGTCGAGGTTGCGCTCGTCGGCCACGATCAGCCTCGGGCGCGCGGCGGCGATCCGCTGGACCAGGTCGTGCGCGCGGAGCTGCTCGTTGCACGCGAGCGCCACCGCGCCGAGGCGAAAGCAGGCGATCATCGTCAGCACCCACTCTGGGCGGTTGCCGATCAGGGTCATGACCACGTCGCCCCGGTCCACGCCATACCGGTCTTTGATCGCGCCGGCCAGGCGCGCGGCGCGATCGGCGACCTCGCCGAAGCTCCACTCGCGCCGGCCGCCGTCGCGGGCCAGTTCCACCAGTGCCAGGCGGTCGGGCGGAGCTGCGTCAACGACGTCTCGAGCGAAATTCATGGGGCCCGGCAGTCTGCCAGCATCGGCCGTCGACGTAAGTGCCTCGGCTCCTTCTCAAACATTCGTCCAATTTGGTGAAGTTTCATGAGGTTTCCGCAACAATCTCGCCGGCCGCCGGCGCAAGGGGGCCTAGATCGACTACATGCGGGTTCGGCTCCACTTGGAGCTCGCCGGCACCTTCCGGCGATCGGTCTGGTTGCGGCCGGCGGCGATTTCTTTTAATCCACTGTTTCTCCTGGGCAAACGGGCGCTTTGGTAGGCTCGGTTGAGTAGATGGGGCTCATGACCGGCACCGGGCCGTTGGGGCGCAATCCAGCGGGGACTTTCAACCACGAGCCGCCGCCTCCGGGCCGCGCTTTGTACATGGAGCCGTGCCCGAAGTGGGTGCGCGTCATGGTTGGCGGCGAGACGATCGCCGACAGCCGGAGAACGCTGCTGCTGTCGGAGTCGGGCCATCAGCCCGCGTACTACTTCCCGCCCGAGGACGTGCGCGCCGACGTGCTCGAGCCCTCCGATCGGCACACACGCTGCCCGAAGAAGGGCGAGGCGTCCTACTACACGATCCGGGTCGGCGACACCGTGCTCGACGCCGCCGCGTGGTACTACCCCGAGCCGCTCGAGGGCGCGGAGCCGCTCAAGGACATGATCGCCTTCTACTGGGATCGGATGGACCACTGGTACGAGGAGGACGAGGAGGTGGTCGTCCACCCGCGCGACCCCTACCACCGGGTCGACGTGATCCCGACCTCGCGCCACATCCGGATCTCGCTCGACGGCCAGCTGCTCGCCGAGACAGACCACGCGATGGCGCTGTTCGAGTCCAACCTGCCCGTCCGCTGGTACCTGCCGCGCGAGGACGTGTCGGTCGAGCTCGAGTCCACCGACACCGTGACCCGCTGCCCCTACAAGGGCACCGCGAGCTACTACGCCGTGCGCGTACCGGACGGCGAGACCGTCAAGGACCTGATCTGGTACTACGACGACCCGCTGCGCGCGGTCGACCAGATCGCCGGCCGCCTGTGCTTCTTCAACGAGCGGGTCGACGTCGAAGTCGACGGCGAGCCCGAGAGCCGGCCCGAGACGACCTGGAAGCACGGGGTTAAGTCAGAGGCTGCGGCCCAAACCAGCTGATTTCGGCATACTCGCGATCATGGCGATCGCGACCCCTTACACCGAGAAGACGGACGAGCAGAAGGCGATCTGCGAGATGGTTCGGCAGTTTGCCGACGAGCAGATCATCCCCAACGCCGAGCACTACGACCACGAGGACGAGTTTCCCGAGCCGATCGTCGAGCAGATGAAGGAGCTCGGCCTGTTCGGCGTCACGATCCCCGAGGAGTACGGCGGCATGGGGCTCGACCTGACGACGTACGCGATGATCGTCGAGGAGCTCTCGCGCGGGTGGATCTCGATCTCAGGGATCGTCAACACCCACTTCATCGGGTCCTATCTGCTGATGAAGTTCGGGACCGACGAGCAGAAGCAGCGCTACCTGCCGAAGATGGCCGCGGGTGAGATGCGCGCCGCGTTCTCGTTGAGCGAGCCCGAGCTCGGCTCCGACGTCGCGGCGATCAAGACCTCGGCCAAGAAGCTCGCCGACGGCGACGCCTACGAGATCAACGGCACGAAGATGTGGGTGACCAACGGACTGCTGTCATCGCTCGTGTTCGTGCTCGTGCGGACCGATCCGAACGCCGAGCCCAAGCACCGCGGCCTCACGTGCTTCATCGCCGAGAAGGAGCCGGGTGCGTCGGAGAACACGGGCGAGTACGCCGGTTTCAACGTGCCGCCCAAGATCAAGAAGATGGGCTACAAGGGCGTCGAGTCGACCGAGCTCGTGTTCGACGGCTACCGCTGTCCGGTCGAGAACATCCTCGGCGGCGAGGAGGCCGGGCTGAACAAGGGCTTCGGGCAGATGATGGACGCGCTCGAGCTGGGCCGCGTGAACGTCGCCTCGCGCGGGGTCGGGCTCGCGCAGAGAGCGTTGGAGCTCGCGCTGAAGTACTCGCAGGAGCGCCGCGCGTTCGGCAAGCCGATCTCGCAGCACCAGGCGATCCAGTTCAAGCTCGCCGACATGGCCACCCAGGTCGAGGCCGCGCGGCTGCTCACCCAGCGCGCGGCCCGGATGAAGGACGCCGGCGAGCGCTCCGACATCGAGGCCGGGATGGCCAAGCTGTTCGCCTCAGAGGCCGCGCGCTACTGCGCCGAGGAGTGCCTGCGCATCCACGGCGGCTACGGCTACTCCAAGGAGTACGAGATCGAGCGGATCTATCGCGACGCGCCGCTGCTGCTGATCGGGGAGGGCACGAGCGAGATCCAGCGGATGGTGATCGGGCGCAAGCTGCTTGAGCGGCACAAGATCTGATGGCGGCTGATACCAAGTCCCTGATCGAGACCGCGGTCAACCGGTTCCTCGAGGAGGTGCCGGCGCTGGCCAACCTCAAGCTGGTCGCCGGCCTCGAGCTGCGTGGCCGCGGCGACGTGCAGATCTACCGAGTGGAGGTGCCCGGACCGAAGATCTCCCGCGACGTTCCCGCCGACGCCAAGGTGACGATCACCGTCTCCCGGTCGCACTTCAACGACCTCGCCACCAAGGGCCACGTCCGCGACTGGCGCGAGGCGTTTGCCCACGGCGACGCCAAGGCGACCGGCATCGATCAGGTGATGAAGCTGATCGTCAACGTGGTCGAGCGCCAGGAGGAGCGCACCCGCACGCGGCGGGCGTCGCACCACTAAGGCGCCACCGCCAGGCGCCGCCGACCATCATCACTAACGCCGCGCGGCCAGCTCCTCGGCCTCGCTGAGCTGGTTTTCCACGAGCGCGAGCCCGGAGTCCCAGAAACCGGGATCGGTCAGGTCGATCCCGACGATGTCGCCGAGCTGCTCCGGGCTGCGGGAGCCGCCGGCCGAGAGCAGCTCGAGGTAGCGCGGCACGAACGCGTCGCCCTCGTCCAGGTACTTGCTGTAGACCGACAGCGCCAGCAGCATCCCGTACGCGTAGGCGTACACGTAGCCCGGCGTGTTGATGAAGTGCGGCACGTAGGACCACCACATGCGGTAGCCATCGGTGATCTGGACCGAGTCGCCGAACAGCTCGCTCTGGGCCTCGACCCACAGCTCGCCGATGCGGTCGGCCGACAGCTCGCCTTCGGCGCGCCGACCGGTGTGCACGAGGTGCTCGAAGCGGTTCATGGCCATCTGCCGGAACACGGTGGCGATCGCGCCGTCGATCCGCTCGGCAAGCAGGCCGAGGCGCTGCTCCTCGTCGGTCGTGTCGGCCAGAAGCCGGCCGAACACGAGCGCCTCGCCGAACACCGACGCCGTCTCGGCCAGGGTCAGCGGCGTGGACTGGTGGAAGATCCCCTGAGCCTGGGCCAGCGAGGCGTGCAGGCCGTGCCCGAGCTCGTGGGCCATGGTCAGGACGTCGCGGCGCTGCGCGGTGTAGTTGAGCAGCACGTACGGGTGTACGCTCGGGACCGTGTAGGCGCAGAAGGCACCGCCGCGCTTATGCGGGCGGGGCGGCGCGTCGATCCAGCGCTCGTCGAAGAAGTTGCGCGTGACCTCACCGGCCACGGGCGCGAACGACTGATAGGTGTCGAGCACGAGGTCGCGCGCCTGCGCGAAGGAGTAGGTGACGTCGGTGGCGAGCACCGGAGCCGAGCGGTCGTAGTCGGCCAGCTTGTCGACGCCGATGAGCTTGGCCTTCAGCCGGTACCAGCGCTGGGGGATGTCAAAGCGGGCGCGCACGGCCTGGATCAGCGCCATCACTGACTCGTCCGAGGCTTCGTTGGCCAGGTTGCGGCTGGCCAGCCAGTTCGGGTAGTGCCGCAGCCGGTCCTCGACCGACTTGTCGTAGACGAGCGTGTTGTAGATGAAGGCCCGGGTGCGCAGGCCCGGCTCGAGCGCCGCCGACACCGCTTCGGCCGTGGTGCGACGCACGTCACGATCGGCCCACAGCAGCCGGCTGAGCGCGACGTCGAGAGTCAGCTCTTCCTCGTCGATGCCCTCGACCCGCACGGCCGCGACGACCTCGCCGAACAGACGGGCCCACGCGCTGTTGCTGGAAATCGACTTCTCGGCGAAGATCTTCTCCTCCGGCTCGGAGAGCAGGTGGGGGCGGTAGCGCCGCACGCTCTCGAGGTGGTGGCGGTAGCGGTCGACCTCGCCCGAGGCCAGCAGCTGCTCGGCGCGCTCATCGTCGAGTCCGGCCCAGTCGAGCTCGAAGAACAGCAGCAGCGTCTCGATCTCGGTGGCGCGCTCCTGTACGAGCTGGAGCAGGGCGCCGCGCTCGGGGTCGGCCTGGTCGGTCGAGAAGCGCAGGCTGGCGTAGGAGCCGACGCGGCCGATCAGCTCGTTGATGACCTCCAGCTCGTGCATGGCCGCCCGCAGGCCCTCGGCGTCGAGCTCGGCGACGTGGCCCGCGTACTGCTCGGAGAAGGTGCTCGCGCGCTCCTTGGCCTCATCGAGCATCGCCTCGGCGTGGGCGCGATCCTCGTCGCCGTCGAGCAGCGGCGCGAGGTTCCACTCGGTGGCGAGCAGCTCGGGGTCAGAGAGATGGTCAGCGATGGTCGACATCTGTTGAGCTTAGCCGCAGGCTCCGGGATCGAGCGATCCGCGGATGCGATAGACGACGATCGGCTGGCCGAGCGCGATCTCGTGGTAGATCGGCCGGGCCGCGGGGTCCGACGCGGTCCAATCGTTCTCCGGGGAGTAGCTGAGCACCTTCGGGTTCCAAGGGTCGCGGGCGGGTGTGGTGATGAGGTAGTTCAAGTGGTCGGAGTTCACCTGGGCCCGCCATCGAGCGCAGGTGGTGATGGGCGTGAAAGACCCATGCGGGCCGCGCTGAGCCACGTACTGCACGCGGTTGGAGACGTCCAGGCCGTAGAACGGATAGGCGAAGAAGCCGCCGAACGTGCCGACGACGCCGACGCGGGCGTCGTGGATGGTGCGGAACAGGGCCCACACGGGCGCGAGGTAGGAGACGCCGGGCTGGTAGGCGTAGCGCCCGCGCAGGTAGTGGCGCTGGAGCGGGTAGCCGGCGATGGCTATTGCGATCGCGAGCACGGCCGCAAGGGCGATCGTTGTCGCGGGGCTGGCGACGCGGGCGACCGCGACGAGCGCTCCGACGACGAGGAGCGCGCCCGCCGCGATAAAGACTGCACCTGGGGTGTGGGCCGGCCAGAGCACGGGCTCCGCCACGGTGGCCACGAGCACGGCGGCCAGCGCGACGGCGAGGGTGGTCTGCGCGGCTCGTGAGGAGAGCGCCGGCGCCAGGGGAAGCACTACGAGCGACAGGGTCAGCGCCGGCGCCAGGTAGCGCAGGTTGAACGCGAAGCCGAGCGGATCGCCGGCCGGGCCGGCTGCGGTCTCGGGCGTGACCAGGTAGGCCGCGAGCGAAAACAGCGCGACTGCCCCGAGCATCCGGACCGTGAGATCGGTTGCTTGGTACGCAGGTCGCAATAATTCCGACCTGCGTACCAAGGGACGTTGGAATAGGCAGAGCAGCGGCCCAACGATCGCTCCGCCGAGCACCGCCCACCACCACCCGCCGAGTCCCGACGCGAGCGCCGGCCGGGCGAACGTGCTCCAGAAGTGGCCGCTCGTGATGTAGTGCGCCACCGAGAACCCGGTGCCCTGCTGGAGCGGCGGCGCCGGCGTGGGCAAGATCCCGCCGGCGCTGGTCCACGGCAGAGGGTTGCCGACCGCGATCAGGTTGCGCAGATACCAGTAGCCGCCGGCGAGGATCAGCGGGCCGAGCCACAGGCCGGCGGTGCGCAGTCGTTCGCCGGCCGGCGCGATCGCGACGACGCCGATCGTCAGCCCGAGCACCGGGCCGAGCACGGTCAATTTGACCCCGACCGCGAGGCCGGCCGCGACCGCGGCGAGCACGAGCGCCGCGGTGCTGTCCGGCTCATTGATCACGAACCCGACGGCCGCGAGCAGGAAGAACACCGCGACGACGTCGTTGGCCGCGGCGCCGGCCTGCGAGTAGTCCATCATCGAGGTGCCCATCGCGATCGCCGCGCCGAGCAGCGCGCCGGCGCCGGCGCCCCGGGGCCGCCCGACGCAGTAGGCGGCGAGGAACACGAGCCCCAGCCAGGCCAGGTTCAACCCGGGCGACAGCGTGTCGCGGCCGACCAGCACGATTCCCAGCCCGTGCAGCATCTCGGCGGTGGCGGGATAGAACGACGTCAGGTACTCGACGTCGGTGAAGCGCAGCGACACGACGTTCCCGGTCTGCGCGAAGCTCGCCGCCCACGGCAGGTGGTACCAGAGCGAGTCGAAGCCGCGGATGCCGACGTCGTAGGACTGGACCGTCAGCGCGCCCCACTCGGCGATCACGGCGCCCGCCCCGAGCAGGGCGAGTGCGATGGCGAGCGCGGTGACCGGGTCGATCACGTCCGGGCGCCGGAGCGCGGCACGGGACAGGACGGGCCCTCGCGGCCCCAGGGACGCCGAGCGCAGCGAGGCCCATCCCACCAACGCGCACGCGATCACGACCGGGCCGAGCCGGAACAGCCCGACCGCGCCCAGCAGCTCGAGGATCGCGATCAGCACGGCCAGGCCGATCACGAACTCGGCCAGGCGCGCCGGTGCTCCCTCCCAGTCGGGCACGGCCCGCCGGCGGATGGCCACGGCGGCGAGGGCCATCGAGGCACAGATCACCGCGAGGGCGGCGACGCCGAGCGCGTAGCGGGCTACGGTCTCCACCACACGAGACGGTCGGGCGCGAGCTCGATCACCGGACCGGTGGGTGGCTTGTCGCGGTACTGCTCGTAGCGGTCCGTGAGTGCCGCGATCGCGTGCGGGGCGTCGGCCGCGTCGAGGATGCTCACGCTGCCAAGCGCCTGCACCCAGGCGAGCCGCGACCAGTCCTCCTCGTAGTGGTCGACGGTCAGTGCGGCGTGGGGGCGGGCGCGCAGCCACCGCAACCGCGCGAGGCGCTCTGGTGGCACGTCCTTGCGTTTGTGGTCGACGGCCGTCACGAGCGTGTCGCCGGCGAGCGCGAAGGTGACTGGGAGCACGCGTGGACAGTCCTCTGCGTCGATCAGGCCGAGGCGGCCGACGCGCGCCTGCTCGAGCAACGTGCGAGCCCACTTCGGGAGCTTGGCTACGCTTGCGCAGCTTCCCATGATCGGCCGAAGACTAGGCGCCTTGACGGCGCTGCTCCTTGCGCTCGGACTTGCCGGCTGCGGTGCCTCGAGTACCGCGCAGCGCACCCCGACCGTCAGCCAGGTCCCGCTGCTCGCGGGCTCGCGGATCGTCGCCCAGGTGCGGGCGTGCGATCAGGGCTCCAACGCGTACTGCGCGATCGACATCGTCGTCCTCAACCATGACTACGTCTCGTCGGACATCCTGGCCCGCGACGAGGGACGCCTGCTGAGCAAGCACGGGTGGTCGCTGGCCCACGGCGACACCAACGAGCAGAGCGGCGCGAACTCGCCCGGCCACAAGCTGCGCCTGACGTTCGCCACAGCGGCCGGGGACCTCGAGGAGGTCGACCTGGGTGAGATCAACCGTCCGTGGCCGGTCGTCTACGCGCTGTCGAGCTCGATGTTCGCGCGCACGCCGGCGATGTCGATGGAGCTCGAGATCGGCGCCGGCTAGTCAGCTGAGGTGCAATCGCCGATCGGGGCCGACCGAGATCGCGCGCCGGCCGGCGAGCAGGTCGCGCAGGTCGGCGCCCACGAGCTCCGAGCGCCAGCCGTGCAGCGCACGCACGTCGGGCTCGGGTTCCCGGCGCCGGGATGCGGCGACGATCATCTCGAGCTCGTTGCGCGACGCGATCAGCTCGTAGGCCAGGCCGGCCTCGAGCGCGCGCGCCCGCAGCAGCGCCTCGGCGAGCACGATCAGCGGGGCGTCCTCGGGATCGGAGCGCCCGCGAGCCTCCTCGCGGGGAATCGGCGTGGCCTGCATCCCGGCGGCGATCGCCTCGAGAATCGCCGCGCCGCGCCGCCGGATCCCAGACGGATGGATGCCGCGGATCTGCTCGAGCGCGCTGAGCGACGAAGGGTGGCGCTTGGCCAGCTCGACGAGCGCCGGATCGGCCAGCACCGAGCCGACCGGACGGTCCTCGTCGGAGGCGGTCCGCTCGCGCCAGGCGGCTAGGTCCTTCGCCACCGCGCGGGCCCGCGGATCGAGCTGCCCAACCCGGGGCAGCCGCTCCCAGGCCGTGTCCGGATCGCGTTCGTCGGTGGCCGACTCGAGGCGCCGACACTCCTCGACAGCCCAGCTCAGACGGCCGGTGTCGCTCAGCCGGCGCTGCACCTCGTCGGCCAGCTCGAGCAGGTGGGCGACGTCCTCGGCGGCGTAGCTCAGCTGCTCGGCGGTCAGCGGGCGCGAGTCCCAGCGCGTGTAGCTCGCGGTCTTGCCCACGCGGATGCCGAGCATCGTGCCGAGCAGGTTGCCGTAGCCGGTCTGGGCGCTGGCACCGACGAACCCGGCCGCGAGCTGAGTGTCGAAGATGTTCACGACCTCGGTCGACCACGCCCGGCGGAGGATCGCCACGTCCTGGCGCCCGGCGTGAAGCACGACCTCGATGGCCGGATCGGCCAGCAGGTGCGCGACCGGCGTGACGTCGACGCCGTCCAGCGGATCGATGAGCAGGACCTGATCGCCGACGGCAATCTGAACCAGGCACAGCAGCGCGCGGTACCGACCCTCGGACATGAACTCGGTGTCGATCCCGAGTCGCCCGGTATCGCGCGCGACCGTGGCGGCGGTGGCGATCTCGGACGAGGTGGCGAGAGGAAGCGAATCTCTGCCGCTCGTCGCCTGGGTTCGCATCGGGTGTGAGCGTACCCAAGAGAGGTAAACCGACCGCCCTGGTAGGATATAAACCCGATGATCTTCTCGTCCAAGGCGGAATATGGCGTGCGGCTGATGGTTGAGCTCGGGCGCCAGTCTGTTGACCAGCCGACCTCGCTGAAGGCGATTGCAGACGCAGAAGGACTGCCGCTGGCTTATCTCGAGCAGGTGGTGGCCCGATTGCGCAAGGCGGGGCTCGTGCAGAGCGCCCGCGGCGCGCACGGCGGCTACTGGCTCGCGCGGCCGGCCGAGGAGATCGCGATGGTGGACGTGGTGCAGGCGCTGGAGGGGGCGATCGCCCCGATGGAGTGCTTCGTGCACGACCACACCGAGCGAGTGCTGTGCTCGCACGAGCCCGACGCTGGTCGTGGTTGCGCCACCAAGCTGCTGTGGACGCGCGTGCAGGGCGGAATCATCCGCTCGCTGCAGACGACCACGCTGGCTGAGCTCGTCGAGTTCTCGCGGCGCAGTGACGTCCCGCAGCCAGTCTGATCCCTGTCCCGAATCAGTCGACTCGAAAGCTTGATATGCCAGATCTAGAGATAAGAAACCTTCACGTCCGGGCCGGTGAGAAGGACATCCTGCGGGGTGTCGACCTGACCGTCGGCTCCGGCGAGATACACGCGTTGATGGGTCCCAACGGCTCGGGCAAGTCGACGCTGGCCAACGCTGTGATGGGGCATCCGGGTCTCGAGGTGACCGAGGGTCAGATCGTTTTCCGCGGGGAGGACGTGACCGAGGCGTCGCCGGACGAGCGCGCGCGGATGGGTCTGTTCATGGCCTTCCAGTATCCGGTCGCCGTGCCCGGCGTGACCGTGACCAAGTACCTCCGCACGGTTATGAACGCGCATCGCGAGGCGGATGGTGAGCAGCCGATTCCGCTGAAGGAGTTTCGTGAGACCGTCGAGTCCGCGATGAAGCTAGTCAACGTTCCGCGTGAGTTCTCGACGCGGTACTTGAACGAGGGGTTCTCCGGCGGCGAGAAGAAGCGGATGGAGATTTTGCAGCTCGCTTTGCAACGGCCTTCCATGGCTGTGCTGGATGAGACCGACTCGGGTCTCGACATCGACGCTCTGCGCGTCGTCGCCAACGGCGTCAACGCGGTGGCGGGCCCCGACATGGGCGTGCTGATCATCACCCACTACCAGCGCATCCTGCACCTGGTCCAGCCCTCGCACGTGCACGTCATGTACCAGGGGCGGATCGTCCGCGAGGGCGGTCCGGAGCTGGTCGAGACGCTCGAGGCCAAGGGCTACGGATGGATCACCGACGAGATCGAGGCGGCGGCGTAATGGCTGCCGTGCCTGGGGTCTCCGAGGTTTCTCCGGCGGATGTCGCTGCCGAGTTCCCGGTCCTGGGGCGGACGTTCGACGGTCACCCGCTGACGTACCTGGATTCGTCGGCCACCTCGCAGACGCCGCGTGCCGTGATCGACGCGATGACGTCGTATTACACGACGTCGCGCGCGTCAATTCACCGTGGCGTGTACCCGCTGGCGGACGAGGCCACTTCCTTGTTCGAGGGCGCGCGGGAGCGGATTGCCTCGTGGATCGGCTCCTCTGTTGAGGAGACGATCTTCACCGCGAATGCCACGGCGGCGATCAACCTCGTCGCATACACGTGGGGGCGCCAGAACGTGCACCGGGGTGACCTGGTGGTACTCACCGAGATGGAGCACCACTCGAACATCGTGCCGTGGCAGTTGCTGTGTCAGGACCGCGAGGCCGAGCTCGCGTATGTGCCCGTTACCGACGAGGGTGTGTTGGATCTGGATGCACTGGATGCGTTGCTTTTGCGAGGGCCGCGCTTGGTCTCACTCGTACATGTGTCAAATGTCTTGGGCACGGTGAATCCTGTGGCATCGATCGTTCGCCGAGCGCATTCCGTCGGTGCGGTGGTTCTGGTCGACGGCGCCCAGGCGGTCCCGCAGATGCCCGTGTGGCTTCCTGACCTCGATGCCGATTTCTATGCCTGGACGGGCCACAAGGCGTACGGGCCGACGGGGATCGGGGTCCTGCATGGGCGGCGCGAGCTGCTCGAGGAGATGCCGCCGTTCATTGGTGGCGGTCACATGATCCGGACGGTCGCGGCCAACGAATCGACGTGGACCGACCTGCCCTGGAAGTTCGAGGCGGGCACGTCCCAGATCGCCGAGGCGATCGGGCTGGGGGCGGCCGTCGACTGGCTTTGCGCGGTCGGGCTGGATCGGATCCATGCGCACGAACAGGCTTTGGTGGCGGAGCTGTTGGAGCGGTTGGTGTCTTCGTGCGAGGTTCCGGGGTTGACGGTGCAGGGGCCGTTGTCGGCCTCGGATCGCGGCGCCTTGGTTTCGTTCACTTTGGAGGGCGCCCACCCGCACGACATTGCGGACATCCTCGGGGGTCTCGGCGTGTGCGTACGCGCCGGTCACCACTGCGCACAGCCGTTGATGCGCCGGTTGGGGGTGCCCGCCACGACACGCGCGTCGTTCGCCGTCCACAACTCCTCGGCTGACATCGATCGCCTGATCGAGGGGCTCGGCCGCGTGCGCGCGACGCTACAGCTGGACTGAGCCGGAGCACTTAATCGAAAGCAAACGTGCGTTCGGTACGTTTGCCCAGCAGTTGCGGGGTTTTGCCAAGTTGTCGGGCGAGTATTGTCACGCTCATCGCAATTTGTCGGGGACCGGACCGGACGTACCCCTCGCGTAAGAGCAGTGACCGATGGCAGCTCGCAGGCCCGCACGCCGCCGGCCGCGCCGCGCCGCGGACCGTCCGGTTGTTGATGCCACGCGCGTCGACCGTGTCCCGACGGACGATGACGATGACGCGCCACGTGGTGACCGCGGGGTTGGCCAGTGGCCTGGCGGCCTGGGCTGGAGCTGCGCGGTCATCTTCCTGATCGGGATGGTGCTGGTCGGGCTCGGCGGGTGGGGGCTGTTGCGGGGCGCCGGCCGGGGCTCCGCAGCGTTCGGTCTGGGAACCTCGATCGTCGTCGGAGCGCTACTGATCGTGTTTGCTGCGCTGCTGCCGTGGCTGGCGGACGGTCCGGTGCGGATCGGGCCGCTGGCGGTGACCCTGCGGATCAGGTCCCGCCCGCTTTCTCCGGGCGGGTCTCGACCGCTTCCTCCAGGCGGATCACGACGCAGTGCCCAACGCAGCTCGCGCCGTCAGGCCAGGCGCCGCTAGGCTGCCGGCGACTTGGCGCCCGTCAACCTCTACAGCGACACGCAGACCCGCCCTACTGACGGCATGCGGGCGGCGATCGCCGCCGCCGAGGTCGGCGACGAGCAGCGCGGCCTCGATCCGACCACGCTGTTGTTGCAGGAGCGCGTGGCCGAGCTGCTCGGCTTTCCGGCCGCCGTATTTCTGCCCTCCGGGACGATGTGCAACGAGATCGCGCTGCGGCTGCACGCGCGTCCCGGTGGCGATGAGCTCTTGCTTGACCGGACGGCCCATCCGGTCAACTCCGAGGCGGGCGGCCCGGCCCAGCTGGCCGGCCTGATGGTGCGCACGCTGGACGGCGACGGCGGCGTGTTCACCGGCGCGCAGGTCGAGGCAGCGCTGCGCGTGGCGGGAAATCGCTACATGCCCCGCTCTCGGGTCGTTTCGGTCGAGCAGACGGCGAATCTGGCCGGCGGCCGGGTGTGGCCGCTTGCGGCCGTGCGCGAGGTCCTGGACGTGGCCGAGCGCTTCGGTCTGCGGACGCACATGGACGGTGCCCGATTGCTGAACGCGGTCGTCGCGTCGGGTGTGTCGGCCTCTTCGTTCGCCGGCGGGTTCGATACTGCGTGGCTGGACTTCACCAAGGGCCTGGGCGCGCCGGTGGGAGCCGTCCTATGCGGGTCGCGCGAGCTGATCGACGAGGCGTGGCGCTGGAAACAGATGTTGGGCGGGGCGTTCCGGCAGTCGGGCATCGTCGCCGCCGGCTGTCTGTACGCGCTGGATCACCACGTAGATCGCCTGGCCGAAGACCACGTGCATGCCCGCGTACTGGCTGAGGGGCTGGCCGCGCTGCCCGGCGTGCGGATCGATCTTGATCTGGTCGAGACGAACATCGTGATCTTCGGCGTGGACGACGCGCGCGGGCTGGTAGGGCGCCTCGCCGACCGGGTCGAGCTGCAGGCGGTGGACGCTGTGCGGGTCCGCGCCGTGACCCATCTCGACGTCGGACGCGCGGACATCGACCGCGCGCTGGCCGCGTTCGCCGACGAGCTCGGCTGAGGCTGGACACCGTGTGCGCTGGCTGAGAAGCTAGGCGCATCGCAGCAGAAGAGCGCGTTGTCATCCCGGGTAGCGAACGCCGCCCGGTCCCAGGGCATCCGGTCCTCGGCGAGGTCGATCGGGCGCGGACGATCGAGGTGAGCGTGTACCTGCGAGCGTCGGGTTCGCTCGCGTGGGTCGACGAGGAAGCCGGCCGCGCGTTGAACGAACGGCGTTTGGTCTCGCGCGACGAGTGGGCTGCGGCGTACGGGGCGGCTGACGCGGACGTCGATCTGGTGCGGTCGTTCGCCCGTCAGTACGGGCTGGACGTGACCGAGGTGGAGCCCGGGCGCCGGGCCGTGAAGCTGCGCGGGACGGTCGACGAGGTGGCGCGCGCGTTTGGCGTGTCGGAGATGGCGCTGTTCGAGCATCCGACTGCGGGCCCGTACCGGGGGCGGCAGGGACCGCTGACCATCCCGAGGGACCTGGATGGCGTCATCACCGGCGTGTTCGGGATCGACGAGCGCCCGCAGGCGAACCCGTACGTGCGCCCCCAGGCCCCGGCGCCCGACGCGACGTCTTACACGCCGCTCCAGGTGGCGGCGGCCTACAGCTTCCCGACCGGAGCGACGGGCGGGGCGACGGGCGGGGCGACGGGCGGGGCGACGGGCGCGGGAGAGACGGTCGGGATCATCGAGCTCGGGGGCGGCTACAGCAAGACCGACCTGAACACCTACTTCTCGGGTCTCGGTCTGACGGCGCCGTCGGTGACGGCGGTCAGCGTGGACGGGGCCACTAATTCGCCGGGCGTCAATCAGGACGAGGACGGCGAAGTGATGCTCGACATCGAGGTCGCGGGCGCGGTGGCGCCTGGGGCGAAGTTCGTCTTTTACTTCTCGCCCAACACCGACCAGGGCTTCATCGACGCCGTCTCGACCGCGGTGCACGACACGACCAACAAGCCGAGCGTGATCTCGATCAGCTGGGGTGGGCCGGAAGATTCCTGGACCCAGCAGGCCAGGACCCAGATGGAGCAAGTGCTCACCGAAGGAGCGGCGGTCGGGGTCACGGTGACCGTGGCCGCCGGGGACAGCGGCTCGACCGACGGCGTCACCGACGGCAAGCAGCACGTCGACTTTCCCGCCTCGGCGCCGCACGCCCTCGGCTGCGGAGGCACCTCGCTGCGTATCGCGGACGGCGAGGTGACGAGCGAGGTCGTGTGGAACGATCAGCCGAGCGACGGCGCGGGCGGAGGAGGCATCAGCATCGAGTTCGCCGTGCCCTCCTATCAGTCGGGGGTGTCGATGCCCGACAACGTCGACACGGGCAAGCCGGGCCGCGGCGTTCCCGACGTGGCCGGCGACGCCGATCCCCAGACCGGTTACTCGATCCTCGTCGATGGTTCGCGCGAGGCGGTCGGGGGCACGAGCGCCGTGGCGCCCCTGTGGGCCGGGCTGATCGCGCTGATCAACGAGTCTCTCGGGCAGCCGGTCGGGTTCTTCCAGCCGCGGCTGTACCCCAGTTCCTCGGCCGCGGGATTCCGCGACATCACCCAGGGCAACAACGGCGCGTACAGCGCGGCGCCGGGTTGGGACGCGTGCACGGGGTTGGGTACCCCGCACGGCAGCGCGCTCCTCGCGGCGCTCGAGTAGGGGCCGCCGGTCGAGGGTCGCGTGGCGCGATTCGGCGTCTCCGCGGAAACGCAACTTTTCGGTTGCGCACGCGGGGCGTTCGGCGGTGGCTTTCCGGTCCCCACGGCGGTCGCGGTTCCGTCCGAGGACCGGCGTACTCTATCGAACATGTGTTCGGTTCTAGCTCTTGATCCACCCGAACCTTGCGCCACGTCATCGCTCGACGAGCTGGAGCACGAGATATGTGAGCTCGCCGCGCACATTGCGGTCGCGACGTGCCGCTGGCTCGAGCTCGTGGCCGAGTTCGATAACCGCGGTGGGTGGGCGGAGTGGGGCGTCAAGTCATGCGCGCATTGGCTCTCGTGGCGGTGCTCGCTCGCGCTCGGAGCGGCGCGCGAACAGTTACGCGTTGCGCATCGATTGCGGGAGCTGCCCGCGATCCGTGAGGCGTTCTCCCGCGGTCAGCTGTCGTATTGCAAGGTGCGCGCGCTCACGCGGGCGGCGACGCCGGCCACCGAAGCCGGGCTGCTCGAGATCGCGCGACACGCCACCGGTGCGCAGCTCGAGAAGCTCGTGCGCGGCTACTCGAAGGCGCTGTCGGCCACGCTCGGTGCGGCGCAGCGCGCGCAGGACCTCCGCTACCTGAAGTGGAGCTGGAATGAGGACGGGTCGCTCCGCCTGGAGGGGCGGCTGCCGGCCGACGACGCAGCGGTTGTCATCAACGCGTTGGATGCCCTTCAGGAGTCGCACGAGGAGGGAGACGAGTACGTCGCCTCGCCCGTCGCCGCTCGTCGGGCCGATGCGCTGGTGGCGCTGGCCAAGGGCGCCGGCGCGGTCGCCTCCGCTGACGCGGGCACGAGTGGCGCCGGCGGGGGCGGCGCGGGGCCCGAGCTCGTGGTCCACGTCGATGCTGTGACGCTGGCGTCGGACGAGGTGGTCGAGCGCGCCGAGCTCGAGGACGGCCCGGCGCTGCCCCCTGAGACGGTACGAAGGTTGGGGTGCGACGCGGCCGTGGTGCGGATCGTGGAGCAGGATGGGCGGCCGCTCACGGTGGGCCGGCGAACGCGGACTATCCCGCCCGCGCTGCGGCGCGCGCTGAGAAGCCGCGACGACGGCTGCTGCTTCCCGGGCTGTACGCACCAACACTTCCTGCACGCCCACCACATCCAGCACTGGGCGCGGGGTGGGCCGACGACGTTGGACAACCTGGTCCAGCTGTGCTCGTATCACCATCGGCTGGTGCACGAGGGCGGGTTCCGGGTGGAGCGGTCTGAACGCGGAGCAGTGAGGTTCCGCCGACCGGATGGGCGGACGATTGCGCCGGCGCCCGCGTGCAGCGCGGCCTTGGGAGGCACGCTGGCCGAGCAACACCGGGCGCGCGGCGTGGTCGTGGACGCATCCACGTGCCGGCCGCTGTCGGCCGGGGATCGGCTCGACTATGGCCTGGCGGTCGACGTCCTGCTCCCGCGGGCGCTGGCGAGCATGGAGGTGAGGACGATCAGCCCAGAGACCGTTTAGATATAGCGCCGCGGAGGAGCGACTAACCTTGGTCCTGAGATGGAAGAGCTGTACCGCGAGAACATTCTCGATCACTACAAGCACCCGCACAATTGGAGCCCGCCGGCGGCCGAGATCGAGAGCCCGGATCTGGAGTTTCACGACCTGAATCCGCTGTGCGGCGATGAGCTGACCGTGCAGCTGGCGCTGGATGGGGAGGGGCGGATCGAGGAAGTGCGGTTCTCCGGGCATGGCTGTGCGATCTCGCAGGCGGCGGCGTCGATGGCGTCGGATGAGGTCAAGGGGATGCGGGCGGACGAGCTGCTGTCGCTGGACCGGTCGTTCGTGCTCGATCTGCTCGGGATCGACATCTCCGCCACGCGGATGAAGTGCGCGCTCCTGTCGCTCAAGGTGCTCAAGGGCGCCTCGCTGGGGCACGCCGCCGGGTGGGAGCCTGAGAGCACCGCCGCGTAGCTCTGAGAGCAGCGCGGCGTAGCAAATTCCTATCGGCGCGCTAGGATTTAAGCCGTGCCGGTGATTATTGACGTGTGCCCCGTAGATGAGCTCGGACCGGGCGAGATGCGCCTGGTCGAATGGGAGGACCTCGAGATCGGCGTGTTCAACTGCGGGGGGAATCTGTACGCGATCGAGGATCGCTGCTCGCACGACAACGGACCGCTCGCGGAGGGCGAGTTCGACCCGGACAGCTGCACGGTCGAGTGCCCGCGGCACGGGTCGTTGTTCGACCTCAAGACCGGTCAGCCGAAGACTTTGCCCGCGTACGTCCCGGTGGAGACGTACCCGGTGATCATCCAAGACCAGACGATCAAGCTGGAGGTGGAGTAGTGGCTGTAGATGTCACGAATGAGAACGCAGCCCTTGCGGCAATCAACGCCGACTACGAGCAGCGATATGGCTTCAGGGACGCCGAGAACTACCTGTACAAGGCGCCCAAGGGTCTGAATCGGGAGATCGTCGAGAAGATCTCCGAGTTCAAGTCCGAGCCGCAGTGGATGCGCGAGTTCCGGCTAAAGGCGCTCGAGCACTTCATGTCCCGGCCGCAGCCGACCTGGGGCTCGCCAATGCTCCAGGAGATCGACTACGACGACATTCACTACTTCGTGCGCGCCTCGGAGAAGCCTGGCCGCAGCTGGGACGACGTGCCCGAGGACGTCAAGAAGACGTTCGATCGGCTCGGCATCCCCGAGGCCGAGCGCAAGTTCCTGGCCGGCGTCGGCGCGCAGTACGAGTCAGAGGTCGTCTACCACCAGGTGCGCGAGGATCTCGAGAAGCAGGGCGTGATCTTCGTCGACATGGACTCGGGGCTGCGCGAGCACGAGGACATCGTGCGCGAGCACTTCGCCACCGTGATCCCGCCCAACGACAACAAGCTGGCTGCGCTCAACAGCGCGGTCTGGTCGGGCGGCTCGTTCGTGTACGTGCCTGAGGGCGTGCACGTGGAGATGCCGCTACAGGCCTACTTCCGGATCAACACCGAGAACATGGGCCAGTTCGAGCGGACGCTGATCATCGCCGAGCCGGGCTCGTACGTGCACTACGTCGAGGGTTGCACGGCTCCGACGTACAGCAGCAACAGCCTGCACTCGGCCGTGGTCGAGCTGATCGCCAAGCCGGGCGCCCGGATTCGCTACACGACCGTCCAGAACTGGTCGACCAACGTTTTCAACCTGGTGACCAAGCGCGCGGTGGCGCAGGAGGATGCGACCGTCGAGTGGGTCGACTGCAACCTCGGGTCGCGTCTGACGATGAAGTACCCGAGCGTGTACCTGATGGGCGAGCGCGCCCACGGGGAGATCCTGTCGATCGCGTTCGCCGGCAAGGGCCAGCATCAGGACGCGGGGGGCAAGATCATCCACGCGGCGCCGAACACGACGAGCAACATCTTCGCCAAGTCGATCTCCAAGGACGGCGGCCGCGGCTCCTACCGCGGTCTGCTCGAGATCGCCAAGGGCGCCCACGGCGCTCGCAGCAAGGTGGTGTGCGACGCCCTCCTGCTCGACGAGCACTCACGCAGCGATACCTACCCGACGATCCGGATCGGCGAGGACGATGTCAACGTCGGCCACGAGGCGACCGTCTCAAAGGTGGGCGAGGACCAGCTGTTCTATCTGATGTCGCATGGCATCCCCGAGGACGAGGCCTCCAAGCTGATCGTCAACGGGTTCATCGAGCCGATCACCAAGGAGCTCCCAATGGAGTACGCGGTCGAGATGAACCGGCTGATAGAGCTGCAGATGGAGGGTTCGATTGGCTAGCGCGCCGCTGATTCGGGACCTGGCGGGGCTCGAGCTTCCCACCTTCAAGGGCCGCCCCGGCTGGGAGTTCACCGACATCTCCGGGCTGGACCTGGCCGCCTACGAGCGGGTCGGCCCCGACCCAGCCGACGCAAAGGCGGTCGCTGAACCCCTGTGGCAGCTTCCCGACGCAGACGAGCTGCCCGACGGCGTGATCGTCGGTGCCCTCGACGGGCCCGAGCATCGCGAGCTGATCGAGCGCCACCTGGGGTCGCTGGTCTCGGGCGCCGACGACGTGTTCGTAGCGCTCAACGATGCGGGCGTGCGCGCCGGCTCGTTCGTCTACGTGCCGCGCGGCGTGGCGCTGACCGAGCCGATCTCGCTGACCAGCGTGCAGGCCCGCACCGGAACGCTGCTCAATCAGCGCACGCTGGTGGTGCTGGACGAGGGCGCCCAGGCCGAGGTGTGGGAGCAGTTCGTGTCGGGCCCCGGCGAGATCGATGCGGTCTTCAACGTGGTCACTGAGCTGATCGTCGGACAGAACGCCAAGCTGCGTTACGTGTGCGGCCAGGGTCTGTCAGAGAAGAGCTGGATCTTCGGCGCC
Organism: Solirubrobacteraceae bacterium; assembly: GCA_035502815.1. GTDB lineage: Bacteria > Actinomycetota > Thermoleophilia > Solirubrobacterales > Solirubrobacteraceae > Palsa-465. Next base: position 29,428 of record DATJUA010000046.1, read on the forward strand.
CAACGCGCCGAGGTGGGTCGCGACGCCGGCCTCGACTGGGTCGCGCTCGGGTTCGGCTCGGCGGGCGGCCACGTGCGGATGGAGACCCGCCTGGTGGGCGAAGGCAGCGAGGCGCGGGTGACCGGCGCGTACGCCAGCCATGGCCGTCAGCACATCGACTTCGACACCACCCAGGAGCACGCGGCGCCCAACACCACGTCGGACCTGGCCTTCCGAGGCGTCCTTCAGGGCCGCTCGAGCGCGGTCTGGAAGGGCAACATCATCGTCGACCCGGGCGCGCAGAAGACCGATGCGTTCCAGGAGTCGCGCAACCTGCTGCTGTCCAAGCGGGCCCACGCCGACGCGATCCCGGGTCTCGAGATCCAGGCCAATGACGTGCGCTGCACGCACGCGGCCGCGGTCGCCCAGGTCGATCCCGAGCAGCTCTTCTACTTGCGCTCGCGGGGCCTGCCCGAAGACGTCGCCAAGGCACTCGTGATCGAAGGCTTCCTCGCGGCGCTGGTGGAGCGCTTCGAGGAGGGGCCGGTCCGCGAGCGGCTCGCCGAGGCGCTCGAACGCCGCCTCGAGCTCGTCCTGAGCGCCTAGGAGCTGGCGGCCAGCTCGTCGAGCGCTTCGAGCTCGTCATCCTCGAGCTCGAGCTGGGCCGCGTCGCGATTCTCGTCGAAGTGGGCGATCGAGCTGGTGCCCGGAATCGGCAGCGTCACCGGCGAGTGCTGGAGCAGCCAGGCCAGCGCCACCTGTGCAGGGGTCGCGCCGTGGCCGGCGGCGATGTCGGCCAATGCTGTACCGGACTCGGCGAGCTCACCCACCGCGAGCGGGAAATAGGGCAGAAAGGCGATCAGCTCGTCCTCGCAGAATCTGAGCACGTCCTCGGACGCCCGATCGGCCACGTTGTAGTGGTTCTGGACCGAGACGATCGTGGCGATCTCCTGGGCGCGCGCGATCTCCTCCACGTTCACGTTGGACAGGCCGATGTGCCGGATCTTCCCCTGCTCCTGGAGCTCGGCCAGGGCCGCGACGGAGTCCTCGATCGGCACCTTCGGATCGACCGTGTGCAGCTGGTAGAGGTCGATTCGCTCGAGCCTCAGCCGCCTGAGCGAGCCTTCGCACGTGCGCTTGAGCCGATCCGGGCGGCAGTTGGGCTCCCATCGCCCGGGCCCCGGCCGCTCGAGGCCGCCTTTGGTGGCGATCACGAGGTTTTCGGGGTACGGGCGCAGCGCCTCGGCGATCAGGTTCTCGGACACGTCGGGGCCGTAGGAGTCGGCGGTATCGATCAGGTTGACGTCGCGCTCGACCACGTAGCGCAGGAGGCGGCGGGCGCCCGTGGGGTCGGGCGGTTCGCCCCACACCCCCGGGCCGGTGATCCGCATGGCGCCGAACCCGAGGCGGAACACCTCGAGGTCGCCGCCGAGCAGAAAATTGAGGTCGGTGGCGGGCACGCCGCGCAGAGTAGAAGAATTCACGGGACATGGCGCGAGCGCTCCCCGCTCTGATCCCCCTCGGCTACGGCAAGTTCGTCCGCGCCGATCGGGTGTTCGCGCTCGTGCCGCTCGAGGGGACGGACCGGGGCGACGGCCGGCGGACGCTCGTGTACATCGAGGGAATCGAGGAACCGGTCATCGCTTCGCGCTCGGAGGGAGCGATCGCCCGGGACATCGCCGATGCTCTGGGATTTGGTCCCGCCCACCCCGGTCGCGGGCGGGACGGCGCCGAGCTACCGGGCCAGGAGGCGCTCTTCTAACGAAGCGTCGCCGCAGTTGAGGGTTTTCCTGCCGCCTGGACGAATGTTCGATTAACCGTCTGGGCCACCTGGTCGATCACCACGCTTAGACGGCTCAAAGGTCAGTGTCGCCTGGGGGCGCACGTGACACAAAGCGAGGTAGAGAATGCGTGGGATTGTCTACCGTCTTGGGAGGCGGCGGACGAGTTCGGTTCTTGTGGCGCTAGGGGTGGCGCTGACTCTGGCCCTCGGGTCCGTATCGAACGCGCTGGCAAAGGCGTCCACCCACGTAGCGCCGTCCGTGCATACGGTCGCGCTCTCGCACACCACACCTGCGCCGGTGCCGGTTCGGACGGTGGCCAAGAACGTCCCGGTGGCGCATGCCGCCGGCCACAAGATCGCTTGACCAGCCGACTCCTCCTCGTCGCCCAAGGCCTGCGCTCGGACTCGGGCAAGGCGCCGGCGTCGCGCAACTTCATCCTGTACGTCACGCTCGTCACCGCGGCGGCGGTGACGTCGCTGGTCGTCCTGCCCTGGGTGCGCGAGTGGCGCATCGGCGATCCCGCTCTGTTCGTCGTCCTCTCGCTGTTCGTGCTGGCCGGCGAGCTGCTTCCGATTCCGGTGCCGCGGCGACGCGGACTCGCACGGGTCACGATCTCGGCCGCGTTCGCGTTTGCCATCCTGCTGCGCTTCGGCCCGGGCCCGGCCCTGCTGATCTACGTCTCGAGCTCCGTGGTGGCCGACACGGCCGCCCGGGTCGCCCCGCTCAAGACGCTGTTCAATGCCGCCCAGTACGTGCTCGCGATGGTTGCCGCGGCCGCGGTCCTGCGACTCGCCGGGGGGCTGCCTCTGAGCAGCATCACGAGCGGCGAGCTGCCCATCGTGCTGGCCGCGGGCGCCGCCTTCTTCGCGGTCAACCACGTGCTCGCGTGCGCGGCCGGCGCACTGCTCGTGCGCGTGTCCGTCGTCGGGTACCTGCGGGAGGATCTGGCCTTCCAGGCCTGGACCGCCGGCTGCGTGCTCGCGTTCGCGCCGGCTCTGCTGGCGTCGGCCAACGCCAGCCTGGCGCTCGTGCCAGTGTGCTTTGTCCCGATGCTCGCGGTCTACTTCGGCGGTCGCCAGGCCGCCATCTCGAGTCATCGCGCCCACCACGACGTGCTGACGGGCCTCCCGAACCGCTCCTCCCTGGCCGAGACGCTCCAGGAGGCGCTCGACGGCGCGGTGTCCGACGCGTGCCCGGTGGCGGTGATGCTGCTCGACCTCGACGACTTCAAGTCGATCAACGACACGCTCGGCCACGAGCTCGGCGACCTGGTGATCCAGCGGGTGGCCCGCCGGCTCGGTCGCGCCGCGGGGGAGGCGGTGCTGGCCAGAATCGGGGGAGACGAGTTCGGCGTTCTCGTGCATGGCGCGGAGACGCAGGCGGAGGAGATCGCCGAGCGGCTGCTCGCGGCGCTCGACCATCCGCTCGAGGTGGACTCGGTGGCACTGCACATCTGCGCGAGCATCGGGATCGCGTGCTTCCCCAAGCACGGGCGTAGCGCGCCCGAGCTGATGCGCCACGCCGACGTCGCGCTGTACTGCGCGAAGGGCTCCGACGCCGGGTTTGCCACCTACGCCGAGGAGGACGACGAGTACTCGATCGACCGGCTGGCGCTGGCCGCCCAACTGCGGCGCGGGATCGAGCGCGGCGAGCTCGTCGTCCACTACCAGCCCAAGGTGCCGCTTCAGGGAGGCGGGACGCTGGCGCTCGAGGCGTTGGTGCGCTGGAACCATCCGCAGCTCGGGTGCATCGGTCCGGACGGGTTCATCCCGCTGGCCGAGCAGACCGGGATCATCAAGCCGCTGACCGACCGCGTGCTCGAGGCGTCGCTCGAGCAGTGCCGGCGCTGGCGCCAGGAGGGCCTCGAAGTGACCGTGTCAGTGAACGTCTCGACGCGCAGCCTGCTCGACCACGACCTGCCGGTGGTCATCGGCGCGCTGCTGGCGCGGTTGAACCTGCACGCCTCGGCGCTCCAGCTCGAGATCACCGAGAGCCGGATCGTCGCCGACCTGCCTCGCGCGCGCGCCGCGCTCGACGAGCTGCGGGCGATGGGCGTGATGATCGCGATCGACGACTTCGGGACCGGTTACTCGTCGCTGTCGCAGCTCCAGCAGCTCCCGGTGGACGAGATCAAGATCGATCGTTCGTTCGTGACCCGGATGGAGACCGACCGCCAGGACGCGGTGCTCGTGCACTCGATCATCGATCTCGGTCGCAACCTCGGACTGCGCGTCACCGCCGAGGGCGTCGAGACCGAGAACGTCAAGCAGGTCCTGGCGCGGCTCGGGTGCGACTACGCGCAGGGCTTCCACGTCGGTCGCCCGGTCGTGGCCGGCGAGTGCCGGCGGTACCTCGGCCCCGGCGGACCGGGTGCCACGGTCGTTCCACTGACCGCGGTCCGCTAGCCAGCGTGGCAGCTAGCGCCGGCGGCTAAGCGAGCCGGCCGAACACGAGGCTCGTCGGCGTCGCGCTCACGGCGATCGCCGTCTCACGCGGGGCGAAGCACACGTCGTCGGCCACCGCGTCCTCCAGGTAGTCCTGGAGCGTCGGCGGGCGCTCGCCGCAGAAGACGCTCTCGGGCAGCATCCCGGACCGGAACAGCGACTCGTCGTCATCGAAGCGACGGACGAAGGCCGGGACGGCGAGGACGCCGCGGGTCAGAAACCGGAAGGCCCGGTGGTATCCGTCGCGCAGGATGAAGCGGCCGCGATACTCGGCCACCGAGATGAAGGACGGCAGGACGCGCACGAGGAAGCCGAAGCCGAGCACGCCCGGCTCTACCTCACCCCCGAAGTTCCCGGTGATCCGCAGGTTGGGGCTGGGCGAGGTGATATTCCACGTCTGGCTCTCCTCGTCGAAGCGAACCGGAACCTGCGACGCGGGTGCCGACAGCGGCAGCGCGATTCGCGCCACCTCAACGGGGTCGCGGCGGACGGGATCGACGCCGTTCTCCGGCCCGTCGACGAACACCGTCGGCTGGGCGGCGATGACGCGGCGCAGATCGGTGATCCAACCGATCTCCCACCCGTTGGCGAACATCGACTTGGCGCCTTCGCTTGACCGCACCGCGGCCGCATGCTCCTGAACAGCCGATGGCAACGGAGCGATGAGTCCCGCCTGGCCGACGGAAACCGGCCGCTCGAGCAGCGCCTCGCGGGCGGCCCTCCACCGGCCCGGATCGGCCGCGCTGCCCCCCAGCCGACGGGCCTCGTGCTCCGACAGCCACGCCACGAGGGCCCGGGCAGGGCGGGGTGAGCTCATCCCGCCACCTGCTGATACAGCGAGGGCAGGTCGGGATAGGCGCTCGACGCCCAGCCCGAGTTTTGCAGCGCGGAGATTTGGGCCGCCGGGGATGAGCCGGCGGTGGCGAGGATGCTCTGGATGCCCGAGCTGGCGGTGCCGTAGCCAGGGATCGTGTTCTGGCCCTTGAGCCAGCCGGCGGTGGCGTCGGCGGCGGTGGTCGGATTTGACCAGATCGAGTCGCTCGAGCCGTAGGTGGCGCTGTCGGTGTAGCCGATGTTGAGCCAGTCGTTGTTGTTCTCGGACTGGCGCGACTGCGCGGCGCCGCCGGACTCCTCGGCGAGCAGCCAGGCCGAGACGACGCCGGGGTCGAGGCCCGTGTCGGCCGCCAGGCGGGAGGCGAACTGCTGCTGGTCGGAGGTCAGCATGCTCGACGCGCTGGACGGCAGCGTCGCGCCGCCGGTGCCCGACGACTCGGCGATACCCATGCCGGCGATGCTGGGGACGTCGGAGCTGGCGCCGACCACCCCCGAAGTCCCTTGAGCCTGGGCCAGAGCGTCGGCGAAGCTGGTCGAACCGGTCGTCGTGCCGGAAGTGTCGTCTGAGGCGGCGACGCCGCCCGTCGACGAGGGGGCCGTGCTCGCAGCGGCGGACGGATCGAAGGCGGTCTGTAGGGAGGCAATCTGGGCCTGGATCTCGGAGATCCGGCTTACGGCATCGGTGTAACTCATCGACTACCCGTGTCCGCCGGTCAGATCGAAGCTCGAGGGGTCCCACGGCTTGGTCGCCATGATGGCCGGACCGCGAAGGTAGTCCCACCCGGGCTCGGGGGTTCGCCAGTCGCCATACATCGCTGTGAGCTCCGCGTCGTGGTCGCGGACCTTGAGCCAGGATCGCCCGAGGAAGTAGAACCGCTCGAGCGGCTGTGCGGGGATCCTTGCCTCGTTCGCCACGGGTCCGTGAGGCCCGAAGCCGTAGTTCCAGTATCTGACCCGATCCCCGACGAGCTCGGCTCGGAAGAACTCGAACTTCGCGCCGTCGCGCCGGAACGAGTGCTCGGTTGCGTCCCCGTAGGCGCCCGGGAAGCGCAATGAGAGCCGAAAGCCGGCCTCCTCGAGCACCGGAAACGACGCCTCGAGGCGCGCGGTGTCTTCCGCGCGGTAGAAGAAGTCGACGTCGTCGCAATCATGACCGAGGATCGCGCCCTCGCGCGCCCATCCGAGCAACAGGCCGCCGTTGACCCAGTAGCGGCCAGCGATCGGACTTGACGCGAGCACGTCATTCATCAGCTGCAGGCTCGCCGTCAGGCGCGCCCGGGCGTCGTCATTGCTGGGCGCCGGCATCAGTGACTCCGGCCAACCGAGAGGTAGTAAAAGTGGGTGTTGTCATGGAGGTTGAGCTCGGGCGGAAACGGATCGGTGACCGCGACGGGCGAGTCGAAGACGCCCTCGAGCAGGGCGACCTCGTCGTCGAGCCACGGATAGCTCGCGACGTAACGCGCCTGCAGCTGCTCGGAGTAGGTGTCGACCGTCACCGTTTCACGGACCCCGAACTGCGCCTTGAGGAAGAGGCTGCCGCCCGGTGCGAGCATCGCGAGGCAGTTCTCGTACATCGCTCGGCGCTCCTCGCGGTCCACGAAATAGGTGATCACGCCAAGTGACAGGATCAGGTCGAAACGCCCATCGCAGCGGTACGTGCGGGCGTCGCCCACGGCGGTCGTGACTCGCGGGTCCTCGATCGCGTGCTCGAGGAAGACCGGCATGTAGTCGACCGCGTGGACAGTCACTTCATGGTTGGTGGCGAGCCAGTTCGCGACCACGCAGGTCCCACATCCGAGATCGAGAACGCGTGCTCCCGGGGCGCAGAGGGCCGTGATGGCGGGGATGTCGTGAGCGTCATGCTCGGAGTGAAAACGGGCGGCCTGTGTCGAGTTGATCGCGGTTCGCCGGCGCCAGAAATCCCGGATCGCCAGCTCTGCGCCGTCAGGGTGGGCAGGGGTGTAGCTCATGTCCAGTGATGGGCGATGGGCGCGAGCCATGCCACGGCCTCGTCGTAATCCGCGGCGGTATCAATCTCGCGTGTGCGCACCTGACGGACGGGCAGGGGCAAATGCGGCGTCAGCATCTCGTAGACATGTCCGTGTGCCTGGCCGGTGTGCACGGCGTTGTCGAGCAGGGTGCCCGGCACCCGCACGAGGCCAGTCCACTCCATGCCGTCACCGTCGCGGTGAAAGCCCGTTGCCGCGAGCCCGCCATCCATCCGCTCGATCGACGTCAGCCAGGCGTCCGTCGAGCTCCTCGGTCCGACTCCGAGACAGGGTGCCGCGTCTGCGAGAAACGTCCGGAAATCCTCGGGGTGCACGAGCAGGTCTCCGTCAAGCGAGATCACATCGCCGGCGGCCCCGCTGGCACCGCGTGCCAGGCTGGCCGCGGTGCCCGTGGTCGCGTACTCATGGTTGAACGCGAATGCCACGTCGGAGCGCGCAGCTCGCACCGTGTCGATCACCTCGTTGGCCTGGTAGCCGACCACCACGACGACGTCGTCCACGTCGCGGAGCATCCGCAAATGCCAGCTGACCAGCGGCTCGCCCAGCACGGACACGAGCGCCTTGGTCTTGCCCAGGCCCAGTCGCCGGCCCTCGCCGGCGCAGTTGATCACCACGCGGACAGGAAGTCGCATAGGCGTCGCGCGTCGTAGATCGCGTGTGTGGCCACGTCGAGAAGGCCCGGTGCCGGCGCGTGCACGCCGCCGTAGGCGATGCCCAGCTCCGCGGCGGCGAGCATCCCGAGATCGTTGTAGCCGTCTCCGATCGCGCAGATGGGCCCGACCCAGTTTGCCGTCACTGTCGCCTTGTCGAGCACCGATGTCAGCCCGATCAAGCGATCGCCGTCGACACTGGCGGCCGACGAACAGAACGGGACGTCGAGATCCGCGATCAGGTCCTGGATCCAGACGTCGAGGTTGCCGGTGACAATCGTGCAGCGGTCGCGGTTGCGCCTCAGAAACTCGACTACGTGCGGATCGCGCTTGACGCCCCGGACAATGGCGCGCACTTCGGACACCGGCACCTGCTTGAGAAGCTCGACGCGACGACGGAGACTCGACTCGAAGGGCAGGCCGCCCGCCATCGTTTCACGCGTCAGCTCGGCGATCTCCCGCTCCATTCCGATCGCGCGAGCGATCTCGGGGAGGATCTCGACACGCGTCACCGTCCCGTCGAGATCGAACAGGAACTGCTGCACCGCGGGCCGCGCCGCTCGGCGACTCGATGGGTGAAGCGCTCGCGGGGCCGCGGGGGCGTACATATCCGGTTGATCGGCCGGTTCAGTACAAGTTTGAGCGGCCGCACCCGGCCACGGCGCGTCTAGGACTCGGGCATCAGCAGCACGACCGATAGCGGCTGGGTGGCGATCGTCCATCCGCTCTCCTCGATCGCCTCGAGCAGCGTCTCGCCTTCCCAGCGCAACGGCCGTGAGGAGTGGCCAAAGCCTCCGACATCGTCGAAGGCGGCCTGGCGAATCACAATCGCCGCCCACTGGCGCTCCTCGAGCACCTGGCCAGACGGAACGACGGCCCGCGCGAGGGCTGCGCCGAGCCGAGGGTTGTCCTCGAGGGCAGCGAGGAGCGGCGCGAGCCACCCATCGACGGGTACCGCGTCCTCGCGCAGGAAGCAGAGGTACTCCCCGGCAGCGCGCGCCGCCGCGATGTCGCAGGCGACCGCACGCGCGACCGGCACCTCGTGGTGGATCCGCCGCAGATCACCTTGGACCAGCGACAGCAGCTGGGCGGTCTGCGCACACGTCCCGTTCTCGACGACGACGACCTCGAAACCAAGCTCATCTTCAAGACGCGTGAGCGCGGTGAGCGAGCGCAGCAGCAGCCCCGGTTGGCCGCTCGCGATCAGGATGATCGACACCCGGGCCTGGCCGGGCGGCGCAGAGGGTGCGCCTGGGGATGCGAGGGTAGCCGTCTCCATCTCCTACTTGATCGGCCGCAGCCGCGCGCGTTTGAATCGGCGAGCGCCCAGAACGGCCTCAACCCGCCCTCCAGGTTGCCGATTAGTGGGTTGTGACCCCGAGCGCCCGAGTGACGGTCGTCATCCCCTGCTACGCGCAGGCGGAGTTCCTACCCGCCACCGTGGCCAGTGTGTGCGCCCAGACCTACGCCGATCTCGAGATTGTGATCGTCGACGACGGCTCGCCCGACGACACGGCGGCGGTCGCCGAGCGGCTCGCGACCGCATACCCGGACCGGGCAATTCGACTTCTGCGCCAGGTCAACCAAGGCCTTCCCACCAGCCGCAACAACGGCATCGCGGCCAGCTCCTCGGAGTTCGTGCTGGTCCTGGATGCCGACGATCTGATCTCGCCGATGTACATAGACGATTGCGTGGGGGTCCTCGACTCCCGGCCGGATGTATCGATCGTCTACGGGCGCCAGCGGTGGTTTGGCGATATCAACGAGTTCCCGGAGGCGTTCGGATACGACCTCGCGCTCCTCACGCGCCACAACCTGTTCCCATGTACCGCCCTGTACCGCCGCCGAGCCTGGAGCGACGTCGGCGGATACAACCAACGACTGTCGTCGTACGAGGACTGGGATTTCTGGCTCGGCTGCGGTGAGCGCGGGCACTTCGCGCTCCATCACCCGTACGCCGTCTTCTACTATCGCCGGCGCAACGGCGGCATGCTGCTCAGCCATGCGAGCAAGCACGACACGCAGCTCAAGGCACAGCTGGTCAGGAACCATCCCGTGCTGTTCTCCCCCGAGCAGGCCGCCTGGGCGGAGGCGGTGCTTGCCGGGGCGGTCGGTCCGGGAGCTATCGACGAGAACCTGGTCATCCCCCCTCTTGGGGAGACGGCCGTCCGGTCCCTACGATCGGGCGGCGCCTTCGAGGGTGCACGGCGGTTCGCGACGCTGGCCACCGCGGACGAGATCCTCGAGCGCCCGCAGCTCCTCGTCGCCTACGGCACCGTGTTCGGCGGCCACGATGATGCGACGCTCATCGTCACCGGTACCCAGGAGTACCTGGCGCGGCTCAGCCTGTTGGTCGACGAGCTCGGGATGGGAGGCGACGACGCGGCGGACCTGATTGGAGTAGTCGACGACGGCAGTCCTTCGACTTTGATCGCCGCCGCCACGATGGTTGACGCGCTGCTCACGGCGCGGCCGCTGCTGCTTCCGGTGCAGCTGCCAAGGCTCGACGAGACATGCCTGGGCCATTTGCGCCGGCTGGCCGACGCCGGACTGGTTCCCGCCTGAGCCGCGGCGTGCGAGAAGCAGCGATCAGACGACCAGAGCCGGAGGCCGGAGCAGGTCGAGCGTCTCGTCGTAGTGCTCGCGCAGGGTCGGAGCCGTGTCGTGAGTCAGCACGAGATCGGCCGCCTCCTGGAGCACCTGAGGGTCGAGCAGGGACTCGGGGTCGGCCTGGGCCAGCAGGTCAGGTCCGTCGACATCGACGCCGGCGGCCTCGATCGCGCCGGCGAGTAGGCGCCCGAGGTGCTCACCGTCTGCTCCCGGGCCATGAATGAAGAGTGTGGCGTCGTCATCGCTGTCAAACGTCTGCGCGAACGCGGCCAGGAGTGAGGGAGCCGACGCGAGCTCCTCGGCCCGGGCCAGGACAACGAAGGATCGAGCGGCGGCGAACGGATGCTCAGGGCGCTGGGACCCGGCCAGCGCCACGGCCACCTGTGCGATCGACTCTCGCGCCTCGGCGTCGAACGGATTGTTGGCGGCGGCGAGGACCCACGCACGCAGCGCCGGCTCGAGTACCCCGCGCCGTTGCAGCACGCGGGCTCGCCTCGCGGCCCGCTGGGCGGTGGCTTGCTCGAGCTCCGTGGTCTCGGGGAGCGGCACGTAAGCCGACCCGGCGGCCTGGATGGCCTCGAGTGCGGCGTGTTCGAACGCCTGCCAGGCGGGGATCAGGGCGTGCGCCGGAAGGGCTGCGGCGCCACCGTGGATCAGGACGTGGCGGCGCGCGGATGAGTGCCGGACCTGCTCGCGCACCCATCGCGCGCCCTGAACGCCATGGGTCATATTCGAGTCGTGGAGGCGATAGCCCACTCGCACCCCCGGTACATAGTCCACGTCGGTCACAGCCGCGATCTGTGCGATGACCCACCAATCGACGTACGGCACCCCGCCCGGGATCGGGTCGAAGCGCTCGCGCAGCGTCGCGCGGAACATTAGCCCGGACGCGGTCGCACAGTTCCCGTTCACCAGCAGCGGCGCGAGCGCGCCGGGGCCTCGCACCGGGACGACGTTGAGCCGCGTCCAGACCGAGGTTCCCAGCACCTGGTCGTGCTGATCGATCTCCGCCATGTCCGCGTATACGGCGCCCACGCGCGGGTTTCGCTGCATCAGCTCCACCTGCCGGATCGTCTTCTCGCGCGGCCATACGTCATCGGCGTCGAGCAACGCCCACAGATCGCCCCGGGCCTTCGAGAAGGCGAGGTTGGTCGCCGCCACGAAGCCTGAGTTCTTCTGGCGGAACGCGCGGATTCGGCCCGGGTAGCGGCGCGCATAGTCCTCCAGGATGGCCGGGGTGGAGTCGGTCGAACCGTCGTCGACCACCAATATCTCCAGCTTGTCCGCGGGGTAGTTCTGGCTCAGGGCGCTGTCGAGCGCGCGCGGGAGAAATCGCGCGTAGTTGTAGGCGGTCACGATCGCCGAGACGAGCGGCGTGCCGGTGTCCGTGGGATCGTGATCGTCCACCCGACCGAGCGCTTGGGGTTGGGTCATCGCCGCCGTCGCCACGTCAGGCCGCCCGCCTGGCGGGTGAGCGGTCCTGGCAATCGCCACGCAGCTCGCCGATCGATGCCTCGTCGATCAGCCGCAGCGAATCGAACGGCGCCGGCCGGCGTTTGCGCGAGAGGATGGCCTGCGCACCCGTGGCTAGCTGCGCGTTCAGCGTGGCGCTTGCCGGGAGCGTGTGCGCGAGCACGTCGCACGCGTCATCGTCCTGGAGTCCCACCCGGGCAATCAGCGCGCCGAGCTTGGCCTGCACGTCTTCGGCGCTCCAGCCCGGGGCGCGGATGACCAGGGTGACGTCGTCCGCGCCGTCGAACTCCGCGCCCCAGGCGTGCAGCAGTGACGCATCGTCGATGAGCTCGTCGGCGAATGCGAGCACGGCGCTGCGGCGGGTGCCCTCGATCCGCGCCGGAGGAGCTGGCGCGTCGGTCCTCGGCGCACCGGCTCCGCGTGCGGCGAGCAGGCGGGCGTAGGCGTCCAGCAGCCGCTCGGTCACCTTTTCGGGCGCGAACAACTCGCGGATTCGAGCCGCGGCGCGGGTGCCGCTCGCCATCCATTCGGCGTCACCGAACGCGTCGGCGACGGCGGAGCCGAACGCATCAGGATCGTCGATTGGGAGTGCCAGCAAGCCGTCCTCGGGCGCGATCCAGGAGGCCGTCCCGACGCGCTCACTGGTGATCACTGGGACACCCGACGACAGAGCCTCGAAGATCGTCAGCGGCGAATTGTCAAAGCGCGAGGCGAGGATCGCCACGTCGGTGTCGCCAAGCACCGCGCGCACGGTCTCGACGTCGGCATGGTCCAGGTAGCGGACGTCGGCGAGGCCAAGCTCCGCCTGCAGCGGCGCCAGTACCTGCTCGCGATAACCGAACGTGTTACGCCCGAGCACGGTCAGATTGACGCGATGGCCGCGCGCGCACGCGGCCGCGACGGCGTGGAGCGCGAGCTCGGGGTTCTTACGCGCCTCCAGACGGCCGTAGAACAGGACGTTGATCCGCCCGTCGGGGTCTCGCGGCGTCTTGCGCGGGAATTGCTGGGAGTCGAACAGGTAGGGCATCAGCTCGGCGGGCCGCATGCGGTCGCCGAGGAACTGCGCGGTCGTGTCCATCAGCAGCTGGCTGGGCGCGAGCAGCAGGTCGGCGCGCTCGAGCGCGGCCATCTCCAGTGCGTGCCAGGCATCGTCGGCGGGGGTACGCGTGTAGCCGTCCTGGCAGTCCCAGGCGACCTTCAGCGTGGAGTGCAACCACACGATCAGTCCGGTCTGGGGACGCGGAGCCAGATGCAGCGCCTCGCCGCGGTAGTCGGGCGCTTCGACGATGTCGAAGCCCAGCGCGGCGTCGAGCTCGGCGAACTTGGCGGCCGCGACGTAGCTCCACAGCGGGATCTCGAGGTAGTACAGCCCGGGTGGCGCGGCCAGTTGCGGCTCCGCCAGCTCGTGCACGATCACCCCGGCATCCTCACGAGTGCGCTCGACACCGTCGGCGGACTTGGTGATGACGTGAACCTTCACGCCCGCGGCGGCAAGATTGTGTGCCTGCATCTGGACGGCCCGCGGGATCCCTCCAGGGACACTGGGTGGATAGTCCTTGGTGATCAGACAGACGTGGCGAACGGAAGGCAGTCGCTCGCCTGCGCGGGCCCGGGCATCGAGGCGGCTCATAGGCTGGTAATCGGCGGCCGGGAGATGACCTGTACTTCCACGGTGCGCTGCTCAGGCCGTGGCCAGCGCGGTCGCGTTGGCCCGCTCGGCGCGGTTGGCGTCGGGATAGAGAACGGCCAGGATCGTCGCCGGGCCTCCGTGCACCACGTCGGGTGCGATGACCCCGACGTCGCCGTCTTCGAACCCCCAGGCCCCGAGCAGCGCAGCGAGCTCCTCGATCGTCCACTCGCGCACGCGCGATGTGTCCGCCGGGGGGCCGAGGTGACCGGCGCCGTGGGCCAGGTCGCGGTCGGGGGTCGAGATCACGATCGCCTCAACCGACGGCAGGATGATGCGGAGGTTGTCGAGCAGGAACGCCGGATACAGCAAATGCTCGATCACGCCGGCGCAGATCACCACCGAGTCCCGTAGCTCCTCGGCGCTCAGTGGCAGCGCGGCCGCGCAGTCGAGGTCGTGCTCGCGCCAGATGCCATCCGGATAGTTCCGGCGGGCGAGCTCGACGTTTGGTCCGTAGTCGATCCCCAGGATCTCGAAAGGGGGCGCCAGCGCGGCCAGCTTGCCCCCGCTGCCGGAGCCCAGGTCGACGATCCGGTTCGCGCGCAGGCGCGTGGCTACCGCGGACGCGCGGGCGTAGACGTCGGGATGGTGGGCGAGAGCCGTGCGTTCCTCGGCCAGATCGACGAAGTACTCGGGGGCTTTGCGTGACGTGTAGCCGGGCTTGATGCGGTAGTCGCGGTCGACGTCCTCTGCGCCGCCCTGGCGCGCCAGCGGCACGATCAGGCGGCGCCTGGCGTGGTCGAGGCCGTTGCGGGCGGGCGCGCTGAACGGATCGGCGGCCAGGGCCGCGAGGAAGTGGCCGGCCGCGGTGACGAAGTCGCCCTGGGCGAGTGCTGCCGCTCCGCCCGCGCGGCGCTCGCCTTCCAGCTGCCGGTCGCTCTCGGTGACAGCCAGAAAGCTCTCGGGGTTGACGCCGAGAGCCTGGGCGGCGAACTGCACGGTCTTGTCGAAGTAGTCGTAGGCATCGACGAAGTCCTCGACGGTGAGGTCGTCGGCTCGCAGGTTGGCGAGCATCCAGCGGCGCATCGGCGCATCCCGGCGGAGCATCGAGGCAACCTCGTGCGGGCCCTGCCTTCCGTTGGTCAGGTTCGCGCCGTGGCGGCGGTAGCGAGCGACAACCGCCGGCAGGAAGTCGATTTCCGCCACCTCGGCCACCCGGGCCCCGATCGGCCAGTCCTGGGTGTGGAACCACGCCGGCATCGGGCAGAAGCGATCGCGCAGCTCGGCGCGCACGATCAGCGAGGAGGTCATGATGAAGTTCGAGCGCAAGAACTCCGGGACGCAGCGGCCCCGGAACGGGGTCTGGCCGGCCTCCTCCAACCACGAGGGCGCGATCAGGAGTCCCTCGCCGTCGATCACCTCCATGTCGCCGTAGACCAGACCGGCGCGCGGGTTTCGACCGAGCGCGTCGACGAGCAGCCGGGTACGCGAGCGCACCCACACGTCGTCGGCGTCGAGCAAGGCGATCAGCTCCCCGCGCGCCTCGGACACGCCGCGGCTGGTGGCGGCGGCCGGGCCGGCATTGTCCTGCCGGATGTAGCGAACGCGTCCCGGGTGCTCGCTCGCGTACCGCTGGGCCACCGCCGGCGTCGCGTCCGTTGACCCGTCATCGACCACGATGATCTCGAGGCGACCGGCCGGGTAGTCCTGAGCCAACGCCGAGTCGAGCGCCTCCGCGAGGTAGCCCTCGTAGTTGTAGGCCGCGACGACGGCGGAGACGAGCGGGAGCGGCTCGCTCATGACGGGTTCTGCGCGCCGGTGCCGTTCGCCGCGGCGAGCAGTCCGGCGGCCACGCGGTCCCAGCTCAGCGAGCGGGCCTCGGCGACCTGCTCGGCGGACAGCCGTCCGCCGGCGATCGCGGCCTGCACACCAGCGACAAACGCAGCCCGATCCTGCGTCGCGTTCAGGAACGGCCCGAGGGCCGGCGCATGGGCCGTGTTCAGCGTGACGGTGGGGAGTCCGGCGGCGGCGTAGTTGTACGCCTTGTGCGGCTCCATCGAATAGGTGAACGGCTCGTCGGTATGCGGAACGATCCCGACGTCCGAGTGGAGCAGGTACGCGGCGGTCTGCTCGGGCAGGCGCTCGCCGAGGAGGTGGACGTGCGGGTCAGCGGCGGCGAGCTCGAGGACCTCCGGGGCAGGCCCGATCCCGACCAGCACCACGTCGACCCCGGCGGCGGACAGGTCGCGCACCGCCTCGACGTCGAAGCGCATCGACAGCGCGCCGACGTAGATCGCGCGCGGGCGGGCGATCGAGGCGAGATCGGATGGCTCGGGCACCGAGTCGATCGCGGGGTCGTGCCAGTGGCGGTCGACGCCGTGGCCGAGGTAGGTCGCGTACGGCACATCGTCGATCGACCCCTGCGAGAGGCCGACGACAACGTCGCTGGAGGCGATCAGCTGCGCGCGGACACGCTCGAGCACGGCCTTGCGCGGAGCCATCACATCCCACTGCGCAAGCTTGTCGTAGGCGACGAGCACGGTGCGCGAGCACACCGGCGCGAACTCGTACTGAAGCCACCAGTTGGCCTCCGAGACGCCGAAGTTCAGAAAGATCGGATCGTTCAGCTCGGCCAGCTGAAGCACCCCGCGAGCGACCTCATGCCCCGCGGTCGGGGGGCTGCCGCTGCCGGCGAAGACGAGCAGACCGCGGTCGTCGCGGGCGCCCAGCTGCGGCTCGCCCGGCGCCGGGAGGAAGGGCTCGACGTAGGCGACGCGACCGGCGGCCGATGAGCGCACGAGCGAATGCGCGATCGCCTCGCCCGCCCGGCCGAGCTTGCCGTAGTCGTTCTGGAGCCAGCCGACGATCACGTCCGGGGCGCTCACGCGGCCTCCGGCAGGGCGGGGCGCAGATCGCGCTCGGCGGCCCAGCGCTCGACGGCGACGAGCGCCGCGGCGGTCACCTGGTCCATGTTGAGGTACTGGTAACGGGCCAGCCGACCGACGAACAGGACATCCGGACGCTCGCGCGTGGCGAGGGTCTCATAGCGGTGGTAGAGCTCGCGGTTCTCCGGTCGCGGGATCGGGTAATACGGGTCGCCGTCGGCGGTCGGGTACTCGTAGGTCAGCGTGCTGAAGTCCGACACCTGACCGGTGAGATGGCGAAACTCGGTCACGCGGGTGAACGGGACCCGCTCGTTGGGATAGTTGATGACGGCGACGGGCTGGACGAGCCGTCCTGTAGGGGTGGCGCGCGTCTCGCGGACGAAGTGAAGGCTCCGGTAGGGAAGCTTGCCGAGCCGGTAGCCGAAGAACTCGTCGATCGGTCCGGTCCACACCGTGTGGCGCGCCTGGACCTCGTTGCGAATGTGCTCGTACTCGGTGCCGAGGCGCAGCTCGATGTTGGGGTGGTCGAGCATCCGCTCGAACATCGCGGTGAAGCCCGCGGCCGGCATCTTCTGGAACGAGTCGGCGAAGTAGCGGTCGTCCTGGTTGAAGCGCACCGGGATGCGCCCGCACACCGAGGCGTGGAGCTCGGCCGGGTCGAGTGCCCACTGCTTGCGTGTGTAGCCGCGGAACAGTCGCTCGTAGAGGTCGCGCCCGACCTTCGCCACGACGGCGTCCTCGGAGTTCTTGAGCTCGGCGCGGGGCTCGGCCAAGGAGGCGAGATATGCCGCGGTCTGGTCCTCGTCGGCGAGCTCGACGCGGTGCAGCCTTTCGATCGTGGTTCGATTGACCGGCAGCGGGATGATCTGGCCGTCGACCTCGGCCCATACGCGGTGCTCGTAGGGGAGCCAGTCGGTGAACCGCGACAGGAAGTCGGTCACCTTGCCGGCGTTGGTGTGGAAGATGTGCGGCCCGTAGGTGTGGATCAGCACGCCGTGCGCGTCGAGCGCGTCGTGCGCGTTGCCCGCGACGTGCGGGCGGCGGTCGATCACCAGAACGCGCAGGCCGTAGTCCTCCGCCATCCGGCGTGCGCAGACAGCACCGGCAAAGCCGGCGCCGACCACCAGCGCATCGAGGGACTCCATGGCCCGGTGATCGACGAAAGTCGCGGGTTCTTGATCGGTCAGACCGACAGGGCGTGGCCCTGCAGCACCGCGTCCGGGTGCTTGGCGATGAAGCGTTCGCGGTCGGCCGCCACCTGGACTCGGACCCAGGCACTCAGCTCGGGGTCCTCGCTGGCGACGGTCTGCGACAGCCCGTGGCGAATCTGGGCGCCCTCGACGAACACGGGCGGGCGACCGGCCTCACGCAGGCGGTGCAGCAGGTCGGTGTCCTGATACCAAAGCACGAGCGCGGGGTCGAAAAATTCGCCTTCGGCGTGCGAGAACTCGCGCACGCTGTCGCGGGTCAGCGCGAAGCACCAGGCCGGGAAGTCGTAGCGCATCGCTCCCTCGACCGTGAGCGGGAAGGTCACGGCGGCGCCGGCGTCGAGGGCGCCGCGGAGCGGCGGCCACCAGCCGGGCAGCGGCTCGACGTCGTCGTTCATCACCACGAGGTAGGGCGTGCGAGCGGCGCGCATCCCGGCGTTGACCGGCGAGGCGAACCCCTGGGGCGGCGAGCCGTTGTCGATGATCACGATCTCGTGCGGCGCCTCGGTGCTGCCCTGCACGGCAGCGATGCACGCACGCACGCGTTCAGAGGCGGCGTCGAGGGTGGGGATGATGACGGTCAGCTCGGGCGCCTCGCCGGCGGGCCGTCGAGCGCCGCCGGTCCGCGCGCCCGGTGCCGCGACCAGGCTGGACGGCGCGCTCACCGTGCGCAGGCCCCGCTCGGCCAGGGCGACCGACAGCGCGCCGATGACGTATGGGGCCGGAAGGTCGGGCAGGTCCACGGCGCGGAGGTCGGCGGCGCGTACGGCGAAGGACCATGCCGCCACCGGGCTATCGGTCGTCGCATCGGCGGTGGCGCTGGCGGCCAGACCGACGGCGGGATCCTCGAGCGTGTGGGCCAGGGGGGCGAGCCACCCCGGGGCCGGGACCGCGGCTTCGCGGAGAAACACGACGAGCTCGCCGTGAGCGCACTCGGCGCCCCGCCACGCGGCCAGGGCGAAGCCCAGGCGGCGATGGTTGCGAACCACCTCGACATCTCCCTCCAGCCGGGCCAGCAGACGCTCGAGTCCGACCGACGCGTCGTCGACGATGACGATCTCGTGGGCGGGCTCCGAGGGCTGGGTCGCGATGCCCTCGAGGCAGCGCAGCGACTGCGCCGCGCCGCCGGACAGCGGCACGATGATCGAGATCGTCGGAGACATCTATCTCCGGTGATCGGCAGGCGCGCGGGTGGGTTGAGGTCCGCCTGCGCCTCGTGCGGGCGCGAATCGGCGGTACCACGCGATCGTCCGGCGCAGCCCGTCCTCGAGGCCGATCCGCGGCTCCCAGCCCGCGGCGCCCCGCAGCTTGCTCGAGTCGAGCCACTGACGGTCGATCTCGCCGGCTGGAGTCCCGGTCCCGCGCACATCCGGCGTCACCCCGGTCCCGGCCAGCTCGCATATGAGCTCGACCACCTCGCGCACGGACCGCGGCTGTCCGCCGCCGGCGTTGAAGGCCTCGCCGCCCGCGCGGCCGTCGTCGAGCAGATCGGCGATGGCCAGGTAGGCGGCGACGGCGTCCTCGACGTAGAGAAAGTCGCGCTCGGGCGAGCCGTCGGAGCGGAGCACGGGAGCCCTCCGCTCGATGGCGGCCACGACGGCCTCCGGAACGAGTCGAGAAAAATTAAAATCCCCACCCCCGTACAGGTTCGCGCAGCGGGTCACCGCGACGGGCAGCCCGAAGGTGTGCCAGTAGGAGCGCGCGATCAGATCGGTGGCCGCCTTGGAGACGTCGTACGGGTGGGTCGGCCGGAGCGCGAAGTCCTCGCGGTAGGGAAGCTGCTCGTGCGGCCCGTAGGCCTTGTCGGACGAGGCGACGACCGTGCGGGGGATGCCGGCCCCTCGGCACGCCTCCAACAGCGTCCACGTGCCGCGGATGTTGGTCTCGAAGGTGGAGGTCGGGCCGCGGTTGGCCACCCCCACGATCGCCTGGGCGGCCAGGTGGAACACCGTGTCGACCTCGTACTCGCCGAGCGCCCGGTCGAGCAGGCGGGTGTCGCCGACGTCGCCGTGCACCACGTTGACGAGTCTCTCGGTCCCTTCCAGGGCGAGCGCCGACACGCTGGCGTCGTCACGCTTGAGCACGGTGACGCGCGCGTCGCGCTCCAGGAGCGCCTTGACCAGCCAGCCGCCCAAGAGCCCGTAGGCCCCGGTGACGAATATCGAGCGATCCGACCACGCGGTCACAGGCGGGCATTAATCCACACGGGGGCAGGCTGCAAGGCAGCCCGGGTTGGCGGGGTCTAATCGAAGCGGGGGTGGGCTTTAAACCCACGCGGGGGTAGGCCGCTTACGCAGCCCACCCCCGCTTCCGGTTCCCTCGATGAATCGGACGTGGTTATGTGGCCTCGCGCGATGTGAGGTGGGACGGTCGCGAGGCGGGTTGTGCCCTCGGCGGCGACGACGAAGCCGTCGCGTTCGAAGCTTGGCTCGTCTGACCGGGCGGTACCTCAGGTACCGCCCGGCCCGACGAAAGGGCGATTTAGCCCAGGCTCAGCCGTTCTGGATCAGCTTCAGCACGAGCTGAGGCTGCGACTGGGCCTGCGAGAGCATTGCCGTACCGGCCTGCTGGAGGACCTGCTGCTGGGTGAGCGTGGTCATCTCAGACGCCATGTCGACGTCCTGAATGCTGCCCAGCGAGGAGGACATGTTCTCCTGCGTGACCGAGATCTCATTCGAGGTGTACTGGAGACGGTTCTGGACTGCGCCCAGGGTCGCCGCCATGCTCGAGATGTTGTTGATCGCGGCAGTGATCAGGCTGACCGCGTTGGCCTGCCCGAGGCTGAACACCACGCCACCGCTGGTGGCGTTGACGCTGCTGGCGCCCCAGGAGAAGCCGACCGACGTGCTCAGACCGTTCGTGCCCTCGATGTTCGCGAAGGACACGGCGAGGGTGTCGGTGCCAGCCGGGCCGACCTGGAAGGTCACGGCGCCGCCGTTGCCGGCGGTCCCGTTCAGCAGGTTGATCCCGTTGAACGTCACAGAGCCGGTCTGACGGTCGATCTCCTGGGTGAGCTGGTTGACCTCATCCTGGATGTCCTGCTGATCGCTCGTCGACAGGTCACCGTTCTGGTACTCGACGCCCAGCTCGCTGATCTGCTGCAGCATGCTCTGGATGTTGTTGAGCGCGCTATCGGCGGTCTGGACCATCGAGGTCGCATCGCTCACGTTCTGGCTCGCCTGCTGCAGGCCGTTGACCTGAGTGGTCAGGCCCTGGCTGATCGCATAACCGGCGGCGTCATCGGCCGCGGAGTTGATGCGAAGGCCCGAAGACAGATCCTGCATCGCGTTCGAAACCGCGTTGCTCGAATTGTTCAGGCTGATCTCGGTCTGCATCGCCGAGGTGTTGGTGAGAATAGAAAGGGACATTTGGTTACACCTCCGTGGTGTGGTCGTTTTAGTCAGTCCCCCGGCGGCTCCTTGCCACCGGTCTCCCCGGTTATCGCCTCGGGGGCCGCGGCCTTGAGGGGCGTCCAGATCGATCTGGACGCCCCGCTCCGGCGGGTGCGGTGACGCCGCGCGGGCGTCAGGCCGTCACGTCGATGTGCAGGCCGGAATCGTCCTCGCCGTCGGAGTGGTCGGCGGCGTAATCGAGCTCGTCGTCGAGCAGACCGTCCTGTCCGGGCTCGCGTTGCGCGCGCCGGCGCCGCCCCGGGTCCTGCCCGCCGCCGGCCCGCGAGGAGTCACGGCTTACGCCACCAACCAACGGTGCGGGCATGATCGGCGGGATATTCGGGGCGATCGGAACGATCGGGTGGAGGGGATCCATGTGCGCTCAGTCCTCCGGTTGCGCCCGTGAGCTCGCGGTTGGCCTACTCCGCGGAAGCGGCTCGGGCGGGCTCGGCCCGCGCCGGGATGAGGTCGGGGTCCGG
This sequence comes from Solirubrobacteraceae bacterium, assembly GCA_035502815.1. Classification (GTDB taxonomy): domain Bacteria; phylum Actinomycetota; class Thermoleophilia; order Solirubrobacterales; family Solirubrobacteraceae; genus Palsa-465. The sequence goes on from DATJUA010000046.1 coordinate 50,802, forward strand.
CCCGGCGGCGTGCTCGACGGCCGCGCGTAGTTCGGCCATAACCAGGTGGCGCCACACCGTGACGGCGCAGGCCCAGGCGAGCATGTAGCCGACGATGCCGGCGATCAGGGCTCGAAGGCCAAGGTCGAAGGTCGGAACCCCGGCCTTGTAGGAGAGGTAGGCGGCGATGGCGAAGCCGGCGATCCCGCCCCAGCCCTTGGCCCGGCGGACCTGGTAGCTGGCCCGAGGATGGGCCGCGACGCTGGGACCGCCCGCGGCGTCGCCGGAGCCCTTGCCCTTCTTCTTTGCCTTCTTGTCCTTCTTGCCGTCGGCCTGCTCGCCCGACTTGTCGGCCTTCTTGCTCATCCGGTTCTCCTGTCATCGCCCACGCGGCCCAGCTTGGCCAGCGCCTCGCGCTGGCGAGCAAATACGAAGTGGATCAGCCGCTGGCGATCGTCGGCCGAGATCTGCTCGAACACGAGGGCGCGCCGGCCCTGCGCGTCGGCGCGGACGACCCGAGCCAGGCCGGCGATCTCGGGCTGGCCGGCGCCCAGGTTCAGCGCGAAGCGGACGAGCGCGTCGAGCTCGAGGTGCTTGGCTGCGCTCAGCAGCATGCCGCCGCCGCTGATGTCGATCGCGTATGTGGCTGTCGAGCCCGCGCCGGGCGTGCCGGCCAGGACCACGTCCTGTGCCGTCGGCACGCGGACGAACTCGCGGCGCTGCGTGATCTCGGGCTCCGCGCTCAGGTCAAAGCGGACGAGGTCGCGTTCCTGCAGGACGGCCTGGCCGCGGAAGCGGACCAGGCCCCGCGGCGAGACGTACTCGAGCAGCAGGGGCTCGGCCTGGCCGAAATCGTCGGCTGCGTCGAGCATCAGCTCCTGCGCGGAGTCGAGCATCAGCACAAGCATCATGAAGTCCCCGCGCTCGTACACCCGCACCGGGACGTGACTCCCCACGGGCGTCGACAGCGTGCCTTCCTTTCCGCCCACATTGAGGCGGATGACCTTGCCGAGAGGCTCTGGGTCGGCGCTCATCGCTGCTGGTCGGTTCGTTGCGGTTCTACGGGAGCAGCCGGGCGGCCAGCGCCGACGGATCCGCCGCCGACAGCGCGCCCTCGAGCTCGAGGCCCTCGTGGATGTAGGCGACCGGCATGCCGCTGATCTGCGACAGCTCCGCGGCGATCCCGAGCTGGTCGGCCTCGTCGGCGTGGGTGACCGCGATCCCGTCCGCGCCGAGCGCGGCAAAGCCGTCGATCAGCTTGCGCGCGGCGTGCACGCTGAACGTGGCGGGCACGGCGATGTAGACGGCGTCGAGGTTCAGCGACCGCAGCTCGGCGGCCAGCGCCTCGACGCTGCCCGGATCCCGAGGGGTGGCGGCGGCGGTGTCGATCACGACGAGGCCGCCGTCGCGGCCGTGCTGGACCGGCGGGGTCGCCTCGGCGCCGTTGGCGGCGCCCATGACCCACACGTTCTGGCCCTTGAGCAGCTCCTTGAGGTCGCCGCCCCAGTCATCTGAGCCCAGCGACACCACGCTGGCGGCGAGCGTCGAGCCCTTGGCGTAGGCGGAGGCGAGGGCGGCGGCGCAACGCGTCTTGCCGGCCCCGCCGGCGCCGACGAAGGCAACCGCGGCGCCATTCGGCGGGAGCGGAGCCGGAGCGGGGATGATGGCCGCGAGGGTCGCCCGGACCGCGTCACGCAGGCTGCCCTTGGCCAGCGGCGAGCGGTGCGCCGAGGCAGCGACGATCAGCTGCTCGGCCCAGGTGTCGCTGATGCCCTGAGAGGTCAGCTCGGCGATCACCGACGCGGCCTCGTTCGAGTCGGGGCCGCCGGCCTGCTTGGCGATCCATGGGCTGGCCGCCGGTGGCACCGCCGGTTCGAAGACGGGCGTCGGAGCGGGCGCCTCGATGATCGGGGCCGGAGCGGTCGACTCCGGGACGATGGGCTCCGGGACGATGGGCTCCGGGGCGATGGGCTCCGGGGCGATCGGCGCCGGGGCGATGGGCTCCGGGGCGATCGGGTGGGATGCCGCGGCGGCTGCGGCCGCCGGCGTGGCCGGTGCTGGAAGTTCTGGAGTGGCCGGGGTTTCCATTACCCGCCCGGAGGTCACGAGCTTGACCAGCTCGTCTATGTCGACGTGCGCCGCGGCCTGCTCGAGGCGGCTGACGAAGGACTCGGCGCTCAGATCCTGCGCGGCGGGCGCGGGGGTGGGAGCGGTCGGGGCCGGGGCCGGAATCTCTACCGGTGCGGGGGCCTCCTGAGCCGGCGCGCTGGCGAAGGCGTCGGCCTCCTGGGCCCACCGGGCGGCGGGCTCGGTCGGCGGCTGAACCGGCTCGTGCACCGGCTGGACCGGCTCGTGCATCGGCTGGACCGGCTCGTGCACCGGCTGGACCGGCTCGGAATGGTTGATAACCCCACCCAGGCTGGGCTGCTCGGGAGCCGGCAGCGCCGGGGGCTGGTCGAAAACCGGCGGGATCGGGTCGGCGTTCGGGTCAGGCGCGATGAAGTCCTCGAGGCCGTCGTCCCAGCCGTTCACGGGCTCGTCCTCGTCGTAGATGTCGACGCGCGGATGGGATTCCCGGCCGCCCCCGGCCTGGGCGTCGACCTCGACGCACTTCTGGGCGAAGAAGCCGCCGACGCCGCCCATCAAGCCCTCACGCTGGCGCAGGATGATCGCGTCGGGACCGAGCTCCTCTCGGATCTGGGGAATGAGATCCTCGAGCTTGCGACCGCGGTACGTCCGCACGCCGTTCAGCTCTCGGTCATGGCCGTTGGTGTGGGGCTGAGTCAGAGTGCTCATGCGCTGATTACTCCTATGGTTTCGACGCTGATGCCTGGGGCGACTTCGTTGTAGGAACAGACGGGCAGATGGGGTACGGCGGACTCCACGAGGCGCCGGAGGTGGCGGCGCACGCGGGCCGAGCAGAGCAGCACCGGACGGAAGCCGCCGCGGGCCGCGGCGTTGTCGGACTGGCTCTTGACAGCGGTGAGGACGGCGTGAGCGCGGGTCGGCTCCATGGCCAGGTACTCGCCGTCGCTCGTCTGGGTGATCGAGGTGGCGAGCTCCTGCTCGATGTTCGGGTCGAGCGTGATCACGCGCAGCGTCTGGCTCGGGTCCAGATGCGGCGCGGTGATCGCCCGGCCGAGGGCCTGGCGGGCGTACTCGGCCAGCAGGCCCGGGTCGCGGGTGACGCGGGCCTTGTCTCCGACCGACTCGACGATCGCGCCCAGGTCGCGGATCGACACCCCCTCCGCCAGGAGGGACTGCAACACGCGCTGGATTTCTCCGAGGGAAAGAACTTCCGGCACAACCTCCGTAACGACAGCTTCGTTGATTTCCTTTAGCTGATCCAGAAGCTGGCGTACGTCTTGCCGCGTGAGCAGCTGGGCGGCGTGGCTACGGATCGTCTCGGTGAGGTGGGTGACGATCACCGATTCGCCGTCGACGACGGTGTATCCGAGCGCCTCGGCCTCGGCGTGCTGGGCCTCCGGAATCCAGATCGCCGGGAGGCCGAAGGCGGGCTCCGTGGTGGGGATCCCGGCCACCGAGCCGACCGCGTCGCCCGGGTCCATGGCCAGGTGATGACCGGCCATGATCGTTCCCCGCGCGACCACGGTGCCGCGGACCTTCACCACGTACTCGTGGGAGTCGAGGTCGACCTCGTCGTGGATGCGGACGGGCGGGATCACCATGCCCAGCTCGGAGGCGATCTGGCGGCGGATCATCGAGACACGGCGGACCAGCGAGCCGCCGGTGCGGCGGTCGACGAGCGGAACCAGGCCAAACCCAACGCCAAGCTCGAGCGGATCGATCGGCAGCTCCTTCAGGACCTCCTCGCGCGGAGCGGTGGGCTTGTCCGTCTTGGTCTCGGCCGGAAGCGCCGCCGCCGCGCGGGCCGCCGCGACCTCCTCGGGCAGGCCGTGGCGGACCGACCAGCCAATCGCCGTCATGATTCCGCCGATGAACAGGAACGGCAGCTTGGGCAGGCCGGGAATCAGCGCGAACATGCACACCACGCAGCCGGCGACGAGCGGCGCCTTATTCTGACGCAGGATCTGATTGGCGAGGTCGGAGCCGAGGTCCTTCTCGGAAGCCGAGCGGGTGACGAGGATGCCGGTGGCGACCGAGATCAGCAGGGCCGGGATCTGGGCGGCGAGGCCGTCGCCGACAGTCAGCATCGAATAGGTGTGAGTGGCCTGGGAAAAGCCGACGTGCTTCTGCACCACCCCGACGACGATTCCGCCGAGCAGGTTGATCCCGGTGATGATCACCGCGGCCATGGCGTCGCCCTTGACGAACTTCGAGGCGCCGTCCATGGCGCCGTAGAAGTCGGCCTCGCGGGCGATCTCCTGACGGCGGTTGCGCGCCTGCTCATCGGTGATGAGGCCCGCGTTCAGGTCGGCGTCGATGGCCATCTGCTTGCCGGGCATGGCGTCGAGGGTGAACCGGGCGGCCACCTCGGCGACGCGGCCGGCGCCGTTGGTGACGACCACGAACTGGATCACGACCAGGATCAGGAAGATGACCAGGCCGATGACCACGTTGCCGCCGACGACGAATTGGCCGAAGTCGTGGACCACGCTGCCGGCGTTGCCCTTGGTCAGGATCAGGCGCGTGACCGACACGTTGATGGCCAAGCGGAACATCGTCGTGAGCAACAGGAGGCTCGGGAAGGCCGCGAACTCGAGCGGCTTCTGGAGGTACATCGTGGCCACCACGACCGTGAGCGCCGCCGAGATGTTGATCGTGATGAACAGGTCGAGCAGCATCGAGGGCAGCGGGACGATGAGCATCGTCACCACCACCACGACCGCGACGGCCGCAACCAGGTCGGTGTGCTTCAGGAGCTTCGAGATCGTGTTCTCGTTCATGCCGCGGCCCTCCTACGACCGGCCATCCGGTAGACGAACGCGAGCACCTGAGCCACCGCGGCGTAGAGCTCGGCCGGGATCATCTGGCCGATCTCGACGGAGGCGTGCAGCGAGCGCGCCAGCGGGGGGTCGGGGACGATCGGAACCTTGTTCTCCTCGGCGATCCGCCGGATCTGCTTGGCGACCAGATCCTGTCCCTTGGCGATCACGACCGGCGCCGGGTGGCTGCCGTCGTAGCTGAGGGCGACGGCGAAGTGGGTCGGGTTGGTGACGACGACGTCAGCCTTGGGGACGGCGGCCATCATGCGCGCGCGGGCGGCCTGCATCTGGCGCCGGCGGATGGCCATGCGGACCTCGGGCGGCGTGTTCTGCTGCTTGGCCTCTTCCTTGACCTCCTGCTTGGTCATCTTGAGCGACTTCTCGAGCTTGCGCTTCTGGTAGATCAGGTCGAGGATCCCGATCAGCAGGTAGGCGGCAGCGGCCCGCTCGGCGATGCCGTACGCGCCCGAGGCGATCATCTTGCCCAGGGCGACCGGCGTCGTGTCGATGCTCGCGCCGAGATTCGTCAGGTCGGGGAGTAGCGCGAGCGCCACGACCGCGGCGACGACGGCGACCTTGGTCAGCGATTTGGCGCCCTCGAACAGGAGCCTCGGCCCGAACAGGTTCTTGGCGCCGGCGATCGGACTGATCTTCTTGAAGTTCGGCTTGATCGCCGCCGGCGTCGGCCTGAAGCGCACCTGAGCCACGTTGACCACGAAGGCCGCGGCCACGCACATGCCGCCGATCGGCGCCACCGTGGTCAGGATGGTGTGCAGCGCGATCTGTTCGAGGCTGTGCAGTCCGGCGGCCGTGTTCGCCGTGCTCGGGTTGGAGATCTGCTCGAAGATGGCGGTCATCGCGGAGCCGGCGCCGCTCACGATCTTCGGGCCGAGCATCATGATCCCCACGAGGCCGGCGCTGAGGATCACCGCTCCGTTGAGATCGATGCTCTTGGCGACCTGACCCTGCTTCCGCGCCTCTGTGCGGCGCTTGGGGGTTGCCTTCTCTGTCTTTGAGGGGTCGGCCATGACGGGTTCAGTGGGATGGTCAGCGGCGCCTTAGAGCGCGTGCAGTGCGGTGGCGACGGAGGTGTACATCTGGTCCGACATCCAGCCGCCCAGGAACGGCAGGCAGGCGGCGATCACGATCATGGAAACGCCGACCTTGACCGGCAACGCGATCGAGAACGCGTTCATCTGGGGCACGACCTTCGAGACCAGTCCGAATGCCACGTCGGTGATGAGCAGCGCGAGGATCAGCGGTGCGGCGACCTCGACGGCCGAGACGAAGAGCGACGCGCACGCCGTCTCCGCGCCGGAGGCCATCGAGGCGATCTGCGGCGCCTTGGTGAGGGGCACGAGGTCGAACGTCCGGCCGAGCCCCTGGAGGATCCAGGCGTCGCCGCCGATCACGATGAACAGGATCACTCCGACGATCCCGTAGAGCTCCGAGAAGGTGCCCCCTTGGTTGCCGTTGATCGGGTCGATCTGGGCGCCGAACGAGAAGCCGGACAGGTTGTCGGCCAGGCCGCCGGCGGTCTGGATGGCGTAGAACACGGCACCCACGCAGAACGCGAGCAGCAACCCGACGAGAAAGTTCACGACGAGCAGCCCGGCCACCGGGAGCGGGTCGGTCGGGATGTGCTGGCCGTGTATCGCGACGCCGGTCAGCCCGATCGCCAGGCTGACCCCGATGATCCCGCGGACCGCGCTCGGGATCATCGGCGAAGAGAACAGCGGCGCGACCACGAACAGCGGCGTGATCCGGGCCAGCACAAGGAAGAAGCCGGTGACGGGCTGACCGCCCCCGAGCTCCGCCAGCAGGTGGGTGAGCGTCGGGGTCATCCGATCAGCGACGGGATCGACGTGTACAGGTTCTGGGCGTAGCTGACCAGCTGGTCGAGCATCCAGGGCCCGAGCACCACGATCAGCACGGCGACGCCGACGATCTTGGGGATGAACGACAGGCTCTGCTCCTGGATCGAGGTGACGGCCTGGAAGATCGACACGAGCAGCCCGATGATCAGCCCGAGGAGGAGGATCGGGCCGGCGATCTCGAGCGCCAGGGTCATGGCCTGGGTGGCGAGGTTGACGACGGTGTCCTGAGTCATGAGCTGGGTCCGGTGGTCGGGGGTGGGTGGGCGCGGATCTAGTGGAAGCTCGCGACGAGCGAGTGGGTGACCAGGGCCCAGCCGTCGACCAGGACGAACAGGAGCACCTTGAAGGGCAGGGATATGAAGGTCGGAGGCAACATGATCATCCCCATGCTCATCAGCGTCGAGGAGACGATCAGGTCGATCAGCAGGAACGGCAGGAAGATCAGGAAGCCGATCTCGAACGCCGTCTTGAGCTCGCTCAAGATGAAGGCCGGGATCAGCACGTAGGTCGGCACCTGGGCGCGCGTCTGCGGCGTCTTGATCTTGGCCAGGCTGATGAACAGCGACAGGTCCTCGTTGCTCGTCTGCCTGAACATGAACTGGCGCAGCGGCTCCTCTCCGCGCTGGATCGCCGTCGCGGTCGAGATCTCGTGCTTGACCAGCGGGTCGTAGGCGTCCTTCTTGATCGCGCTGATCGTCGGCATCATCACGAACAGGGTCAGGAACAACGCGATTCCGATCAGCGCCTGGTTGGGCGGCGTGTTCTGCAGCCCGAGCGCCTGGCGGATGAAGCCCAGGACGATCAGGATCCGCGTGAAGCCGGTGACCGTGAACAGCAGCGCCGGCAGGATCGAGATGCCGCCGATCAGCAGCAGGATCTGCAGCGCGTTGCTCGAGTTGACCGTCACGAGCGGGCCGTCATCCTGCGCAGGCCGTCGACGACCCGACCAAGCGGCTTCTCGACAACCGGATTGGCGTTCTCGGACTCCTCGGACGGCACCTCGATGCCGAGGGCGATCGCCTCGGACTCGGTGTAGCTGCGAATCGGGGTGACGCCGTTCTCGGCCACCCCGACGACCAGGATCTCCCGGCCTGCGCGGACGACCGCGACGCTGCGGCCGCTGCCCAGGGGCAGGTTGGCGACCTGCGAGAGGCCGTGCCCGGACGGGCGGGTTTTGCTCTTCTTGGCCTGCTTCATGACCCACGCGATCCCGTAGATCACGGCGATCACGATGAACAGGCCGACGATCGTGCGGATGATGCTCGCGCCACCGCCGCTGCTCGAAGCAGCGTGGGTCGCCACCGTGTGGCCGACGCTCAACGGCGTGTTCTCGCCGGTGGCCTTGGCCAGGGCCTTGGTGCCGGCGGACTGCACGGCAGCCGATTCCACGTGGTGGGCGTGCGTGCTCGCCGCATGCTTGGTCGCGGCGAGCGCGGTGGCGGCATGCGTCAGCGTCAGGGCGCCGGCAAGCCCGACGCCACGAGTAAACGTGAGCGACTTCATCGAGGGAAATTTGGTGCTGCCGCGTGATGCTTGGCATCCCGCGGGAGTGGACTCCGAGGGAAGAGTCCTTCCGGTAATCGGCCACAGGGTCTGGGACCTTGAATGCGCGGCGATTTGACATCGTGCCCGGGCGCGATCCCGGCACATCCCGCGCTATCGCTAGCGAATGCTGCCCGCCCGGAAGAAGTCGATCAGCAGCTCGGACACGCGGTCGGGCTCGTCGTGCTGAACCCAGTGCGAGGCGTACGGCAGGCGCACGACGCGTTCGAGCCGCGGGACGTCGGCGGGACAAGGCTCGGCCAGTTCGGCGCCCAGGTGACGGTCGCGCTCGCCCCAGATGACGAGCGTGGGGGCCTGCACGGGCGGCAGCGAGCGGCCGGCGGCGCCTCCGGGGGGCCGGCGCAACGCGGCTCGGTAGTAGTTGAGCATCGCGGTGGCGGCGCCCGGCGCTGACCACGCCTGCTTATAGCGCTCGAGGTCGGACGCCGTGAACGCGCCCGGGCGGGCGTCCTGGAACGGCCGACGCAGGCCGCGCCAGTCATCGGCGGCGAGCAGGCGCTCGGGCAGCCAGGGCAGCTGGAAGAAGAACATGTACCAGGAGCGCAGGAGCTGGCGCCCCGGCCGGCGCAGGGCCTCGACCATCCGCCGGGGGTGGGGGACATTCAGGATGGCCAGGCGCTGGACCGCCTCGGGGTGGCGGATCGCGGTCACCCAGGCGACCGCGGCGCCCCAGTCGTGGCCGGCCAAGAACGCTCCCGCACCGCCGGCGCGCTCGGCGATCAGGTCACGCACGTCCGCCGCGAGCCGGGACGTCGCGTACGGCGCGATGCCGAGCGGCCGGGAGGACAGGTTGTAGCCGCGCATGTCGGGCGCGACGACGCGGAAGCCGGCGCCGGCCAGCGCCGGGATCTGGAAGCGCCAGCTGTACCAGAAGTCCGGAAAGCCGTGCAGCAGGACGACCAGCGGTCCCTCGCCGGCCTCGACGTAGTGGAGGCGTACCTCGCTCAGGTCGGCGTACCCGTCGCGCATCCGGGTAGGAATAGCGCATGTCACCGATCAACCTGAGCTGGTCCGACGCCCAGGTCAAGGACGCCGAGCTGACCGTCCCGCTGGACGGCGAGACGCCCAAGGAGTGGAGGCAGACCTTCGAGCGGACCGTGGCGCTGCTCGGCCACGGCGACTGGGGCGAGATCACGGTCAAGAAGGACCGGGTTCTGGTCACCGGCGTCACCCCGGGTTCGGAGGACAAGCTCAAACATCATCTCGAGAGCGTGGTCACGCAGGCAAACGTCACGCTCGAGGAAGCCGAGGAGGGCGAGGAGGCGCAGAGCTCCGGCGAAAAGGACGAGCGGAGCGATCCGGACGCCGAGATGACCGAGCGCTTCCGCTCCGAGGACGAGGAGACCTGAGCCAGCGCCCTAAGCCAGCGCCTTGCCGACGGCCTCGAGCAGCTGCGCCGGCTGGAAGGGCTTGACGACGAAGTCCTTGGCGCCCTTCTGGATCGACTCGATGACCTTGCTCTCCTGGCCGAGCGCGGAGCACATCAGCACGCGCGCGCTGGGATCGATCGAGATGATCTCGCCGAGCGCGGCCAAGCCGTCCTTCTCGGGCATCGTGATGTCGAGCGTCACGAGCTCCGGGGACAGCTCCCGGAAGCGCTCGACGGCCTCGGTGCCGTTCCCTGCCTCGCCCACCACTTCGTGGCCGCCGGCGGCGAGAGCGTCGCTCACCACCTTGCGCATGAACGCGGCGTCGTCGACTACGAGTACACGGGCCATCAGGTCACGGCTCCTTCCACTTCTTCTTCCTGCACGTCGGGGGTTTCAGGGGCTTGGACGTCGTCGGCTTCAGAAGCGTCGACGTCGGTGGTTTCGGCCTCAGCTGGTGGGGTCCCGACCTCAGCTGCAGGGGTCTCGATCTCTATCGGTTGATCAGGCGGCAAATCCACAGGTTCGGGGCCGGCCTCGACGTCTGCCCGAGGTGCGGCCTGTGCCGAACGCGCCTGCTCGAGCAGGCGCAGTCCCTCGCTCTCGAGCGCCTCGAGCGAGACGGCCCACTCGCCGTCATCGGTGACGAGCAGCTGGCCGCGGGCGAACCGCACGCCGTTGACGTACAGGTCGACCGGCGCGTCGGCCGGGCGGTCGAGGTCGAGCACGGCGCCTACCGGCAGGCCGAGCGCGGAGCCGAGCGGCATGCGCGAGCGTCCGAGCTCCGCCCAGACCCGGAGGTTGATCCCCCCGATCGCCTCCTCGAGGGCGACGCCGTGGGGGTTGGTCTCGCCACCCGACGCTCCGGCGCCCGCGGAGGACCCGCCCACCGAAGCCTCCGCCGCGGTCTGCTGAGCGGTCCGGTCGTCCATGGCGCGTGCCATCCGGACGACGAAGGCGGCGGGAACGAGCTGAATCAGGCGGCATGACTCGCCGGCGATCTTGAACGTGGTGGACATGGCGTGGGGTGCCTTGCCGTAGATCTCGGGCGCCGACTTGGGGTCGTCCAGGACTCGGGTGTCGGGGCTTGAGATCTGGATCTCCTGGCCCAGGACGACGCCGATGGCTGAGGCCGCGGCGGACATGGTCTGATTGGCTGCCTCGGCGATGGCCGACAGCTCGAGCTCTGACAGGTCGGGACCCTCGGCCTCGGGCGCGGGTGCTCCCATCGCGGCGGCGAGGCCGCGCGCCCCGGCCGGCGTGAGGACGAACACGTTGGCCCCGGTCACTCCGTTGACATAGGAGACACTCGAGGCGATGGAGCCGCGGTCGACGTTCGCGAACGGCGACTGATCCGAGGGCAGGACGGTCACCTCGCCGCGCTGCACCTCCCCCGGGACGAACATCTCGAGCACCTGGGCGATCGCCTCGGCCGTCGAGTCGCCCAGCCGGATCAGCGCCTCGCGCGGCGTGATGTCCTGGTGCGTGCTCATCCGAACCTCCGCTCGGTGCCGGACACCTGGACGGCACGGCGTGGGCCGTTGCAGCCGGGCTGCGCGCGGGCCAGCTTGACGTTCTCGGCGAACAGCGTCACTCCGTGCTCGGCCTGGCTGCCGAGCTTGATCACGCTGCCCGGTCGCAGCGACAGGATCTCGTCGACCGGCAACTCGACGGCGGCGACTTCGGCCCGCAGCGTGACCGGGACACCGGCCACGGCCCGGCCGATCTCGGCGGCGCCGAGCTGGTCGGACTCGGGCGTGTCGGTTTCCTTGCCGGACAGGTGATCGGCGACCCCATCGATCGCGAGCCACGGGATCAGCAGCGCCATCGAGGCCGAGTGCTTGTTGATCCGGCTCTCGATCACCACCACCAGGGTCGGCTCGGAAACCGCCGCGATCTGGCTCGCGTCGTTGAAGGTCTCGATTTCGACGAGCGAAAGAGTTACCCCGGCCAGGTCATGCCAAACCACCGACAGCTGATGGATCATCGACTCGATCAGACGTTGGGTCAGCATCGCGTCGATCTCGCTGAAGCGCCGCTCGTGCGGGGGCTTGTCCGGCGACCCGCCCAGCAGGCAATCCAGGCACATCAGGATGAACGACTGCTCCAGGGTAAGCAGCAGGCGAGTCCCAAGGGGCTGCACCTCAAGCGTCACCCACAGAGAGTTGCCGGGCAGCTGGGCCTGAGCGCCCGACCAGGTGGCCTGGGTCGTGTTGATCGTCTCGAGCTCGACCGGGGTCCGGAGCTCGGTCGAGAGCCGGGTGACCGAGGTCTGGCAGAACGTGTCGATGGCGCGCGCGATTCGCCGCTGGTGGTCGGCCGTGAACTTGGTGGGCCGCGAGAAGTCGACGGTACGGAGTCGGTGGCCGCGCCGCGGGGCGGCGCTGGCCTGCTCGGGGACCTGCCCCTGCTTGGCCGCCTCCACCAGGGCGGCGACCTGATCTGGGTTGAGCCGGTCGCCGGTCATCGGCCACTTCTCCCTTTGGTCTGGGTCTTGCGCCGCGCGCTGGGCTGCGCGCCGTCCGCCTCGAACAGCGTGGTGATTTGGCCCCCAGCCTCCTTGACCTTGACCGTGAACTCGCCCACGGTCAGCCGCATCGTGCGGCCGCGGTTGCCCCCGGTGTCGGTCGCCCGGACGGTCACCCCGGACCGGACCAGACCCTCTTGCACGGCCGCGGCGTTCCGCGCGCCGATGTCCATGTCGCCGACCTCGAACATCTGCGCACCGCCGGCCAGCACCGCGTCGAGCCGGCGCACGACCGCCCCGGCCTGCGTCATCTGCGAGATCAGCTCGGGCACGGCCAGGTCGGCGAACCTGCCGGGCTCGGGCTCGCCCTCGGAGCTGACCGGCGCTTCCGGCAGCACGATGTGGGCCATCCCCGCCACGCCCGAGCCGCGGTCGATCAGCGCGAGCCCGATGCAGGAGCCCAGGCCACGAGCGACCAGCTCCTCACCCGCCTGCGATGAGACCTCGATTTCGCCCATACGTACGGTGCCCATCACGATGCGGTGGTCTCCGCAAGTCCCAATGGCTTGAGTAGGTCGGTCACGCCTCCGCCGGTCGGGAGCAGGACGAACGAGATCGAGCACGGCTCGTTGGACACCTCGAGCTCGGAGTCGAGCACGAGCACGAGCTCGGTGGAGGCGGTGTGGGCCAGCGCGAGCGATGAGACGATCGCTCCGAGCATGTCGGTGGTCACGTGCGGGGGGCGCGGCTCGAGCTGCAGGCCGGTCATCGACGCGAGTGCGTTCAGGCACGAAGTGCCAAGGACGTTGCCGATCTCCCGCAACGCCGACTCGCCGAGGTCGCTTTGCGGCTCGACGCCGAGTAGCCGGCACAACGTCGCGGCCCCCTCGGGCGAGATCAGCAGTAGCACGACGCCGTGGATGTCGCCCTGGAGCGGGATGACGACGCCGGTGATGTCCTCGTCGGCGCTGCCGCACGCGTCGACGGCATCGGCGAGAGGCAGGGCCAGGACGCGAGGCACGCTGAGGTCGACCTCGCGCGAAAGCATGCGGGACAGCGACGTCGCTGCGTTGCCGGAAGCGATGTTCGCGAGCTCCCGCAGAGCATCCAGCTGCAGTTCCGTGTAGCGAGGGGTCACCGGTGAGGGCTCCTGTGGTCGATTAGTTGTCCTAGGCGGCAAGCCCGAGGGACGAGCCGCTTGTGATGGCCTTATCGGCCGCAAGTGCGTCACAGTCAACGATCAGCGCGATCCGTCCGTCGGCCAGGGCGGCGCCACCCGAAACGGGCTCGCCGTCGGAGACGATCTGGGGCAGCGGCCGGGTGACGAGCTCGCGCTGGCCGACCAGGTCGTCCACGGCGAGCGCCAGGCGGCGGTCCTGGGTGCGGATGATCACCACGAACTCGTGCTCGCGGGTTGTCCGGCGGCCAAACACGGCGGCTCCGTCGAGCAACGCGAGGACGCCGTCGTCGAGCACGAGCATGGGACGCCCGGCCACGGACCGAACGGTCTGCTCGGACAGGCGCAGCGTGCGCTCGATCCGGTCGAGCGGAATGGCGAACGGGGCGTCGGAGACGTCGACCTGGAGCGCGGAGACGATCGCCAGGGTGAGGGGCAGCCGGATCGAGGCGAGCGTGCCCTGGCCCAGCGTGGACTCGATCAGGACCTCGCCGCCAAGCTGGCGGATCTTCGCGCGTACGGCATCCATGCCGACGCCACGGCCCGAGATGTCGCTCGTCGTCTCGGCGGTGGAGAAGCCGGGGCTGAACAGCAGCTCGACCGCGCCGCGCATATCGATCGCGGCGGCCGCGTCCGCGTCGATCATGCCGAGCGAGCAGGCCTTGCGGGCGATCGCCTGGGGGTCGATCCCCTTGCCGTCGTCGCGGACCTCGATGATCACGCTGCCCCCGGCGTGGCGGGCGGCGATCTCGATCGTGCCGTGACGCGGCTTGCCGGCGGCCTCACGCGCGTCGGGCTGCTCCAGACCGTGGTCGACGGCGTTGCGGACGAGGTGGACGAGTGGGTCGCCCAGGGCGTCGACCACGGTGCGGTCGAGTTCGGTCTCCGAGCCCACCAGCTCGAGCTTGACCTCTTTGCCCAGCTTGGACGACAGGTCGCGGATCAGCCGCGGGAAGCGCAGGAAGACGACGTCGACCGGGATCATCCGGACCTGCATGACCATCGCCTGGAGGGCCTGGGAGCTGCGGGTGAGCTCCTGCATGGCGTGCTGCAGGCCGTCCACCTCGACGTTCGCCGTCAACGCCTCGACCGCCGTGCGGTGGATCACGAGCTCACCCATAGAGTGCATAAGCGCGTCGAGCCGCTCGGCGTCCACCCGGACGGTCCGGGTCGCCTTGGCGTGCGTGTCGGCCGGCTTGTCCGGGGCGGCAGCGGGCTCGACCTGAACGGGCTCGGGAGCGATCTGAACTGGCACTGCCGCCAGGGGGGCGGGCTCAGGTGCGACAACGATGGGCTCCGGTGCGACGGGGGTCGGCTCGGGCTCGGTGACGTCGGCCACGGTGACCGAGGACACCTCGGAGATGCCGGAGAGATTCCCGATGATCGGCTCGTCCTCGTGGTCGGAGGCGACCCAGGCGCTTATCTCACGTCCCTGGAACTGCTCGAGCCCGTCCGGCGCGGGAATGCTGCCCAGGACCTCGCCGTGATCCGACAGTGCGGCGAGCACCATGTGGGCGCGCACCGCCGGCATCATCACGTCCCTGGTGAGCGCGATGCGGACGAACAGAACGCGCGCGCCGGCCGCGCGGGCGGCCTCGACCGCGGCGAGGCTGGGTTCCTCGACGCCTCCGCTGCGGGCCACCTCCTGCTCCGCGGTGCGCGGCCTCACCAGGCTGCGCAGGCGAGCTACGAGGGCGGTCGGGTCAAGCGACTCCTGGCCGCTGGTCTCGATCGACTCGGTGGCGGCGGACAGTGCGTCCAGGCACGCGAACACCGTGTCGATCGCCTCCGACGGGAGCCCGCTCGAGCGCTGGCGCAGGAGCTCGAAGACATCCTCCATGTGGTGGGTGAGCTCGGCGATGTTGGCGAAGCCCATCGTCGCGCTCATGCCCTTCAGCGAGTGCGCGATGCGGAAAATCTCCTCGACGGTGGTCCGGTCGGCGGGGTCCTCCTCGAGCTTGACGATCGCCAGGTTCAGCTGCTCGAGGTGCTCGCGCGTCTCGGCGAGGAACATCGGCATGTACTCGGAGGTGTCCATCAGCGCTTTCGGTAGATAAAGGGGTGGATCGGCCTGAGGCCGAGCGCCGGCGGGTCGCTGATGCGCTCCGTCCCCCCGGTGACCAGCAGCCCCCCCGGTCGCAGCGCCTGGGCGAAGGAGGCATGCAGCTCGTCGCGGGTCTGGTCAGCGAAGTAGATGACCGTGTTGCGACACATGATCAGTTCATAGCTCGACGCGGATGGCCGAAGCTTGAGCAGGTCGCCCACCTCGAAGGTGACCATCGAGCGGAGCGCCGGCTTGGCCCGCCAACCGTCGGGGGTGCGATCGAACCACCGCTCCATGGCCGCCCGGGGCGCCGACCGGGCGTCTGCATCAGAGAACTCGCCGCCCTCGGCGCGGGCGATCATGCGCCGATCGATGTCGGTCCCGACGATGCGCACCGGCGCGGCCGGAATCGTGCCGCGGCAGACGGCGGCCAGCGTGTAGGGCTCCGCCCCATAGGAGCATCCGGCGCTCCAGGCGCGCACCGGTCCGGCGGCGGCGAGCTCGGCGAGCAGGCCGCACTCGAGGTGGGTCCACTGCTCGGGGTGGCGCCACAGTTGTGAGACGTTGATCGTGACCCGATCGAGGAGGTCGTCGAGCTGGGCGGCGTCCTGGCGCAGGCGCGGGAGCGCATCGGTCAGCCTCGAGACGCCGACGCGGGCCCAGTAGGAGCGCAGCCGGCGCTCCATCTGCGGCCGGCGGTAGTGCGCCAGGTCGATGCCGCAGATCTGGCGCAGACCCTCGCAGAAGCCGACGTAGTCGTCGGCCGCGATGCTCATGCCAGGGCCTCGCCGGCAATCGCCCCGGGGAGGTGTTCGAGATCGATCACGCCGTCGGCCAGCCCGGCGTCGACGATCGCGCGCGGCATGCCGTAAACGGTGCAGCTGTCCTCGGACTCGACGAGGATCCGGCCGCCCCGGCGCCGAACCTCGCGGGCACCCCGCAGCCCGTCGTTGCCCATTCCGGTGAGCACGACGAGCAGTAGCCGATCGCCAAACGCGCGCGCGGCGTCCTCGATCAGGAGGTCGGCGCGAGGCCGCAGTCCGCCGACGGCCGGCTCCTCGGAGAGCTGGGTGCGGCCGTCCAGGGACAGACGCAGGTGGCGTCCGCCCGGCGCGAGCAGGGCGGTGCCCGGATCGAGCGCCTCGCCGCCGATGGCCTCGGCCACGGTCAGCCGGCTGTTCGTGTTCAGTCGCGCGGCCAGCGATCCGGTGAAGCCGGCCGGCATGTGCTGGACGATCACCGTGCCGACGCCGAGTGGCGAGGGCAGCTTTGGTACCAGTGCGGCCAGCGCGCGGGGTCCGCCCGTCGAGGTGGCGATGACGACAACGCGCGCGACCTTGCGGGCCGGGACCGCCGGCCGGGGTGGGGGGAAAGGGGGCAAGGCTGGGCGAGGCTTGCGACGCGAGGCGGCGGCGGCCTTGACCTTGGCTCCGAGGTTCTCAATGAACGCGTCGAGCCCTTCGTTCGCGGTGGGCTTTGAGACGAGGTCGAACGCGCCCTCGGCGAGCGCGTCGACGGCGCGCGCCCCGTGGGCGGCCGAGAACGCGGACACGACGACGACCGGAACGTTGGTGTCGGTGCGCTCCCGCAGGGCTCTGAGCACGCCAAGGCCGTCGAGCCCGGGCATCGAAAGATCAAGCGTCATCGCGTCCGGGCGTTCGCGCTCGCACAGCGCGAGCGCCTCGTCGCCGTCGCGGGCGCTGCCGACCACCTCGACCCCGGCCCGGGTCAGGGACCGGGTGACGATGTTGCGCATCAGCGCGCTGTCGTCGACGACGACGACCCGCGCGGGGGATGTGGCTGACATCTCGCGCTCGTGGGGTGGTCGGTCGGCGGCGGGCCTCAGGCTGCGAGCGCGAGGTCCGGCGCGGACAGGACCGCGCTCGCCTTGAGCAGCACGACGAGGCGGTCGCCGATCTTGGCGATCGACTCGATCAGCGTGGTGTCGGCGCCGGGCGCCTCCTGGAGCTGCTCGTCCTCGACGGTGAGCACCTCCTCGACGCCGTCGACGATCACGCCGGCGGTCTCGCTGCCGACTTCGACGATCACGATCTTGGTCTGCTCGGTGAGCTCCGACTGCAGGCCAAGCCGGGACGCCAGGTCGTAGACCGGGACGATCCGCCCGCGGAGACTGATCACGCCCCTCACCCAGTCCGCGCGCGAGGCGACCGAACGCGGCTCGGCGTAGCGAATGATCTCATGCACCTGCTGGATCGGAAGCGCGTACTGCTCCGTGCCCAGCGTGAACACGACGAGCTGACGCGGGTTGTTGGCATCTGGCATGGCGTGGTGGCTCCTAAGGCGCCGCCGTCAGGCGCCGCCGACAAGTTGCACTTCAGTTGGTTTGGTACCTCAGGTTCTCGTCATGTGCAGCGCGCAGCTTTAGCTCCGGGCGCCGCGTCTACGCGGCTTCGGCGCCGGCCTCGCCGGCCGCCGGCGCGCCGGACTCGCCGCCGGCCTGGCCGAGCACCTCGGTGACGCGCAGCCCGAACTGCTCATCGATCACCACCACCTCGCCGCGGGCGATCGGGGTGCCGTTGACGAGCAGATCGACGGGCTCGCCCGCCATCCGGTTCAGCGTGATGATCGAGCCCTGACGGAGCTCGAGCGTCTCGCCCACCGTCATGCGGGTGCGGCCCATCTCAACGCTCAGATCCACCGGCACGGCGCTCAGCCGGCGCAGGTCGCCAATCCCGCCGGTGACGGGCAGGTTCTCGCCGGCCGCCGCCGGAAGCTGCTCCAGTTCGAGTCTCTCGCTCATCGTCGCCGCCTCTACTGAACCGCGACGTCGGTGAAGTAGACCTGGTCCACCTTCACGTCGGTCTGGTTCTTGATGTCGGACAGGATCTCCCGGGTCAGGTTCGTGCGCCCGCTGGAGCTGATCACCGTGTTCTCGGTCTGGTCGGTGATCAGGTTGGTGACGATGGCCCGGATCACCGCCTCCTCGGGCAGCGTGCCGACGACGCTCGTGGACGACGTGTCGCCCGCGGTGGCCGCAGTGGCCCCGTCGCTCTGGCCTGGCGCGAGCTCGAGCGCGAGCGTGAACGTGGCGTAGTGCCCGTCCTGGAGGTTGCACATGAACTGGTGCGGCAGGATGTAGATCTCGCCGGCGATCTTCGGCTTGACGACCTTGGGGGGCATCAGCTTGGCCTTGGCTTCATAGCCGCCGCCGAGGATCAGGATCGGCAGGATGATCATGAGCTTCTTTTTCATGGTGGGCTCTCGGGGCTCGGGTTCAGGACGGGGGGTAGCGGTTCACTCGGATTTTTTTTGCGGCGGCGGCTTCGCCGGCGCCTCAGGACGGGGGTTCGGGGTTCAGGCGCTCGATCACGATGTCGACACGGCGGTTGAGCGCGCGGCCTGCTGCGGTCGCGTTGCTGGCGATCGGATGCAGGTCGGCGTAGCCGGCAGCGCCGAGCCGGTTCTCGTTGACGCCCCGGCTGATCAGGTACTGCACGACGGTCGTCGCCCGCGTCGTCGACAGCTCCCAGTTGCTGGGGAACTCGGCGCTGTGAATCGGAATGTTGTCGGTGTATCCCTCAACAGTGATCGGATGCGTGCGGTCGACATTGAGTAGCTGCGCGACTTCGTTCAGCAACGGCAGGCCGGCCGATTGAAGCGTCGCCTGTCCAGACTGGAACAGGAGGTTGTCGGTGAGTACCTGGACGACCAGCCCGCGGCGGTTGACGATCGCCTTCACCTGGTTACCGAAGCCGTGCGCCTGCGCGTACGCGTTGAGCTTGTGCTGGAGTCCGACGAGCTCGTCCTGCTCGGCGATCGAGGCGCTCATGCTGTTGAGGGCCGCCTGAAGCTGTGCACTGGTCATCGGCTGGGCCGACGCGGCCTGCTGGGCGGAGGTGAACGCGTTGGCGGAGCCGGTGCTGTCGCTCGATTCCGAGGTCGGCGTGGGCTGGAGCGGCACGATCGACGGCACCGCGGCTGTGGCCGGCGTGTGGGCGGCGGTCGACTCCGAGCCGGATTGGAGGATCGCCCGTCCCCCCGGGAGGATCGAACCGGAGAAGGCGGCCTTCAGCGACTGCTGGAGGACCTGGTACTTGGAGATGTTCACGGACGAGATCGAGAACAGGACCATGAACAGCGCGAACAGCAGGGTCAGCATGTCCGCGTAGGTCAGGAGCCAGCGCTCCTCGTTCTCGTGCTCGACGGGCAGGCCCCGCTTTTTGCCGTGCGAAGCCATGATGGTCTCCGATTAGGCGGCTTCCGCCTCGCGCTGAGGCATCTCGGTCACGTTGTCGGCGCCCTCCCCGCCGCGCTCGGCCGGAGGCACGAAGGAGGTCAGCTTGTCGGCCACCACACGGGGGTTGTCGCCCGCCTGCACGGACAGGATGCCCTCGACGGTCAGAGTCCGTAGCTCGACCTCGCCAGCCGACAACGCCTTCAGGCGGTTGGCCACCGGCAGGTAGATCACGTTGGCCGACCCCACTCCCATCAGCGTCGCGATGAACGCCGCGGAGATCGAGGGGCCCAGAGTGGCGGGTGCCGACAGGTTCTGGAGCACGTGGACGAGCCCCATCACCGTGCCGATGATCCCGATCGTCGGCGCGAAGCCACCGGCCTTTTCGAAAGGAAGCACGCCGGCGTGGTGGCGGGCGGCCATCGCGTCGATCTCGGCCTCGAGGATGGCTCGCACGAGCTCCGGATCCGTGCCGTCGACGACGAGTTGAAGACCCTTCTTGGTGAAGTCGTCGTCGATCTCGGCGATCTGGCCGTCGAGCGCCAGGAGGCCCTCGCGGCGGGCCTGCTCGGCGAGCGAGACGAGCAGGTTGACCCGCCCCTGGACGTCGAGCGGTTCGGCGCCGATCACGAGCTTGTAAAGGGAGGGGATCTTCTTCATCCCGTCCATGCCGACGCTCGCCATCGTCACGCCGCCGGTGCCGGCAATGATCAGGATCAGCGCGGTCGGGTTCATGAACGCCGCCGGGCTGGTGCCGTCCATCATCGCTCCCATCAGGATGCCGACGAACGCGACAGCGATTCCTATGCCGGTTGCGGCCTTCATGACCCGTTCATCGGCTGGGCTATGGAAACCTGGAGAGTGAGGCTCATCACTCTGCCGCGTGGTCGCGGCGAGCGAACTCGGAGACGTTGTCGAGGTGGCCGGCCTCGGCGGCGATCCGGACAGGGGCCAGGCGCGGGTTCTCCACGCGACGCTTGTCGTGACGGACCTTGAGCGCCTCGGCCAGGATGTCGACGCGGTACTCGCGAACGGCCTTGGCCACGCGCTCAGGCGTCTCGGCGACGACGATCTTGGCTCCGGTGGCCAGTGTGATCACCGTGTCGGGCGTGGCCTCCACGGTGACAATCAGATCTGGGTTAAGGCGGAAGATCTCGAGCTTGTGCCCGAGACGGTGCAAGGTGATCATGGTTTCGGTCCTTGGTGTTTGAGATGGGTTCCCACCCGCGGCTCAGACTGGAATCGGGAGAGGCGGCATTCCCTCGATCGCCGCCCCTCCCTTACCAGCCCTCAAGCGTGTAATTACTGAATCATCTGTACGACTGTCTGCATCATCTGGTTGGCGGTGGTGATCGTTGAGGCGTTGGCCTGGTAGGCGCGCTCGGCCTCGATCATGTTGGTGAACTCGGTGCCCATGTCGACGTTGGACTGCTCGAGCTCGCCGCTGATCGTCTGGCCGAAGTTGCTGGTGCCGGGCTGGCCGACCGTCTCGGCGCCGGAGGACGCGTCCGCGCTCCACAGCGAGCCGCCGTCGCGCTGGAGACCCGACTCGTTCGGGAACGTGGCCAGCGAGATGTAACCGGCGGTCACGGTCGTACCACTCGAGTTCGTGTAGTTCACGCTGCCGTCCGTGCCGATGCTGACATTGGTCGATCCCGGCGGAATGACGATCGGGTTATCGGCACCGCCCGCCGTGTTCGCGCTGTAGGCGCCGGTGCTGGCGTTCAGGGTGGCGCCGTAGCCGAGCACGTACTGCCCGGTCTGAGTGGTGAGATACCCGGAGGAGTTGGTCGTGAGGTCGCCGGCCAGGGTGTACTGGGTGGCGTCGAACGTGGGCGGCGTCGTGGCGACGTTGCCGTCGGCGACCCGCAGCCAGCCGTCGCCCTGGATCGCGACGTCGGTGGCGTTGCCGGTCGTCTCGACGCCTCCGGAGCTCATGTTGTTGTCGATCGAGCTGACCTGAGCGCCGAGGCCGACCTGAACCGGGTTGGTGCCGGCGCTATAGCCGTTCGCGCTGGTCCCAGCCTGGACGAGCTGGGACAGCTCGTCCGAGAACTGGGTGCTCTGAGCCAAGTAACCGGTCGTGTCGACGTTGGCCAGGTTGTTGGCGGTCACGTCGAGCTGGGTCTGGGAAGCGTCCATGCCGCTGATCGCGGCGTACATGCCTGACATCATGGGAGCATCGTGCCCTTCTGCGGCCTCCTCGCCGAGGTCCAGCCGCGGTTGTTAATGACCGTCTCGCTCACGCGATCACGGCGCTGTCGATGTTGGTGAACACCTGCTGACGCATGTGCTCGGATCCCACCGCCGTGATGACGGTTTTGTTCGCGACAGACACCACGTAGGCGGTGCCGTCGACGAAGACCACGGAGTCGCGCGAGCCCTTGCCTGCGGCGCGCTGGACTCCTTCCGTCAGCCGTCCCAGCGTGGGCTGGTCGAGCTGAATTCCGCGCTGCTGTAGACGCTGGAGCGCGTGACGGGAAAACTGAAGTGAACTCGTCTGCTGGGTGAGCAGATCCTGAAAGGACGGACCGCTCGTCCCCTGAGCGCCGGATGTACCGGCAGCCGGCGTCGCAGCCGGCTGAGCCGGGCTGACTGGGCCGGGCGCGATCAGCGCCGCGTTGGGGAGCACTGAGCTCACGGGACCTCACGAGACCTCGGTGACGGTCGAGGGATCGATCCCGGCGGTGCCGTTGATCGTCAGCGTTGGCCCCGAGGAGGTGATTTCCACGCTCTGGACCGTGCCGGTGTCGGGGTTTCCGCTGGTCGGATCGGTGTAATTGACCGTGTCACCGATCAGTGCCACCGCGGAGGCGGTGCTCTGACCGGAGTCGAGCGTGGCGGTGTTGTCCGCCGTGTCCGTCTCCTGCTCGACGGAGGTGAACTGCGCAAGCTCTTGCACGAACTGCATGGGGTCAGTGCTGCTCGAGTCCATCGGGTTCTGGTTCTGGAGCTCGGCCATGAGCATCTGGAGGAACTGGTCCTCGGTGATCCCCATGCCGCTCGCGCTCGAGCTGGTGCTGCTCGTCCCGGTGGTCGAGGCCGTGGTGTTCGTGGTGTTGGGGGCGCTGATGCTCATGGTCGGTAGTCCTTGGGGTCGGCGATGCCGTCACGCGAGCACGTTCACGAGCGCGCTGCCGGCTATCGAAGTCGTTGGCTGTGACGCGGCGAGGTCGGCGTCGACGTCGATCTCGTCCGGGTCCGTTGTGTGAGTCGAGCCCGAGGTGGAAGCCTGGCCCTGCGACTGGGCGCCGTTGCCGTCGCCGCGGGTCTCGATGTTCAGGCTCACCAGGTTCACGCCCGCGTTGGCGAGCTGGCGCTTCAGATCGTCGCCACCCTGCGAGAGCGTGTCGGCGGTCGCCGCGTCGTCGGCCACGACGTGCGCGGTGACGCCGTTGTCGGTGCGCTGAAGCTGGATGCGAATCGTGCCGAGCGACGGGGGGGAAAGCTCGATGCGCGCCTGCGACGCGCCCTGGCTCGAGGTCTCGATCGTCGTGCGGACGGTGTCGACCGCATCCTGAAGGGAGACGCCATACCGCACGGTGGTCGCGCTCTGGGGCGCTTGGGTCGCCTGCGGGGCCTGGGTGGGCGCCTGCGGTGACACGGTAGCGGCGGCTGTGACCGTCGGCGATTGAGCCGGCGTCGAAGAGGTGGACGCGTGCTGCTGCTGCGGCTGCTGTTGCTGCGAGCCACTCTGTGACTCTGACTGCGATTGTGACTGTGACTGTGACTGCGATGCGTTTTGTGCCGCGGTCGCGCCGGCCGTGGCCGACGCGGTGGTCGCGGCGGTCGGGCTGGCGGCGTTCGCCGTCTGGGTAGGCGCCGTCGGTCCGGCCGTCGGCTGGCTCGCGGCCTGAACCTGCGGCTGCGTGGTCGCCTGAGTCGGGACCGACTCGGAAGCGGACGCGGCGGGCGCGGGCTGCGGGGCAGCCGGCGCGCCCGTCGCGGTGGGGGTGTCGGTCAGGGTGGGGGTGACGGTGCGGGTAAGGGTGGGGGTGTTGGCGCCGGTCGGGGTCGGTGTGTCGGCGTCGGTGCCGGTCGGGGTGGGGGTGTCGGTCAGGGTCTGGCTGTTGGCGGCGCCCGACGGGGTCGAAGAGGACGATTCCGGCTGCGGCGGCGCGGGAGTCGTCGGCGCCGCGGGAGTCACCGGCGCCGCGGGTGGACTAGACGCGGGCGCGGTGCTCGCCGCGCCCGTGTCGCTCGCGGTTCCGATCGCCTGCGCCACCGCGGCGTCCAAAGAGGTGGCCGAAGTGGCCGAGGTGGCCGAAGCCGCGCCGGTCTGGGACGAGGTCTGAGCGCTCGCTCCCGAGAGCTGGGCGCCGGCAGGCTGGGCCGGCGGGAGCTGGGCCGGCGCGGGCGGTGTGGCCTGGGCCGCGGCGGCTGCGGCAGCCGCCACCGCGTCGGCGGACGGCTGAGCGGAAGCACTCGCGGTCGATTTCTTGGCCGATCCACCGGCGCTCTTGTTCTGGCCTTCCGCAACGGCGGTCCGGGCCACTTGGTCATCGAGGACGCTGGCGAAGCCGGGCGGCCCCGAGCCGGTTCCGGGCGGCCCCCCGCTGGGCGCCGGCGCGTCGGCCCCGGCCGAAGCGAGCGGCTCGCTCGGAGTCGGGGCCGGCTGAAGCGCAGCCGCCGCCGAGCTACTCATGCCGCCCTCCTGCGAAAGCCGTTGATTGCGATCTCGTCGAGCACCATGCCCTCCCGGCGAGCGGCCTCGCGCTCGTGGTCGGCGCGCTGGTTCTCCTTCAGGCGCTCGAGCGCCTGGCGCTCCTGCGCGGCCTTCATCAGCATCTCGCGCCGCTGCACGAGCTCGACCTCGTGACGCTGGAGGTTCTGCCGGGTGGCCTGGTGGGCACGCTCGGCACGCTCCAGGTATGCCTGGCGGGCCAGCAGGTCGGTCGCGCTGCTCGGCAGGCGCGTCGCGTCCATCTGCGCCGCACGGGCGTTCGCGATGCGACTGGCGGCGGCCTCGACCTCCTCCTCGCAACGGCGATGGCGTATCAGCGCGCCGGCCAACTCCTGCTTGGCGGCGTCTTCGCGGCGCTCGCGCAGGGCGCGCACACGTTCAAGTCGGAAGCGGAACGTGGGTCCGTTCATGGCCCTGTACTCGGCCGGCTCAAGCGAGTCCTGAGCGAGTCTGGACGCTTATCCGAGCGAGGCGCTTGGGAGATAACTGGCGCTATACGGGAGTTATCTCCCAACCACCCCGGCCGCCGCTTAGGGTGGCGGCTAGGCCGTGAGCTGCAGGGCCGGGATGGCCGGCGCGCCGCCGGGAACCCCGCCCGGGGGGACCTTGCGCCCGGGGACTCCCGCCGCCGGTGCGGGCGGACCGTCGAGCACCTCGCCGGTCACGGGCAGACGCCGCACCAGCTCCTCGGCGAGTGCGAGCAGCTGTGCGTCAGCCTCCTCGGGGCGGCTCGGCTCGTCGACGCGCTGCTTGAGGAAGGCCTCCATACGTGGACGCAGGCCGATCGCGGCGTCCAACACAGGATCGGTCCCCGGCTGGTAGGCGCCGATCGAGATGAGGTCCTCCTTGTCGCGATAGGCGGCCAGTGCCGACCGAAGCCGCGTCCCCGCCTCGCGGACCTCCGGCGTGACGATCTCGCCGATCAGTCGCGAGACGCTCTGAAGCACGTCGATCGCCGGATAGTGGCCGGCGTGAGCCAAGGACCGGGTCAACACGACGTGGCCGTCGAGGATCGACCGGACGGCGTCGGCGATCGGCTCGTTCATGTCGTCGCCGTCGACGAGCACCGTGTACAGACCGGTGATCGACCCGCGGTCGCTGGTGCCGGCACGCTCCAACAGGCGCGGCAGCAGAGCGAACACCGACGGCGTGTAGCCACGCGTGGCCGGCGGCTCGCCGATGGCCAGCCCCACCTCGCGCTGGGCCATGGCAAACCGGGTCACCGAATCCATCATCAGCATGACGTCCTTCCCGGCATCCCGGAAGTGCTCGGCGATCGCGGTGGCGGTGAAGGCGGCGCGGATCCGCACCAGCGCGGGCTGGTCCGACGTCGCCACGACCACGACCGAATGCGAGATCGCATCGCCGAGGTCGCGCTCGATGAACTCTCGCACCTCGCGTCCGCGCTCGCCGACGAGCGCGATCACGTTCACCTGGGCCGACGTCGACCGCGCGATCATCCCCATCAAGGACGACTTGCCGACGCCCGAGCCGGCGAAGATGCCGAGGCGTTGACCGCGCCCGCAGGGAACGAGCGTGTCGAGCGCGCGCACACCGAGGCCGACGCGGTCCTCGATCCGGGGGCGGGTCATCGGATCGGGCGGCGCCCCGGTCGTGCTTCGCCAGGAAACTCCCGACGGCTCGTCGAGGCCGTCGAGCGGATTGCCGAGTCCGTCGATCACCCGCCCGAGCAGCGGCTCGCCGACCGCCACCCGGAACGGGCTGCCGGTCGGATGAACACTGGTACCCGGGCCGATCCCGTGCAGCTCCCCGAGGGGCATCAGCAGCGTGCGCCCGCCGCGGAAGCCGACCACCTCGGTTGGAACGGAATCCCGCCCACCCGGCTCGCGGCCGTCGCCGACCATGCACACCTCGCCGATCTCGACCTGCACTCCGGTCGCCTCGATGATCAGCCCGATCAGGTCCGAGACGCGTCCCACCCGGCGCGAGAGGTCGGCGCCCTGCAGGGCGCGACGGGCGCGGGCCAGGTTACTCGTCATCGGAGGCGGGGCCGGCGATGGCTTCGGCGACCAGCGCTCGCGCGCGACCGAGCTGGACGTCGATGCCGGCGTCGATGTCGCCGGTGTCCGTGCGCGCGATCGCACCGCCGCGATTGACCCGACGGTCGGC
Source organism: Solirubrobacteraceae bacterium (assembly GCA_035502815.1). Taxonomy (GTDB): domain Bacteria; phylum Actinomycetota; class Thermoleophilia; order Solirubrobacterales; family Solirubrobacteraceae; genus Palsa-465. The sequence continues at coordinate 77,192 of DATJUA010000046.1, forward strand.
CTGGACGCCCAGGTGCTCGATCCCGCCGAGGCCGGACTGCAGCTGCTCGACGCACTCGCTCACGAGCTCCAGGTCGTCGGGGTTGACGACGAGTGTCACGTGCCGGCGGTCGGTCAGGTGGCGAAGCGCGTTGCGGGCCACGTCGATCACGCGCTCGGGCTGCACCGAGAGCACGCCGGCGATGATCTGCTCGGCCAGACGCAGCGCCATCTCGACCGCGTCTTGCTCGAGCTCGGCCACCAGCTGCTCGCGCGCCTGCTCGATCGCCTCCAGCGAGGCCCCGAGCGCGGCGAGCGCGGGCTGCGCGTCGGAGCGAGCGGCGGCCAGGCCGGCCGCGCGGCCCTCGGCCTCGCCGGCCGCCCACGCCTGCGCGCGGATCTGCTCGGCCTCGGCGCGAACCGCGGACAGGACGTCGGCGATGCCGTCGGTCGTGCCCGCCGGGGCGTCGAGCTGGCGGAACGCGTAGCTTTGAATGACGTCCCCGCCCACCCGCGTGCCGGCGTGCCCGTTAGACGACTGCATCTTCCTCGCCGCGTGAGAGCACCAGGGCGCCGGCCTCCTCGAGCTTGCGCACGATGGCCACGATCCGGCCCTGCGCCTCCTCCACCACACGCTTGCGCTGCGGCGGCTGGTAGGCCATCTCCTCGACGAGCATGGTCGCGCCGCGCTCGGACATGTTCGACAGGATCCGTTCCTTGACGTCGTCGTTGACGCCGCGCAGCGCCAGCGCCAGGTCCTTCTGGTCGGCCTCGCGCAGGACGAGCTGGATCGAGCGGTCGTCGAGCTTGACGATGTCCTCGAACACGAACAGGAGGCGCCTGACCTCGGAGGCGAGCTCCTCGTCGGATTCGGTCAGCGCGTCGAGCACGTTGCGCTCGGTCGAGCGGTCGGCGTGATTGAGAATCTCGGCCAGCGACTTGATGCCACCTGCCGCGCGGACGTATTCCTGCTGCACGATGCTGTCGAGCTTCTTGCGCATCACGGCCTCGACCTGCTTGACCACGTCGGGGCTCGTCTCGCCCATGCGCGCGATGCGGATCGCGATCTCGGCCTGCTCGCTGGCCGGTAGGTGCGAGAGCACCTGCGAGGCGAGCGTGGTGTGCAGGTTGGCGACGACGAGCGCGACGGTCTGAGGGGACTCGTTGCGCAGGAAGGTGACGAGCTGCTCGGCCGGCGTGCGGCGCAGGAACTCGAACGGCCGCATCTCGATCACGCTGGACAGCCGACCGATGATCTCGAGCGCCCGCTCGGGACCGAGCGCGCGCTCGAGCACCTCGCGCGCGTAGTCGACGCCGCCGGACATCAGCGAGTCGAACGCCTCGATCGTGGCCGCGAACTCCTCGAGGACGCTCCCGGTGGTGAGCGGGTCGACCCGCTGGAGCTTGGCCATCTCGAGCGACAGGGACTCGATCTCCTCGTCGCGCAGGTGCTTGAACACCGCAGCCGCCTTGTCCGGTCCGAGCGACACGAGCAGCACCGCGGCCTTCTTGCGCCCCTTCAACTCGGCGCGCTTGGCCTTGGCGGCCGAGGCCGGGACCGGTGCGGTCGGGGTGGCTTGTTCGAGCTCGGCTGCCATCTCCGTCCCCGGCCTAGTCTTCGCTCATCCAGGCCCGGACCTGCTGGGCGACGCGATCGGGATCGCGCTCGACCAGCTCCTCGACCTGGCGCTTGGGAACGTTGACCGGGGAGCGCAGCCGCTTGATGTCCGTGGGGGCCTCGTCGCCGCCCGAGGCGAGCGCGGCCAGCGGACGCGGCGTAGCCAGCTCGCGCAGCCAGGTGGGCTGGCCTTCGAACGTCTCCCGCTCGCGCCGCTTGAGGCTGCGGCGCATGAGGAAGAGGAAGATGATCGAGCCGAGCCCGATGATCGCGTACTTGGCGTACCCGAGCATCTTGTTCGATGCGGCCGCGGTGGCTGCCGGAGCGGCGGCCTTGGTGAACGCGATCTGGGAGACCGACAGCGTGTCGCCGCGCTTGGGGTTCAGGCCGACCGCGCCGGCCACCGCGCTGCGGATCGCGGGTAGCTCGGACGCCGGCACCGACTTGTCGACGAGCACCGACACCGTCTGGTTGTTGATCGCGCCGGGCGTGATCGTCGAGTTCGTGATCGTCTTGTCGACGCCGTAGGTGGTGTTGTTCGACGTGTCCTTGTAGTTCGAGCTGCTGCTGCTCGAGCCGGTGGTCGACGTGTAGGCCGGGATGGTGCCGGTGGTCCCGCCGGCCGAGGAGCTGGGGCTGCCGGCCAGCGTCTCGCTCGACGTCTGCGCGGTCAGCGGCACGCCCTTCTTGCCGTAGGTCAGGCTCTGCTGGGTGGACTGGTTGGTATCGAGGTTGCCGTTGACGACGACCTGCGCCTTGCCGGGGCCGAGCGTCTGAGCCAGCATCGCGTCGACCTGTGTGGTCATGGTTGAGTCGTACTGCTCGTCGGCCGACTGCGCGGCCGGGAGGCCACCGCCGGTGCCGCTGCCCGAGCCCGAGCTCGGCCACAGCAGCGCGCCGCTCGAGTCGGTGATCGTGACCTTGCCCGTCGACAGGCCCTGGACGCTCGAAGCGACCAGGTTGGCGATCCCCTGGATCGAGCTCGAGCTGAGCGAGCTGTCGTCATCGAGCAGCACCGAGGCGCTCGAGGACTGGCTGTTGTCGCCGAACAGCTCGTCCTGCTGGTTGGGGAGCACCAGGTTCACGGTGGCCGAGTCGACCCCCTGGATCTGGTCGATCGTCTGGTCGAGCTGACCCTCGAGCGCGCGCATGTAGGTGACCTGCTGCTGGAAGTCAGAGGCGCCGAGCTGCGAGCTGTTGAGCAGCGTGAAGCCGGGCTGCTCCGAGCCGACGCCGAGCAGACCCGCCGTCGCGAGCGCGATCCGTGCCTGGCTCACCTGGCTCGAGGTCACCTCGAGCGACGTCCCGCCGTCCCCGATCTGGTAGCCGATCCCCTTGGCATCGAGCGACGAGGTGATCTTGCCCGTCTGGGCCGGGTCGAGCCCGGTCTCCAGCGTGGTGTAGCTGGGCGCCGAGGCGAAGTGCATGACGACGACGAGGAACAGGATGCCGGCCGCGACCGAGCCGCCGACCATGGCCCAGCCTTTGGGTGAGAGCTTTGAGACGAACTGACGGATGTCCATATAGAGGAGGAGGGGGGTTCGAGGGAGGGAAAGCGGGGGGTCCGGCGGGGGTTACATCTGGGTCTGGAAGACCTGGGTCACGGCGTCCGCGAGCTTGGTGCGGACCTGCGAGGCGAGGTCCATGTACAGCGAGGCGTTCTCGACCGACTCGATCGCCTGGGTGGGATCGGTGGTCTGGCCGGTCGCGAGCTGCTCGGACGCGGTGCTCGCCGCGGTCTGCGTCTGGTCGAGCGAGTTGATCGCGCTGGTCAGCGAATCGCTGAAGCTGCTGCCCGTGCCGCTCGTGGCGGCGGTGCCGGTGCTCGCGGCGGAGCCGAGCCCGCCAATCGAGCCCACGCTCCATTCGCTCGAGCCCAGCGGCCCGATGGCTCCTGAGATCGCCGGAATCACTTGAGCAGATCCAGCGTCTTCTCGAACATGTCCTTGGCGGTGTTCATCGCCGTGATGTCCGATTGGTAGGAGTTCGACTCGTCGACCATGTCGACCATCTCGTTCACCGAGTTGACGTTCGGCATCTTCACGTAGCCCTGGGCGTTGGCGCCCGGGGTTCCGGGGTCGTAGACCTCCTGGTCGGGCGTGGAGCTCGAGACGATCCCGGTCACCTCGACGCCCCCGGCCGGCACCGAGCTGCTGCCCGCGCCCATCGCGCCGGACAGCACGTTGCTGAAGCTGTTCGAGCCGCCGACGGTCTGGAGCTCGACCTCCTGCTCCTGGTAGGGCTGGCCGTTGGCTCCCTGCGTGGTGTCGGCGTTGGCCAGGTTCTCGGAGGTCACGTCCATGCGCGTGCGCTCGGCGGTGAGGCCGCTGGCCGCGATGCTGATCGCGTCGAAGAAGCTCATCAGCTCTGTCCGATCCCCATCGCGCTCTCGAGGATCGACTCGCGCTGGGAGGCGATCTGGGTCAGCGTCTCGTAGAGCAGGCCGTTCTCGGACAACGACGCCTCCTGCTGCTCGGCGTCGACCCCGTTACCGTCGGCGCCGCTGGAACCCGGGATGGTGTAAGGCTGGAAGGTGACGCTGCTCGGGGACTGGCCGGCCTGAATCGCCTGGTTCAGCGTCGACTGGAAGTTCACGTCCTGGGCCTGGTAGCCCGGGGTGTCGACGTTCGCGAGGTTCTGCGTGAGCAGCGTGTTGCGCAGCTCGGCACCGCTCATGGCGGACTCGAGGGCGGACTGGGTGGCGTCAAGCAGGGACATGGGTGAAGAACCTGGATGGTCTGCCCTCCCTGGGCTTGGCTGCGACCCGATCCATCGAGTCCTCCCATGAATCGGCGCCTGGCCGGGATCCTTTAGTGGGGGCTTGGACGGTTGTTCTGGCCGCAACCCGCGCGAGGCCGGGCTCGCCATGCAAAACGTGGCAAAGCGCCCTCCGGCGCCGGCGGGTCGTGCACATAAGCACGGTGAGCATGCTTATGTGCACACGGCGCGACCATCGAGGCCGGGTTTGGCACGTTTTACGTGGGGCTCGCTGACGCTCGCCGTCCGTGGGGCCGTCTAAGGCGCCGCCGTCAGGCGGCGCCGACAAATCCCAGTCCCGTCCGGACGGGGTCGGAGGGTCCCACGGACGCCGTCGCAGGCGGCCCGTCAAACGCGTTCGCTCGAAGCTACGCGAGGGTGAACTGCGAGACGAGCCGCTCGAGCTCCTCGGCGGTTCTGGCCAGCTCGCTCGCCGAGGAGGCGATCTGCTGGGTCGAGGCGCTCGTCTGCTGGGTCGAGGCGCTCACCTGCTCCGAGGACGCGCTCGACTGCTCGGCGACGGCCGCCACCGAGGTCATGCTGTCCTGGACGCGGTTGCCGGCGCTGGCGATCTCCTGGATCGCGCCGGCGATCTGCTCTACGCGGCTGCCCACGTCCTGGACCGACTCCGAGATGCGGGCGAACGCCTCGCGGGCCTGCTCTACCGTGGCGGCGCTGTCTTCGGTCTGGCGAGCGCCGTCCTCGACGACCTCGACGACCTTGCGCGTCTCGTGCTGGATCTCGTCGATCAGGTTGGCGATCGATGAGGCGGCGGACTGCGACTCCTCGGCCAGCTTGCGGACCTCCTCGGCGACGACGGCGAAGCCGCGTCCCTGCTCGCCGACCCGGGCCGCCTCGATCGCCGCATTCAGGGCCAGGAGGTTGGTCTGCTCGGCGATGCCGGTGATCGTGTCGACGATCTCCCCGATCTTCTCGCTCTTCGCGTCGAGCGAGCGGATCGCGGTGCTCGCCTGGGCGCTCGAGCTGCGCACCGCATGCATCGCCTCCGTGGCCTGGGAGACGGCGCGGGCGCCCTCCTCGGCGAGGTTGCGCGCCTGGGCGGCCGCCTCCGCGGTCTGCTGGGCACCCTCGGCCGATGCCTGCGAAGCGAGGGCCACCTCGTCGGTCAGGATCTTCGCCTCGGCGATCGAGCGGACCTGATCCTCGGCGCCGGCGGCCACCGAGCTCACCGCCTGGGAGATCTCGCCGACCGCGCGGCCGGCCTCCTCGGAGGTGTTGGCCATCTGCTGGGAGGAGAGGGAAAGCGTCTCGGCGTTGCCGGCGATGTCACGCAGCATCGCGCCCACCTTCGCGCGGGTGGTGTTGTAGGCGGCGACGCTGCTCTGGGTCTTCTCGACCATCGCATTGAAGGTGCGCGTCAGCTCGCCCACCTCATCCACGCGGGTGGTGGGAATCGTCTCGATCTTCGGCTCGAGCTCATGGGTCAGGTCGCCCTGGGCGATCGCCTCGAGGCCGGTCTCGAGCTCGGCCAGCGCCTCGCTGTCGAGGTCGCTGATGCCGTTCAGAAGGCGCTTGATCCGCTCGCTGAAGTCGCGCGACAGGCTGAGGCTGATGCCCGCGGCGATCAGCAGCGCGATCAGCGCGATGACCAGAATGAGCGTCCGGGAGCTCGAGGCGGTCGACTTCGCCGCCGCCGCGTTGCCGTTGGAGATCGACATGCTGACGTTGTCCACCGCGGCGGTGAGGGCATCGGCGGCCTGGTCGGCCGGGCCCTGGACGATCTGGGTGCCACCCCCCACGTTGTGGGCACTCGCCATCGCCACGACCTCGTTGTCCAGGCTCTGCCAGGTCGCGAACGCGACGTTCAGCGCGGCCGCGGCACGGCGGCCGGCGGGAGTCGTCGCGTAGCGATCGAGCGCCCGCATAGTCTTCTGGAAGGTCTGAACGTCAGCCTGGTGGTCGCTGATCGTGCTCGGGGCGAGCAGCGTGATCGCCTCGGAAGCGACCATGGCGCGGGCCTGGCCGGTGGCCTGCTCGAGCGTGGGCAGCGACTTCGAGCCCGACTGGACCTTGGCGTCGACCGAGCCGATGCCCGACCATCCGATCACCAGCGCGATCGCGAACACGAGGGAAACCGCGACAAAGCCGGCGATCAGCTGCCGGCGAACGGATGAGAGCAGAAGCGACACGGTCTTGGGGTCCTTTCGGGGCGGGGCGACTGGCGGGAGCTCGGGGGGTTTTGGAAGTTGTCGGCGGCGCCTGGCGGCGCCTTAGGCGGCCTCGGCGGCGCCGCCGACCTGCACCGGCGTCCAGCCGGCGATCTGGATGCTGCGGTCCTGCGAGGAGTCAATGTCGATCGGCGCGTCCGGCCCGCCGATCACCCGCAGGACGGGACGGTCGAGCTGGTACTCCGAGACGCTCACGACGACCGCGCGGCGGCCGTCCACGAGCTCAACCTCGATGCCGGGAGGGAATGGCGCCACCCGGCGCGAGAACACCTCACAGATCACGGGATCGAACTGCGTTCCGGCGCCGGCCAGGATCGCCTGCACGCCCGCGTGGACGGGCTTGGCCGGCGCGTAGGGGCGCTCGGAGGTGATCGCGTCGAACGTGTCGGCGACGGCGGCGATCCGGGCCATCTCGTGGATCTCGGTGCCGCCCTTGCCCTCGGGGTAGCCGCTGCCGTCCCAGCGCTCGTGGTGGCGCAGCACACAGGCCTGGACCAGCGGACACCAGGCAGGTGTGTCGCGGATCAGCTTGACGCCGGCCTTCGGGTGGGTCTGAACGGTCTCCCACTCCTCCTCGGACAGCTTGCCGGGCTTGTTGATGATCGCTTCGGGGATCGCGAGCTTTCCGATGTCGGACAGCAGCAACCCCACGCCGAGCCGGAACAGGCGCTCCTCGTGGCGGTCATCGTGGCGCTCGCCCTTGTAGTCCAGCCAACCGTGCTCGAGGATCAGCGCCCGCCCGATCAGGAGGCCGAGCGCGGTGACGTCGATTGAGTGCTGGATGGCGTACGCGTCGGGACCGCACAGGTCGGCCAGCACGAGCGCCTTGCCATCGGAATCCTCGATCTCCTCCAGGATGGCGTCGACCGCCTCGCTCAGATCTTCGGTGGCCTCCGGATCGAGCGCCCGCCGCGCGAAGGCGGCCTGCCTGGCCTCCTCGTGCAGGGCGACGAGCACGCGGGTGGCGAGCGCGCGGGTCTGCTCGCCGATCGCCGGCTCGGGATCGATGCCCTGGCTGTAGCGGTCCTCGACCCACACTGCCCGAATGCCGGCCCGGGTCAGATGCTCGATGAACCGGTCGTTGAGGGTCACTCCGGCCCGGAGCAGCGGAGCCGCGTCCTTGCCGGTGAGGATGTCGCGCGCCAGCCTGGCGTCTTCGAGAAGATCCGTGATCCGGACGAGTCGCATGCCCCGCAAATCGGCCGCTTTGACGGAATCTTTAGGTCGGGCTCGGTGCGGCCTCAGGCGGTCGCCCGCACCCGCGGGCGAGCTTGCCGAGGCGGCGCGTATCCGCGAGCCGTACGGCGGACCTGCTGGACGCGACCGAGGGCGAGCAGGAGTGCCTCGCGCTGGCGCCGGAACTCGATCTCGACGCGCTTTTGCGTCACCGCGGCGCGCTTCAGCGCGGGACCCGCCGCGGCCGGCGGCGTGTCCGGAAGGCGCGCGATCAGGGCGTCGCGCTCGGCCTGAAGGGTCAGCAGCTCGGCGAAGCGGCCCTCGGCCACGAGCTCGAGCTCGCGCTCGATGCTCCGGGCCAGCGTCTCGTAGGGTGCCGCCTCGGGGCTGCTCATGACTCCGCGATTGTCGCGAACGCCTCGCGGAGCTGACCGAGCAGCGAGCTGACCCGCTCGAGCACCGCCGGATCGCGTTCGAAGCGCGACTGGCGGAGCTGGCGCAGGCAGAAGACGTAGATCGACTCCAGGTTGTTCGGGATCTCGCCCTGGTCGAAGTCGAGCGTGTCCCGGAGATACTGGATGATGTTCTCGGCGCGAGTCAGCTTGCCGTTCGCGACTTCGATCTGGCCATCCCGCATCGCCACCCCGGCCTGGAAGAGAAACTTCCGCGCCCCGTCATACAGCATCACGACGAGCAGCCCAGGGGACGCACTGAGCACGGCGCTCTCACGATAGGCGCTGGGGGTGGCGAGCGATGTGGGCATTGGGACGAGGTCTCCTAGAGGGTGAATTGCGATACGAGGATCCCCACGGCTGAAAGCTCGTGGGGACTGCGGTGGCGTTACCTACGCCCCAGTGATCGACCGGGGCCGGCGATCCCTGAGCGGCTAGCTCGAGGAAGAGGCGCTCGTCTGGCCGGTCAGCCAGCTGCTGGTGGATTGGCTCTTCGACACAGCCGACTCCATATCCGCGAACTGCTGCACGAGCATCTGCTCATACTCCGAGTTGGCGGAGTCCATGTTGCTGATCTCGCTACCCAGGTAGTTGATCTGTGTCTGGTTGCCCGAGATCCGCGTGCTGATGCTGCCGCCGGGAGAGGCGGCGTTGTTGGCCAGATCCGAAAACTGGATGGACCAGCTGGTAAGCAGCGACTGGACCTCGTCGGAGTTACTGGCGAGCGCGCTGGTCAGAGTGCTCGTGTCGAGCGTCAAGTCCCCGTCCAGGCTGCTCTGCGAGATTGCGCCGCTGCCCGTGGCGGCACCGGTGTTGACCCCGAGGTCGAGCATGTTGTCCATCGAGCTCGGGAGGTCTTTGAGCGTCGAGTCCATCATGTTGCGCATGCTCGAGAGCAGCTGGCTCAGGCTCGAATCGCCGTACAGGGTGCCCTGCGATGGGTCCGAGCTCGACGGCGTCTGGCTCAGCTGCGTCTCGATCATCGACACCGCGGAGTTGTAGTCGGTAACGAACTGCTGGACGGCAGACTGGACGCTCGAGCTGTCCACGGTCGGCGACCCGACGTCGATCGTCACTGGCGTCGACCCGGTTAGGCCGTTGAGGCTGAGCGTGACGCCGGGAATCGTCTCGGTCGCTCCCTGGCCTTGGGTTGGCTGCCCGTTGTTGCCCAGCGAGGCCCCGGTGATCGTGTTCGAAGACGAGTACTGGGTGCCGGTGTTGTTGATCGTGTACGCGGCGTCGGTGCCGCCGATGTCATCGCCGGTGTCGGTGAGCGCTCCGGCGGTGTCCGAGACATTGATGTAGCCACTCTCCGGCGGCAGGCCCGTGGTGCGGGACGAGAGCACGATCGTGGCCGGCCCGCCGTTCGAGGATTCCTGGGTGACGGTCGCCCACACGTCGAGCTTGTTGTTTGAGTTGATCTGGCTGGCGAGACTGTCGGCGGAGGACCCGGCGGCCAGCGAGATCTGCTGGCCGTCGATCGTGACCGTGTCGGCGGAGCTCGGGCTGGTGAACGAGAAGGTGCGCTGGGAGGCGCTGGCCAGCGCGGTCACGGTGATCTCGTAGCCGCCCACGACGGCGCCGGTGCCGGAGTTCGCGGTGGCGCTGACCGTCGTCGCGTCGGTCGAGGTGATCGTCTGGGTGGGCGCGAACAGCGACTCGCTGCCCAGGGCCTGCGCGTCGCTGGCGACAGTCTGGAGCGCGTTCTGGATGTCGGTCAGCTCCGTGTTCTGGTCGGTCAGTCCTGTCTGCTGGTTGGTGACGTCGGTCACCTGCTGGTCGCGGGTTCCCATCTCCGCCTGGACGATGGCGTCGGTGTCGAGGCCGGAAGCCAGCCCCGTGACCTGCATTTCGTTGTAGCCCGTCAACGAGGTCAGCTGGTCGCCGCTCTGGTACGAGCTGGAGCTGGTGGCGGTAGACGCCGTGCCGGTGCTGCTGATCGTTGAAGACATCGTCTTGTTTCTAGTCGGCGGTGAGGGGGTCGAGCTTTACCCGGTTACTGGCGGAGCGGAAGGGAGCGGCTGCCCCGAGGCGACGTCGAGCGCCGTGCTGGACGGGACCGTGAACAGCAGGTTTCCATGCGTGTCGTGGACTTCGACGCTCAGCTGGCCCGTGGCCTCGTTGACCTTGAAGCGCAGCTCGGCGCCCTGGGCCTGAAGGCTCTGATAGGCCTGATTGGCGACTCCCATCGCGTCCTGGACCTCCTCCGGAGGGCTCGCCGGGATCGTGTCGACGGTGACCGTGTCCCCGGATGAAGCCGCCTGGGCTTGCCCAGAGGCCGAGGATCGGGTCGTTTGCGTAGAAGCGGGGGCGGGCGTCCGGCCCACCGAACCGATATCAAAACTCATTGCATTCCTCCTTGGATGCGGCGGTTCCTACCTTGGAAAGCGGGATCCGTTCCCGTTCAGGTGGGATAATCGAGCGCAGCCGGAAGAACTTGAGAGCTTGCTCAGCCGTTCGTTTAGTTGCTTATCACCGCCGGCTCGGGCTGGGGCTCGTTAGAGCAGCGGGCCAGGAGCTCTCGCGCCGGCGCGCTGGCTGGATCGTGGCGCAGGGCCTCGGCGGCGAACACGGCGGCGTTCGCGAGCTCACCGTGCGCCGCCGCCACGCGCGCCAGACCCAGGAGCGCGCGGGCGTCGGGACGGGACTCGCAGATCGCCATCCACTCCTTCGCCGCCGAGGCGAGGAAGCCATGCGCGAGGTACATCGAGGCGAGCAGCTCGCGCTGCTCGCGGGGCGGAAGGGACGAGCGCTCGAGCAGCCCGAGCAGCTTCTCGAACGCCTCGAAGTCGTGGAGTCGCAGCAGCGTCTCGAGGATCACGCCGAGTAGCGGCGTGGAGGCCACGCGCAGGCTGCGGGGCTCCTGGATTCCGCTGGCCAGCTCGAGCCAGCCGGCGAACACGTCGAGCTCGGCCGCGGATACCCCGGCGCGGGCGGCCCGTGCAGTGGCGCCCTGCGCGCCGTCGAGATCGCCGGCCGCGATCCGGCCCCATAGCTCGATCCGACAGGCCAGGCCGGCGAACGCGTCATCCTCGGGGACGCCCGCGGCCTCCTCGGCGGCCTCGCCGTAGCGAGCCTGGTTCAGCAGCGCCTCGGCGAGCCGGGCGCGGACCTGAGAGCTTTGCGGCCGGGCCGAGCGCACGGCGCGGAACTGCCGCTCGGCGGCGGCCATCGCACCACGCGCGTACAGGACGCTGGCCAACATGAATCGGGCCCCCGGAGACAGATCGGTGATGCGGGCCTCGATCTCGGCGGCGACGGCGTCGCCATCGACTCCGGATTGCAGCAGCACGGTCGCGTAAGGAGCGACGACGCCCGGGAAGCTCGGGTGCTTGGCCACGCACCATTCGAGCAGCTCGCGCGCGGACTCGAGGCCGCCCCGGCGCATGTACAGCTCGGCCAGAGCGATCCGCGGCAGGTAGGAACCGCCGCCGACCGCGGCGCCGTACCGGGAGGGGGCATCGCCCATCTCGATGCAGCGCTGCCACAGGCCGATCGCCTCCTCCTCGCGTCCCAGCGAGATCGATGCGAGGGCCTGGGTGAAGACGAGGTCGGTGAAGCCGGGGAACCGCTTCAGGCCGTCCTGCGCTCGCGCGATCGCCTCTTCCGGGCGCCCGCAGAAACGCAGCGCATCGACGATCCCGTGCACGAGGGTCGGCACGTAGTCGTGGCTCTCCTCGCCCCGGCTCTCGATCATGCTCCAGGCCAGCTCGTACTCCGACAGGGCGGAGGCGTGGTCGCCGATCACCGAGTACTCGGTGCCGAGGTTGAAGTGCAGGAACGCTGACGGCGGGCTGTCGGCCTGCTGGGCCCGCAGCAACTCGACGTTGCGCCGCGACTTCTCCTTGGCGTCACGGACCGCGCCCAGGTAGCCGTAGTGCTCGACCCGGACCACGCTCTGTTCGATCCGGCCGGCGGCGTAGGTGGGAAGGTGCTGGGCGATCTGCTCGTGCAGCCGGCCCTCGAAGCGGTAGTGCGGACGGTTGCGGAAGACGCGCAAGGCGCTGTTGGTGACCGCGCCGCCCTCGCCCAACTCCCCCGTATAGCTCGTCTCCACCAGGTAGAAGGCCTCCCGCCAGACCCGTCCTGTAAGTGCCTTGAGCCGCTGCACGTCCTCGGCCACGAGCACCTCGTCGGCGTCGAGATAGATGATCCAGTCCCCGGTCGCGGCCTCGAAGGACACGTTGCGGGGCTCGGAGAAGGAGCCGGTCCACTCGCGTTCGATGACCTTGGCCCCGAACTCGTGGGCGATCTCGATCGTGCGGTCGGTCGACCCGGTGTCGACAATCACGATCTCATTCACCGCCGGCGCCGCCGCTGCGAGGCAGCGCGGGAGCATGTCCTCCTCGTCGCGGACGATCATGCACAGGCTGAGGGTCAGGCCGGTGGCGGGACGCGCCTTGGTGGCGATGCTCCGGGCGCGCGCCGCGAGACCGGGTACCGCCGCGTGCAGCGGCCCCCGTGGGCCGTCGCCCCTGGAGCGCTCGCGCCGGCGCCGGCCGAGCTCTGACAGGTTGCGCTTCAGGTGCGAGAGGGCGGGATCGAGCCGCTGGGCCGCCTTGAAGATGTCGTGCGCCGCGTCGAGGCTCCAGAGCTCGTACAGGGCGACGCCAGCGTAGTTGAGCAGCACCGGCTCGCGTGGCTCCTCCTCGAGCACATCGATGGCCGCCTTGGCCACCGCGACGAACAGCTGCGCCGCCTGCGCGGTCGAGGGCGCCCGGCCGGCCGCTTCCAGCCCCTCCTCGATCAGCCTGACCCGGGCGTGATAGACGGCCTGGGGATCCTTGTGCTCGGCCGCTCGTTCGAACAGCGCGTGGTAGCGCTCGCGCTGGTTGGCGCCGAGGTGGAGGCGGGCCTGCGCGGCCAGATTGGCGGCGAACGCGCTCCCGCTCTCGGGCGGCGCGGACTGATCGCCGGCGACGCCGGCGGAGTCGGGAGTGGACAGAGATGTGCCAGTGAGGCGTAGAGCCATTCGAGGGAACCACCTTCCGAGGGGGAGGCCTTCGGGTAGATCGGCAGGCCCGCGGGCGACTTGAGCGGCGTCGCGGGGCGGCGGCTCTATCGGCGGCGGCTCTATCGGCGGCGGCCGGCGGCGCCGGCGTCGAGGCGGTAGGCCCACGCGAGCGTCTCCGCCACCGCGGTCCACAGCGCCTGCGGCACCTCGTCGCCCAGCTCCAGGGCGGCGAGCGCCTGGGCCAGTCCCGGATCGTGGCGCACGGGCACGCCCGCCTCGCGCGCGGCCGCGAGGATCCGGTCGGCGACGAGGCCCGCGCCGGTAGCCACCACCTCCGGGGCCTGCCGGCCCTGCTCGTAGCGCAGCGCGGTGGCGCGCCGGCGGGGTGGCTGCTGCTCGGAATCAGGCATACACGTCGAGCGGCTCGTGGCGGGCGTCGACGTCCACCGTCACCGACCGGCCGAGCGCGGCGGCCAGCGTCGCCTGAAGCTCGCCCGCCGCGTCGAGCGCCCGCTCGTGCGGATCGCCGGCGGCGAACGTGGCACTGAGGCGCAGCGACTCCGGGTCGAGCTCGAAGCGCAGGTCGATGGGGCCGAGGGCAGGCGCGTCGTAGCGCAGGGCCAGCGTGTGCCGGCCGGATCCCGGCTGGCCGCCGCCCGTGTCCGGATCGGCGTCGCGCTCGGTGACCTGCAAGTCGCCCCCGCCCGGCAACGCCGCCGTCGCTGCGGCGGCGGCCGCGAGGCTGGGATCCGACAGGCTCAGCTCGATCCGGTCGGCGCTCACGTCTGAGACGGTCAGGCGCAGGTCCTGCCCGGTCTGGACCTCCTTGGGCAGTTCGGCCTCGAGGGTGGTCCCGGCGATGTTCAAGGACCCGCGCCCCGACCCGTCGGCGAAGACCACCCGGGCCATCAGCACGCGGCCCGGGGCGACCTTCAGCTCGGTGGCGAGCACCGCGTTGATCAGACGAACGTCCACCGCGACCGGATCCATGTCTCAAGGATCATCCCGGACGGGCGACTACGAGGGACGATGGATGCCGGCCTTTACATCGCAGCGTCGGGGATGCTCGCCCAACAGGTCCAAGAGGATCAGCTCGCCAACGACCTGTCGAACGCATCCACGCCCGGCTACAAGACCGACTCCTCGGTCCAGGAGAGCTTCGGCTCGCTGCTGCTGGCCAACACCGCCACCGGCCAGCCGATCGGGACGCTCGACACCGGAGTGCAGCTCAGCGCCCCGGTGGTCAACCTGACGCCGCAGTCGCTGTACTCGACCGGGCAGCCGTTGGACTTCGGCATAGCCGGCGACGGCTTCTTCGCCGTTCGCACCGCGCAGGGCACCCAGTACACCCGTGACGGGCAGTTCCAGGAGAACGCGCAGGGCCTGCTCACCGACTCGCAGGGCGACCCGGTCCTCTCCCAGAACGGCGCGACGATCACCGTCAGCGCCCAGGGAACCGTGCCGGCCTCCTCGCTCGGCGTGTTCAACCTGACCAACGCGACCAAGCAGGGCAACAACCTTTACACCGGCACGCTCAGCGGCCGCGGCACCGGCACGGTGCAGTCGGGCGAGCTCGAGAACTCGGCGGTCAATGCCACCACGACCATGGTCAGCATGATCACCTCGCTGCAGAGCTACCAGTCCGGCGAGAACGCGATTCAGACGATCGACTCAACGATGAAGGAAGCGGCCCAGTCGGTCGGGTCGCTCACGGGAGGCTGATAAAGCATGATCGAAGGTCTCTACTCCGCTGCATCGGGCATGGAGGCCCAGCAGCAGCAGTTCGACGCCATCTCCAACGACATCGCCAACGTCGACACGCCCGGCTATCAGTCCACGATCGTCGGCTTCCACGACCTGCTCTACTCCAACGGCGAGTACGGCTCGGATGTCCCCACGGGCGCCGGCGCTGCGGCCCAGGTGGTCGGGTATGACCAGACCGAGGGCTCGATCGAGCAGACCGGCCAGCCGCTCGACGTCGCGATCAACGGCTCGGGGTACCTCGAGGTCCGCCAGCAGGACGGATCGATCGGGCTCACCCGCGACGGCTCGCTGCAGCTCAACAACAAGCGTCAGCTCGAGACCCAGACGGGGATGCTCGTCCAGCCCCCGATCACGATCCCATCCGGCGTGGACCCCAGCCAGGTGACGATCAGCGCGAACGGAACCGTCCAGGCCGGCGGCAAGACCGTCGGCAAGCTTTCGCTCGTCGACGTGCCGGCGCCGACCGGCCTGACGCCCCAGGGCAACAACGTGTTCACCACCACGGCGGCCAGCGGCGCGATCCGGCCGGCCAAGAACGCGACGCTCCAGCAAGGCTCGCTCGAGGAGTCAAACGTCAACCTCGGTGACGAGATGGCCAAGATGGAGAGTGCCGAGCAGGAGTACTCGATGAGCAGCCAGGCGGTCCAGTACCAGAACCAGATGCTGACGATCGCCAACCAGATCAAGCCATGAGCATCCTGTCCGCATCCGGCGCCGCCTCCTACGAGCCGGCCCTCACCTCGGCCAATCTCCCGCCGATCAACCAGGCGCTCGAGCCGGCCGACATCCGCAACGGCAACGCGCAGACCAAGCAGGCCTACCAAGAGGCGCTGGGCTTCGAGGACATCCTCATGCAGCAGCTCACCACCTCGCTGGCCGACACCATCCAAAGCCCGACCGACGACTCGAGCCTCGGCTCGGACGACAGCGACGACAGTGACGACAGCGACGACGCCTCGGGCGGCATCCTCGGCTCGGATTCCGCCACCAGCGGGTTCGCCAGCCTGATCCCGACCGCTCTCACCGACAGCGTCATGTCGGCCGGGAGCCTGGGCATCGCCGACCAGCTGGCCAGGGGCATCGATCCTCAGATCGGCACGCCGCAGGGCGAGGCGTCCAGCACGTCAACCGGCTCCGGGTCGACGTCGTCCACGTCCTCAACCGGCGGGAGCGCGACATGAGCACGTCCGTCGTCTACGACCAGGCCGACACGGTTCTCACCGGCGAGGTGATCGCCCACCTCGAGGCGCAGCTGGTGGCCGCCCGCCGCCTGCTCCAGGTGGTGCTCGAGCAGGGCGTCGCGATTCGCAACCGCGACGTGCGCAACGTCGTGCAGCTGACCGGCCTGCTCCAGGCCGAGCTGCAACGCCGCCGGCTGCTCGAGAACGAGCGCATGCTGCTGCTCGCTCGGGCCGGCGTGCGCCTGCACTCGAACCCCGCGTCGGTCACGGTCGACATGCTCGAGACGGTGATGGATGCCGAGTCGGCGCAGATCGCCGCCGCGCGCAGCGCCGAGCTGCGCGGGATGCTCGAGGAGATCCGGCGCGAGCACCACGTCAACCGCGCGCTGATGACCCAGGAACTTGCCTTCCTCGATCACCTCTTGAAGCTCGCCGGCCTGGGGGGCGACGAGAGCTACAACGCGGGTGGTGACCGGCTGGCCACGACCGCCGCCGACGTCACCGGCCGTCGCATCCTGGACCTGGAAGTCTGAGCGCGCCATGACCATCCCGACCTATCTCGGCCTGCAAACCGCGCTCAGCGGCCTCGAGGCCGCGCAGGCGGCGATCGACACCGCAGGCCAGAACATCTCCAACGCCTCAACGCCGGGCTACACCGAAGAGCAGGTGAACCTGACCGAGAATGGCTCGCTGACGATCCCGAGCTCCACCGGGAACAACGCGGAGCTGGGCACGGGCGTCTCGGTCGAGGACATCACCCGGGTGCGCGACTCGTTCCTCGATAGTCAGTACCGCTCCCAGAACTCGCAGACGAGCGCGGACAACACCGACGTGACCTACCTCACCCAGGCCCAGTCGGCGCTCGGAGAGACGAACTCCTCGTCCGGCTCCACCTCTGGGCTGTCGACCGTCCTGAATCAGTTCTTCCAGGACTTCGACACGCTCTCCACCGACCCCACGAACCAGGGCGACATGCAGGCCGTGATCGACGACGGCCAGTCCGTCGCATCGAGCCTGAACACGCTGGCCGGGTCGATCACCGGCCTGCAGTCCGAGGTCACCCAGCAGTACGACACCCTGACGAACACATCCACCGGGGCGGTGGCCAACGACGCCAACGAGATCGCCCAACTCAACGGGCAGATCGCCCAGGCCCAGGCCGCCGGCATCAACGACGACACGCTCGAGGACCAGCGCGACAACGCGATCGACGACCTTTCGCAGTACTCGAACGTGTACGTGACCACCCAGTCCAACGGGATGGTGAACGTGAGCTTCGGGAACGCCGCGACGGCCGCGCAGAACGGCACCACCGACTCCACGCCGCTGGTCGACGGCAGCACGGTCAACCTGACGCAGAACCTGACCGACTCCAACCTGAGCGGCTCGAGCGGCACGCTCGGGGCGCTGCTCGGGCAGTACGACTCGACGACCGGGGACGGCACGCTCACCAACTACCTGAACTCGCTCAACGGCGTCGCCAGCTCGCTCGTGAGCACCGTCAACAACGCGATTTCGACGGCCGACGCGGCCGGCGCCACAGCCCCGGCCTTCTTCGACCCCACCGGGACGACGGCGGCCACGATCGCGGTCAACTCGAGCCTGAGCGCCTCGACCACGTCGTATACGGAGGCCGAGGCAACCGCGGTGTCCAACCTGAGCGGCGGCTCGGCCCAGCAGTCCTACGACTCGTTTGTCACGCAGGTGGGCGGCGACGTCCAATCGGCCCAGGACGCGCAGACCACGGCTCAGTCCGTGCTCTCGGCGATCAGCAATCAGCGCCAGAGCGTGTCCGGTGTCTCGCTCGACGAGGAGATGACCAACCTGGTCCAGTACCAGCAGGCCTACCAGGCCTCGGCGCGGGTGATGAGCACGATCGACGACACGTTCGACTCGCTCCTGCAGATGGTGTCCGGGTGATCTAGATGATCGGACGAATCACAAACGAGATGACGTCGCAGATGGTGCTGTCCGGCATCCAATCCGACCTCGACCAGCTCGACACGTCCCAGGAGGAGCTGTCCACCGGCCTTTCCATCAACGAGCCCTCGGACAACCCGGCCGGCGAAGGCCTGGCGCTGCAGCTGAACACCACGCTGTCGGATCTGACCACCTACTCGAACAACGTGAACGACGGCACCGGCTGGGCCAACGCCGCGACGAGCGCGCTGTCGGACATGACCAGCGCGGTCCAGACCGTCCAGGAGCTGGTGGAGGAAGCCGCCAACGGCACCGACACCCAGTCGGACATGTCGGCCGCGGCGGACGAGGTCGACCAGCTGATCGACCAGATCAAGTCGGACGCCGACACGCAGTACAACGGCCAGTACATCTTCTCGGGCGCGGCGACCACCACCGAGCCCTACCAGGCGGGATCCGACGACACCTACGCCGGGGACACCGGCTCGGTCACGCGCGAGATCGCCCCCGGCAGCTCGGTCACCGTGAACGTCAACCTGTCCAGCGTGCTCGGCAACGGCCAGACGACCTCCGGGTCCTCGGCCGGCGACGGGCTCCTGCTGAACACCCTGCGCAACATCGCGGACGACATGCAGGCGGGCAACTCGAGCGCCTTGAGCGGGACCGACCTGACGGACCTGCAGAGCAACCTGAACTCGCTCGTGGCGCTGTCGACCAGCGTGGGCGGCACAACCGACCGCCTGCAGATGGCGTCCACGCGGATCGAGTCGCTTCAGAACACCACCACGGACACGCTGTCCAACACCGAGGACGCCGACATGGCGGCGACGGAGACACAGTTCTCGAGCGAACAGGCGGCGTTTGAAGCCGCTCTGCAGAGCGGCGCCGACATCGTGCAGGAGTCGCTCATGAACTTCCTCGGCAGCTCAAGCTAAGGCGCCGCCGTCAGGCGCCGCCGACTGTTCGATCTAAGGCGCCGCCGTCAGGCGCCGCCGACCATTCCATTAAAGTAACCCGCGCTTTGTCCTCCCTGACGATCGAAAGCTCGCGCTTCGGGTCCGTGGAAATCGACCCCGGCGCGGTCATCGAGTTCCCCGAGGGCCTGATCGGCCTGGACGGATCGCGCTACGCGCTGATCGCGAAGGATCCGGAGGCGGCGTTCATGTGGCTGCAGTCCCTCGAGGACCCGGGCCTCGCGCTGCCGGTGACCAACCCGCATCGCTTCTTCGCCGACTTCGAGGTCGAGGTCGTGGATGAGGACGCCGAGCGACTCGGCCTCGACGCCTCGAGCGCGATGGACGTCTACGTGACCGTGCGGGCGGCGCCGGCACTCGAGGACTTCACGGCCAACCTCAAGGCGCCGATCCTCGTGCGGGACGGCCGGGCGTGGCAGGTCATCAACCAGGCGCCCGGGTGTGAGCTCCGCGTGCCTCTGGTGCCTCGGAGCGAAGCCGACGGCGCGCCGGCCAGCGACGCCGCATGAGCTCCCGCTCGATTCCGCCAGAGCCGGTCGCATGCTGAGAATCAGCCGCCGCGCCGGCGAGCGGATCATGCTCGGCGAGAACACCGTGATCGAGATCCTCGAGGTCCGCGGGCAAACCGTACGGATCGGGATCGACGCGCCGCGCTCGGTGCCGATCTACCGCGAGGAGATCTGGCTCGAGGTCAAGCAGGAGAATCGGGCCGCCGCCGAAGCGGCGAGCACGGGTGAACTGCCGGACCTGCCTTAGGCTCGCGTCCGGCAGCCAGCTGCGAGCTACTACGCGACCTCGCTGAACAGCTGCTCGTCGGCGTCGAGCTCGGCGCGCAGCTTCTTGGTGATCTGCCCGTGGATCTGGCAGACGCGGCTCTCGGTCACGCCGAGGATCTCGCCGATCTCGCGCAGGGTGAGGTTGTAGACGTACAGGAGCACGGCCACCTTGCGCTCGCGCTCGGGGAGGCGCTCGAAGGCGGCCCGGAAACGCGTCTTGGCGTCCTCGCGCATCGCCGAGTGGACCGGATCGCACTCGCGATCTTCGGAGTGCAGGGTGTCGATCCGCTCGATCGTGGTGTCGTCCTCGGCGAGCACCACGGTGTTCAGCGAGCCGACGTGGGAGCGGGCGATCTCGTCCTGGCGGGTGCGCAGGTCATCGGTCGAGATGCCGAGGGACTCGCTCAGCTCCTGCTTTGAGGGCTTGCGGCCGTACAGGCCGACGAACTGCTCGTTGGCCTTGTTGATGTCGCGGTCCCACCGGCGCAGCGAGCGCGGGGCCCAGTCGTTGCGGCGCAGCTCGTCGAGCACGGCTCCATGAATCCGGGTCCACGCGAACTGCTCGAGCGTGGCGCCCTTGTTCGGGTCGTAGCGGTCGATCGAGCGAATCAGAGCCTCGAGGCCGCACGAGATGAAGTCCTCCACCTCGCAGCGGGCCGGGATCTCCCGGGCCTTCTTGTAAACGATGTACTTCACCATCGGGGCGAAGGTCAGGACCAGGCGGTCGCGGATCCGGGCATCGCCGGTCTGCTTGTACTGCTGCCACAGCTCCAGCGTCTCCTGGGCCGAGAGGCGACCCGTCTTGTCCTTGGTCTTGCGCATTTACGCGGCTCCGTATTCTTCTTCGAGGGAAATCGGGCGCCGGCCTCAAGTTCCGGCTCGCGTGAATGACATCGGCGGACCGGCGGCCGTATACATCCGCGTCCGCCCCGGACCCCAGTCCGTAGTTCCCCGCAACGTGGCGCGCAAAAGCTCACAAAGGCGGCAACCGCCTCACCATTCCCAGATCCTTTTCCTTCGCGGGATAAATCTCGGTTCGCACAAACGGGTTTCGATGCCGGCGCTGCGTTCGTTGTTGGGCGAGGCGGGGTTCGAGGACGTGCGGACGTACGTGGCGAGCGGCAATGTCGTCCTGTCGAGCTCGAGCGATCCGGCGGGCGTTGCTTCGCGGGCCGAGGGGCTGATCGCCGAGCAGTTCGGGTTCGACGTCGACGTGATCGTGCGCACGCGCGACGAGCTGGCCGAGGTGGTGGCGCGCAATCCGTTGGGTGACGTGGCGGTCGATCCCAGGCGCTACCAGGTGACGTTCCTGGACGAGGAGATCGAGGATGCGGCCCTCGCGCGTCTCGACCTCCTCTCGTTCGAACCCGAGCGGCTGGTGTCGGTCGGGCGCGAGCTCTACACCTGGCACCCCGAGGGGATCGGCCGCTCGAAACTGTGGGCGAAGGTGGCATCCCGCGGCGGGCTGGGCGCGACCGGAACCGCGCGCAACTGGAACACGGTGACCACGTTGTTGGCCATGGCTGACGAGTCCTGAACACGCCTGTTTTTGGCGTCTTGTGCGGATCCGCACGCGGTGCGATACTCGGGCGACCGGTCCATCTCACTTGGAGGTGAGCAATGCCAGAGCCGGCCAACGTCCTCGTCGTCGCCCACCAGACGGCGGCGACCCCCGGGCTGCTCGACGCCGTCCGCGAGCGCGCGCAGCGAGGTCCGGTCGCTTTTCATCTCGTTGTGCCGCAGCAGCCACACGGAATCCACAAGCTCGTTGATCCCCAGGACACCGGCATGGAGGAGGCCGAGCGGGTGCTCGCCGCGGCGCTGCCCAAGCTATCGGAGGCCGCAGGTGCCGAGGTCACGGGCAGCGTCGGCGACCCCGAGCCGCTGATGGCGATCCAGGACGCCGTCAACCTCGGCGGTTACGACGAGATCATCATCTCGACGCTGCCGCTGGGCATCTCGCGCTGGTTGAAGCTCGATCTGATCTCGAAGACCCGCGGCCTCGGCCTCCCGGTCACGCATGTGGAAGCGCCGAGCAAGGTGGTGGCCGCCGCCGGGGTCTAAGGGCCCGTAGAAAAACAATCTTGCTGTTCTGGCGGCGTCTGGAACCACCTGACGAGAGGCGGCGAACCCGCCGTACCACCAGTACGTCTCGGTTCGCCGCCTCCCGCCAGGCGGCCCCAGCCACTCGCCAGCTTCAGCAACCTTGTTTCCCTACGGACCCTAAGTGGTGGCGCCCTCGTCCGGTGGCGGGCGTGCCGCGGGCTGTTTGAAAAGTTGGCGTCAGGCCGGGTGAGGCTGGGTAGGAACTTCTTCGGAAGGAGAGGTTCATGCTGCGACTTCACCCTGCGACGATCGACTACGTAATCATCGCGATCTACTTCGCGGTGGTCCTCGGTATCGGGTTCATCGCCCGGCTGTCGATCAAGACCGACCTCGACTTCTTCCTCTCGGGACGGTCACTGCCGGCCTGGATCACCGGCCTCGCGTTCATCTCGGCGAACCTGGGAGCGCTCGAGATCCTCGGCCAGTCCGCGAACGGCGCCCAGTACGGCGTCCCCGCCGTCCATTACTACTGGATCGGCGCGGTGCCGGCGATGGTGTTCCTCGGCCTGATCATGATGCCCTTCTACTACGGGGCGAAGGTTCGGTCGGTGCCCGAGTATCTGCGCCTGCGATTCGGCGAGGCCGCGCACATCTTCAATGCGTTCACGTTCGCCGTCGCGACCGTGCTGATCGGCGGGGTCAACCTGTTCGCGCTGGCGCTGATCATCCACCTGCTGCTCGGATGGCCGATCGGGGGGTCGATCCTGGCCGCCGCGGCGGTCGTGCTCGTCTACATCACGCTCGGCGGGCTGACCTCCGCCATCTACAACGAGGTGCTCCAGTTCTTCATCATCTGCGCCGCGCTGATACCGCTCACGCTGGTGGCGCTGCACTCGGTGGGCGGCTGGTCCGGGCTCGAGCACCGGATCAAGGCGTTGCCCGCGCTCGGGAACGCCGGGCTGCACGCCTGGAAGGGCCTCGGCATCCACCATGAGACCAACCCGCTGAAGTCGAACTGGATCGGGGTGGTTTTCGGCCTCGGCTTCGTCGTCAGCTTCGGCTACTGGACGACGAACTTCGCCGAGGTGCAGCGCGCGCTGTCCGCGAAGAACTTGTCGGCCGCCCGGCGCACGCCACTGATCGCCGCGTACCCGAAGATCTTCCTGCCCGCGATCATCATCCTGCCGGGCCTGCTCGCCGTCGCCACCGTCCACGGGCTCGGCGTCGGCAAGGATCTTTCCCTCCAATACAACACGGCGATCCCGCACCTGATCAGCAATCTCTTCCCGGAGGGAATGCTGGGGCTCGCGATCGTCGCGCTCATCGCCGCGTTCATGGCGGGAGTCGCCGCCAACGTCACCGCGTTCAACACGGTGGTTACGTACGACCTGATCCAGCCCTACATCTGGAAAGACCGCGACCCGGCCTTCTACCTGCGCTGGGGCCGCCTGATCACGGTCGCCGGGATTCTCATCTCGATCGCCATGGCGTTCGTCGCCAAGGGCTACTCGAACATGATGAATTACATCCAGACCCTGTTCTCGATCTTCAACGTCCCGCTGTTCACGACGTTCATCATCGCGATGTTCTGGAAGCGGGCGAGTGCGTGGGGCGGGTTCTGGAGTCTCGTCGCCGGAACGGCGACCGCCTATGGCGTCAACCGACTCGCCGCGTATCACATCATCTTCCACTTCGGCTCGGCGCTGAGCGCGAGCTTCTGGCAGTCGATCTGGGCCTTCGTCGTCGGCGGGGTGGTGCTGGTGGCCGTCTCGCTCGTGACCAAGCCCAAGCCGCGGGAGGAGCTGCGGGGCCTCGTCTGGGGCCTCACCCGCAAAGAGGAGCGCGAGGTCAACGCCGACCCGCGCGACCGGCTGTGGTGGCGCTCGCCCTGGTTGCTGGGCGGCGTCGCGATGGCGTTGGTCGTCGCCCTGAACATCATCTTCATCTAGGAGCCGACCGTCATGTCACCCTCAGATTCAGAGAAGCGACTGCGCTGGCCCAAGGCACGCGAAGAGCCGATGGCGCCGACCGGCGCGACCGACGAAGACGAGATCGAGGCGGCGCGCGCCGCCAATCGGTTCGACATCCGACGCCTGATCGGCGCGCTCTTCTGCCTCTACGCGCTGATCCTGATCGCGCTCGGGGTGTTCGGCTCGCACACGATCAAGCACAAGGCAGACGGCATCAACATCGACCTGTGGACCGGGCTCGGGATGCTCGTGTTTGGCGTGCTGATGCTCATCTGGGCGTTCGCCCGGCCCGTCATGCCCGAGCCGGAGGAGACGCGCGGGCAGGGCTCCGGGCGCCTGCGCCGGGCGCCCGCGACCTAGCTCTACTCGTATGAGCTAGTGGTGCTCGATCACGCGGTCGATCAGGCCATACTCGACCGCCTCGTCCGCCTTGAAGAACCGGTCGCGCTCCATGTCGGCGTGGACCTGGTCGATCGACTGGCCCGTGTGGTGGGCGTAGATCTCATCGATCCGCCGGCGCGTGTTGAGGATCTCGCGGGCGTGAATCTCGATGTCGCTCGACTGGCCTTCGAAGCCCGCCGACGGCTGGTGGATCAAGATGCGACTGTTGGGCAGCGAGAAGCGCTTGCCCTTCGCGCCGCCGGTCAATAGCAGCGAGCCCATCGACATCGCGATCCCGACGCAGATCGTCTGGATGTCGGGCTTGATGAATTGCATCGTGTCGTAGATGGCCAGCCCCGCGTAGATCGAGCCGCCGGGCGAGTTGATGTAGATCGAGATGTCCTTGTCGGGGTCCTGGGACTCCAGATGCAGCAGCTGGGCGACGACCAGGTTCGCGATCGTGTCGTCGATCGGCGTGCCGACGAAAACGATCCGCTCATTGAGCAGGCGGCTGTAGATGTCGAACTCGCGCTCGCCGCGCGCGGTCCGTTCAATCACCATCGGGATCAGGGGCATGTCTTCAATGTAGTTGGTTTCAAATGACCAGCACCGCGGTGCCCTCGAAGCGGCCGGCGCGCAGATCGGCGAGCGCCTGCTCGGCGTCCTCGAGCGGATACTTGGTGATGCTCGTCCGGATGTTGGCCTCGCGGGCGAGCGCCAGCCACTCGTAACCGTCCTCCCGCGTGAGGTTGGCGACCGACCGGATCTTCTTCTCGTAGTACAGGTCGTCGTACGGGAACGAGGGGATGTCGGTCATGTGGATGCCGGCGCAGACGACCGTGCCGTCGCGGTCGAGGTGTTTCAGCGCCTGAGGTACGAGCTCGCCGGCGGACGCGAAGATGATTGCCGCGTTCAGCGGCTCTGGCGGTGTCTCGTCGCTGCCCCCGGCCCATATCGCGCCTTGTTGCCTTGCGAAGTCCTGGGTCCGGGTGTCGCCCGGCCGGGTGAAGGCGTAGACCTCGCGGCCCTGATGAACGGCGGCCTGGCAGATCATGTGGGCGGCCGATCCGAACCCGTACAGGCCAAGGCGGGGAGCGTCGCCGGCCAGCTTGTAGGAGCGGTAGCCGATCAGCCCGCCGCAAAGCAGGGGCGCGACCTGCTCGTCGTCGAGCTCGTCGGGCAGGTCGAAGCAGTAGCGCTCGTCGGCGACCGTGAGCTCGGCGTATCCGCCGTCGATGTCGCGGCCGGTGAAGCGCGCGTTCAGGCACAGGTTCTCGCGCTCGGACATGCAGTACTTGCAGGTGCCATCCGTCCACCCGAGCCACGGGACGCCGACTCTCCGCCCGTCGTCGGTCCGGGCGACGATCTGGTGGCCGAGCACGACGGGGAGTTTGGTGGCCGCGATCTCGCTGTCGCGCAGGTGCAGGTCGGTGCGGCACACCGCGCAGGCGCTGATCTTGAGCAGCAGCTGTCCTTCGGCTGGCGCTGGGTCCGGGAGCGTGGTGAGCTTGAGCGGCTCGCCCTGGCGTTCGAGGACGACGGCACGCATGGCTCTACGGGACGGCGTCGAGCCAGGAGCGCCGCGTGCTGTGCATCGCCGGCGCGGTGCCTTGGCTCAGCTCGCCGCGGATCTCGCCCAGCGTGCCGTAGCGCTCGGCCACGACATCGTGCTGATGAATCGTCTCGAGGTTCACCTGGCGCGCCTCGACGAAGGCTGCGTCGTTGAGGTTTGGGAACGCATCGATGACGCCGCGGATCATCTCGCGGACGCAGTCCTCGACGAACCGGGGCCGCCGATGGGCCTTCTCGACCACGTGCGCCTCGTCCGAGCGCTTCATCAGCTCGTAGATCTCCGAGGACATCGCCTGCTCGACGATCTCGAGCAGCGTGCCGGCGTCGATCTCGTCGTCGCACAGTTCGGTGCACCCGATGTACAGCGTGCCCAGGCCGCGCTGGTTGTGGGTGGCGACCGGCACGGCCTCGAGGATCTTCTCGATGTCGTCGTCGTCGAAGCCCTCGGCTTGCAGGCGCGTGCGCGCTGCGCCGGCCACCAGCTCCTGGGCGCACGGGCATGCCGTGATGCCCTGCGCGGTGACGCCGATCAGCCGGCGAGTGCCGAGCTCGGTGCACGCCGCGGCGCCGTGGAGCGTGTACAGCTCCTGGGTCTGAATCCCCGACAACGGCGCGGGCTTGTGCTCGGGGAAGCGCGCCTCGATGCTCACCTCGGCGCGGCGGGCCTGCTGGCGCGAGCGGACGAGCTGCGCGATGTGCTCGGCCAGCGTCTCGACCTTGAACGTCGACTCGCCCAGGACGACCTGGCCGATCGCCTCGTTGATCACCTCCTCGAACCGCGACATGTGCGCGCCCTTCTGGTCGGAGCCGAGCTCGACCACGCACTCAAATCGCGCCGAGAACAGCTGCTCGCTGCCGTTGTGGCGCATACGGATCACCTTCTCGACGCCGGTGACGCCGACACGCGAGAGGCTGAGCTGAACCGACGGCCGGCGAGCCTGCACGTCGTTGACCGTGGCGCTCGATGTGAGGTTCGAAGCCATACGCCTACAGGGTAGACCGGCGGCGCTGTCGGCCCGGTCGAGGACTAACTGTGCACGAAAGCGCTGGACATCGGCGGGGATTGTGGTATCACTCCTGACCGGCGCATTGGGAGAACGAGAGAGAGTGGGCCGGGGGGCCCCGGGCCGGGGGCGGTCTCGGCGTGCATAGGGAGGAGCTCAGGGGCGAGTGAGCGAGAAGTCGATTCTTTTAAGCGATGACGCTCCCATTGCGGAGCTGGAAGAGCTGCGGCCGCTGATCGCCGAAGGTCAGGAGCGCGGGTATCTGACCATCGACGAGATCCAGAACTGGCTGGAGGAATCCGAGGTCAGCAAGGAGCAGGTGCAGGAGCTCCATGCCTACCTCGACGATCAGGGCATCGAGGTGGTCGAGGCGGATGGCCGCCCGGCCAAGTCCGAGAACTCGAGCATCGAGGCGAGCGCAGCGGCAGCGTCAGAGCCCCGCCCTGAGCAGAGCTCGTCCAAGAAGGTGGAGATCGACCTCACGGTCGAGCCGAGCCTCGATTCGCTGCGGCTCTACCTGCGCTCGATCGGGCGCGTCGCGCTGCTGACGGCCGAGCAGGAGGTCACCCTGGCTCGCCGGATCGAGCGCGGCGACATGGAGGCCAAGCAGCGCATGATCGAGGCGAACCTGCGCCTTGTCGTGTCGATCGCGAAGTCCTACCTGGGACGGGGCCTCACGTTCCTGGATCTGATCCAAGAGGGGTCGATGGGGCTGATCCGCGCGGTCGAGAAATTCGACTATCGCCGCGGCTACAAGTTCTCGACCTACGCCACCTGGTGGATCCGCCAGGCGGTCACGCGCGCGATCGCCGACAAGGGACGCACGATCCGCATCCCCGTGCACATGGTCGAGAAGCTCAACAAGGTCGTGCACGTCGAGCGCCAGCTCGTCCAGCAGCTCGGGCGCGAGCCAACCTCCGAGGAGATCGCCGCCGAGCTCGAGACCAACGTGCGGGAGGTCCGCGACGTATTGCGCATGGCCCAGCAGCCCGTGTCGCTCGAGAAGCCGATCGGCGAGGAGGAGGAGTCCGAACTCGGTGACTTCGTCGAGGACCAGACCGCCGAGTCGCCGTTCGAGCTGGCCTCGGAGCGGCTGCGGCGCGAGAACCTGCGGCGTGCTCTGGCTGCTTTGCCGGAGCGCGAGCGCGAGGTGATCGAGATGCGGTTCGGCCTGACCGGCGAGCGGCCCTACACGCTCGAGGAGGTCGGCAAGGCCTTCAACGTAACCCGCGAGCGGATCCGGCAGATCGAGAACCACACGCTGAAGAAGCTCGAGGCGCTGCCCGAGGCGCAGCGTTTGCGCGACGCTTCGTAGGGCGCGAGTCGGTTCGCGGTCGGTCCGTTCGGGGCCGGTTCTACTCGCTGGTGGCGAGCTCGTCGGTGGCGGCTTTGCCGGCGTCGACGGTGCGCGTCAGGAAGTCGGCGATCGTGGCGAGCTCGCCGTCGGTGTAGTCCGCGACGAGCTTGTTCATGGCGCGGCTCATCGGGGCATAGCGCCGCATGAGCTCGGCGTAGCGCTCGCGGTCCGCGCGCACGAGCACGGCCCGGCGATCTGACGGGTCCCGTTCGCGGGCGATCCAGCCGCCGCGTTCGAGGCGGTCGAGCACGCCGGTCATGGTCGCCGGGTGCAGGCCGGCACGTCTGGCCAGCGCGCTCGGACTGAGCGGACCGTACGCGTCGATGATGTCGAAGCAGTCGAGGTCGACGTCGCGCAGGTCGAGCTGCGCGCCAACGCGGTAGTTGAGCAGCGAAAGCTGGATCCGGAGCCGGCGGAGCGATTCTCGGATCTGCTGGATGTTCCGCTGCCGGCCGCGGATGGTCTGGGCGCGTTCAGGCCCCGTGGGGTCGCCGGGGGGTTTCTTGCGTGGTCGCGGTTGTTTAGATTCCATATGATATGGTTTTCGTATTGTATGTGTTCGAGTAGTTCTCGGAACCCTATAGCGGAGGTGCCCCGATGTCGACCCAGGCTTCATCGTTTCTGGCCACTCGCCGCGGCAAGCTGACCCTGGCGCTGCTGTGCGCGGTCGCGTTCCTTGACTTCGTCGACGCGTCGATCGTCAATGTCGCGCTGCCGTCGATCCGCCGCGCGCTGCATTTCTCGGTGCCGGGATTGCAGTGGGTGCCGAGCGCGTACCTGCTGACCTACGGCGGGTTCATGCTGCTCGGCGGCCGCGCCGCGGACCTGCTCGGCCGCCGGCGCGTGCTCGTCGCGGGCATCGTGACGATTGGCGTCTCGTCCTTGATCGGCGGTCTCGCCGGGAGCTCCGGCGTACTCATCGGCGCGCGACTGGCGCAGGGGGTGGGCGCGGCGATGACGCTCCCGTCCGCGCTCTCGATCCTCACCACGAGCTTCAGGGAGGGCAAGGATCGGCACACGGCGCTGGGGGTGTGGGGTGGCGTCGGCGGTCTCGCCTCGGCGGCCGGCGTGTTGCTCGGGGGTCTGCTGACCGACGGGCCGGGCTGGCGCTGGGTGATGTTCGTCAATCCGATCGCGGCCGTGCTCGTGCTCGGGGGAGTGTTCGCGTTGATCTCGGGCGCGGGGTCGGGTGTGCGGTCGGGGTCGGGGCCCGGAGGGCGGTTTGGGCATGTCGACGTGCGCGGCGCGGTGCTCGTCACCGGAGGGATGCTGCTGCTCGTGTACGCGCTGGTCAGGGCGCCCATGGTCGGCTGGGGTAGCTTCCTGACCGTCGGTGAGATCGCCGGCGCGGTTGTTCTGCTGGCGGCGTTCATCGTCAACGAGGTGCGCCACCAGAATCCCTTGGCGCCACTTCGGATCTTCCGGATCAACGGGCTCGGGTTCGCCGACGTCACCCAGCTGGTCGCGTTCGCCGGCTTTCTCGCGCTGTTCTTCTTCCTCACCCTGTACATGCAGGAGGTGCTCGGCTACTCGCCGATTCAGACCGGCCTGGCCTACCTGCCGCTGTGCTTCGCCATCGGGATCGCGGCCGGAGTGTCTTCTCAACTGCTGTCACGGGTCGGGACACGCCCGGTGATCGTCGCCGGCGCGGTGATCGCTGCCGGCGGCCTGTACTGGCTGTCGCGGATCCCGGTTCACGGCAGCTACGTGAGCGACCTGCTGCCGGGGATGCTCGTCCTCTCGGTTGGGTTCGGCCCGGTGTTCGTGGGGGTGACCACGGCGGCCAACGCCGGCGTGCCCGCCTCGGAGGCTGGTCTGGCTGCGTCGCTACTGAACGCGTCGCAGCAGCTCGGTGGCGCGCTTGGGCTGGCGATCTTCACCGCGATCGCCACCAGCCGGACCGATGGCGTGCTCGCAGCGCATGCGTCCGTTCCCGCTGCGCTCACCGCGGGGTTCGGTCGGGCGCTGATGGTCGGGAGTCTCTTCATCCTGGCCGCCGCCGTGATCGGGCTTCGGGCGACCAACACGCGCGGCGAGGAGGCTCAGCCGCCGGTGGGGAGGGCGCAGCCGGCGAGCTCTTGATTTTGATGGCGCTCGCTCGTCGTCCAGGCTTTTGCATTTCCGTTGCTGTTTTGTAACGGTTTTGTGGCAATTTCCAGGGCTTTTCCGTCCGGACGGGAACATATGATCCCTCCATGGAATTGGCATGGACACCGAGGCGACAGGGTGACTCCGGCGAACTGTCGGCGATCAACTGGCTGTTCTCCGCCGGGGCCATCGTGAGCAAGCCGCTGTTCGAAAACTCCGACTACGACCTAATCGCGGATTTCGGAGTTCGCGTCGACCGCGTGCAGGTCAAGACGTCCACGTGCTGGGTCAAGAACCGCTTTGTGGTGGCGTTGTGCACGCGAGGCGGCAATCAAAGTTGGAGCGGCATCGTCAAGCGTCTCGACGCCACCAGGTGCGACTGGGTCTTCATCCACGTCGGCGACGGTCGTCGCTGGTACATCCCGGCAACAGGACTTGGCGGAGGGAGCTCACTCACGCTGGGAGGTCCGAAATACTCGGAGTACGAGGTCGAGCCGGGCAGACCCCTCCAGTCCCGCTCACCGCCGGTCGTCGAGGCCGCTGAGTAAGGCGCTCGACGTTAGACTCAGCGGCCCGGCGGGATTCCCGAGCGGTCAAAGGGGTTGCGCTGTAAACGCAATGGCTCTGCCTTCCCAGGTTCGAATCCTGGTCCCGCCATCGGCCGATATCTAGGCGTCGTCACCGCCGGCGAGGTGGCGCACCGGCGCGGGCGGGCGGGTATAAGTTGGTGACGTCCAACTCGCGGGAGGAGGCCAGTCATGCGGCTGCGTGCCGTTATCACGATCGCATTTGCCACGGCCGCGTTGGCCGTCACGGCGGCGCCGGCATTCGCCGGGCAGCTGCCCGTCGTCTACAACGGAATCCTCGGCTACGCCCACGCCAGCCCGACCGCGAGCCCGCCCGGCGCGAACAACTGGTCGTGCAAGCCGTCCGCGGCGCATCCGTACCCGGTGGTACTCGTGCACGGCACGTTCGAGGACATGGCGGACAACTGGCAGGCGCTGTCGCCGCTGCTCTACGACAACGGCTACTGCGTGTTCGCTCTGAACTACGGCTCCTACGACAACAGCGGATCGGTTGGGATCTACGCCACCGGCTACATCGAGGACTCGGCGCAGCAGCTGTCGACCTTCGTCAACCGGGTGCTCGCCGCCACCGGCGCGAAAAAGGTGGACCTCGTGGGGCATTCGCAGGGCGGGATGATGCCCCGCTACTACATCAAGTTCCTGGGCGGGGCTGCGAAGGTGCACACGCTCGTCGGGCTCGCGCCGTCGAACAACGGCACCACGCTCGACGGCCTGTTCACGCTGGCCAGCTACTTCCCCGACGCGAACGCCGCGCTGACCGACTGTCCGGCCTGCGCCGAGCAGGAGGCCGGATCGAGCTTCATCACAAACCTCAACGCCGGCGGCGAGACCTCGCCGAGCGTGAACTACACCGTGATCGAGTCAGACAACGACGAGGTCGTCACGCCGTACACCTCGGCGTTCCTCCCACCGGCGTCGAACGTCACCAACATCCTCCTCCAGAACCAGTGCTCGTTCGATCAGGGCGAGCACCTGTCGATGCCCTACGACCACATCGCCGATGCGGACGTGCTGACCGCGCTCGATCCGGCGCATCCTCAGCATCCCGCCTGCACGCCGGTGCTCCCCGTGTCCGGGGGTTAGACCGCCGTCATCCGGCGGCGGCCGTCGCCGCGTGCTCGTCACCGAGCGCGCCAACTATGAGCGGTCGTAGGTAGCGATCACGCGCAACGACAGCCCGGTCAGGACGATTCCCATCGCGACGATGACCAGGATGCAGACGGCGAGTTCGCCGGCGTTCCAACCATCGATGACCAGCGAGCGCAGACCCACGATCACATAGCTCACCGGGTTGATGTGCGCGAGCGTCTCCATCAGCGGCGAGAGGCGGTTGAACGGAACGAAGTTCGGCGTCAGAAACAGGAGCGGAAAGAACAGCAGGAAGCTCGACTGTGTCGCCTGCACATTGCGCGTGCGCAGCGCGACGAGCAATCCGAAGCCGGCATAGGCGACGCCGAACAGCGCGGCCAGGAGCACGATCACCACCGCTCCGGCCACACCCGTCCGGATTCGCGCCCCGAGCGCGATCCCGACCAGGAGGACGAGCGTCGAGGTCGCGATCCCGCGCACCAGGTCGGCGGTCAGGCGCCCGAGGATGATCGATGATCGCCGGATCGGCGCCACGAGCAGCTTGTCGAAGTAGCCCAGGTCGATCTCGGTCACGAGCGCCAACCCCGACGTGGCCGTGGCGACCGCGAACATCAGTGAGACCGGTAGCTGGAACGCGACGTAGCCCTC
Organism: Solirubrobacteraceae bacterium; assembly: GCA_035502815.1. GTDB lineage: Bacteria > Actinomycetota > Thermoleophilia > Solirubrobacterales > Solirubrobacteraceae > Palsa-465. Next base: position 109,673 of record DATJUA010000046.1, read on the forward strand.
GCCCTTGAGGAACGGCGTCGTGCTCGGGAAAGTCTTTGAGACCTGTCCGATGTTCACCGCGAGGAAGAACAGCGGAATGAACAGGGTCGGGATGGTGGCCTCGGGATAGCGGACGACCTCGCGCACCGCGCGGCGCCCGAGCAGGGCGACCTCGGTCATGAACTCACCCCCGTCGTTGGCTGGTTGGTGTCTTGGCCCTCGAGGCGCCGGCCGGTGGCTTTGAGGAACACATCGTCGAGCGAGGGCCGCGCGACCGAGATCGCGCTGGCCCGGATCCGCTCGCGCTCGAGCCGTCGCACGACCTCGGGGATCGAGCTCGCGCCGTCCTCGACATACAGGGCGAGCCCGTCGGCCTCGGCTACGACACGCTCGAGCCCCGGCAGGCCGGCCAGGGCGACCTCGGTCGCCGCCACCTCGGAGGCGTCGACCGACACCGACACCACGTCGTGTCCCATCTCGGCTTTGAGCTGCGCCGGCGTGCCCTCGGCCACGATCCGGCCGTTATCGATGATGGCCAGCCGGTCGCACAGCTTGTCCGCCTCCTCGAGGTACTGCGTGGTGAGAAACACGGTGGCGCCGTCGGCATTGATGCGCCGTACCTCGTCCCAGATGGTCAGGCGCGAGGCCGGATCGAGCCCCGTCGTCGGCTCATCGAGAAACAGCACCTCGGGTGAGTGCACGAGCGCGGTGGCCAGGTCGAGCCGGCGCTTCATGCCCCCCGAATACGTCTTCGTGCGTCTGTCGGCTGCCTCGGTGAGGCCGACCAGGTCGAGCAGCTCACCGGTGCGCCGCCGCCCGCGTTCTCCCGTGATTCCGTACAGCCCGCATTGAAGCTCGAGCAGCTCGCGTCCGGTCTGCACCGGATCGAGGCCGATCTCCTGGAGCGCGACGCCGATCCGCCGGCGCACGTCGGCCGCGTCTCGCACGACGTCGAGCCCGGCCACCGCGGCGGTTCCCGCCGTGGGCGGAAGCAGCGTGCACAGCATCCGAACCGTGGTCGTCTTGCCGGCGCCGTTGGGACCCAGAAATCCGAACACCTCGCCCCGGGAGACGGTCAGGTCGATGTCCCGGACGGCCTCGATCCCACCCTTGAAGGTGCGACGCAGCGAGCGGGCCGCGATTGCCGCGCCCGTCAGGTCCTCGCGAGTGAGGAGCCGATCGGCCCTGCGGTCGTAATCCATTGTCTCGAGCATTAGAGCGACCCTACGGTGGAACGCGGTCAAACTTTGTCCTCGTTGCACCCTTACGACCACAGGGTGCGGAGAAACTCATCGGCCCGGAGAAGGCCGCTGGTCCGCTCACTATCCTCGGCCAAGTGGATCCGGACCAGGACCGGCAGCGCGAGGCAATCCAGGCCCCCGCGCTGGCAGACGATGACCACGACGACCGGATCTCCCGGTTGCGTGCGGCCATGACCCGGCTCGACCGGGAGCCATCACTCCTGTCGGTGGCGCGCGGGATCCGCCGCCGCCTTCCGGGCGACGAGAGGTTCGGCGACCCGCTCTCGACCGCCGGCCGCGCCCCGGTCGAGGTGATCGCCCGGAACGTCTCGGCATTTCAGCCAGGCCGAGAAAGCCTGGCCAAAGAACTTGGCCTGTCCGCCCTTCAGGTGTGGCAATCGGTCTCCGAGGCGACCGGTCGGGGTCGCGGCGACCTCGAGATGGCGCTGCTGTTCACCGACCTGGTCGGCTTCTCTTCGTGGGCGCTACGCGCCGGCGACGCGGCCGTGCTCGAGCTTCTGCGCGAGGTCGGCACCGCAGTAGAGACGGCCATCGCCCGGCACGACGGGCGGATCGTCAAGCGTCTGGGGGACGGCCTGATGGCGACCTTCCTGAGCGCGGAGGCAGCCGTCGACGCAGCCCTCGACGCGCAGGACGCGGTATGCGAGATCCAGGTCGACGGCTACGCCCCGCGTATGCGCGCGGGCATCCACTGGGGACAGCCGCGCAAGCTGGGCGGCGATTACCTCGGGGTGGACGTGAACGTGGCCGCGCGAGTCACCGCCGCGGCCAAGGCGGGGCAGGTGCTGGCGTCCGACGCGCTGCTGGCCAGAATCGACCGGGACGGCATGCAGACCGGCCGGACGAAGCGTTTGCGCGCTGACGGGGCGCCGTCCGATCTGCGGGTGGCGAGGATCTCGCGCGCCGGGTAGCCGAGCGCTCCCAGAGGAGCGCTCCGAGGGTCCTTGATCTGACCGGATCCAGTCCTGATGGGTGCCGCCGCCGATAGCGCGGTATCTTGCCGGTGGGATGACGGTTCGTCCTGAACGCGGCATCGCCGTCAACTGGGTAGCGCCGGCGGCGCTGATGCCGGGCGCGGCCTTCGCCGTCCACCAGCTGCGCTACTGGCTTGCCTTCGGCAGCCGGGCCGGCCTGATGCTCCAGAAGCAGGGCCATTCATATCTGCACTCGGTGGTGCCGTGGATCGTGCTGTTGATCGCGGTGTCGGCGGGCATACTCTTGCGAGCGCTGGGTCGGGCGCTCACCGGACGCGGCTCGCTGCCCCGGCACACGCTGTCGTTCATCGCGCTGTGGTTGCTGTACGCCGCCTGCCTGGTGGCGATCTACAGTTGCCAGGAGTTCCTCGAGGGAATGTTCGCGACTGGACATCCCACAGGCCTGGTCGGCATCTTCGGGTACGGCGGGTGGTGGTCCATTCCCGCCGCGCTCGCGGTCGGCTTGGTGCTCGCCGCGATGTTCCATGGCTTTCAGTGGGTGCTGCGACAGGTTGGCGAGCGTGCCCGCCCGTTGGAACTTGTTCGGCCGAGCCTCATCGTGCGCGTGCCGCGGCGGGTGCTCATCCCGCGCCTCGCGCCGCTGGCCAATGGTTGGTCGGATCGCGGACCCCCGCTGCGCACCTACTGATGTCGCCGCTGTCGAGATCGCTCTGAGCTGACTCCCCGCGCGCGCGAGGCGCGCGTCGTATGGGGTTGGGCGACTCGCGGTAACGGGCGGGGCATCAAGCCTTCCGCAATCCCTCCGATTAACTAGGAGCAGTGAAGATGACTACGACCGCACCTGGGGTGCGGGGCCGTGGGTTGGCCGAGTCGCGCGATCGCTCAATCGTGACCAGCGCGCGGGCCTACTTCGTGTCCGATGCACCCCGCACGGTCCAGACCGTGCTTGGCTTGATCTGGCTGCTGGACGGCGGCCTGCAGTTCCAGTCGTTCATGTACGGCAAGGGCTTCGTCGCGATGTTGACCAGCATGGTTGCCGGTCAGCCCGGATGGGTTCATGACAGCGTGCTGTGGGGCGCCCAAACGATGCAGCACAACCAGGTGTTCTGGAACACGCTGTTCGCGCTCACGCAGGTGGTGATCGGTCTCGGCCTGCTCTACCGCCCGACGGTTAAGCCGGCGCTGGTCCTCTCGTTCTTCTGGGCGCCGATCGTGTGGTGGTTCGGCGAGGCGTTCGGGATGCTGTTCATGACAATGGCGAGCCCGCTGACCGGCGCGCCCGGTGCGGTGATTCTGTACGCCCTGATCGGCGCGAGCGCGTGGCCGAACGGCCGTCCCGGTGGCCTGTTAGGCGCGCGAGGCACGCGTTTGGCCTGGGGCGGGGTGTGGGCCTTGATGGCGTGGCTGTGGCTCGAAGCGCCGAGCAGCAGCGCCAACGCGACCTCCGGAGCCATCCAGGCCGCGCCGTCCGGCATGAGCTGGCTGAGCACGATCCAGAACTGGGCCACGACTGCGACCAAGGGCGACGGCCTGGCGATCGCGCTCGTGTTCGCCGCCCTTTCGCTGGCGATCGCAGTGGCGGTGGTGGCGAACTGGCATCCGAAGGAGTTCCTATGGCTGTCGATCGCGATAAGCCTGGCCTACTGGGTGTTCGGGCAGGGGTTCGGCGGGATCTTCCAGGGCGGCGCGACGGATCCGAACGCGGGGCCGCTGTTCATCTTGTTCGCCTACGCGGTGTACACGCTTCCGCAGGCGCAGGCCAAGCGGGCGCCACAGCCCGCGCGCAAGCGGCTGAAGGCGCAGAGGGCGACGACATGAGATTGCCAGCGAAGCGTCCAGGTCAGCTGAGCGGGCGTGCGGCGGCGGTGCTCGCCGCCGCCGTGCTCCTCGGGGGATGCGCGGCGGCTGACAAGAACGCCCCGAGTTCGAGCTCAACCTCGACCTCGACCTCGACCTCGGCGGCGGCGAGCACGGGCTCGAGCGGGTCTGGGGCGGGGAGCATGGCCGGCATGAGCATGGGCCCGACCAATACGACATCGGCGGCGGCCTCAGAGGTCGCTTCGGCGCCGTCGGTGGACGGGATCAAGCCGGTGCCGACGCAGACGCTCGGGACGGCCGATTGGCAGGGCATGAAGATCACCGCCATGGCGATGACCGCGGTGCCATTCGTCATCTACAACGGCACGACCGAGCAGATGGTCAAGCCCACCTCGAAGACGAGCTTTCACCTGATGGTGTTGCTCAACGACGAGCAAACCAACGTGCCGATTCCGTACGCCTCGGTCTGGGCGACGATCACCCAGGACGGCAAGGTGGTCTTCGACGAGCGGCAGTGGCCGATGATCTCGCGCTACATGGGTCCGCACTACGGCAACGATGTCTCGCTACCCGGTTCCGGCAACTATGACCTGACGCTTCTGGTCTCGCCGCCGGTGTCAGCCCGGCACGTGGAGTATCAGAACGTCTGGCTGAAGCCTCACCGGGTGAGCCTGCCGTTCCACTGGAAGCCGACCGGGTGAGCGAGTCAGAGCGGACGCAGCCCCGCCGGATGGGGCTGACCCGCCGGCGGTTTCTGATCGGCGCCTCCGCGGTCGCCGCCGGTGGGGCGGCGGCGGGGGTGGCGATCGAGCTGGCGAGCTCGGGCACCGGCAAGACGCTGCCGGCGGTGGACCTTCCGGCGGCGCCGCCCGGCTTGCCGTCCCGCCAGCACGCCTGGGCGGCGACCGAGGCGCTCGACGTCGACGGCAACCCGATCGCCCCGCGCTTCGATCGGCTCCTGTTCTTCAACGTCGCCGGCACGCCGAGCGCCGGTTACGCGCGCGTGCTCGAGGCGGCCCTGCGCACGCTCGAGCGCACGTACCGCTGGGGGCCGTCGGGGCTCCTGTTCACCGCCGGCTGGGGACATGGCTATTTCGCCCGGCTCCTGCGGGTCGCCGCGCCGATCCCGCTCGCGACCGCGTTGTCTGACTTCGAGCTGCCGGCGATCGACGACTACGACCTCTGTCTGCACCTGGCGTGCGACGACGAGCAGCGCCTAGTCGGCGTCGAGGCGGCGCTCGTCCACGGCGCGCCGCTGGCCGGCGCCGATGGGCACCTGGATCTCTCGAGCGTCCTGACCTGGCAGGAGACGAGAACGGGCTTCGTCGGCGCCGGGCTGCCGGCCGCTCACCAGAATGTCGGCGGCATCCCGCCGGGCAACCCGGTGCCGAAGGGTTCGCCGTTGTTCATGGGCTTCAAGTCCAACCTGAAGAAAAACCAGGCCACCGAGGACGACGTTACGATCGCCGACGGGCCGTTCGCCGGCGGCACCACCATGCACGTCAGCTACATGCGCCTGCGCCTGGACAGCTGGTACCAGGACCTCTCCGACCGCGAGCGGGTGGCCCGCATGTACGCACCCCAGGTGACTCCCGAACAGGTCAGCCGGTTCACGACGGACGCGCCCAGCGACCCGAACCTGCTGGGTCAGGCGATCAGCCGATACGGAGTGATCGGGCACTCCCAGACCTCCGCTACTGTCAGGCGCAACAACCGGCCGCTGATCATCCGCCGCGACTTCAACACAGCGGACGGGGGACAGGCCGGCTTGCACTTCGTAGCCGTGCAGCAGACGATCGAGGACTTCGTCAAGACCCGCCAGGCGATGAACGCCAGCTCCGCCCAGCTTCAGAACCCGGCCATCACCGATACCGTCAACAATGGCATCAACGAGTTCATCTTCGTACTGAAGCGCGCCAACTACATCCTCCCGCCCCGCAGCCAGCGCTCGTTCCCGCGGCTCGATGGCCGCGAGCGTGTGCTGATGCCGGGCGCGCCCACTCGAGAATGAGAGTCCGCCTCGCTGCCCTGACCATCACGCTGATGGCCGTCCTGGCCGTCAGTTTCGCCGCGCCCGTCGCCCCGGCCGCCGCGGACGGCGATCCTGGCAGCGACGTGCTGGTCTACCAGCCGCTGTTCCTCGCCGCTGACTCGGGCATCTCGGTCGCTCAGCAGGTCAAGCTCGGCGGCCTGCTCCAGAGCGCCCAGCGCGTGGGTTTTCCGATCCGGGTGGCGATCATCGCCAGCCCCTCCGATCTCGGCGCGGTCACCCAGCTGTGGCGTCAGCCGCAGGCGTATGCGCGGTTCCTGGGACTCGAGCTGTCGATGACTTATACGGGACGGCTGCTGGTCGTTATGCCGAACGGCCTCGGCTTCAACTGGCCGGGGCACTCGAGCGCCACGGCGTACCGGACGCTCGAGCGGATCTCGATCGGGCGTGGCGGCGCCGGCCTGGCCAGCGCGACGGAGGCCGCGGTCGGCGCGCTGGCCACCGCCGGCGGCGTTCGCCTATCCGTGGCGAGTCAGCCCGCGCCCGCGCCCGCGTCGGCGGCGAGCCAGCCGCCGGTCACGTCGAACAGCGGGTCGGTCGCATCAGGATCGGGCACCGACAGCCTGGTCGCGATGATCGTCGTCCTCGTGGCGGTGGCGGCGGGAATTGCCTTCCTCCTGCGCCGCCAGCTGGGGCGCCTGCGGCGCGTGAAGCTGCGCCTGCCTCGTGCGGGTCCGGTCATTGGGCTGAGCGCAGGGGTCGGCGCCCTGTGTCTCATCGCGATCGTCGCGCTGCTCGTCGCCGGCACGACGTCGCCCGCGCCGAGTGATGCGTTGGTGAGCAACGCATACCTCGACCCCGGGACCACGCTCTTCCGCCCGGCTCCGGGCTTCACGTTGACCGACCAGTTCGGCCGGTCGGTGTCGCTCAGCTCGTTCCGCGGCAAGGTCGTGCTGCTCGCCTTCAACGACTCCGAGTGCACGACGATCTGTCCGCTGACCAGCACCGCGATGCTCGATGCCAAGGCGATGCTCGGCCGGGCCGGCGACCAGGTCCAGCTGCTGGGGATCGATGCGAACCCCAAGTCCACCTCGGTGGAGGACGTGTTCTCCTATTCGCAGCTGCACGGCATGCTCACGGCCTGGCACTTCCTCACGGGCTCGCTCCCCCAGCTTCAGCGGGTGTGGAAGGCCTACGACATCGAGGCGGCAATCGAGGCCGGAGAGGTTGCTCACACCCCTGCGCTGTTCGTGATTGACCCACAGGGCCGCGAGCGCAAGCTCTACCTCACCCAGCAGTCTTACGCCGCGGTCGGCCAGCTCGGCCAGCTGGTGGCGCAGGAGGCGTCGCAGCTCCTGCCCGATCACCCGCGCGTGAACTCACACCTCTCCTATAACCAGATCGACGGGATCGCCCCAACTGCGTCGGTGACCGTCCCGCGCGTGGGCGGCGGCAGTCTCCACCTCGGCCCCGGCCGGCCACGGGTGTACGCGTTCTTCGCCACCTGGGATCAGCAGATCCTCGGGTTGTCGGCCGGCTTGGAAGGCCTGGCCGGCTACAGCAAGGTGGCTTCTGGCCTGGGACTGCCCCCACTCGAGGCGGTCGACGAAGGGAGCGTCGAGCCGCCAGGGGCTCTAAGCCGGTTCCTTTCCGGTCTTCCCCGGCCGCTCCCCTATCCGGTTGCGGTCGACCGTAACGGGCGGCTGGCCGACGGCTACGAGGTCGAGGGATTGCCGTGGCTGATGGTCGTCTCCGCGACCGGGAAGATCGCCTGGTACTACTCGGTCGCCGCGCTCGGCTGGCCCAGCACCAAGACGCTGATCGCGCGCGTCCGCGAGGCCCTGGCGTACGCCGCGGCCCCGCCCGCGAGCGCCACCGCCGCCCAGTCCAAGCTGTCGGGCTCGCCGCCCGCCCTCGCGCTTCTGCACCGTCAAGCCGACCAGTTGCTGGGGTCGGAGTCTGCCCTCGCCGCGCGCGTCCGTGCGCTGCGCGGGTATCCGATCGTGATCAACGCCTGGGCGTCGTGGTGCGTACCGTGCCAATCGGAGTTCGGCCTGTTCGCCTCCGCCTCGGCCAACTACGGCCGCCAAGTGGCGTTCCTCGGCGCCGACACCGACGACTCCGCCGGCGACGCTCAATCGTTCCTGGCCCAGCACCGGGTCAGCTACCCCAGCTACGAGACGAGCACCGACAACATGACCAACATCGTCCCCCAGGGAATCGGGGATCTACCCACCACGATCTTCATCGACCGCGCCGGGAAGCTCGTCTACGTCCACGTCGGCCAATACGACTCCCAAGGCACGCTCGACGCCGACATCGCGTCCTACGCTCTCGGAAGCTGACCGGCCCGAGCTGGCCGCACGCCTCGTGGCGCCGGTGGCCCGCCTAGCTCTGAAGCGCTACGCTGGCGCCCCAGCGCCCTCTTAGCTCAGCTGGTAGAGCACTTCCATGGTAAGGAGTTGAAGAGAGCGGGCGGGGCCGCGCATACACCCACTGTCAAGGGGCCTCGACACGGGTCTGGTCGGGTCTGGTCCGGTCTGATTTGAGAGACGCTTGAGGGATAATCCCTCACAGGGTGGGGCTAGGGAAGTGCTCGGTAACTGACCGTCGCGTCCGCACCCGAACTCCATCTTAAGATAAGGGCCTAACGACAACCGTAGCTGACAGCTAAAACCGTAAGTGGACACCGGCGACCGTCATTCCGCGCCCCAGCATCCCACTCATCAGGCGCGCCGCACCAGTCCAGGGCTGCGGCGGCTGTCGGCGGTGTTGTAGATCGTGAAGCTTCGGCTATAGCTGAGGGCCTCGCCGTCCGTTGGTCTATCCGCTCTGCCCGTCGATCGACACCGGGCCGCCGTCAATCGGTAGGCAACGGTTGCCGCTCGTACACCGATCCGGAGCTGCGCCGGGCCAGCTCGGCTGCGCGCTCCGCGATCCGCTCCTCGTCGGTGACTATGCGCCAGCGAGTGCCGCGACCGGTGCCCGTACGCCGGACATTTCCGGCGCTCTCCAGCGCGTGAAGCATCTGTCGCACCTGGCCATCCCGCGCGCCCGACCGGCTCACGATCGCGGCGGCGCTCAGGCCGTCAGCGGACTCACGGAGCATCGCCTCTAGCTTGCTCGCTGCCAATTCCTGGACGCGGGCGAGACGGTGTCTTGGCCCCCGGGTGGACGCGGATCGGCGGGCGGCCTTTTGCGACGGCGCTGTACGGACTGGCGTTGTGTCATCCGTCGTGACCATCGGGTCGCTGGCTTCAGTCGGCACGGGCGCCTTGCCCGTATCGGTTTGCGCGGCGGCTACACGGGAGCTGCCAGCGCCCTTCGCCCGTTTCGCCCGCGGACCTCGGTGGCGCGGGTTAGAAGAAGTCGAGCGGTGATTGCCGCCATGCAACGCGACCCGAGCGGCTTCCAACGATGTCATCTCGCCTCGAAGTTGGCCGATCCGAACGTCAATCGATTCGAGGATCTCGTCGAGCGAAGGCACCGCGCGATCGTACCGATGCCAGCCCGCGCGGGGCTGCCCGCATAGTCCCGAGCGTGATGGTCACGACGTCCCCGAAAGCCGAAGGGGCGCCACTCGCGTGACGCCCCGGCGGTTGAGGGAGGAGAGGGTGCTACATCCGCAGGCGAGGATATGGGCCGGCGAATCCATCTCGACAGGCGCGCGCACCCAAGGCGCCGACGAGGCAAAGTGATCTACCCCAGCGCCGCGAATCGTAGATACCGGCGAAGCGCAGCACGAGACAACCAGGGACCTTGGGCCCCCACCTGGGGGGTGTGCGAGAGCCGGGACCGCGCAGCGGTCTTGCGTTGGGTTGCGTGTAAGGCTGCTCGTGGCGATGCGCAATTCGAGCTCGAGGCGTCGCTCGTGTAGTGAAGCGCTCCGCGCGGCCCCAGCGATCTGCACGATCGACTGTCGCAACCTCGATCGCCGCGGCGAAGTCGCACCGTGAAAGCACCCCGGCCTGGAGGAGTAGGCGCCCGAGACGCGCGCCGTGACGGCCATCGCGCGGGTTCACGTCGGCTACTGCGACTCGGCCTCGGCTTGGAGACGTGACCACGAGCCCTTGAACGCTCGCCGAGCATCCTGAAGCAGTTGCTCGTATTCGGCGATGAGCGGCAGCGAGCGAAACTCGATCGTCAGTGCTACCTGGCAGACATACGCCCAGTACGCGAGTTGCGCTGCGTGATGGCTGACGTACTCGGGCGGATAGCTTTCGGGGCCAGGTAAGCCCTCTCCGCGTGGCACCGGGTTCAGTCCTGACGAGGTGTGATGCAGGTGCATGTTGGCCCAACGTTCAGCGATCCGGTGATGCGCAAGTAGATCGGGATTGGCGTCGCGGAAGCGATTGGCGTACCGCTCGGCAAGGTTGAGCCTCTTGACGACATCAACGTAGTCAAGGGCTGCGCCGTGTGCGTCGAACGCCCACCAATCAGTGGTTGCGCGCTCACCGTAGCCGCCTTCACGGCTCGGCTTGCGGATTCTGTCGACCAACTCGGCCAGCTCGGACGGTGGCCTGCCTGCCTCCGGCCCTGGCCATGCGTGCTCGCCGCCGCGCCGATGACGGCTTGCGGCCAGAGCAGCTTCATGGTCGAAGAACCGATCGACCAGCCACGCTGGGTCGTCCTCATGCAGTACGAGCCAATGCAGGACTACGACGTCCTCGGATAGAGAGCGACATAGCATCGCCGCCTGGCTTCCAAGATCAGCCTGGAGCAATCGGGCGATGCCGTCCGTTGTCGCCGTCGATCGGCGCATCGTCGCGCACACGATCTGCTCGAAGGCCGTCTCGCCGTCCGCCGCTGTGGTTCGGCCGAACTCGAGTAGGCGTCGCAGCTCGTCTATTTGCGCGGCTAGCGTGGGGAGCATTCCGTGCTCAGGCTGGCGGGGCGTCTACCAATAGGTGCCTGGACGCGGTGTCGTCATCATTCGGGCACAACTCAGCGACCGGGCTGGGGGGCTGCTCCATGCCTGAGCCGCCCTCGCGCTTGAGGTCTAGCCGGCGCTTGTCGGGCTCTACCCATTCCTAGCACCCGCGGCACCACTTCTTCGTCATGTGCAGATCGTGGCAGCTGGCGCGGTCGCCGCCGACGTCCCTGACGAGACAGCGGGGTACGCCCAGGACGTAGACCTCGCGGTCTAAGAAGTCGCGGCGCGGCTCCTGACGAGCGAGTACGCCTTAACGATCGCCGGACACGTACCACCTCCCCGGCCCTTCTGCCGGCTGGTAGTCGTCATGGCTTACCCGCAGGAGGCTCGTGAACACGACAAGATCCCTGCCCGACACAACGGAACTGCCGCAACGTCGACGTCGAAAGACGCGACCGCGGCCCGCGCTCGCTCGATGCCCCGCTGACGTGAGCCACGCCACTGCACCCGAGGCATCCCAGCCGTGCCGGAAGACTGAAGGCAAGGAGCCAGACACACCACGTGCATCATCGATGCCGGCTCGCCGACCCTGTGCTGGATCGCGGGCTAAACCGGGAACGCCTTGCCCGCGATCTCGTCGGCGACGGGCATCGCGTCGGCGAGGTTCCCTGCTTGTGTCCAGCGCCATCGTCGGCGTGCAGAGCGGACCGCGCTAGATCGACGCGGCGCTTGCCGGGTCTTGGAGGATCAGCTGCTCGGTTACGGGCATTAGGCAGCTCGCGCACAGACCTGCGAACTCTCGGGCCACGGGCGGTGCTGGCAATCGTGGCACGCTCGTGAGGCCGCCCTCGCGCAGGACTCGGTGGGCGCGCTTACGTGCCGCGCCGCGGGTCATGCCCATCAGTCCGCGTGCGCCGATGAGTGCGCAGTTCACGGCGGCGAGCGCCTGGCCAAAGCGCACGGCATCCTCGAGCCTGTCGTCACGTAGCCTGCCGCCGTGCACGGCAACTGAGAGCAATCCCGCTGTCGTCCAGTCTCCGGCGCCGCCCGTGTCGACCGCGAGCGTGGCGAGCGCGCGGAAGCGCCGTCCGCGACCGGTTCCCATCCGTAGCTCCAAGCCTTCGGCGCCGTGGGTGACGATACGCAGTTGGCCGCTGCGGGGCCGGACGTGCAAGTCGTCAAGGCCGCCGACGGAGCGATCGTCGCTGTGCTTGATGACCTGCGCCACCGCGGCGGCGCGGCGCAGCAGTTCGGCGTTTGCGGGCACGGAAGGCTCGAAGACGATGATCGTGCCCATGGTGGCGTAGTGCTCAGCTAGCGCCAGAGTTCCTGGATTGGCGCGGTCGAAGAAGAAAACGGTCGGCTCGGGGTGCGCCTGGGCGCACGCCTCTGCGCCGTCGAGCGTCAGCGGCCGGCTGCGCGGGAAGCGGGCACCGCAGTCGCTGCAGCCGTACCGGTAGAAGTGCCCCTCTGGGCGCACGTCGTGGACGAGCCGGGGTGTCTGGGTGTTCGGCGCGCGTGTGATTTGCCCGACGTCGACGCCGCCGTG